>JAPLQY010000037.1 GCA_026399475.1 Rhodocyclales bacterium
CCTTCATAGGTTTCTTCGAATCTCATGTTTCGGATCTCCTGTAACAGTTCCGTCCGTTTCATCTCGTACCCCCTTCGGGGCACTATGACGACCGGACAGATGTCGTGCTACAAAACCGGACAGATCACGAACTCGCAACAGCCGCGTTAGGTATCGGATTGCCGTCCGGCATCGGCAGGACTACAATGTTCCTACATGCAAGGAGAACATTATGCAGACCGTCAATATCCGCCAACTCAAAACCAACCCCGCGACTGCCCTGCGCAGTGCCAAGGAAGGCGACATGGTCGTGGTAATGAATCGCGATCACCCGCAAGCCTTGCTGGTCGATCTGGACAAACTCGATCTACCCGATCTCGGCTCGGTGCGGGTTGCGCTTGCGGTGTCCCTGTTCCGCAGCGGAGCCGTCTCCGCCGGGTTTGCCGCGCGCATGGCCCACAAGCCCTTGGCCGAGATGCTGACCCTGCTCTCCAGTCTCGGCATTCCGCTGACCGGAGGCAACGCAGCCGAAGCCCACGACGATTTGGATGCAGGCAGGCAGTGGCTGGCTCAGAAAGCTTAGGGTTTGCGTAGCGTCGTCATCGCCGACGCAGGGCCGCTGATTGCGCTGTCCCGCATCGACGCCTTGGATCTGTTGCGCGGCCTGTTCGGCCAGGTTCTGGTCACCGAGGAAGTTCGCGACGAAGCATTGCCAGCAGCGGACTATCCGGGCAAAGCATTCATCGCGCAATCGTTCGACGCAGGCTGGCTCGCCTGTCCGGGGCCTTTCGAAACTTCATGGCGGCCGACGAATCCGGGCCTCGATGCCGGCGAACGCAGTGCGATTGCAGCGGCAGTGCAGATGCCGGGATGTTTGCTGATCATCGACGATCGTGCCGGACGAGCGGAAGCCAAATCGCACCACGTCGCCATTATCGGCACCGCAGCGGTAATCGGTCTCGCCAAGTTGCAAGGCTTGATTCCAGCGGCGCGTCCGGTTCTGGCGCGACTCCAGCCTGCGGGGTATTTCATTCATCCGCGAATCATCGGGGCGGTGCTGCAAGACATCGGCGAGTAGATTGCCGTATCGCCAGCGCCGACTTTCTCACTTCGCTTCCACATCCGCGCCGGGTCTCGCCCCGGCAGGCGACCAACTTTCTTGTTCGCGCAAGAAAGTTGGCAAAGAAGCGCTCCCCGCCTCCCCGGCCCTGCGGGCTACCCTCGCTGCGGAAGACCCGCCGGGCCGGTCGCTAAACTCGCTTCGCTCAGACAACGCGACCGGACTTCCCCCGGCGAACCTTCCTCGCTCGGCCGGTCAGAGGGGAAGGAAAAGCATCGCGCGTGATTGCGCTCGGCGAAAACAAACTCGAAGCCGACCCCTAATTCGCTCATTGCCGAACAATGGAACAAAGTTCGACTTGACACACTTGTCACAAGTGCGTACATTGCGAGCCGTGGTAGTTCAAACAACTGACAAGGAGTAATCATGATGCCGACCATACGTGTAGAGGACGATGTTTTTGATGGCCTTAAGTCTCTTGCGGAACCATTTACGGACACCCCGAATTCAGTTATTCGCAAGTTGCTTGAACGTGCAGGTGTTCGGTTGGGCAAACCGGAATCCAGACTGATTCATCCGGATACTGGGAAAAGCACTTCACTAAGTGAAAGCACTCCTCGTACTACTGGACGGGGAATGCTTACCCCACAACCGGTCTATGAGGCATATCTCATTCACGTACTCGCCACCAACTTCAACGGAAGTGCTAGCAAGCAGGAAGCAACCAAGGCAGTAATTCAGCTGATGAAGACCAAAGGTTTCATCAATGCCGCTGACCTCGAAAGAGTTAGCACCGGCGAAACAAAGGCGGAGAACACTATCGCATGGGGGCGCGACGCCTTGAAGAGAAGGGGAATGATCAGCCGGAACTCCCAGAGAGGATTCTGGGAACTTACCTCTAAAGGAAGGGAAGCATCAAAGACCATCAGTTTGCCAAGTGCAGGATCTGAATGATGCCGCTTTGGCAGCAAAGTTTAGCTTCGCAACTTGAACTTGTATTCGCACAGTCTGACACGCGACGCTTTTCATTCCCCTCTGACCCGCCAAGCGAGGGAGGTTCGCCGGGGGTAGTCCGGTCGCGTTGTCTGAGCGAAGCGAGTTTAGCGACCGGCCCGGCGGGCCTTCCGCAGCGAGGGTAGCCCGCAGGGCCGGGGAGGCGGGGAGCGCTTCTTTGCCTACTTTCTTGCGCGAACAAGAAAGTAGGTCGCCCGCCGGGGCGAACTCCCGGCGCGGACGCGGAAGCGAAGCTAGAAAGTCGGCGCCGGCGATACGGCGACAAATTCAAACCAACCGCTGGACTCCGGCTTTCGCGGGAATGACGAAGCGCTACCGCATCCCCGGCAGCATCCCCTTCATGCCCCGCATCATCTTCTGCATTCCCCCCTTGGAGAACTGCTTCATCATCTTCTGCGTCTGCTCGAACTGATTCAGCAGGCGATTGACTTCCTGCACCGACACACCAGCGCCGGTGGCGATGCGGCGCTTGCGGTTGGCCTTGATGATGTCCGGCTTGCTACGCTCCCCCGGCGTCATTGAATTGATGATGCCCTCGAGGCGCCGAACGGTCTTGTCTTCCATGCCACCGCCGGCCTTTTGCGCCATGGCACCAAACTGCGCCGGCAGTTTTTCGAGCATGGCGGCCATGCCGCCCATCTTTTTCATCTGCCCGATCTGATCCTTGAAGTCGTTGAGATCGAAGCCCTTGCCCGACTTCATTTTCTTGACGAATTCCTGCGCCTTGTCCTGATCGACGCCGCGCTGGGCATCCTCGACCAGGCCGAGGATGTCGCCCATGCCGAGGATGCGCGAGGCCATCCGCTCGGGATGGAATTCCTCGAGGCCGGTAAGCTTTTCGCCGACGCCGGCAAACTTGATCGGCTTGCCGGTGACGTGGCGTACCGACAACGCGGCGCCGCCGCGCGAATCGCCATCGAGCTTGGTCAGGATGACGCCGGTCAGCGGCAGCGCTTCGTTGAAGGCTTTTGCCGTATTCACCGCGTCCTGGCCGAGCATGGCATCGACCACAAACAGGGTTTCGATCGGCTTCAGCAGCGCATGCAGATCCTTGATCTCGGTCATCATCGCTTCGTCGATGGCGAGACGCCCGGCGGTGTCGACGAAGATCACGTCGTAGTAGTGGCGCTTGGCGTAATCGAGCGCGGCGGCGGCGATGTCAGCTGGCTTTTGTTCGCCCGAGGAAGGGAAAAAGTCGATCCCGGCCTGGGCCGAAACGGCCTTCAGCTGTTCGATGGCGGCGGGTCGATAGACGTCGCAGCTTACCGTCAGCACCTTCTTCTTCTGTCGCTCCTTGAGCCACTTGCCCAGCTTGGCGGTGGTCGTGGTCTTGCCGGCCCCTTGCAGGCCGGACATCAGGATCACGGCCGGCGGCTGCGTGGCGAGATTGAGGCCGACGCTGGCGCCGCCCATCAGTTCGGTCAGCTCGCGATGCACGACGCCGACCAGCGCCTGGCCCGGAGTCAGGGAACCGATGACTTCCTGTCCGAGCGCCTTTTCCTTGATGCGAGCGATGAAGTCCTTGACCACCGGCAGGGCTACGTCGGCCTCGAGCAGCGCCATGCGCACTTCGCGCAGCATGTCTGAAATATTGTCGTCGGTCAGACGGGCCTGGCCGCGCAGGTTTTTTACGACGCGGCCAAGGCGCTGGGTGAGGTTATCTAGCATGAATGGGAGAGGGCAGGTCTGAAAAGAGATGGAGGGCTTGGTGTAGACTTCACCAATGTCCGCAATCTTAATGCATCTGCTGGCCGCAGCCCTGTATGCCGGCCTGGCGGTACATCTTTGGCGCACCCGCTGGCGCGGGCCGGCGCTCGACCAGCCGGCGGGCGGGCTCAGGCTCGGCGAGCGAGGCCTGCTGCTGCTGGCGCTGGCGGCTCACGCCGTTAGCCTGCGCATGGCGATATTCGATGGCAGTAATATGCAATTTGGTTTCGCCATCGCCCTTTCCGTGATGCTCTGGCTGGCTATTGCGCTCTACTGGATCGAGAGTTTCTACGCCCGCATGGAGGGTCTGCAGGTCCTTGGGCTGCCAGCCGCGGCTGTGGCCGCCATGCTGCCGGCAATATTCTCCGATGCCCACGTCCTGGCCAACGCCGGCTCGATGGCGTTTCGCCTGCATTTCCTGACAGCCATGCTGGCCTACAGCCTGTTCACTCTGGCGGCCCTGCACGCTCTGCTGATGGCGACTGCCGAAAAGGGGCTGCACCGCGGCCGCATCTCGCCGCTCCTGGCCGGCTTGCCGCCCTTGCTGACCATGGAGGCGCTACTGTTCCGCCTGATCCATGTCGCCTTCGTCCTGCTCACCTTCACTCTGGTTTCGGGAGTGTTCTTCTCCGAAACCTTGTTCGGCAAAGCGCTGACCTTCAACCACAAGACGGTGTTCGCCATTCTGTCCTGGCTGATTTTTGCAGCGCTTCTGGTTGGCCGCCACTTGCGTGGCTGGCGTGGCCGCGTGGCACTGCGCTGGACGCTGGCCGGCTTCGCTGCACTGCTGCTGGCGTACGTCGGCAGCCGCTTCGTGCTTGAGGTAATACTCGGCCGCTGATGGACGAAATACCGCTTTCCGCCCAGTTCGCGACGCTGTTTGTACTGCTGATCCTGTCCGGTTTCTTCGCCATGGCCGAGACCGCGATGATGGCGGCGAACCGGCACAAGCTGCGCCACTTGGCCGACTCCGGGCACGGTGGTGCACGGCTGGCGCAGATGCTGCTGAGCAAGGTGGATCGCCTGATCGCGATGATCCTGATCGGCAACACGCTGATCAATGCCGCCGCCGCGATGCTGACCGGACATATAGCGCTGGCCATTTTCGGCCACGAGAAATGGACGCTGGAGGCGGGTACGCTGTTTGTCACCTTCTGCCTGTTGGTGTTCTCCGAAATCAGCCCGAAAGTCGTCGGCGCCAACTACCCCGACTGGCTTGCGCCCCGCATCAGCTACATCCTGACGCCGCTGCTGCGCGTCGCGTACCCGGTGATCTGGTTTGTCAATCTGTTCGTCGGCGCGCTGCTGCGAATACTGCGTTTGCAGCCCAAGGCCGGCCACGACAACTACCAGATGTCCGCCGAGGAATTGCGGGCACTCGTTCTGGAATCCGGGCAATTCATCCCGAAGCAGCACCGCTCCATCCTGCTCAATCTGTTCGAACTGGAGCAGCTGACGGTCGAGGACATCATGACACCACGCGGCGAAATCGAGGCTATCGACATTGCCGCGCCTATCGAAGACATAAAGACGCAGCTGGCGACCAGCTTCCACACCCGCGTCGCGGTGTTCGAGAACGATCCCGCCAACATTGTCGGCGTCTTGCATCAACGACGACTGCTGGCCGAGGCCTTTTCCGGAAAGATCGACCACGCGGCGCTGCGCGAGCGCATGTCCGAACCCTATTTCATTCCGGCTGCAACGCCAATTTACACCCAGCTTCAGTTCTTTCGCGAAAACAGGCAGCGCATGGGCCTCGTGGTTGACGAATACGGCGAGATCGAGGGACTGGTAACACTGGAAGACATCATCGAAGAGCTTGTGGGCAAGTTCACTACGCGCCAGTCGGATTTTGGCAATTCGCTTTCCTGGAGCGAAGATGGCGTGGCCCTGGTGGACGGCGCTGCAAGCCTCAGGGAACTCAATCGAATGCTCGATCTGGATTTTCCCGTGGATGGGCCACGCACGCTTAACGGACTGATTGTCGAGCACTTGCAGGACATCCCCGAAGTCGGCGTTGGCCTGCGAGTAGGCGGCGTGCCGATGGAGATCGTGCAAACACAGGATCGAAAGATCAAGATGGTACGCCTTCACCGCCCAGCCGGAGAGTGATACTCTCGGCATAGTCAGGGCGTAGAATGCCCCAAGCAAAGGTTTAGTGGAGGCTGACGTCGGCTTTTCCGGCGTTAAGCGCAGCGGCCGCAACTAAAATTCAAGCAGGAGAAGCCGATGGCCACAGCAGGCAAGCAAGAAAAAAAGGACGGCCCAAAGGAGCTCAGTTTTTCCTGGGAAGGAAAGAACAAGACGGGCAAGGTGGTTCGCGGCGAAGTCAAGGCAGCCAGCGAGGCAACCGCCAACGCGGCGCTCCGCCGGCAGGGCATCAATGTCACCAAGCTCAAGAAGCAGAAAGTCGGTGGTGGTGGCAAGGTTTCGGACAAGGACATCACGCTGTTCTCGCGCCAGCTCGCCACCATGGTCAAGTCCGGCGTACCGCTGCTGCAGTCCTTCGACATCGTCGGCAAGGGCACCAACAATCCGGCACTGGCCAAGTTGCTGTTCGACATCAAGTCCGATGTCGAAACCGGTTCCAACCTCGCCGCGGCCTTTCGCAAGTATCCGATGTATTTCGATGCCCTGTTCTGCAATCTGGTCGAGGCAGGAGAACAGGCAGGTATTCTCGACACGCTGCTTGATCGACTGGCGACCTACAAAGAGAAAATCCAGGCCATCAAGTCAAAGATCAAGAGCGCCCTGACCTATCCGGTCGCCATCCTCGTCATCGCCTTTATCATCACCGCGGTGATCATGATTTTTGTGGTGCCCGCGTTCAAGAACGTATTTGCCAGTTTCGGCGGCGAACTGCCCGCGCCAACGCAAATCGTGATCGCGATTTCGGATTATTTCACGGCCAACTGGCACCTGATCTTCGGTGGCATTTATGCGGTGATCTATGGAATAAGCCAAGCCTTCAAACGTTCCCGCGCCCTGCAGATAGCAAAAGACAAAATTTCGCTGAAGGCTCCGGTTTTTGGCGACATGCTCACGAAATCGGCCATCGCGCGCTGGACGCGGACCTTGTCCACCATGTTTGCCGCCGGCGTACCGCTGGTGGAAGCCCTCGATTCAGTGGGTGGCGCCGCCGGCAACTATGTCTACACCACGGGGACCAAGAAAATTCAGGACGAGGTCAGCACGGGTACGAGTCTGACGGTGGCCATGGAAAATTCCGGCCTGTTCCCGCCGATGGTCACCCAGATGGTTGCCATCGGCGAAGAATCCGGCCAGCTTGATTCAATGCTGGGCAAGACCGCCGACTTTTTCGAAGCCGAGGTTGACGAAGCGGTCGAGGCTCTTTCGAGTTTGATGGAGCCGATGATCATGGTGTTCCTGGGTATTCTCATCGGCGGTCTGGTGGTGGCCATGTACCTGCCGATCTTCAAACTCGGCTCGGTTGTCAACTAAGCACCCGGGATGATCGCCCAGTTCGCCGATCCGGCGGTATTTGCTCTCGCCGCCGGATTGCTTGGCCTGATGATTGGCAGCTTTCTCAACGTGGTCATCCATCGCCTGCCGATCATGATGGAGCGCGACTGGGCGGCACAATGTGCCGAGCTGAGGGGCGAAACTCCGCCCGCGGGCGAAGTGCTTTCGCTGGCGCGCCCGCGTTCGCGTTGCCCCCAGTGCGGCCATTCGATCACCGCACTGGAGAACATTCCCGTCATCAGCTGGCTTCTGCTGCGCGGACGGTGCAAGGGCTGCACCGCCCCGATTTCTTTCCGCTACCCGCTGGTAGAGGCACTGACCGGACTGCTGTTTGCGTTTGCCGTCTGGCATTTTGGTTTCACCGTTGCGGGTCTGGGTGCCCTGGTATTTATCGCGGCCCTGGTCGCCCTGACCTTTATCGATTTCGATACCCAGCTGTTGCCCGACGACATCACCCTGCCGCTGCTTTGGCTGGGGTTGGGTCTACATGCTTTCAGCGAGTACATGGGCGTGAAGATTTACGGCGCGGACTTGAAGAGCGCCGTGATCGGGGCCATCGCCGGCTATCTGTCGCTGTGGTGCGTGTACTGGGCGTTCAAGCTCTTCACCGGCAAGGAAGGCATGGGCTATGGTGATTTCAAGCTACTGGCGGCGCTCGGCGCCTGGCTGGGCTGGCAGATGCTGCCATTGACCATCCTGCTTTCTTCCATCGTCGGCGCGGTGGTCGGCATCGCTCTGATAGCCGTTGCCCGTCACGGTCGCAACGTACCCATTCCTTTCGGCCCCTACCTTGCCGCGGCGGGCGCCATTGCCCTGGTCTGGGGCAAACCACTGAACCACGCCTATCTCGGCATCAGCCTGTAAGTCCTTGAAACTCGGGCGTCAGGCCGCATTTAACCAAGGCTGGCGCATCGCCGCCGTGGGGGCTGCGACAAGGGCTTCAGCTATAATTCCACGCTTTGCCTGAATACCGGAGAATGCCATGCCGATCTACGCTTATCGCTGCACCGATTGCGGCTTTGAGAAAGATGTCATGCGGAAAGTCAGCGATCCGCTGTTGACCACCTGCCCTGAATGCAAAACCGAGAACTTCGCCAAGCAGTTGACCGCGCCGGGCTTCCAGCTCAAAGGCAACGGCTGGTACGCCACCGACTTCAAGGGGGGCGGCTGCAAGGCCGCGGACACCAAGACCGACAATCCGCCGCCCTGTCAGGGGGGCACGGGTAGCTGCGCCGCCAATAGCTGATCGCGTCTGCCTTGAAAAAATACTTCATTACCGGGCTCCTGATCTGGATCCCGCTGGCAATCACCGCCTGGGTGCTGGCCCTGATCGTCCGTTCCATGGACCAGTCCCTGCTGCTGCTGCCGCAAGCGATTCAGCCCGAGTACCTGCTGGGAATTTATATCCCCGGCCTCGGCGCATTGCTCACTCTGCTGGTGGTGTTCCTCACCGGCTTGGTGACGGCGAACATCGTCGGCCAGAAACTGGTGCGTTTCTGGGAAGGCGTGCTTTCCCGCATTCCGGTCGTGAAATCGATTTACTACAGCGTCAAGCAGGTCAGCGATACGCTGTTCTCGGGCAGCGGCGTCGCCTTCCGCAAAGTTCTGCTGGTCCGCTATCCACACCCCGAAGCCTGGTCGGTCGCCTTCCAGACCGGGCATCCGGCGCGCGATGTCGCCGATATGCTGCCGGATGAACATGTCGGGGTCTTCATCCCAACCACGCCCAGCCCGGTCAATGGCTTCTTCTTCTTCGTCAGGAGAAAAGATGTCATTGAACTCGACATGAACGTCGACGAAGCCCTCAAGTACATCGTCTCCATGGGTGTTGTCGCCCCGCCCATGAGAAACCCCAACGGGCGCGCCCAGAATCAGTAACCGCCCCAAGGGGCATCACAACAGTCCGGAAATCCTATGCGTACCCACTATTGCGGCGAGGTGAATGCCTCCCATGTCGACCAGATTGTCACTCTTTGCGGCTGGAATCATCGCCGTCGCGACCATGGCGGCGTAATCTTCATCGACCTGCGCGATCGTGAAGGATTGACGCAGATTGTCTGCGATCCGGATCGCCCGGACATGTTCAAGATCGCCGAGGATGTTCGCAACGAATACGTGCTGAAGGTCACCGGCAAGGTTCGCCGCCGGCCCGCGGGCACCGAGAACCCCAACCTGGCCTCGGGTGAAATCGAAATTCTGTGCCATGAACTGGAAGTGCTCAATACGGCGGTCACGCCGCCCTTCCAGCTCGATGAAGAAAACCTGTCCGAGAATGTGCGGCTGACCCATCGCGTCATCGATCTGCGCCGCCCGCAGATGCAGAAGAATCTGATCCTGCGCTACAAGGTCGCCATGGCTTTCCGCCGCTTCCTCGACGAGAAGGGCTTCATCGACATCGAAACGCCGATGCTGACCAAATCTACACCGGAAGGCGCGCGCGACTACCTGGTGCCGTCGCGTGTACATCCCGGCCAGTTCTTCGCCCTGCCACAATCGCCGCAGTTGTTCAAGCAACTGTTGATGGTGGCGGGCTACGACCGTTACTACCAGATCACCAAGTGCTTCCGCGACGAGGACCTGCGCGCCGACCGCCAGCCCGAATTCACCCAGGTCGATATCGAAACCTCCTTCCTCACCGAAGAGCAGATCACCGCGCTGATGGAGGAAATGATCCGTAGCGTGTTCAAAACGGCGCTGGCGGTCGAGCTGCCCAATCCCTTCCCGCGCATCAGTCACGCCGAAGCCATGCGTCGCTACGGTTCCGACAAGCCGGATTTGCGCGTGACGCTGGAACTCACCGAAGTCACCGACGCGGTGGCCGACGTCGCCTTCAAGGTATTCAGCGGTCCGGCCACGTCCGGCGGGCGTGTCGCGGCACTGCGTGTGCCGGGCGGCGCGCTGGGGACAACCGCGCTGACCCGCGGCGAAATCGACAGCTACACGGAATTCGTCAAGATCTACGGCGCCCGCGGCCTGGCCTACATCAAGGTCAATGACGCCTCGAAATTGAACGAGGAAGGCCTTCAGTCGCCCATCGTCAAGAACCTGCACGAGGCGGCGCTGAAGACCATCATCGAACGAACCGGCGCCCGGTCCGGCGACCTGATCTTCTTCGGTGCGGACAAGACCAAGGTTGTCAATGACGCGCTGGGGGCGCTGCGCACCAAGCTCGGCCACGAGAAAGGCTATGTGGACGGCTCGGCGTGGCGGCCATTGTGGGTGGTCGATTTCCCGATGTTCGAATTCGACGAGGACAACCAGCGCTGGTCGGCCTGCCACCATCCCTTCACCAGTCCCAAGGACGGTCACGAGGCATTGATGGAGACCGATCCGGGAGCTTGCCTGGCCAAGGCCTACGATCTGGCATTGAACGGCTGGGAAATGGGCGGTGGATCGATACGTATCCATCGTGCCGAAGTGCAGGAGCGGGTGTTCCAGGCGCTCGGCATCGGGCCGGAAGAACAACAGGCCAAGTTCGGCTTCCTGCTCGACGCGCTGAAGTACGGCGCGCCACCTCACGGCGGCCTGGCCTTCGGCCTCGACCGCATCGTCACCATGATGGCGGGTGCCGAGTCGATTCGCGACGTGATCGCCTTTCCCAAGACACAGCGCGCCCAGTGCCTTCTCACCGATGCGCCATCCGACGTGGATGAAAAGCAGTTGCGCGAGTTGCACATCCGCCTGCGGCAAAAGGTGGAAACACAGGTCGAGGTTGGCAAATCGTAAAGATGTTGCGCCGCGCGCTCGCTTTGCTGTGCGTCAGTCTTGCGCTCTCGGCCACGGCCAGGGAAAGTTCGCGCGACGCCTCTATTGCGATCACGGATCTGCCGCCGGAAGCGCGCGAAACGCTGCGCCTGATTGACCGTGGCGGCCCTTATCCCTACCGCCGCGACGGCGTCATTTTCAAGAATCTCGAACAGCGCCTGCCGCTGAAACCGCGCGGCTACTATCACGAATACACGGTGCCAACCCCCGGCAGCCGTGATCGCGGCGCGCGGCGCATCATCTCGGGCGAGCAACCACCCGCCGTGTTCTACTACACTGACGATCACTACCGCAGTTTCAGAAGAATCAAACGATGAATGCTACCGAGCACTATCAGGCCCTGTTTGCCGATGCCGAAAAGGCAGGAGTCCATCATCTGCCGCAGGGCGATCCGGAGCCGCTGATTGCCGGCGCCGAAGCTGCCGGCTGCCTGGTGCAGCGCGTCGATCTTGCGCAGGCACGGGACAAGAACGAGATGCTGGCGGCGATCGGTGCCGCCCTGGGCTTCCCCGAATGGTTCGGCGACAACTGGGATGCGCTGAATGATTGCCTGCTCGACATGGGCTGGCGTCCGGCCGAAGGCTACGTGATCCTTCTTGATCATTGCGATAGCATTCATGGTCGCGCCGAGGCGGATTTCGTTACCTTGATGCACGCATTCCAGTCCGCTGCCGACGAGTGGCGTGAACAGGAGGTGCCGTTCTGGTGCCTGGTCGACATGCAGTCCGACGGCATTGCCTGGCTGCCGACGGTGGCGCAACCTGGCTGATGATCTACAAGAAGCCAGTTTCGGTGCTGGTGGTCATCCACACCACGGCGCTGGACGTGCTGCTGCTGGAGCGTGCCCGCCACCCCGGCTTCTGGCAATCGGTCACCGGCAGCCAGGAAGACGATGAGCCGCTGCTTGAAACGGCCCGACGCGAAGTGCGCGAAGAAACCGGCATCACTGCGGCCGCAGACGAGTTCATCGACTGGCAGTTGACCAACCGCTACGAAATCTTTGCCGAATGGCGCTACCGCTACGCGCCCGGCATCACGCACAACACCGAACACGTCTTCAGTCTGTGTCTGCCTGAACAACGGTCGATAAGCATCGCGCCCGACGAACATCTGGGCTATCGCTGGCTGCCATGGCGCGCAGCTGCTGCTGCCTGCTTTTCGTGGAGCAATCGCGACGCCATCCTGGAATTGCCGCAGCGGATTGCGCGAAGCCCTTGAAATCTCCTCGTAGGCACTCATGTAATGGGCAGCAAGGCTTATGCCCTGAGCGAGGCCCCAACCGTAAAGGAGAATGAAATGAGCAACTTGATCCGTCGTGATCCTCTCGATGATTTTTTCCGTGGTTTCTTCGTCCGTCCAGTCGATTTTGGGTCGCAGCCGGACGTTCCCGCCATCCAGATTGACGTCAAGGAGCAAGAGAACAGCTATCTGGTTCACGCCGAAATTCCCGGGGTGAAAAAGGAAGATATCCACATTGCCGTGGATGGAGCCGTTGTCTCCATCAGCGCGGAACGGCGCGAAGAGAAGGATGTGAAGCAAGGTGAGCGTGTGCTGCGTACCGAGCGCTATTTCGGCAAGGTTTCGCGCAGCTTCCAGTTGGCGCAGGAAATCGACGAGGCGCAAGTAACCGCCAAATACACGGATGGCGTTCTCGAACTGGCACTACCAAAAAAGGCAGCGACACAGGCGCGCAGGATCACGATCCAGTAGCAATAGTTCAGCAGGACGCAAGGCGCCGGCGGTGGCGGTGGCGACGCCCCATCCGCAAGGGATACCGTTCCCGCAGTGAGGGGGACGGTATCCCTTGCGGATGGGTTCGCTGCCGGTAGAATGGGCGAAGTTATCACTTGCTCTCGCTGACATCCATGACCGAAAAGCTCGCTCCCGCTGCCAAGGCCGGCGTTCTGGCCGAAGCCCTGCCCTACATCAAGCGTTTTCATGGCAAGACCATCGTGGTCAAGTACGGCGGCAATGCCATGACCGACGAACATCTGAAGCAGTGTTTCGCCCGCGACGTGGTGCTGCTCAAGCTGGTCGGCATGAACCCGGTAGTGGTGCACGGCGGCGGCCCGCAGATCGAGACCCTGCTCGCCCGCGTCGGCAAGAAAGGAGAATTCGTTCAGGGCATGCGCGTGACCGATGCCGAAACCATGGACTTGGTCGAGATGGTGCTCGGCGGTCAGGTGAACAAGGAGATCGTCAATCTGATCAATCAGCATGGCGGCAAAGCCGTGGGCCTGACCGGCAAGGACGGCAACTTCATTCGCGCCAAAAAGCTGATGATGGAAAACAAGGACGCGCCGGGCGATTTGATCGACATCGGGCAGGTCGGCGATATCGTGTCGATCGACCCCAGCCTGATCGCCCTGCTCGACACCGGCGCCTTCATCCCGGTGATCGCGCCGATTGGCGTCGGTAGCGAGGGTGAAACCTACAACATCAATGCCGACGTCGTCGCCGGCAAGATTGCCGAAGTGTTGAAGGCGGACAAACTGGTGATGCTGACCAATACGCCGGGGGTGCTGGACCAGGCCGGCAAGCTGCTGACCGGCATCACGCCCCGGCAGATCGACGATATGGTGGCGGACGGCACGCTGTCCGGCGGCATGCTGCCCAAGATCAGCTCGGCGCTGGATGCGGCGAGGGGCGGAGTGAAGAACGTGCACATCATCGATGGCCGCGTGGAACATGCGCTGCTGCTGGAAATCCTGACCGATGAAGGCGTCGGTACGCTGATCAAGTCAAAGTGACCCCATGGAAAAATCGCCATGAACGAAGCCCGCGCCGCGAAGGTTGGCGAAAAAAAACTCCTGATCCTGCAAACCATTGCCGAAATGCTGGAGCGCCCGGCGGCAGAGAAAGTCACGACTGCCCTGCTCGCCAAACAGCTTCAGGTCTCGGAGGCGGCGCTCTATCGCCACTTCGCGAGCAAGGCGCAGATGTACGAGGGGCTGATCGAGTTCATCGAGAACGGGGTTTTTTCGGTGATCACCCAAATTGAGGGGTCCGAGGAATCCGGTCTCAAACAGGCCGAGGCCATCGTCGCGTCGCTGTTGCGCTTTGCGCAAAAGAACCGCGGCCTGACGCGGGTACTGGTCGGTGACGCGCTGGTGCACGAGAACCCGCGTTTGCAGGCACGCATCAACCAGCTGCTTGACCGCATCGAATCCACTCTCAAGCAGTGTTTAAAAGTGGCCTCGGCCCAGGGCGCGTTGGGTGCCGAGCACGATTTCGGCGCTCACGCCGACCTGCTGGTTTGCTATACCGTGGGCTGCTGGCAGCGCTTTGTCAAAAGCGGCTTCAAGCACGATCCTCTGGCGGGCTGGCCGGCACAGTGGCTGATACTGGCACGGTGACACGGAGCAGCGGCAGCCGCATTCCCGGCACCGACCGTTTCAGCCCTTCAGCAGCGTCGCCGCCTCCAGCGCAAAATAAGTCAGAATACCATCGCAGCCGGCGCGCTTGAAGCAGAGCAGCGCTTCGATCATCACCGCATCATGGGCCAGCCAGCCGTTCTGCGCGGCGGCCTTGAGCATCGCGTATTCGCCGCTAACCTGATAGGCGTAAGTGGGCACGCCGAATTCATCTTTCACCCGGCGCACTATGTCGAGGTAGGGCATGCCGGGTTTGACCATCACCATGTCCGCGCCTTCGTCGAGATCGAGCGCCACTTCGCGCAGTGCCTCATCGCTATTGCCCGGATCCATCTGGTAGGTGTATTTGTTGCCCTTGCCCAGATTGCCGGCCGAGCCGACCGCGTCGCGAAATGGGCCATAGAAGGCGGACGCATATTTCGCCGAGTAGGCCAGGATGCGGGTGTGGATCAACTTCTCGGCATCCAGCGTGGCGCGAATGCGGCCGATGCGGCCATCCATCATGTCCGAGGGTGCCACCACGTCGGCACCGGCACGAGCGTGGCACAGAGCCTGTTTTGCCAGGGCCTCGAGGGTCTCGTCGTTCATGACATAGGCTCGCGGATCGGCCGGGTCGATCAGGCCATCTTGGCCATGGCTGGTATAGGGATCGAGTGCGACATCGGTGATCACTCCCAGTTCCGGGAATTCCCGCTTTAGGCGCGCTACCACTGTGGGTACAAGACCGTCCGGGTTCCAGGCCTCTTCGGCCCCGGAGGTCTTGCAACTGGCGTCCACCACGGGAAACAGGGCCAGTGCCGGCACACCCAGCTTCAGGGCCTTTTCTGCCACGGGCAGCAGACGATCCAGCGACATGCGCTCGACGCCCGGCATCGAGGCAACCGCCTCAGTTCGTCCCGCGCCCTCAAGGACGAAAACCGGATATATCAGATCGTCAACCGTGAGTATGTGCTCACGCATCAGGCGTCGCGAGAAATCGTCGCGGCGCATGCGACGCATCCGCAATCCAGGAAATACACCTTTCGAAATCATTGGTTTAGCCTTAAGAATATTTTGAGAATTACTTGAACTTTAACGCATAAGACCTATCATATTCAGCAGACGGTGGCGGACGCTCGTTCGCGCTGTCTCCCGCTTCACCTCCCTGAGCGGGTGCCTTGAACATTTCAAGGTGTTTCGCCCTCGACCTCCTCCCCTTTGGTCGAGGGCTTTTATTTTTGGCTCTATCCCCCCGGCCCCCTTTCCGGGAAAGGGGGTGACTGGTTGGCTGACTGCGTCAGATTGTTGTTAACGTCCAACCAGGCGCCGATTACTTGTTCCGCCTCTTCCATGCCGGTCTTTTTCAGGCTGGAAAACATCTGCACGGTGATTTGCTCGCCAAAGTCGGCCAGCGCTGCGCGGGTTTCGCGCAGAGTCTTGGTCTGCTCCTGCCGCGTAAGTTTGTCGGACTTCGTCAGCAGACAGTGGATCGGGCGACCCGTGGAGCCGAACCAGCCGATCATCTTCCAGTCGAGTTCGGTCAGCGGGCGGCGCGAATCCATGATCAGCACCAGGCCGACAAGGTTCGCCCGGCACGTCAGGTAATGCTCCAGCAGGCCTTGCCATTGCAAGCGAACCGCCAAGGGCACCTGGGCGTATCCGTAACCGGGCAAATCGACCAGAGCGGCGCCATTTCTCATGCGAAACAGGTTGATCAGTTGCGTCCGGCCCGGAGTCTTGGAAACGAAGGCGAGTCGAGTGTGACCGACCAAGGTATTGATGGCGCTTGACTTTCCTGAATTTGAGCGGCCCGCGAAGGCGATCTCGGCACCCTCGGGCGCAGGCAAGCCGTTGGGCTTGGCAACGGAGATTTCGAAAGTGGCGTGGCGGAATAGAGACATGGGACATTACGTTAGGGCACGTGGCCGAGGCTGGCAGACGTGGAGAAATCGGGCGAGCTGGGATAGAATATCAGGTTTACAATTTCCGAATCCTGCAGTTTCCGAGGAGTTTTGTTCATGAAGCGTTCCCTGCTTACCCTGCTGTGTGCGATGACCGCATTCGGCGCCCAGGCGTCCGAAGCTGCCAAGGCAGCCCCCAAAGGTGATGCCGCACGCGGCCAAACCATCGTCTCCACAGTCTGCGTTGCCTGCCATGGCCCGGACGGCAACAGCCCGCTTGCCGCCAACCCCAAGCTCGCGGGACAACATCCCGAATATCTGCTCAAGCAGATGAAAAACTTCAAGGCCTCCGATGGCAAGCAACCCGAGCGCGTGAGCGCGATCATGAACGGCATGATCGCGGCCTACGACGAAGGCCAGATGCGTGACCTGGCGGCTTATTTTTCGGCTCAGACCCAAAAGGGTGAAGCCGCGAAGAATCGCGAATCCATCGAGTTGGGCCAGAAGCTGTATCGCGGTGGTGATCAGGCCAAAGGCCTGCCTGCCTGCGCAGCGTGTCACGGCCCGACCGGTGCGGGCATTCCAGCGCAATATCCCCGCATTGGCGGCCAGTTTGCGGAATACACGGAAACGCAGCTGAAGAGTTTCCGCGAAGGCGCCCGCGCCAACGATCCGAACAAGATGATGCGGATGGTCGCGATCAAGATGACCGATGCCGAAATCAGGGCAGTGTCCGACTACGTCGCCGGCCTGCGCTAGGAGTCTTCGCTACAGAGGGCGGGCTGAAAGCATTCGGCACCGCCCTCAGAACCTACGCTGCCCGCTTGCCGAGTAGCGTAGGAAACTCCTCTTTGATATAGGCTGCATAGTCCCGGTCGCCGCTCAGGACATGGCGGATGAACCAGCTCTCGAAGAAGCCCACCAGGTTCCCCCCCGACGCCTGGTTCTTCAGTTGATCTTCCAGTTCGGCCATCTGGTCGATGAGGCGTTGGTGCGAGTCGCAGTGCTCCGCGCGATTTGGATACCGGATTACTTCCAGAAGGGCCTCTTCGACGGCCAAGTGGAATTTCATGTACTCCGCCAATTGTGCCAGGAAGAAATGCAGGATATGCCAGGGATCCCGTTTTGCCACCGAATTTTCGATGGCAAGCAGATGCTCGAAGATCTTCTTGTGTTGATTGTCGATCGCTTCAATACCGATCGCGAAACTGCTATTCCACTTCATCGTGCCTTCCTTGGTGCTGCCAGCTCGGCTGGTCGGATTGTAGCGGCAACGGCAGGCGACGGCGCAAGACGCGCCAGGTTCCGGATTTCTTTTATCTCAGCCGACCGCCACTGACGCGCACTATGCCCGCGAGATCACGGTGTTGTTCGATGTCGACCCAACCCGCCGCCGCGAGCAGTTCGCACACCGCCTCGGCCTGATCGTAGCCATGTTCCAGCCAAAGTTGCCCGTCTGGTGCCAATTGCGCCGGCGCAGCTGCGATGATCCGGCGAATGGAATCCAGTCCCTCCGCACCGCTGGGCAGGGCCGCTGGCGGCTCTTGGCGCAGATCTCCCGCGGCAAGGTGTGGATCGGCGGCGGCAACGTAAGGTGGATTGGCGACAATCAGATCGAAGCATTCGCCGGCCAACTCGTCAAACCAGTTGCTTCGCAGCAGGCGCAGCCGCGCACCGTGTCGTTCCGCATTCTTTCGCGCCACCACGAGCGCCGCTTCCGAGATGTCAACCGCACTGACTTGTGCCGACGGAATTTCCAGTGCCAGCGTGACCGCGATACAGCCGCTGCCCGTGCCCAGATCAAGAATTTTTTGCCCCTCACCGATGCCGATGCGTTCTAGTGAAATCTCGACCAGCAGTTCGGTCTCCGGACGCGGGATCAGCACGGCAGGACTGACCGCAAATTCACGACCGAAAAATTCACGATGGCCGACGAGGTAGGCCACCGGTTCGCCACTCGCGCGTCGCGCAGCCAGCGATGCAAAACTCAGCAGTGCCGCTTCTTCGAGCACCTCATCATCGTGGGCGATCAGCCAGGCCGCCGGTCGGCCCAGCACGTGTCCCAGCAGCAGGCGCGCCTCGCTCGCCGGCAGCTTTGCCCGCGCCGCCAGAAGTGCCGCGGCCACGGAAGTCATTCGCCCAGCGCAGCCAGGAGTTCGGCCTGATGCTCGGCCGTCAGGGCGCCGACCAGTTCGTCGAGATCGCCGTCCATGATGGCGTCGATCTTGTATAGCGTGAGATTGATGCGATGGTCGGTAATACGCCCCTGCGGAAAGTTGTAGGTGCGGATGCGCTCGGAGCGATCACCGGAACCGATCAGCGACTTGCGCTGGGAGGCGATTTTCTGCTGCTGTTCGCGCTGTTTGGCATCGTTGATCCGCGCGGCAAGGACAGACAGCGCCTGTGCCTTGTTGCGGTGCTGCGAGCGATCGTCCTGGCACTCGACGACTATGCCGGTCGGGACGTGGGTAATGCGTACCGCCGAGTCGGTCTTGTTGATGTGCTGGCCGCCAGCACCCGAAGCACGGAAAGTATCGATGCGCAGGTCGGCCGGATTGATGTCGATGTCGACCAGGTCGTCCGCTTCCGGCATCACCGCAACAGTGCAGGCCGAGGTGTGGATGCGGCCCTGGGTTTCGGTTACGGGTACGCGCTGAACTCGATGGCCGCCCGATTCGAACTTGAGTTTGGAATAGGCGCCGTTGCCATCTATACGGGCGATGATTTCGCGAAAACCGCCGAGATCGGATTCGCTGCGCGAAACGATCTCGACCCTCCAGCGTTGACGTTCGGCATAGCGGCTGTACATGCGAAACAGGTCGGCGGCGAACAGGGCCGATTCGTCTCCGCCCGTCCCGGCGCGAATTTCCAGGAACAGGTTTCTGTCGTCGTTGGGATCCGTCGGCAGCAGGGCGCGTTGCAGATCGACTTCGAGTCGAGCCATTTCGGTACTGGCAGACTGCTGTTCGGCAACCGCGAGTTCCTTCATTTCCGGATCGCCCAGCATTTCGGCCGCGCCTGAAAAATCGGCGCTGGCGCTGCGGTAGGCATGAAAAAGTTCCACCACCGGCGTGATGTCGGCGCGCTCGCGGGTCAGCTTGCGGTAGCTGTCCATGTCGCGGGCGGCATGCTCGCCGCCGAGCAGGCCGTCGATCTCCGCCAGACGTTCGCTCAAATGTTCAAGCTTGTCGAGAATGCTTTTTTTCATTGGGCTGTCAGGAAACCGGCGCGGCGGCCCGTGCGATGAGTTGGATGCTGTGGCGAACGTCCGCGGCGAGCAGCAGTTCGGTTTGCTCGGCGGCACGGGTAATCCGTGCGTCGAACTTCAACAGGCCGGCTTCATCGGCCTGCAGAATCTCGGCGTCGATCAGGTTGCGAATCACGTTGGCGAAAAGCAGCTTTTCCGGAAACTCGGCAACGTTGAATTCGTAGAGCATGGCCAACCGCTGCGCCAGCAGGTGGGTGGCCTCCTCCAGGCTGGCGCGCGTCAATTGGCCGCTGCCGTGGTGCTGCAGGAGTTCCAGGGTGAGGAACTGCCGCTCCAGCGTGGGACGGATGATGTTGCCCAGTTGCCGCAGTTCCGGGTTGGCTTCGCTGTTGGGCGGCGGCGCCCGCAACATTCCTGGCTGGCCGTTTTCCAGGATCAGGCCGCGGCGGATCAACGCCGCTTCGGCATGGTCGATCACGCCATCCAATTGCTCGGCGTCCCACGGCAGAAACAGTTCCGCGCGCAACAGGCCGTAGATGCCCTTGATGGCCTCCTTGGCGCGCTGCCGGGTCAGCACCTGGTTGTGGCTGACCAGGCAGGCCAGCAATGCGGGCAGGGCCAGCAGGTGCAGCACGTTGTTGCGGAAGTAGGCCAGCAGCGCCGCCTGCTGTTCCTCCGCCCGGATCATTTCACCCAGCGGATGGGGATAGCACTCGACCAGATCGAGGCCGCACACGTAGTCGATCACCTCGTCGGCGGGCAATTCGCAGGTAATGATGGAGGCTTTGTAGGGGGATTCGGCCAGCAGGTACTGGACATGCTCTATCTGTTTTTGCAGCAGGCGCACATCGGCCGCGTGCTTGGGTGTGGAGAGCAGGGTGACCGCCAGCAGATTCACCGGATTGACCACCGCCAGGGAATTTATCCGGCGCGCCAGTTCCGTCGCCGTCGCGTCCACGGCGCCGCGCAACCAGGGCGCTTGTGCCTCGGGGCTGTCGTTGCGCCAGTCCGGGTGATGGGCCTCGAGGAATTCGGCCAGCGCCAGCGGCGGACCGAAATTGACATGGACCCGGCCGAAATTTCGCTTCAGCACGCGCGCCGCGCGCACCAGACCGATCAGCGATTCGGATTTTTTCGGCCGGCCGTGCAGTTCGGCGATGTAGCTGCTGCCTTCCATCAGCTTTTCGTAGCCGATATAGACGGGTACGAAAACCAGAGGCCGGACATGGCTGCGGACAAAGCTCTGTATCGTCATGGCGAGGATGCCTGCCTTGGGCGCCAGCGTGCGCCCACTACGGCTGCGCCCGCCCTCGATGAAGTACTCCATCGGGAAGCCTCGATCGATCATCAGATGCACATACTCCTGGAACACCGCCGCGTAGAGTGGCTCACCCTTGATCTTGCGACGCAGGAAGAAGGCGCCGGAGCGGCGCAGGATGGACCCCACCACCGGCAGGTTGAGGTTGGAGCCGGCGGCGATGTGCGGCACCATCAGGCCACGGGTGAAGATGATGTAGGACAGGAGCAGGTAATCCGCGTGGCTGCGATGGCAGGGCACATAGATCACGCCATGCCCGGGCGCCACCGTGGTGACGCGCTCGAAGTTGTGCACCTCGATGCCGTTATAGACCTTGTTCCAGACCCAGGTCAGGAACAGGGCGAAGGCCTTCACCACCGAGTAGGTGTAGTCCGAGGCGATCTCGAACGCGAATTCGCGCGCTGATTTTTGCGCCGCGGCCAGGGACACCGATTTCTCGCTTGCCTCGACCGCGATGGCCGCGCGCACCGACGGCATGTTGAGCAACGTATGCAACTGGGTATGGCGATGGGACAGGTCGGGCCCGATCGCCATTTCACGCTGGCGCCGGAAATGCACGCGCAGGATTCGTCCCAGCTTGCGCACGGCGTGTGCTTGGTCGATGCCGTCGCTCAGAAATTCGCGCAGGGAAATCGGCGCATTGAAACGCACCATCGTGTGACGCCCGTGGATCAGCATGGCGAGCAAATGGCGCAGCGTGCTGACTTGCTGCCAAGTCTCTGCAAACAGGGCCTTCAACACCGAGTCCTGCTTGCCGGGTTCGCGTCCCCAAAGTATGGTGACCGGCACCACTTGCACGTCGAAACGTGGATCGGCGAAGGCTGCCCTGACCATGGCCTTGAGCATCGGCGCCGCGCTGACGCGCGGATTGGGCACCAGGCGGCCGCGTTCGTTGTGCGAGAGGAAAAAGAATGAGCGCTGCGATGTGTAGGCCTCGTCCCGCATCGGGTGCAAGGCGCGCGGCAGCCCAAGCTGGCCGCACTCGTGGTCGAGGACCAGCAGGTTGGAAAGGTGGCGCTCGTCGAGCACGTAGCAGACGGGCAGGCCGGGCCGCAGTCCGAGCGCTTCCGGGGTTTCCGGAAACACCTGGGTCCGGGTCCCCAGGTAGAGGATGCGGCGCATGAAGGCCAGCGCCAGTCCCATAAAATCGAACATTGGGAGCTTGCTCACGGGCGGCCGGACCCTCGCCCGAGCGATCTATGCCAATCCACCCAGCTACTCCCCGGAATTGAGGCGATAGATGCGGGAGATAAGCGCCGAAACCTCTGCGCGCTCCGTGCCTTCAGCCTGATTCAGGGCGTGAGTCGGTGCGTGCAGCAGTTTGTTGGTGAGGCCGTGCGACAGCGCGTCCAGCACCTTGCTCGGATCGTCGCCACGCGCCAGCAGCTTCAGCGCATGCTCCACTTCATGACGCCGTGCGCGTTCGGCAGCATCCCGCAGGGCGCGTATGGTCGGTACCGTTTCGCGCGACTCCAGCCAATGCAGGAAACCGGAAACGCGATCAGTGATGATCGCCTCCGCCTCGACCACAGCGGCCTGGCGCGATTCAAGGCCGGATTCGACAATCTGACCGAGGTCGTCGAGGGTGTAGAGAAAGACATCGTCCAGGCGGGCGACTTCAGCTTCTATGTCGCGCGGTACGGCAAGATCGACCATCACCATCGGCCGATGGCGGCGCGCTTTCAAGGCACGTTCGACCAACCCCAGGCCGATGATGGGCAGGGAGCTGGCGGTACAGGAAACCACAATGTCGTAATCCGCCAGGCGCTCGCCGAGCTGCTCCAGACGCATGGCATCCCCGGAAAAGCGCGCGGCGAGATCAGCGCCACGCTCCAGCGTGCGGTTGGCGATAGTGAGCCGCTTCGGCTTCTGCGCGGCAAAATGCGCGGCGCACAGCTCGACCATCTCGCCAGCACCAATGAACAGCACCTGTTGCGCCGCGAGGCTATCGAAAATCCGTGCCGAAAGATGCACGGCAGCCGCCGCCATGGAAACAGTGTTGGCACCAATTGCAGTGGTCGAACGCACTTCCTTGGCCACGGCAAAAGTGCGCTGGAACAGCTTGCCCAGCAGCGTGCCCAGCGTTCCGGCCTCTTCGGCGGCACGCGCCGCCTGCTTCATCTGGCCGAGGATCTGCGGCTCGCCCAGCACCATCGAATCCAGCCCGGCGGCCACACGGAACATGTGGCGCACGGCGTCCTGCTGCGGATGTTGGTAGAGGTAGGGATGAATCTTCTGCGGCGAGAGCGAGTGATACTCCGCCAGCCAATCCGCTGCCGCCTGGGGATGTTCGGCCGCGCAATAGAGTTCGGTGCGGTTGCAGGTCGACAGAATCGCGGCTTCGCGCACGGTCTTTGTCCGCAACAGGTCGTGCAAAGCCTGCCCCATGCTTGACGGGTCAAACGCCACCTGCTCGCGTACTGCCAGCGGGGCCGTATGATGGTTGATGCCCAGAGCGAACAACTGCACGGTTTATGACCTTGGGACGACGCCAAGACGGCCAGAAGCAAGCATTAGAAACCCATCAGACCCAAACGACAAGGCCGGCTCGTGTCCCGGCGCCCCGTAGCGGGTCTAAACTGTGAATTATATTGGGCCGGCGGAGTGTTCGGGAAACGATCCCTGGCAACGACCGGGCCCGACATCCAAAGACCGCACAGGGAGGTGCCATGACTGAAGTGCAACCCGGCATACTGGCGGCCGTTCCCCGGCTTGCCCGCTACCTATTTTTTGTCCTCAGGCCCGAAGCCGATGTCCGCTCTGCGCTGCGCAAGCTGGCCGACCTGGCCGACGGAGATCGAACGGTCGTTGGCCTGGGGCGCTCACTGACACTCGCGCTTGGACATGAAATCGAAGGACTGGCAACCTTCCCGTGCCACCCTGGCGCCAGGATTGAAGTCGCTGCCACACCCTTCGCCTTGTGGTGCTGGCTGCGTGGGGATGATCGCGGTGAGCTCGTGCTTCGCTCGACGCTGATCGAAAAGGCACTCTCGGGCGCTCTGAGCCTGCACCAGACGATCGACGCTTTCCAGTACGGATCGGGACGCGATCTGACCGGCTACGAGGACGGCACCGAAAACCCCATGGGCGATGCTGCTGTTGGTGCCGCCCTTGTTCGCGGTCAGGGCAGCGGGTTCGACGGTGCCAGTTTCGTTGCTGTCCAGCAGTGGCGTCATGACTTCGACAGCTTCGAATCCATGACCGGCGAAGAGCAGGACCTCGCCATCGGCCGCCGCAAGAGCGACAACGAGGAGCTTGACGACGCGCCGCCGTCCGCCCACGTCAAGCGAACCGCTCAGGAAAGCTTCGATCCCGAAGCCTTCGTCCTCCGCCGTTCGATGCCCTGGGCAGATGACAGCGCAGCCGGCCTGATGTTTGTCGCTTTCGGCAAATCATTTGCCGCCTTTGAAGCCCAGTTGCGCAGAATGGTCGGCGCCGAAGACGGCATTGCGGATGCCTTGTTCAAATTTACGCGCCCCGTATCCGGCGCCTACTTCTGGTGTCCACCGATGAAGGGGCCGCATATTGACCTGAGCGCTCTTGGCCTCTGAAGAGCTTGGTCGCACCAACATGGCCCAGGTGCCGGAGTAAGCGCGGCAATCGACCCAAACAGGTAAAATCGCGCCCCGCGGGATGTCCCCTGGGGGACGCCGACTCTTGGAGAATTTCAGTGCAACTCGTCTGTCTCGATCTCGAAGGCGTACTCGTTCCGGAAATCTGGATCGAGTTCTCCAAACGCACCGGCATCCCGGAACTCTCCCGCACGACACGCGACGAGCCGGACTACGACAAACTGATGAAGTATCGTCTGGACCTGCTGAAAACCCACAAGCTGGGCCTGCCGGATATCCAGAAGGTGATTTCGGACATGGGCCCGATGGCCGGCGCCAGGGATTTCCTCGACGCCCTCCGACGCGACTATCAGGCCATCATCCTGTCCGACACGTTTTACGAATTCGCCATGCCGCTGATGGCGCAACTGAACATGCCGGTGCTGTTCTGTCACAAGCTGGAGGCGGATGCTGCCGGCTTTGTGGTGAACTACCACCTGCGCATGCCGAACCAGAAAATGGAGTCGGTCAAGCGCTTCAAGGAACTCAACTTCAAGGTGATTGCCGGGGGCGACTCCTACAACGACACTGCCATGCTCGCCGAGGCCCACGCCGGCATCCTGTTCCGTCCACCGCAGAACGTGATCGACGAGTTCCCGCAGTTCCCGGTGACCATGAACTACGCCGAACTGCGCATCGAGATCGACAAGGCTTCAGCCCGCATCTGATGCACCGCGCGCGCTTCTACACGCTTATCGCCTCCTGCCCCGACCAGGTCGGCATCATTGCGCGCGTCACCGGCTTCATTGCCGAGCACAAGGGCTGGATTCTTGAATCGAGTTTCCACGCCGATGACCTGGATGGCCGCTACTTCATGCGTATCGAGGTCAAGGCCGATTCGCTGCCACTTCACCTCGCCGAGTTCCGCAGCCGCTTCCAGCCCCTGGCCGACAAGCTGCAGATGGACTGGCGCATCAATGACTCGGCGGTAAAAAAACGCGTCGTGGTGCTTGTTTCTAAACAGGAGCATTGCCTCTACGACCTGCTGGCGCGCTGGCAATCGAAGGAACTCGACATCGAGATCGCCTGCGTGATCTCGAATCACGATACATTCCGGGGCTTCGTCGAGTGGCACGGCATTCCGTTCCATCACGTGCCAGTGCCGGTCGACAACAAGGCTGCGGCCTATGCCGAGGTGCAACGGCTGTTCGAAGAGGTCCATGGCGACACCATGGTGCTGGCGCGCTACATGCAGATCCTCTCGCCTGAACTGTGTGCAGCCTATCCGGGCCGCATCCTCAACATCCACCACAGTTTCCTGCCTTCATTCGTCGGCGCCAAGCCCTACCATCAGGCCTACACGCGCGGCGTCAAGCTGATTGGCGCCACCTGCCACTATGTGACCGAAGCGCTCGACCAGGGGCCGATCATCGAACAGGACGTGATCCGCATCGACCACTCGGATTCGGTCGAGGACATGGTCCGCTACGGCAAGGACATCGAGAAAACCGTGCTGGCGCGCGGCCTCCGCTACCACCTGGAAGATCGCGTACTGGTTCACGGCAACAAGACCGTGGTGTTTCGCTAGGGAGTTCGCCATGAAAGCGTTTTTGGTGTTGGCCACGCTGCTGCTGGCGAGCCAGGTATTGGCCGAAGACAACCGCCAGCTGGCACCCCTGCCACCCGCCGCACAAGAGGCACTGCGCGAGGAAATGCTCGGCAACCTGCTCGCCATCAACGAAATCCTGACGCTGATGGCCGCCGGGAAGATCAAGGAGGCCGGCCAGCTGGCAGAGAAGGCGCTCGGACAGTCCGCGCAAGGCAAACATCGCGACAAGCCCTTCGATGCACGTCCGGGTCCGCACATGCCACCCGCGATGCATGGCATCGGCAACGACGGCCACGTTGCCGCCAGTGAATTCGCAAAAGCAGCAGCCAACGGTGACCGCGAGAAAGCTTTGGCTCTGCTGCCCAAGCTGACCGAGGGCTGTGTCACCTGTCACTATTCCTGGCGGACGCGCTGAATCAACAGCCCCCGGCGACCGGCCTGCGCAACATTAACCAAATCCCGAACAGCACCATCGGCAGGCTCAGCCACTGTCCCATGCTGACCACGTAGGACACTCCAAAGATGCCGTGATCGGGCTCGCGGAAATATTCGGCGGCAAAACGCAGCGCGCCGTAGCCGATCATGAACATGCCCGAAACGGATCCTAACGCCCGCCGGCGAGCCGAAAACAGCCAGAGGAGGAGGAACAGCAACAGGCCCTCACCGGCCGCCTGATACAGCGGCGACGGGTGGCGCGGCAAGCTGTCGACCTGCGGGAACACCATGGCCCAAGGCAGGGTGGCATCGGCCACCCGCCCCCACAGCTCGCCGTTGATGAAGTTGCCGATGCGCCCCGCCATCAAGCCCAGCGGCACCAGCGGTGCGATGAAATCGGTGACCTGGAAAAACGACTTGCCGGCCTTGCGGCCCCATAGCGCCATCGCGACGAACACGCCGAGCATGCCGCCATGAAAGGCCATGCCGCCTTTCCATACTGCGAGGATTTCCAGCGGGTGCGCGAGGTAGTAGCCCGGTTCGTAGAACAGCACTTGGCCGAGGCGGCCGCCGAGGACCACGCCGAGTACACCATAGAACAGCAGATCGTCGACATCCTGCGCGCTCATGCCGTGCCAGGGCTGCGCCGCGGCGCGTCGCTTGCCGAGCCAGAGGAAGGCGATGAAGCCGGCCAGATACATGAGGCCATACCAGCGCACGGCCAGCGGGCCCACCTGCAAGGCGATCGGATCGAATTGGGGATGGATCAGCATCAAAAAGGACTCTCCATTAGCGTCCGCCATGAAAACCCGCGACCGCCGTCATAGTCGAAAGAGCGGTCGCCGCCGTGGATGATCCAGGGATCGAGCGCGGCGGCGCCGGCAAATGCTTTCCAGCGCTTTGCCGCATCCAGCCAGCCGTAGGAAAAAGTCATCCCCGACTTGATTTCGACCGGCTGCAATTTGTCGCCCGTTTCGAACAGCAAATCGATCTCGTGACCAATGTTATCGCGCCAGAAATACAGCTCGGCGGGTTGGCCGGCGTTGTGGCGCTGCTTGATGAACTCGCCAATCACGAAAGTCTCGAACAGCGCCCCGCGCATGGCGTGCGTGGCAATCGCGCTGGCATCGCGAATCCCCAGCAGCCAGGCGGCCAGACCGACATCGAGGAAATACAGCTTGGGTGTCTTGACCAGGCGCTTGCCGAAGTTGCGGTGATACGGCGCCAGCAGACGCACGATGTAGCTCGCCTCCAGGACCGTGAGCCACTGCCGCGCGGTGACATGGCTGATGCCGCAGTCCGCCGCGAGCGACGACAGGTTGAGCAGTTGCCCGCAACGCGCGGCGCACATCTTCAGGAAGCGTTGAAACAGTCCAAGCTCGCGCACGGCAAGCAGTTGGCGGACATCGCGCTCGACGTAGGTGGCGACATAGTTGGGGAACCAGTCTTCCGGCGAAAGACTTCGGTCGTAGAGCGCGGGGTAAGAGCCCTGCCACAGCGCGACATCGACGCTGGCGGGCGCCATGCCGGCGCCGGCCAGCTCCGATTGGGAAAAGGGCAGCAGATGCACCAGGCCGACGCGACCGGCCAGCGACTGCGTTATCTTCGACAACAGCCCGAACTGCTGCGAGCCGGTGAGCACGAAGTCGCCCATGCGGCGGCGCTCATCCACCAGGCCCTGCAGATATGAAAACAGCTCGGGGCAACGCTGGACCTCGTCGATGATGGCGCCGTCGGGAAAATTGGCAAGAAAGCGGCGCGCATCCGCCGTTGCGTAGGCGAGCTGGTCCGGATTCTCCAGGCTGACATAGGGCTTGCCCGGAAAGGCGGCGCGCGCCAGCGTCGTCTTCCCCGACTGGCGCGGCCCGGTCAGCGCGACAATGGGAAAGCCGCGCGCCAGGCGCAGAACAGTGTTCAAAGCTGTGCGGGGAACCATGGATGCATCTTACAGATTTAAGTTCCAAACTTCAATCTGTAAGACTTGATGTCGTTCAGCAAGGAAAGTCGACGCTGGTGGTACGGCATCTGACCGCCTATTTCTGCGTTCGCTCCAAAGCCTTGAGCAGTTCCACCGCGATGTGGCGGTTGGCGGGAGACAGGGAGCGAAAGCTGCGGCGCAGTTGCGCCAACTCCGCCGCATGGTCGCCGGTGTCGTCCTCGGTAAATTCGTCCGGAAGTCTGGCTTTCTCGCCGCGGCCTTCCGCCAGTGCAAAGATGGCCGATACCGGCGTTTCAAGCGCCGCAGCGATCTGCTCCAGCATTTTCAGCGACGGTTTGCGCTTGTTATTTTCGATATGGGACAGAGAGCCTGTATCCGTTCCCGCATCGTAGGCGACAGCGTCCTGCTTTAGCTGCTTGCGTTTTCTGATGGCGTAAATCGCCTGCCCGATGTCCATCTGACAATTGTCTGCAGCATTTGGCATTTCGCCTTGCGCTTTAGCCAGATTTACCCTTTATGTGTCTTTATGCCAGAATCAACGACTTTTCTGCCATCCAGACAAGCGCATGCCCTTCCTCGACTGGGTCAACAAGGCACAGGCAACGCAAGTCGCCGCTGCCGTGCCCTATCACCTGCTGGAATTTCAATCCGCGCACGGCGACGGGAACGCTGAAAACCTGCTGATCCAGGGCGACAACCTGCTCGCCCTGAAAGCCTTGCTGCCCTTCTATCGCGGGCAAGTGAAGTGCATCTACATCGATCCGCCCTACAACACGCAATCGGCCTTCGAGCACTACGACGACAAGCTGGAGCATTCGCAGTGGCTGTCGATGATGCATCCGCGCCTGGTGCTGCTGCGCGACTTGCTGGCCGAGGACGGAACTATCTGGGTGTCGATCGACGACCGCGAGGCGCATTACCTGAAGGTGCTGATGGATGAGGTATTTGGGCGCACAAGTTTCATAAGCTCCGTAGTTTGGATAAAGACATCCAGCGTCCACAACAACGCTGAATTTTTTTCGTCAATGAACGACACGATTCACGTATTCGCAAAAAGCTTGAGCCTGTGCAAATTCAGAAGGATTCCGCGCAGCGAACGTAATGCCAGCGACTACACGAACCCCGACAGTGACTCCCGAGGCGCTTGGGCATCGAGCCCATTACATGTCAGCCTGACATCCGGCCAGCGCGGAGCACAGTTCGCGAGAACTGGAACGTCTTCTGGATTGTTCCCCATCGTCAATCCACACGGCGAAACAATCTGGCCACCCAAAGGTAGAGCGTGGGCCTACGCGACCGAAACAATAGCTTCGTTCCAAAACGACAACCGCATCTGGTGGGGCGCGGATGGCCGCAATCAACCTCGTCTGAAACGATTCTTCTCCGAACTGAAGGAGGGAGTTGTCCCAACAACCGTATGGGGCCACGAAGATGTAGGACACAATCAAGAAGCAAAGAAGGAGACGGCCGCACTGTTGCTTGACGAGGACACCGACTTGTTTTCAACGCCCAAGCCTGAGCGCCTGATTCAGCGCATCCTCCACATCGCCACCAACCCCAACGACCTCGTCCTCGACAGCTTCCTCGGCTCCGGCACCACCGCCGCCGTCGCGCACAAAATGAACCGCCGCTGGATCGGCATCGAGATGGGCGAGCATGCGGTGACGCATTGCCTGCCGCGCCTGGAGAAAGTCGGCGCTGGCGAGACGGGGGGCATCTCGGCCGCCGTCGGCTGGCAGGGCGGCGGCGGCTTCCGTTTCCATCGCCTCGGTGAAGCGGTGTTCGATGCCGATGGCGGCATCAACCCCGCCGTGCGCTTCGCCTCGCTGGCGGCCTACCTGTGGCATTTCGAGACCGGCCAGCCGGCCGCGCAAAGTTTCAACTCGCCTTGCCTCGGCGTGCATGAAGGCACGGCCTACACCCTGCTCTACAACGGCATCCTCGGCGACCGCCGCCCGGCCGGCGGCAATGTGCTGACCTCGAACGTGCTGGCGCATCTCGACGCGCTCTTTCCCCATGCCGGCCCGCGCGTGATCTACGGCGAAACGACGCGGCTGGGCGAGGCTCGCTTGCGCGAGGCCGGCATCACGTTCAAGCAGATTCCCTACGACATCAAGGCGCGCTGACCATGTTCGCACTCAAGAGCTATCAGGTGGCGGCGCTCGAAGCGCTGGAAGGCTTCTTCGAGCGCGTGCGTTCCGTGGGTCTGGCGGCTGCATGGACCGCAGAAGTTCCCGAAGGGACGCAGCGCGCTGGCTATGACGGCACGGCACTGGGCGAGGTGCCCGCCGTCTGCGTGCGCATCCCGACCGGCGGCGGCAAGACGCTATTAGCGGCGCATGCCGTGGGGCGCGTGGGCAAGCCCCTGTGCGCCAACGATACGCCGGTGGCGCTATGGCTGGTGCCATCCGACGCGATTCGTTCGCAGACGCTGGTGGCCCTTCAATCGCCGCGCCATCCCTGCCGCATGGCGCTGGCCGAACAGTTCGGAGATGCGCTGCGGGTCTGCGCACTGGACGAACTGGCGACGGTCAATCCGCACGAGTCGAGCGCCATCGTGGTTGTCGCCACGATCCAGACCTTCAACGTCAGGGACAGGACCATCCGCAACGTCTATGCGGTGGATGAAAGCCTGGCTCCCCACTTCCAGGCACTGACGCCGCAGCAGACGGTCCGGCTGGATTGCATTACGGAGGCCGATCTGGCGGCGCAGCCCTACCTGACCGCCGCCGATCTGGGCAAGGTGAAATCCTCGCTTGCCAACTGGCTGGTGCTGCACCGGCCGCTGGTGATCGTGGACGAGGCGCACAACAACCGCACCGAGCAGGCCTTTCGCACTCTGCGCAACCTGCATCCGCTGGGGCTGATCGAACTGACCGCGACGCCGACGACCGGCAGCAACGTACTCTGGCACGTCGGCGCGCAGGCCTTGCAGCGCGAGGAGATGATCAAGCTGCCCATCGTGCTGATGGAGCATCCGACCGGCTGGAAGGACGCCGTGCGCGATGCGATTCTGACCCGCGACCGGCTGGAAACGCTGGCCCTGAAGGAGCCGGACTATATTCGCCCGGTGCTGCTGTTCCAGGCCGAGGCGAGGAATGGCGAGGCGACGGTCGAGGCCCTGCTGGCGCATCTGATCAGTACCGATGGCGAGAAGCTCGACCGGCGCCAGATTGCGGTTGCGACCGGCGAGCAGAAGGAACTCGACGGAATTGTGCTGGCCGATCCCGGCTGCGCGATTCGCTACGTGATCACCGTCGAAGCGCTCAAGGAAGGTTGGGATTGCCCCTTCGCCTATGTGCTGTGCAGCTTGCAGGATGCCAGGAGCGCGAAGGACGTGGAGCAATTGCTCGGCCGCGTGCTGCGCATGCCCTATGCCCGCTCGCGAGCGATGCCGGAACTGAACAAGGCCTACGCGCACATCGTGGCGCAGGGCTTCGCGCGGGTGGCGGACCAGCTCGCCGATCGGCTGGTGAACAATATGGGATTCGAGGCCTACGAAGCCGCGTTGGCGATCCAGCAGGCGCCGCTTCCCTTGCCGGGCGGCCAGGCCGTCGCACCGCGCGCGGTGGAAGCGGCCATCCCGCTGCCAGCCTTGCCCGCGCAACCGGTGCCTTTGTCGCTGGCCCCCGCGCTGGAAATCCGCCCGACCGCGAACGGCGCAACCGCATTGGTGCGCGGCGAAATTTCGTCGGAGATCGAGGACTTCCTGCTCACCGCCTGCACGCCCAGGCAGCAGCCGGTGCTGCGCGCAGCCATCGAGCGCGAACGCCTGCGCCAGGCCGCGCAGCTGTCGCCGTCGGCGCGCGGCGTGCCCTTCGCGCCGCTGCCGCAACTGTGCTTCATGTGGGAGGGCGAGTTGCAGCCGGTGGAGCGCCGCGTGCTGGCGGAACTCGGCGACTTCGACCTGTCCGCCGAAGCGCTGAACTTGGCCGGCTTCGCGCTGACCGAGAACGGGCCGGTGTTCGAGATCGAGTTGGATGGCGGCCGTGTGCATTACCACGTCGCCGAACCCGAGCAACTCTATCTCGACCAGGTGCCGGCGCATGCCAGCGAAAACGATCTGGTGCGCTGGCTCGACCGCGAATGCCGCCAGGCGGACGTGGCGCAAGCGGCCATGCTCAAGTGGCTACTGGCACTAATCCGGCACTTGATAGCGGATCGCGGCTTCACGCTGACGGCGCTGGTGCGCGCCAAGTATCCGCTGGCGGCCGCCGTTCGTGCCGAGATCGAGCGCAGGCGCGGCAAGGCCGTGAACGCTGGTTTCCAGAAGTCGCTGCCCGGATTGGTCGCCGCGCCGACCTTGGCGGATAGCTTCCGTTATGCCTTTGCTTTCCACCCCGACCGTTACCCGGCGCGACTACCTTTTTACTCGGGGCGTTACCGTTTTCAGAAACATTACTACCCGGTGATCCACGACCTGCGCGAGAAGCGCGCGGATGGCACACCGGCCGAGGAATTTCTCTGCGCCCGCGCCATCGACACGCAGCCGGCCGTAAAGCACTGGGTGCGCAATGTCGAGCGCGAAGAGCGCTTTTCGTTCTGGCTGCCGACGGCGACGGATTACTTCTACCCGGATTTTGTCTGCGAACTGAATGATGGCCGCGTGCTGGTGGTCGAGTACAAGGGCGCGCATTTGCTGCACGACCCCGATACACGCGAGAAAGCGCAAATCGGCCACCAGTGGGAAGCATCAAGCGGCAAGCGCTGTCTGTTTCTGTTGGCGGTGCTGGACGACCGGGGCCGCGACATCGCGCAGCAGATCGCCGGGAAAATCGCCGAGGCTTGAAAGTCGGCGCTGGCGCTACGGCGTCCCGCCTATTCCGGCGGCGAGTTTGCCGTGATTTCCCACGGATTGAACACCACCGGCAAGGCCGCCATGAAGTCACGGTCGTTGCGCGTCACCAGTACCAATCCGTGTTCGACCGCCGTCGCCGCGATGATCGAATCGAAGGCAGCCATCGTGCGCCCGCCGGCCTCGACGCGGGCGCACATCTCGCCCCAGTAGGCGGCGGTCTCGCTGGTGAAAGGCAATATCCGGTCGGCGAACCCGGCCTGCAATTGCTCAAGCCAGGACGTCAAATCCGTCTTGCGCCGCGATATGGGCAAGCGCGCCACGCCACGCCGCAATTCGGCCAGCGTCATCGCCGCGACATACAGATCGCTTTCGGTGCGCGCATTGATCCACGCCAGCACTCTGGCCTCCGGCACCGTCTTGACGAATTCCGACAGCACGCAGGTGTCAAGCAGATACTTCACAAGTCGAGTGCTCGCACCGTTTCAGCGGAACGGGAAATATCCAGCGCTTCGCCGCGCGGCGCGCCGTTCAACACCGCCAGCAACGATGGCCCAGCCAGCAGGCGCCGGTATTCCGGCGCGGCGATCACCACCACCGCCTCCGCGCCGCGCCGCGTGACGAGCTGCGGCCCTTCGGCGAGCGTGCAATCCACCAACTCGCTGAAACGGCTCTTGGCCTCCTGCAGTTGCCATGTGTGCATGATGATCTCCTTGCAGATGAACTAGTCAGTCTGACCAGTTCATCATGATTCAATGCTCGCCGGATGTCAAGGATGCCGGGTAACGTCGAAGGGTCGGCTCGATGCCTCGAGAGTCGGCGCTGGCGGTACGGCGATACAATTGCAAATTCGCTCTCACCCCATTGCGCTGGAGACTCCCATGCCTGACTACCGCTCACGCACTTCCACCCACGGCCGCAACATGGCCGGCGCCCGCGCGCTATGGCGCGCCACCGGCATGAAGGATGGCGACTTCGGCAAGCCGATCATCGCCGTGGTCAACTCCTTCACCCAGTTCGTGCCGGGCCACGTCCACCTGAAGGACATGGGGCAACTGGTGGCGCGCGAGATCGAGGCGGCCGGCGGCATCGCCAAGGAATTCAACACGATTGCGATCGATGACGGCATCGCCATGGGCCACGGCGGCATGCTCTACAGCCTGCCATCGCGCGAGCTGATCGCCGACTCGGTCGAGTACATGGTCAACGGCCATTGCGCCGATGCGATGGTCTGCATTTCCAATTGCGACAAGATCACGCCGGGCATGCTGATGGCCAGCCTGCGCCTCAACATTCCGACCGTATTCGTCTCCGGCGGACCGATGGAAGCCGGCAAGGTCAAGTGGCACGGCGAGTACCGCATGGTCGACCTGATCGACGCCATGATCGAATCCGCCGACAGCAAGAACAGCGACGCCGAAGTGGCCAGCATGGAGCGCTCCGCCTGCCCCACCTGCGGCTCCTGTTCCGGAATGTTCACCGCCAATTCGATGAACTGCCTGACAGAGGCGCTCGGCCTCTCGATGCCCGGCAACGGCTCGCTCTTGGCGACGCATGCCGACCGCGAGATGTTGTTCCTCAAGGCCGGCCGTGTGATCGTCGACCTTTGCCATCGCTGGTACGAGAAGGATGATGCTTCCGTGTTGCCGCGCTCGATTGCCAGCTTCGCCGCCTTCGAGAATGCGATTGCGCTCGACATCGCCATGGGCGGCTCGACCAACACGGTGCTGCACCTTTTGGCGGCGGCACAAGAGGCGGGCGTGAGCTTCAATATGTACGACATCGACCGCATGTCGCGCCGCGTTCCCTGTCTCGCCAAGGTGGCGCCGGCAACGCAGAAGTACCACATGGAGGACGTGCATCGCGCCGGCGGCATCATGGCCATCCTCGGCGAACTGGACCGTGCCGGCCTGATCCATCGCGACTGCCCGACCGTGCTCTACCCGACGCTGGGCGAGGCCCTCGACTGCTGCGACGTCAAGCGCAACACCAGCCCGGCAGTGCATGACTTCTACCGCGCGGCGCCGGGCGGCGTGCAGACCCAAGTCGCTTTCTCGCAAAGCCGCCGCTACCCGAAGCTCGATCTCGACCGCGCCAACGGCTGCATCCGCGACAAGGCGCACGCCTATTCCGCGGATGGCGGACTGGCCGTGCTGTTCGGCAACATCGCGGAGAAGGGCTGCGTGGTCAAGACGGCCGGCGTCGATGACTCGAACCTCAAATTCATCGGTCGCGCTCGCGTCTGCCAGTCACAGGAAGAAGCGGTGGAGAAAATCCTCGCCGACCAGATCGTCGCCGGCGATATCGTGGTCGTCGTGTACGAAGGCCCCAAGGGCGGGCCCGGCATGCAGGAAATGCTCTATCCGACCTCGTATCTCAAGTCGAAAGGCATGGGCAAGGTCTGTGCGCTACTGACCGATGGCCGCTTTTCCGGCGGTACGTCGGGACTTTCCATCGGCCATGCCTCGCCGGAAGCCGCAGCCGGCGGCGCCATCGGCCTGGTCGAGGAGGGGGACACGATCGAAATCGACATTCCCAACCGTCGCATCCACCTCGCGGTGCACGAGTCGGTGCTGGCGGCACGGCGCGCCGCCATGGAAGCGCGCGGAGCTGCGGCGTGGAAGCCGGTCAATCGGCAGCGCGAAGTCTCGGCCGCACTCAAGGCTTACGCGGCAATGACAACGTCGGCTGACACCGGGGCAGTGAGGGACGTTTCGCAGCTCTTTTGATCTGAATCAAATCTCCATTCGAATGTTAGCAGATAATTATTTATAGAAAATCTGTGATCCTGTCATACATGGGGAAGAGTCATGAAACCTGCTTTCACCCGAGTTGCCCTCCTGATCTGCTGTGCCGGGTGGCTGACCGTCGCCGGTCCCGTTCTGGCCGATGAAGCCAAGCCGGAACCCAAGCCGCTCAAGCTCACCACCACCGCGGATCACACCAAATTCAAGGAACTGCAAAAGCAGTTCAATTCCGGCCCGGAGGTAACCAAGGCCTGCTTGGCGTGCCACACAGAGGCCGCCGGCCAGATTCACCGCACCAAGCACTGGAAATGGGAGTACCTGAATCCCGAAACCAAGCAGACTTTGGGCAAGAAGACGGTCGTCAATAACTTCTGCATTTCCATCGCGTCCAACTACGCCTCCTGCACCAGTTGCCACGTCGGCTATGGCTGGAAGGATGCCAGTTTCGACTTCAAGTCCGAAGAAAACGTCGATTGCCTGGCCTGCCACGACACGTCGGGCAATTACAAGAAACCGCCAGGCTTCGCCGGCAATCCGGTGGTCAAGGACACCGAATTCCCGCCCGGCTCGGGCAAGATCATCAAGGGGATCGATCTCTCCAAGATCGCCCAGAAGGTCGGCAAGACCAGCCGCGACACCTGCGGTGCCTGCCACTTCAACGGCGGCGGCGGCGATGGCGTCAAACATGGCGACATGGATACTTCGCTCGCGGCGCCGACCAAGGAACTCGACGTGCACATGGATGCGGAGGGTCTTGATTTCACCTGCGGCACCTGCCATAGCACTTCCAGCCACGATGTCGCCGGCAGCCGTTACACGCCGACCGCACAGGACAAAGGCGGTGTGCGCATCCGCGGCAAGGCGGACAAGGGCAACCCCGCTACCTGCGTCGCCTGTCATGACAGCGCCCCGCACAAGAAGCAGGCTCGCATGAATCAGCATGCCGGCAAAATCGCCTGCCAGACCTGCCACATTCCGGCCTACGCGCGCGGCGGCGTCCCGACCAAGATGGTCTGGGACTGGTCGACCGCCGGCCAGCGTGATGCCGAGGGCAAGCAGATCACCAAGAAGGACGCCAAGGGCCACATCATCTATGAATCGCGCAAGGGCGACTTCACCCTGGCCGAGAACGTCAAGCCCGAGTATTTCTGGTTCAACGGACGCGTGGACTACACGTTGGTGACCGACAAGATCGAGAAGTCGGACCAGCGGACGCCGATCAACAGGATGGGCGGTAGCGCCACCGACGGCAAGTCGATGATCTGGCCGATGAAGGTGTTCCGCGGCTCGCAACCCTACGACTCGGTCAATAAGACACTGGTGACTCCGCACACGGCCGGCAACGACGACACCGGCTACTGGAAGAACCTTGACTGGGACAAGGCCATCACGGTCGGCATGAAGGACTCGGGGCACCCCTACTCGGGCAAGATGGAATTCCTCAAGACCGAAATGTCCTGGCCGATCACGCACATGGTCGCGCCCAAGGAAAAAGCCTTGGGCTGTGTCGAGTGTCACAGCAAGGATGGCCGGCTGGCCGGCATCAAGGGCATCTACATTCCGGTCCGCGACAACAACAAGCTGGTGGACACCGCCGGCTGGATCATCGTGTTCCTGACGATATTCGGCGTCATCGGACATGGTGCCCTGCGCATCGTGACCGGCCGCAAGCACTAAGGAGAACCTGAAATGTCTGAACGTATCTACGTCTTCAAGCTCTTCGAGCGTTTCTGGCACTGGTCGCAGGCAGGCCTGATCATGTTCCTGATGCTCACCGCCTTCGACATCCACGGCACCTACACCATCTTCGGCTTTGAAAAGGCGGTGAATTACCACACCATCGCCGCTTGGACACTGATCGGCCTGTGGGTGTTCGCGATCTTCTGGCACTTCACCACCGGCGAATGGAAGCAGTACATTCCGACCACGGAAAAAGTCGTGGCGATGGCGAACTACTACCTGTTCGGCATATTCAGGAATGCACCGCATCCGTTCAAGCTGACGCAGTTGCGCAAGCACAATCCGCTGCAACGGCTGGCTTATCTTGGCATCATGCTGTTCGTCGGGCCGCTGATCTGGGTCACCGGAGTGCTCTATCTGTTCTATGCCGATTGGGCGGCCTGGGGGCTTACCAGTCTGCCGCTGGAATGGGTCGCCACGGGACACATCATCGGTGCCTTCATGATGCTCGCTTTCCTGATCGCCCACGTTTACCTGACCACTGCCGGCCATACGCCTCTGGCTCACATCAAGGCCATGGTGACCGGCTGGGAAGAAGTCGATTAATCAAGCACCTTTTTTCTGCAAGGAGTTCAACCATGAAATTCAGTAAAACCCTGACAGTTGCTACCGCACTTTCCCTGTTCGCTGCTTCAGCCTTCGCCTATGACGCCGACTGGAAGCGCGGTCGTGTCTATTACCGCAGCGTGTGCACCTCCTGTCACGCGGTGGCACCGATCGGCTCGATCAATCCGAGTACCAAGACCAAGGCGGAATGGGCGGCCTACCTGAAGGCCGACAAGCACAACAAGGGCAAGGACACCGTCAAGCAGTACGTCAGCAAGGCTTATCGCGCCAGCATCAAGTCAGGCAACAAGGCCGCCGAGAAGTTCGCCGACACCCCGGATCAGGAATTGATGGACGACATCTCCGCCTTCCTGACCAAGGGCGCCAAGGACGGCGACGCCCCGGCAACCTGTAGCTGACAAGGGCACAGCCGAAGGCGTGCGCCCCCCCCCCCGGGGGGCGACGCGCCGGCTTCCCGCGCCAGATTGGCAACGACAGCGATTCGGCCATCGAAAGGCAAACATCATGAGCACATCAGAAATGCAAGGCAATCCGAAAATCAGACCCTTCTGGTCACCCTTGGCTGCTGGCATCGCGCTCGGCCTGGTCTTGTTGCTGACCTTTGTTCTTTCCGGTCACGGTCTGGGGGCCAGCGGGGCGGCTAACGACGTGGTCGCCGGCGTCGGCCTGAAGCTGGCGCCCGAGGCCACCAGGGCGAACGGTTACCTCGGACCTGCGGTGGCTGACGGCAGCCCGATCGGCTCATGGATGACCTGGGAAATCCTCGGCGTCGCCATCGGCGCCCTGGCGGCGGCTTTCATGGCGGGTCGCTTTCGCGTGCAGATGGATGGCGCGTGCAGCGTCGGCACCCCGAAGCGCCTGATCGCCACCCTGGGCGGCGGCTTCATGGCCGGCCTTGGCGCACGCATAGCGGGCGGCTGCACCAGTGGTCTCGGGCTCTCGGGCGCGGCGGCACTGGGCATTTCGGCCTTTGTCTTCCTGGCCTTGTTCTTTGCAACCGGAATGATCGTCAGCCGTTTGGTCAAAGGAGTCTGACATGTTCCCACTCAATGATAATGGCATGCTATCGGGTCTGCTCTGCGGCATCTTGTTCGGCTACGTACTGGAAAATGCCGGATTCGGCAGCCCCGTCAAACTGAGCGCCCAGTTCAAGTTGAGCGACTGGGCGGTATTCAAGGTCATGTTTACCGCCATCGTGGTGGCGGCGGTCGGTTTGTGGCTTCTAAGGCTCGCCGGCTTGATGCCGCCCGACTCGATTGCCGTACCGCAGGCGGCGCTGATGGCGTCGGCCGTCGGCGGCGTACTGGTCGGTGCAGGGTTTGCGGTAGGTGGCTACTGCCCGGGCACTTCGGTGGCGGGCCTGTTTTCCGGTCGCCTCGATGCCTTGGTATTCATCGTCGGCGTTGTGCTCGGTACGACCGGGTTTGCGGTCGCTTACGGGGCGGCGCTCAAGTCCCTGAAGGCCGCCTGGCTGATCGCGGACGGTGACACCTTTACCGAGGTTTACGCCGTTCCGGAACCCGTCGTGCTGGCCATTCTCGGGCTTGCGCTGATCGCCGTATTCTATTTCGGTTCATGGTTCGAGCGCCGCGGCACCGGCACGGTCACCGCGCAGCAAGCCGTGGAGGGCGCCCGCTAGATGGCAGGTGCAGAGCAGTGATGAGCAGCGATAGCGACTCCGGCTGGCGGGCCGGCTTCAAGGCCGACTACCAGGCTATTTTCGTCGAGGAATGGTCGCCCTTCGTCGGCGCCATGCTGCTGGTGCTGGTCATCATCGGCCTGATGCTCTCCGGCTTGGTCTGGGGCGTATTCGGCGGCGTCAAGTTCTGGGGCGACTGGTTCAACAACCTGATCGGCCTCGGCCCCATGCTCGGCATCCCGCAGCAAACCGACAGCTTCCTGATGCACCGCATGTCGCTGATGAACATCATGCTGGTGGTCGGCGCCTTCAGTGCGGCGCTCCTGTCGCGCCAGTTCAGCCCGAACCGGCCGCCACCCCTCGAATACGTTTGGGCCGCACTCGGCGGCAGCATGCTCGGCATCGGCGCGGCACTCGCCGGCGGCTGCACCACCGGCGGCTTCTTCAACCCGGTGCTGCACTCCTCCCCGGCCGGCTGGGCGATGTGGCTGGGCCTGCTGGCCGGTGCCGCGATCGGCCTCAAGCTGCTGTTGTGGACTCTGGACCACATCGAATGGGGCATGCAGGCGCCGCCCGCAATCGATGTTCCGGCAGGCGTCACCCGCCGCTACCCACTAGTGGCACTGATCATAGTCGTCGGCGTCCTGTTCTGGGCCACGCAGTGGTACGGGTCTGCCAATGAGCAACTGGTCGCCCGCGCAGTGATAGTTGTCGCCGGCTTCGCCATCGGTTTCATCATGCACCGGTCGCGCCTGTGCTTCGCCCGCGCCTTCCGCGAACCCTTCATGACCGCCGAAGGTGACATGACCAAGGCCGTGATCCTGGCGCTGGCGATCGGCATGCCGATTGCCGCACTGCTGTTCCAGAAAAAAGTGATCGACCCTTACCTCGCCATCCCGGCCACGTTCTGGATCGGCTCGCTGGCGGGCGGCCTTATTTTCGGCATCGGCATGGTGTTCGCCGGCGGCTGCGCTTCGGGTTCGCTGTGGCGCATGGGCGAAGGACACATCAAGCTGTGGGTCACCATGTTCTTCTTCTCGTGGATGGGATCCACGTCCAGTGCGATTTTCAAGAAGCTCGGCCTGACATCCATTGATGAAAGCAACGTCGAGACTTATGAAATGACCAAGGTCGGCTTCCAGGCCTACCTGCCGGAAATGCTCGGCAGCTGGGGCTGGACCCTGTTGATCGGCGGCGGCCTGCTCTTGCTGTGGTATGCACTGGTGCGCTACAACGAATCCACCGAAAAGTTTACTTTGCTCTAAGGAGATAGCCATGAGAACCAAACGACTGACGCTGTTCCTCGCGGTCTGCGCCAGCTTCTGCGCTGCGCCATTGGTTTATCCGGCCGCGGCCTTCGCCGCCGATGCAGTTGTCATTCAGCCCCGGGACGGCTGGTACAACAAGGCGCTGGTCGATTACGACTTCATGCGCCAGAACGTGAGCATCCCGCCGAAGAAGGGCGTGATGATCATCGATTCGCGCCCGGCGGCCCGCCAATATGACGTGGGGCACATCCCCGGTGCGATCAACATCCCCGACAGCCAGTTCGACAAGCAGATCGACAAGCTTCCGGCCGACAAGGCCACCCTGCTGCTGTTCTACTGCGGCGGACTGGAATGCATGCTGAGCCACAACTCGGCGTTCAAGGCCGAGAAGCTCGGCTACAGCAACATCAGGGTGTATCCGGCCGGCTCGCCCGACTGGAAGGCCAAGGGCGCGCAGATGTCGATATCCGCCGCCTACATCAAGAAGCTGATGGAGGACAAGGCGCCGTATGTGCTGATCGACGCGCGGCCCAAGCGTGTCGCCGACAAGGGCATGATCCCAACCGCGCTCAATATCTCCGACACCGAGTTCGACAAGAACGTCGACAAGCTGCCCGCCGACAAGGCCACGCCACTGATCTACTACTGCGGCGGCCTCGAATGCGTGCTCTCCGATAACTCGGCGGAAAAGGCGAAGAAGCTCGGCTACACCAATGTCCTGACCTATCCGCCAGGCTATCCGGAGTGGGAAAAGCTGAACGCTCCGGCGACGCCGATGGCGGCCATGGCCGGCGCCGCAGCCAGCATGGCGTCCGGCATGGCACAGGCCATGGTGCAGTTGATGCCCGGCAAGGAAAAGGGCACGGTCACGGTGGAGTCATTCGAGAAGGTCTGGAAGCAGAATCCGGGCTCCGTGATGCTGGTCGATGTGCGCGATCCGAAGGAAGTTGCCGCCGGCATGATCAAGGGATCGGTCAACATCCCGATGAACGAACTGGAAAAGAAGATCGCCACGCTGCCGACCGACAAGCCGGTGGTCTTCGTCTGCGGAACTGGAGCACGCTCCGGCGAGGCCTTCGATACAGTGAAACTGCTGGGAGGCAAGGTGCAGGCTTCCTTCCTCGATGCGGATGTCAAGTTCAACGCCGATGGCACCTTCAGCATGGTGCAGAAAAAGTAGCCACCTTCTCCTGGCCGCCAATAACGCACAAGGCCGGGAGCGGGTCCTCCGCACCCCGGCCAACCATACTCAATTTCCGGAAATCCAATCATGAAAACAAAGTTTCAGTGCAGGCTAATGCCGGCCCTATCGGCGTTAAGCGCAGCGGCCGTAACTAAAAGACTATCCATCGTTCTCGCACTTGGTTTTTCCTTCGGGCTTCCGGTTCACGCCCAGAGCCCGGTCGAGTTGTTTGTGGGCATCAATTCCGGCAATGCGCAAACACAGGGCGTGGCTTTGGTCCTGGCAAGCCAGGCCGTTGCGCAGAAGGCCGGCGTGCGCGTCCTGCTCTGCAGCGACGGTGGCCAACTGGCAGTCAAGGACAAAGAGTCGGCAACCCTGAAACCCGTGAACAAGTCGCCGAAGGAAATGCTGCAAGGCCTGATGAAGGCGGGTGCCAAGGTTGAAGTCTGCGCCCTGTTCCTGCCCAACAGCGACCTGAAGCCGAGCGACCTGATCGAAGGCATCGGTGTCGCCAAGCCGGCCGACGTAGCGGCCTACCTGCTGCAAGCCAATGTGAAATCCCTGAACTATTGAGGGCCATCCACTGCGGTCGCCGCGTCGCGTAGGATGTCCGGCGTGACAACCGAAACCAGCCCGACGACAGAGTTCCAGCGCCTCTATACCGGCCGCGTATGGTCCGTGATGCAATGGGATCAACTGACGGCGTTCTGGCAGCGGATCGATCCCGCTGCCGGCTGGTATCTGCATGCGGTCGGGGTGTCGCCAGCGCCAACCGTTGCAGCCGATGCCGACGCCGTCAGAGCCTTCATCGAACGCATCGACGCCCTGTTGCGGGCCGACCACCACGAGTCCTACTGCGGCATCGTCTATGCCGACAAGCTCGAAAACCCCTCGCTGATCAAGATATACGACCCGAACAACCTCGGATCGTCCTGCGGCTCCTCGAAAAACCCTCCTCCGCCGGGCTGGATCATGAGCCGCGTGGCGCCCGACGAAATCGATGTCGTCCGGCTCGCACCTGAAAACCGGAAACGCTGGTGGCAGAGCCTGCTCGGAGATAGCTAGGGCGTTCCCGCCCGTATTCCCGGTTTTAGTCCGCTCGAGCCTGAGGCATAGTGCCAGCCATTGGCAACACGGACAAAGACCATGCCCGATCGCACCTCACTCAAGTTCCTGGTGGTCGACGACTTTTCGACCATGCGCCGCATCGTGCGCAACCTGCTGAAGGAACTCGGCTTCACCAATGTCGAGGAGGCGGAAGACGGCGCCGTGGCGCTGACCAAGCTGCGCGAGGGCGGTTTCGAGTTCGTCGTATCCGACTGGAACATGCCCAACATGGACGGACTCACGCTGCTGCAAAATGTGCGCGCCGATTCTCAGCTGAAAACCTTGCCCTTCCTCATGATCACCGCCGAAGCGAAGAAGGAGAACATCACTGCTGCGGTGCAGGCCGGGGCATCGAACTACATCGTCAAGCCCTTCACGGCTGCCACGCTGCAGGAGAAGCTCGACAAGATCTTCGAGAAGATGGGGATCTGAGCAACTAGCCAGATCGTTTGGCTCCGGAACTATACCCGACTGATTTTATCGGGTATAGTTCCGCGTCTGCTCGAGACCCGCCATGTCACAGCCACTTGCCAACCGGCTTTTCGCCGAAACCTCACCGTACCTGCTCCAGCATGCCGACAACCCTGTTGCATGGCAGCCCTGGGATGAAGCTTCGCTCGCTCTCGCCCGCCAGGAAAATCGGCCGATCCTGCTGTCGATAGGCTATTCCGCCTGCCACTGGTGCCACGTCATGGCCCACGAATCCTTCGAGGACGTAGGCGTCGCAGCAGTGATGAACCGCCTGTTCGTGAACATCAAGGTCGACCGCGAGGAGCGCCCCGACCTCGACCAGATCTACCAGACCGCGCACCAGATGCTGACCCAGCGCAGCGGCGGCTGGCCGCTGACCATGTTCCTTTCGCCGGACGGCACGCCGTTTTTTGGCGGCACTTATTTCCCCCGGGAGCCGCGCTACGGCCTGCCGGGCTTTGCCGATCTGTGCGAGCGCGTAGCGGAAGCCTTCCGCAATCGCCGCGACGACATTGCCGCCCAGGCTGTGGAACTGCGCCTCGCGCTGGCCGACACGGTACCGGAACCGGCAGCAACGGCCGCTGCCTTCGATGCCACGCCGCTGGCCGCCGCCGAGGCGCTGCTGGCGCGCGGTTTCGATAGCCTCCATGGCGGCTTCGGCGGCGCCCCGAAGTTTCCCCACCCGACTGACCTCGCCTTTCTCCTGCGCCGCAGCGATGCAGCCTCGCGCCAGATGGCACTCGCCACGCTGACCCGCATGGGCGAAGGCGGCATCTACGATCAGATTGGCGGCGGCTTCTGCCGTTACAGCGTCGATGAACGCTGGGAAATTCCCCATTTCGAGAAAATGCTCTACGACAACGGGCCATTGCTCGCGCTGTATGCCGATACCTGGGCGCAGAGCAATGATCGGCTCTACGCCCACATCGCCGAAGAAACTGCGGCGTGGGTCATGCGTGAAATGCAGGCTCCCGATGGCGGTTATTACTCCTCGCTGGATGCCGACTCGGAGGGCGAAGAAGGCAAATACTATGTCTGGGATCGCAGTGAAGTGGAAGCACTGCTCACCCAGCAGGAGTCGACGCTGGTGGCAAGGCACTGGGGCTTCAATGGCCCGCCGAATTTCGAGAACCGCCATTGGCACGCAAGGATCGTCGATCACCTGTCCACCGACGAAATCCCGCTTCTCGCCTCGGCGCGCCACAAGCTCTTTGCCGCACGCGAGAAGCGCATTCGGCCCGGCCGCGACGACAAGGTGCTCACCAGTTGGAACGCATTGATGATCGAAGGCATGGCCCATGCGGCCCGCGTCTTCGAGCGTAACGAGTGGCTGGTTTCGGCACAGCGCGCAATGGATTTCATGCGCGGCACGATGTGGCACAACGGACGCTTGCTGGCGACCGCCAGGGACGGTCGCGCCCACCTCGGTGCCTATCTCGATGATCACGCGTTTCTGCTTGCCGCCCTGCTGGAACTGATGCAGGCCGAGTTCCGGCACGACGATCTGGCTTTTGCCATTGAGCTCGCCGATACCCTGCTGACCCGGTTTGAAGACCGGGAGGCCGGCGGGTTCTTCTTCACCGCCCACGACCACGAGGTATTGATCCACCGCCCCAAATCAGGCCACGACAATGCTACTCCCGCCGGCAACGGCGTTGCCGCATTTGCCCTGCAACGCCTCGGACACCTGCTGGGCGAACCTCGCTACCTGACCGCCGCCGAGAGAACGCTGCACCTGTTCTGGCCACAGATCCGTCATTCGCCAGCCGGCCATGGCAGCCTCTTGCTGACCCTGGAAGAAGCGCTCACTCCACCGGAAGTAATCATCCTGCGAGGGCCTTCCGACCGAATCGGAGAGTGGCAGCGGGCGCTGGGCGCTGCGTCGCACAGGCTTGTACTGGCATTGCCCAACGGAATTACGGGCTTGCCGGAGACGCTCGCCAAGCCGGAAAGCGATCACGTCAACGCGTGGGTGTGTCGCGGCGTTACTTGCCATGCCCCGACGGCAAATCTGAATGATCTGATTTCTTGATTTGGCGGGTTTTCAGGGCAACCTGAATCCGGTAACATTCGCCGCGCTTTGCCCTATTCGTCCATTCTTACCAACACACAAGGAATTCAACATGAAATCAGTATTGATCTCCGCGCTGCTTGCTGCCGGTGTTCTGGCTTCGGCTCCGGCTTTCGCCAACAAGGATCTGGCCACCAAGAGCGGCTGCATGGCCTGCCACGCTGTCGACAAGAAGCTGGTCGGCCCCGCCTATCAGGAAGTCGCGAAGAAGTACAAGGCCAGCGACGAAGCGATGCTGGTTGCCAAGGTCAAGGCCGGCGGCAAGGGTGTCTGGGGACCGATTCCAATGCCGCCGAATGCCGCGGTCAAGGATGAAGATCTGAAGACCCTGGTCAAGTGGGTTCTCGCCGGCGCCAAGTAATTTCCGCCCCAGCCCGAAGAAGCCAGTTCCCGCCATCGCGGGGCTGGCTTTTTTTGTCCCATCCCGGCTGGGATGGGACGGTATCCCGGCAAGGCCTAGCCGCGGGTGTCCGGCAGCATTGACAAGTACATGGCAGCAGGCAAGAATCCTCCCGGCTGATTTATCATCCGCCTTATCATCCAGTTGTTCCCCGACCTGAACGGAGCATTGCCATGAATGTGCCCCAAAAAACTCTCGCGCTTTCCGTGATCGCCGCTGCCACCCTGATGGGTTGCGGCAAGGAAGAACCGCCCCCGCCGCCACCACCCCCGCCACCACCACCTCCCATGGTGGTCAAGATCGGCAGCGTCGCTCCGCTCACCGGCGGCATCGCGCACCTGGGCAAGGACAACGAGAACGGCGCACGTCTCGCTGTGGACGAAGCCAATGCTGCTGGCATCACCCTGGGCGGTAAAAAAGTGAAGTTCGAACTGATGTCGGAAGATGACCAATCCGACCCGAAAGTGGGCAACACCGTGGCGCAAAAGCTGGTCGACGCCAAAGTAGCCGGCATTGTCGGCCACCTCAATTCCGGCACCACGATTCCCGCCTCGGCCATTTACAACCAGGCCGGGTTGCCGATGATCTCGGGGTCCGCCACCAATCCCGCGCTGACCGAGCAAGGCTTCAAGGGCGTGTTCCGGGTTGTCGGTCGTGACGACCAGCAAGGTCCTGCGATCGCCAGCTATCTCGCCGGCCAGACCAAGCCGAAAACCGTCGCCGTAATCGATGACGCAACGGCCTACGGCGAGGGTCTTGCCAACGAAGTCGAGAAGACGCTCAAGGCCGCCGGCATCAAAGTGTTGCCGCGTGAGAAAGGTACCGACAAGACGGTTGACTGGAAGGCCGTGCTGACCAAGATCAAGGGTAAAAAACCCGATGCCGTGTTCTACGGCGGGATGGATGCCACCGGCGGCCCGCTGCTCAAGCAAGCGCGCGAGTTGAAGATGGCTGCCGTGTTCGCTTTTGGGGATGGCGCCTGTACCGACAAGATGGCTGAACTCGCAGGCCCTGCTGCGGAGGGCCTGCTCTGCTCGCAGGCCGGTATCCCGGTTCAGGTAGCGGGCAAGAAGTTCCTCGATGCCTACAAGGCCAAATTCAAGGTCGATCCCATCCTTTACTCGCCCTTCACCTACGATGCCGCAAGTCTGCTGATCAACGCAATGAAGAAAGCGGACTCGCCCGACCCGGCGAAATACCTGCCGGTACTTGCCGCCAGCGACTACACGGGCGCCAGCGGCAATATCAAGTTCGACGAAAAGGGCGACCGCAAGGATGCCGAGATGACGATCTTCACCTTGAAGGAAGGCAAGATCGCTCCGGTGGCCATCCTCAAGAACGGCAAATCGATGACGCTGGATGAGTACGCCCAGGCCACCGCGCCTGCTGCTGCGCCCACTCCGGCTCCGGCGGCGGCTGGCGCCGCAGCGCCCGCTCCTGGCGCTGCACCGGCAGCAGGAACCGCTGCCCCGGCTCCAGCTGCTGCTCCAGCTCCGGCGCCTGCAGCCCCAGCCGCTCCGAAGAAGTAAGCCCACGCTGAACCGAACGGGGAAGTCGCCCTCTGGCGGCTTCCCCGTTTTTCGTTTCCGCACACGCGAACCATGGACATCCTCCTCCAGCAGATCATCAACGGCCTGACCACTGGCAGCGTCTATGCGGTCGTTGCCCTGGGCTATACGATGGTCTATGGGGTGATTCAGCTGATCAACTTCGCCCACGGCGAAGTGGTGATGATAGGTGCCATGGTAGCGTTTTCCGTTGTCACCGCATTGGCCGGCAGCGGCCTGCCGCCACTGGTGATTGTCCTGGCCGGAGTGCTCGCGGCCATTCCCTCCTGCATGCTCATGGGTTATCTGCTTGAACGCGTCGCCTATCGTCCGCTACGCCACGCGCCACGCCTGGCGCCTCTGATCACGGCAATCGGCATGTCCATCATTCTGCAGCACCTGGCCCTGCTGGCCTGGGGCCGCAATCCACTGGCCTTTCCGCAGATCATTGACAATCGCGTATTCGGCATGGGCGGCGCGGCGATCAGCTCTGTGCAGATCGCCATCATTCTTCTGTCATTGACGATGATGGCCGGCCTCTCCTGGTTTGTGTATCGCACCCGTTTCGGCATCGCCATTCGCGCGACGGCCGAGAACGTGCACATTGCCGGCCTGATGGGCGTCAATGCCGACCGCGTGATCGCCTTCACGTTTGTCATCGGCGCCGGCCTGGGCGCCATGGCCGGTGTAATGTACGGCAGCTACTACGGCATCGCCCATTACACCATGGGTTTCAGTCTTGGCCTGAAGGCGTTCTCCGCGGCGGTGCTGGGCGGCATCGGCAACATTGCCGGCGCCATGCTCGGCGGCATCCTGCTCGGACTGGTCGAAGCGCTCGGTACCGGCTACGTCGGCGAACTGACCGACCTCTGCACCTGGCCCATGACCCGTGACGCGCTGAGCATGCAATGTGCGGACGGCGGAAACTTCGTGCTTTTCGGCAGCAACTATCAGGATGTGTTTGCCTTTCTTATGCTGATCCTGGTCCTCGTCTTCCGGCCCTCCGGCCTGCTCGGCGAGCGGGTGTCAGAGCGCGCATGAGGACGTCGCGCGAAAGCATTGGTCTGGCGCTGGTCGCCATCGCGCTGATCGCGCTGCCCTTCGTTCTGGCGTCAGCGGGCACCGCCTGGGTGCGCATCACCAACTTCGCCGTGCTGTTCGTGCTGCTGTCGCTGGGACTGAACATCGTGGTCGGCTTCGCCGGCCTGCTCGATCTCGGCTACGTGGCTTTTTTCGCGGTCGGCGCCTATGTCTATGCGTTGCTGGCCTCGCCGCATTTCGGGCTGCATCTGCCCTTCTGGGTCATCCTGCCGATCGGCGCCGCCGTGGCCTGCATCGCCGGCGTCATACTCGGCGCACCCACGCTGCGCCTGCGCGGCGACTATCTCGCCATTGTCACGCTGGGCTTCGGCGAGATCGTGCGCATCTTCATGAACAACCTTTCGGCGCCGGTAAACCTGACCAACGGCCCGAAGGGCATCAACCGGATCGACCCGTTCCAGATCGGGCCGGTGAATTTTGCCAGCACCGACACGCTGGCCGGACTGGCCTTCAGCGGCCCGATCAAGTATTACTATTTTCTGCTGCTGGTATTGCTGGCGGTGATCGTGATCAACCGCCGGTTGCAGGACTCGCGCATCGGCCGCGCCTGGGTCGCCATCCGCGAGGACGAAATCGCCGCCAAGGCCAGCGGCATCAACACGCGCAACATCAAGCTGCTGGCCTTTGCCATGGGCGCCTCTTTCGGCGGTATTGCCGGTGGCATGTTCGCCGCGATCCAGGGCTTCGTCAGTCCCGAGAGTTTCATCCTCAACGAATCGATCATGGTGCTGGCCATGGTCGTACTGGGTGGCATGGGCAACATCTGGGGCGTGATCGCCGGCGCGGTGCTGTTGTCCTTCGTCCCGGAACTGCTGCGCTATACGGTGGAACCAGCGCAAATGGCTTTGTTCGGCAAGTTGCTGATCGATCCGGAAGTCCTGCGCATGCTGGTGTTCGGTCTTGCCCTGGTGCTGACCATGCGCTTTCGTCCAGCCGGTTTGTGGCCGGAAACCCGCCATCGCCGCGAGATGAGCGAGAACCGCGCATGACCGGGGACGACCTTTCCCCCCGCCCCCTCCCCCCGGGAGGGGGTGACTCGGGTTCGCCGCGCACGCGCGGCTCCGGTACAAACGAAGTCCCGCCTTGGGGCGGCCCTGCGGCGGACGTCCTGCTCGAAGCCCGCAACATCGGCAAGCGCTTCGGCGGGGTGCAGGCACTCAAGGATGTTTCGCTGACCATCCGCAGCGGGGAAATCTACGGCCTGATCGGACCCAACGGCGCCGGCAAGACCACGCTGTTCAACGTTTTTACAGGCCTCTACCCGCGCGACAGCGGCGAAGTCATGTTCGCCGGCGTGCCGCTGAATCTGGAGAGCCCTCACGTGGTGGCCGCTGCCGGCATCGCGCGCACCTTTCAGAATATCCGCCTGTTCGGCAATATGACCGCCCTGGAAAACGTGATGGTCGGTCGCCATGTGCGCACCCGGGCAGGCGTCTTCGGCGCGATCCTGCGCACCCGCGCCGAGCGCGCCGAGGAGACCGCGATCCACCGCCGCGCGGACGAACTACTGCATTACGTCGGCATTGCCGATCGCGCCAACGATCTGGCGCGACATCTGTCATACGGCGATCAGCGCCGGCTCGAAATTGCCCGTGCGCTGGCCACCGACCCGAAGCTGCTGGCACTGGATGAGCCGGCCGCCGGCATGAACGCGACGGAAACCACGGCCTTGCGCGGTCTGATCGACGGGTTGCGCCGCGACGGGCTGACCGTGCTGCTGATTGAACACGACGTCAAACTGGTCATGGGGCTGTGCGACCGCGTCGCCGTGCTCGACTACGGCGAAAAAATCGCCGAGGACGTGCCCGAAGTAGTGCGCACCGACCCGAAAGTCATCGAGGCCTACCTCGGGGCGAGCCACTGACATGGACCTGTCGAGCGTAGCGAGCCAACCTGGTCACCCCCGTCCACGGGAAGGGGGTCGCGGGGATGGTCGTCCAATGCTTGCCGTAGTGAATCTCAAGATTCACTACGGCGGCATTGCCGCGGTAAGGGGCATCTCGTTTGCGGTTGAAGAGAACGAGATCGTCTGCCTGATCGGTGCCAACGGAGCAGGAAAAACTTCGGTGCTCAAGGCCTTGGCGCGCATGATTCCCTCCAGCGGCGAGATCCACTACGGCAGTGAGCGAATCGAAACCTTGCCGAGCCACGAACTGATTGCCAAGGGGTTGGCACTGGTGCCCGAAGGCCGGGGGGTGTTTGCCCGACTCACCGTTGCCGAGAACCTTATGATGGGCGCCTATCATCGCGATGATGCCCACGAAATCTTGGCTGACCTGGAGCGGATCTACGACCTGCTGCCGCGCCTGATGGAGCGCAGAGCGCAAGTCGCCGGCACCCTGTCCGGCGGTGAGCAGCAGATGCTGGCCATCGGCCGCGCGCTGATGGGCCGTCCCAAGCTTCTCTTGCTCGACGAACCTTCAATGGGCCTCGCGCCGCTGATGGTGGAAAAGGTATTTGAAGTGGTTCGAGCGGTCGCCGCGGAGGGCATGACGATTTTGCTGGTGGAACAGAACGCCCGCCTGGCGCTGGAAGTCTGCTCGCGTGGCTACGTCATGGAAAGCGGCTTGATCACGCTGGCGGACAGTTCGGCGGCGCTGCTTGCCGATTCACGCGTGCGCACCGCTTACCTGGGCGAATAGCCTTCGGGAAAATACTGCTGCGCCATGCGCTGGCAATAGGCGACCAGATTGGGATGGCCGGCAGCGGCCGCCTTGATCGGCGTTTCCAGAGGCACCATCAGGATATTGGCAAGGAAGGCAGTGGCGACGGCGTCGACCGAAGCCGGTCGCTCACCCAGAAAATACATCCGATCACCAAGCAGTGTCGCCAGCGCGTCGACATCGGCAACACCCAGCGCGTGGATCTGCTGCGGCGCGTGGCGTCCCATGCCGTGTCCGTTCAATTCGGCCCGGATACCGCGCCGCGCCACCCAGGGCACGATGACCCGCAGCGGCCACGACAAGGCGCCGAAGAAACCCGATCGCGTCATTTCCCAGCCGGGCGAGGCAATCCAGCGGTCATGCAGCACAGCCCAATACAAATGCTCCTCCAGCAGCCGCGTAATGGCCAGCGCGTGAGCGCGCTGCAGCGCCGCCAGGTCGCCGTCGAGCGGATCGCCGAACTTGCGCTTGAGATAATCGATGATCAAGCCTGAATCAGCGACCGCGGTGCCGTCGTCATCGATCCAGGGCAGTTTGCCCTTCGGCGCCCGATGCAACTCCAGGGTATAGCGGTTGCGATAGGGCAGGCCGGCCATGCGCAAATACAACTCCAGCTTCAGGCAGAACGGGCTGGCATTGGGCAGACCGAATGCCGGCGGAAACTGGTAGAGAGTAATCATGCGGGCACTCCATTGGCCACGACAGGCGCATAAGTGAAGGCATCGGCGAAAAACTCTTCCGGCGGCAAACCCTGCGCAACAAACCCGGCGCGCGCCGCGTCGATCATGCCCGGCGCACCGCAAGCGTAAACTTGGTAGGCGGCGAGGTGGGCGTGGTCTTCCAGCACGGCGCGATGCACCAGACCGCTGCGTCCCTGCCATGCGTCCTGTGGCGTGGCGTCTGACAGCACCGGCACGTAGCGAATATGGCCATGCGCGGCAGCCCAGCCCGCGGGCAGATCCGGCAGATAGAGCCCGGCACGGTTGCCTGCGCCCCAGTAGATTTCCATCGGCCGCGTGATGTGGTTGTGAATTGCATGCTCAACCAGCGCCTTGATCGGCGCAAAGCCCGTACCACCGGCAAGCAGGATCACCGGCTTCTTCGATTCCTCACGCAGGAAGAAACTGCCATAGGGTCCCTGGAAGCGCAGGATGTCCTTTTCCTTCATGCCGGCAAACACATGACCGGTAAATTCGCCGCCGCCAATCATGCGCACATGCAGTTGCAGGAAGCCGTCGTCATGCGGGGCATTGGCAATGGAAAACGCACGACGCTTGCCATCCTTCAGCAGGAACTCGATGTACTGTCCGGCAAGAAACTGCAGGCGCTCGTTGGCCGGCAACTTGAGGCTCAGCACGATCACGTCGTCCGCCACGCGTTCGATCTTCTGTACCCGGCAGGGCATGATTTTCACCGGGATGTCCTTGGCCGTACCCACTTCGCGGCACTCGAGCACCAGGTCGGATAGCGGTTTTGCGCAACAAAACAGTGCCAGACCACTGGCCCGATCCGCCGTCGACAAGGCCTGATCCTGCACACTGCCATGATCCACCAGTCCGTCGATCACCTTGCCCTTGCAGGTGCCGCAAGCGCCATTGCGACAGCCGTAGGGCAGGGTCAGGCCGGCATCGAGGGCTGCCTGCAGGACAGTATCGCTGCCGTCGGTGGTGAAGCCGTGCCCGCTGGGCTGGAGGGTGACGCGAAATGAGGCGGCTGGGGCCATGCGATAATTGTCCGATGCGTAGATTGCTGATCATAGGTTGCGGTGACGTCATGCGCCGCGCGCTGCCGCAACTCGTGCTGCGCTGGCATGTGCTGGCGCTGGTGCGCAGCCGCGACCCGCAACTTGCAGCGCTGGGCGTCACGCAGATCGAGGGCGATCTGGACCAGCGCAACACCCTGGCACGACTGACCGGCGTTGCCGACGCGGTCATCCACAGCGCTCCACCGCCCCCGCACGGAACCAGCGACCCGCGCACACAGAACCTGATTGCGATTCTGCGACGCGGGAAAAGTCTACCACGCCAGCTTGTTTACATCAGCACCAGCGGCGTCTATGGCGATTGCGGCGGCGCCTGGGTCAGCGAGACGCGGACGCCCGCCGCGCAGTCGGCGCGTGCCGCGCGGCGGGTGGATGCAGAACGGCGCTTGCGTCAATTCGGTCGGACTCGGGGATGCCACTGTCGCGTCAGCATCCTGCGCGCGCCGGGCATCTATGCGGCCGACCGGCTGCCGCTGGAGCGTCTGCACAAGGGACTTCCCCTGATGCTGCACGACGAGGACAGCTACACCAACCACATCCACGCCGACGATCTCGGTCGCGCCTGCATTGCGGCGCTGGCGCGAGGACTGCCGAACCGGGCCTACAACGTCAATGACGACTCGGCACTGGCGATGGGCGAGTGGTTCGACACGCTGGCCAATGCCTTTGCGCTGCCGCGCGCGCCGCGCCTGCCGCGCGAGGAAGTCCGCAACGCCGTGCCGCCGATGCAGTGGTCGTTCATGAACGAGTCGCGCCGGCTGGACAACACCCGCATGAAGCGGGAGCTGCGCCTGCATCTGCGCTACCCGACGGTAGCGACGGGCATTTTGGCAGCGACCTTAAAGGAAACCTGATGCTCTGGATAAAGGCCTTTCACATTGTCTTCGTCGTCAGTTGGTTCGCAGGGCTTTTCTACCTGCCGCGAATTTTTGTAAACCTCGCCATGGTTCCGGCCGACAGCAACGCCGAGCGGCAACGCCTGCTGCTGATGGCGAAGAAGCTCTATCGCTTCGTCACGCCCATCGGCGTGCTGGCCGTCGGACTCGGCCTGTGGCTGTGGTTCGGCTATGGCTTTGCCGGTGGCTGGCTGCACGCAAAGACCGCGCTGGTGGTCGGCCTGATCGCCTATCACGTCTGGTGCGGCATGCTGCTTACCGAGTTCACCAGCGGCAGTTCGGCCAGGACTCATGTGTGGTTCCGCTTTTTCAACGAGGTGCCGGTGCTGGTGCTGATCGCGATCTGCATTCTGGCCGTGGTGAAACCGTTCTAGTTAAGGGTATGTCATTGTGAATCACTATTTCGCCACCTGCCCGCGAGGGCTCGAGTCCCTGCTCGCCGAAGACCTCGCCAGCGCCGGCGGCAAGGATATTGCAAGCGTTCCGGGCGGCGCCAGTTGCAACGGCAGCCTCGAGACCGGCTATCGCATCAACCTTGAATCGCGTATCGCGACGCGGGCCTTGTGGCGTATTGCGCGCGGCGGCTATCGTAGCGAAGCCGAGATCTACCAGTTGGCCTACGACGTGGACTGGTCGCGACTGTTCTCCGTCAATCGCTCGATTCGCGTCTATGTCACGGCGATTCGCTCGCCGCTCAAAAGCCTTGAATTCATCACCCTGAAAGTCAAGGATGCGGTTTGTGACCGCTTCCGCGCCGAAACCGGGCGACGCCCGAGCGTCAATACGAAAAACCCCGAGGTGCGGGTCCACCTGTTCATCACCGAACAACAGGCGACGCTGTATCTCGACACCTCCGGTGAGCCGCTCTACATGCGCGGCCACAAGCTGGCCAAGGTCGGTGCGCCGCTCAAGGAAAACCTCGCCGCCGGCATCCTGAGGCTTTCCGGCTGGCAGCCGGGCACACCGCTGCTCGATCCGATGTGCGGCAGCGGTACCTTCCTGCTGGAAGCTGCGCAGATCTCGCTCGACGACGCACCGGGACTTTCGCGCGAACCCGGCGATTTCGGCTTCGAACATCTCAAATCCTTTGATTCCGGCTTGTGGCGCAAGCTGCAACGCGAAGCCGCCGAGCGCCGCCGTGAAGCGGTTGCCCTGCCGCTGTATGGCAGCGACGTTGACGCGGACGCCGTCGCTCGCACGCGGCAGAACCTTGCCGGTGCCGGGCTAGATGACCTGGTGACGCTGGAAACCTCCGAGCTGCTGATCCGGTCGGCACCGGCTGCGGCGGGAGTGCTGGTGGCCAATCCGCCCTATGGCGAGCGACTGGGCAGCGAGGAGGAACTGGCCGCGTTCTACCCTCTTCTGGGCGATGCGCTCAAGCAGCGCTTTGCCGGCTGGAGTTGCTGGTTTCTATCGGCCGACACGCGCCTGCCAAAACTTGTTCGGCTCCAGACATCGCGCAAGATCCCGCTCTACAACGGCGCACTCGAATGCCGGCTGTACAACATCGAAATCGTCGCCGGCGGCCACCGGCGCGAGCAGGCAACGTAAGGCGCGGGGGGCCCGAAGCGCGCCCTGCATATTCGAGCGCAGCGAGCAAACTTTGGCCCCCGCCCCGGGGCGGGGGTTGGGGGTGCGGGGCGTCCAAGAGTAGTCTGACTTTCACGATCGTGGGCGCAGACCACGCATCGTGAATTCAGACAATATCCAGGTGCTGGATGCCCGCGTTGCGATCCATGGCCTGCGAGTCCTTGCTGTGCAGCTTGATCATCAGGCGCACTTCATTCATCGAATCGGCAAAGCGCAGCGCATCGTCATAGCCGATGCGGCCCTCTTCAAACAGGTCGAAGAGCGCCATGTCGAAGGTCTTCATGCCGAGTTCCTTCGACTTCTTCATGATCTCCTTGACCTCGTGAATCTCCCCCTTGAAGATCAGATCGGCAATCAGCGGCGAGTTGAGCAAGACCTCCACTGCCGCCGCGCGGCCCTTGCCTTCCTTCAATGGAATCAGGCGCTGCGACACGATGGCCTTGAGGTTGAGCGAAAGATCCATCAACAACTGCGGCCGGCGTTCTTCAGGAAAGAAGTTGATGATCCGGTCGATCGCCTGATTGGCGTTGTTGGCGTGCAGCGTGCCCATCGCCAGGTGGCCGGTTTCGGCAAAGGCGATGGCATGCTCCATCACTTCCCTGTCGCGAATTTCACCGATCAGGATGACGTCGGGCGCCTGGCGCAAAGTGTTCTTCAGCGCGACTTCCCATGAATCGGTATCGACGCCCACCTCGCGCTGGGTAATCACGCAGTTGCGGTGCTCATGGACGTACTCTACGGGGTCTTCGATGGTGATGATGTGGCCGTAGCTGTTCTGGTTGCGATAGCCGATCATCGCCGCCAGCGAGGTTGACTTGCCCGAACCCGTGCCGCCGACAAACAGCACCAGGCCGCGCTTGGTCATCACCACGTCCTTCAACACCGGCGGCAGTCGAAATTGCATTCCTTGGTCGCCTCGAACTCGGCAGCCTGCTTGTCATTCATGATGGCGCGCGCCAGTTCCTGCGTGTGCTGCTGTGACAACGGCTGCGTGGTTGCCGGTGTCATCTTGCCATCGATCTTCATGGCCGGCGGGAAACCGGAGGTTATGAACAAGTCCGACCCCTTCTTCTGCATCATCATCGCCAGAAGCTGGTACATGAACTTCAGTCCTTCATCGCGTTCCATGGTGAACCTCGTCAGTCAATTCAGCCGCTTTGCGGCTCATTTCAGTAGCCTCCCCTTGAGGGGAGGTCGGGAGGGGTGGGCGTCACTTCGACAAAGACAATTTCCCCGGCTGTCAGCCGGGGAAATTGTCTTTGTTGGCGGCCTTGCTGCGCGCTTCGCTTGGAGAAATGATTTTTTTCTTGACCAGATCCATCAGGTTCTGGTCAAGCGTCTGCATGCCGTATTGCTGACCGGTCTGGATCGCCGAATACATCTGCGCCACCTTGGCCTCGCGGATCAGGTTGCGGATGGCCGGCGTGCCGACCATGATCTCGTGCGCGGCGACCCGGCCATGGCCGTCCATGGTCTTGCACAGGGTCTGGGAAATCACGGCCCTCAACGATTCCGACAACATGGCACGAATCATTTCCTTTTCGGCGGCGGGGAATACGTCGATGATGCGGTCGATGGTTTTCGCCGCCGAGGAGGTGTGCAGCGTGCCGAATACCAGGTGACCGGTTTCGGCGCCGGACATCGCCAGCCGGATGGTTTCCAGATCGCGCATTTCGCCCACCAGAATCACGTCGGGGTCTTCGCGCAGGGCCGAGCGCAGGGCATTGTTGAAGGACAGGGTATGCGGACCGACCTCGCGCTGGTTGATCAGGCACTTCTTCGATTCATGGACGAACTCGATCGGGTCCTCGACCGTGAGAATGTGCCCGTATTCGACTTCGTTCTTGTGATTGACCATGGCCGCCAGCGTGGTCGACTTGCCGGAACCGGTCGGGCCGGTCACCAGCACCAGGCCGCGCGGCTGGTCGGCCAGGTCCTCAAAGATCTTCGGGCACTTGAGTTCTTCCAGCGACATGATCTTCGACGGAATGGTCCGCATCACCGCCGCCGCGCCCCGGTTCTGGACGAAGGCGTTGACGCGGAAGCGCGCCAGGTTCGGCACCGCGAAGGAAAAGTCGCATTCGAGATTTTCCTCGTAGACCTTGCGCTGGCCGTCGCTCATGATGTCGTAAATCATCGCATGCACATCCTTGTGCTCCATCGCCGGCAGGTTGATGCGCCGGATGTCGCCATTGACGCGGATCATCGGCGGCAGGCCGGCGGACAAATGCAAATCGGAGGCTTTGTTCTTGACGATGAAAGTAAGCAGCTCGGTGATGTCCATGGGCGCCTTCCTGTAGATGGGGTGCGATATACTTTACCACCGCAATATGACATCAATCGCCGCCAACTTGCAAGCTGTGCGTGCACGCATTGCCGCTGCCTGCGTCGCCGCCGGGCGGCGGCCGGAATCCGTCAAATTGCTGGCCGTTTCCAAGACCTGGCCCGCGGCCAGCGTGCGCGAGGCGGTCGCGGCGGGACAACGCGCGTTCGGCGAAAACTATGTGCAGGAAGCTGTCGAAAAGGCGGCGGAACTGGCCGACATGGCTGAATCGGGCCTCGAATGGCACTTCATCGGGCCGCTGCAGAGCAACAAGACGCGGCTGGTGGCCGAAAACTTTGCCTGGGTGCACTCGGTCGACCGCCTGAAAATCGCCGAGCGGCTTGCGGCGCAGCGACCGCCCGGACTCGCGCCGCTGCAGGTCTGCGTCCAGGTGAATGTTTCCGGCGAAGCCTCAAAGAGCGGTTGCAGCCCGGATCAGGCCGCCGCTCTGGCCCATGCCGTGGCCGCCCTGCCCCGCCTGTGCCTGCGCGGGCTGATGGCCATTCCCGAACCCGGTGAAGACAGCCGCCGGCAACGCAGCCGCTTCGCCCTGCTGCGCCAATTGCGCGACCGGCTCAACGCCGGGGGCCTCGGCCTGGATACGCTCTCGATGGGCATGAGCCACGATCTGGAAGCAGCGATAATGGAAGGCGCGACGCTGGTCAGGGTAGGCACCGCGATATTCGGCGAAAGGAGTTACACGACATGAAGATCACCTTCATCGGCGGCGGCAACATGGCGGTCGCCCTCATCAGCGGCCTGAACCGGCAGGGTTTTCCGGCAGCGGCGATACAGGTCGTCGAGCCTTTCGCGGAAGCACGCGACGCCCTCGCCGAGCGCTTCGGCGTGCGCTGCACGGCGACCGTGGATGCGGCGGCGATCGACTGTCACGTCATGGTCCTGGCGGTGAAGCCGCAGCAGATGCGCGAGGCGATCGCCCCCCTGGTCGGCAAGCTCTCCGCGCAACTGGTCGTCAGCATCGCCGCCGGACTGCGCCTGGCCGACATCTCGCGCTGGCTCGGCGGTCACCGCCACGTGGTGCGCACCATGCCCAACACGCCGGCCCTGATCGGTGCCGGCATCACCGGCCTCTGCGCCGATCCCAGTGTCAATCAGGACGGCCGGGACAACGCCGAGAACCTCCTGCGCGCCGTCGGCAATACCTTCTGGATGCATGACGAGGCGCAGATGGACGCCGTCACCGCGGTGTCCGGCAGCGGCCCGGCTTATGTGTTCTATTTCATCGAAGCCATGGAAGCCGCCGCGCTGAAGCTGGGTTTCGACGCGAGCACCGCACGACAACTCAGCATCGAAACCTTTGTCGGTGCCACCCGCCTGGCCGAACAGAGCAGCGAGTCGATCTCGACC
>JAPLQY010000086.1 GCA_026399475.1 Rhodocyclales bacterium
ACGCTTCGAGGCGGCCCGAGGTTAAAATGACCACCGACTTTCCCACCGCGCCGCCCGCCTACGGTCTAGAGGGACCTTCGGCAGGCCGCACCGTGGAAAAGTCTCCGAGCGCCTCACACACAAAAAATCTGACACCCCCGACAATTTCAGTTCCACACTTTTCTCGGATACCAGGGCCGTTCGTTCAAGCCAATGCGCAATTCTGAGAATGCCCTGGGTGCATTCAATCAATGGTTATGGGGAGAGGCTTGCTACGTCAAAGACTGGATGCATCTTGCGGAACTACCTGATATCAAACTGCTCAAGTTGGCCGTATTGCTCCATGACCTGGTCGGGTCATATGATCTTGCCCACTTGGTCATGTCTGAGTTGGACCGTAGATTAGATTCAAACTATGCGTCTGAGTATGCTAAATGGATGTCCGAAGAAGGATCCTGACACCAAGGAATGGGGTGTCGGCTTTGCGGTAGCTGCGGTCCGTGACACCGTGCGGTGCCGCATGACGGCTTCGGGCACAAACCGGGCGGTGACTCGGGAAGATGAAACGGCTGGAGTCAGTTGCCGAAGGGTGCCTTTCGGACAAACTTCCCCCAAGCTGACCTTCGATGAATCCCCAATTTTTCGATGGGCGGTTTTCTACAAACATTAGGAAGCGGCTCCCGGCGATGACTTGCCAATGCCAGTTGCACCCAGTAACAAACACTGGGTGAAGTGATGCTATCAATCCATGAAGCCCCATGACTTTGTCTCAAAGTTGTAAGTTCTCCTGCCGAACGGTGGCATGGCCACGTACATCAGCGTATGACTCTCTCCCGCAAAATAGCGAAAACCGCTATCGGTGAAAGTGGCCCTGGCTTTGGCGGGTATCACTGCAATGAATTGCGGTACGAGTTGATCGAGACGATCGGGATACCTGCCGTTCGCAGCCTTGTAGTTTTCAACCGCCGCGATGATTCGTTCTGCACGTTCTTCGGCGATTTGCCTATTTATTGGAATCAGGCTCAAGACCGTGCCGACGGCTGCCAGGTAGACTACAAACCGGATCAGTCGCTCCTTTCGGCAGGCCGCATATTTCTCGGCCAGAAGGCTTCTCGGCAAATAGACCATGATTAGAAAGGCGCCGATCAGGAATGCGTAGACGCCCAGTGCGTCCAAAAAGATCAGAAGGAGAGATAGGCCTGCGGGCCTGATCCATTTTGTCCATCTGGTGCCGTATGGCGAGACGGCAGATATGTCCCCAGGAGCGGCAGGAGTGAGTTTCACCGGATAAGTCAGCGCAGGAGAAGGAAATTGAGTCTGCGCAAGTTCTTGCCAATTCGTCAATAGCGCTCGCCGGTCAAGCGCACGCCAATCCAGTCAGGCTACGATGATGGTTGGCAAGAGTACTGCGCCGCGCCACCAGCGCCGACTTTCGCCTGAGGCCAACCCGGGACCCGCAGAGACTGCAGATCCCGGCACGAGAGCCGACGAATTCAGACAGCGTCTGAATCAGTCTTTCAGCGAACTGATGAGCCCGATATAACGGGTCATGGCGTCGTCGCTTGTGGTGCCCTTGATTGCGGCCCACGCATCGTACTTGGCGCGGCCCACCATGTCGGTGAAGCCCGGGCGCTTGCCCTCGACATCGCCGTCCGTGCCCTGCTTGTAGAGTGCATAGAGTTGCAGCAGCACATCGTTCGACGGCCGTTCCGGAAGCTTCTTGGAATCGGCCACCGCTGCCTCGAATTGCTTCTTGAGTTTGCTCATGGTCATCTTTCGTCGCGTGGGATGTGGTTGCCAAGATTTGGCTTGGACTATTATATGTCTCTGCGGTAAGCGGGGACGATATCCCGGTGATATGCCGACAACTTTGAGGAACAACGCAATGCTGCGACGCGAAAGAATGTCGGCCGTCGATACGGCCTGGCTGCGCATGGATCGGCCGACCAACCTGATGATGATTGTCGGCGTCATGGTATTCAATCAGCGAATCGACTTTGACCGGCTGCGTAACACGGTCGAAGCTCGGCTGGTCAGGCGCTACCGGCGTTTTCGCCAATGCGCGGTACAGGAGGTCGCCGGCGCCTTCTGGCAGGACGACCCCGATTTCGATATCGACGCACACCTCAAGCGCCGCGTCCTGCCGGACAAAGCCGGCAAGAAGGAATTGCAGGCGCTGGCCAGCGAACTCGCCGTGCAACCGCTCAATCCAGGCAAGCCGCTGTGGCGCTTCGACCTGATCGAGGATTACGAAGGTGGTTCGGCGCTGGTCGTGCGCATCCATCACAGCATTGCGGATGGCATCGCGCTCGTCGGCGTCATCCTCTCGCTGACCGATCTTTCGCCGCACGCTCCCGCGCAAAAGCAGGTCACGCCGGAACCGGAAGAAGCGGATGCAGACGAGGTTCCTGTCGGCCTGCTGGAAACCCTGGCCGAAACACTCGCTTCGGCACTGAGCATGAGCACCGAACTGGGCGGCAGGGCCTACGACCTGGCGTCGCATGGGGATCGCCTGTCCACCTACGGCCGGCACGGCATCGGCCTGCTCACCGAGCTCGCCAAACTGCTCGCGATGCCGCCTGATTCGGCCACCAGCCTCAAGGGCAAGACCAGCACGGTCAAGCGCGTGGCGTGGTCGGACCCAATCCCGCTGGGCGAAGTCAAAGCACTGGGCAAGGCATTAAGCTGCTCGGTCAACGACATCTTGCTGTCCGCCGTGGCCGGCGCACTGCGCGCCTATTTCCAGCAGAAGGGCGAAACTGTGCACCAGGTGGAAGTCCGCGCCATGATTCCCGTCAATCTGCGCTCGGCCAAGGACGAAGGCACGCTGGGCAACCGCTTCGGTCTGGGCACGCTGTCCTTGCCAATCCATGAAGGCAATCCTTTCGCACGCCTGTTCCTGGTGCGACAACGCATGAACGAACTCAAGGGTTCGTATCAGCCGCCGCTGACGCTCGGCATCCTTGCCGCTGTCGGCGTCGCCCCGAAAATCATCCAGCAGCAGTTTCTCGACATTCTTGCCGCCAAGGCCAGCACCGTGATGACCAACGTACCCGGGCCGAAGCAGCCACTGTATCTGGCGGGGTCACGCCTCGATCAGTGCATGTTCTGGGTTCCCCAATCGGGCGACATCGGCATCGGCGTTTCGATTCTGAGTTACAACGACAACGTTCAGTTCAGCCTCATCACCGACCGCCATTTCGTTCCGGATCCGGAAACCATCGCGCCACTTTTTGCCGCCGAATTCGACAAGATGATGCTGGCACTCCTGATGCTCGACTGGGAACAGCCGTTTGACCTGGCGCAGGTCGAACAGCAGTTGTTCGGCAAACAGATGCCACCGCCGCTCGAAGCGGAAAGCACCACGAGCCCGCAGCCGGTGGCCAGGGCTGCGCGCGCCGCGGCAAAATCCCGCAGGCCTGACGCTAGGCCTGCAACGGCTGTCGCTCCCAAGCGCAGAACGGCTGGAAAAACAGAAACACCCGTGGCCGTTCCGGCAGCGCGAGTACCGAAGCGTTTCCGTAATCCTGCCTAGCAGGGCGTAGTCCCCTAGTCCTCGAGTTCCGACCTGGCCAGTTCCACGTCGAGGCATTCCATGGCCTCGACCGGTGTTGCGGTCGCAGCTTTCTCGTAGAGCTTGACCGCCTGATCCATCTTGCTCTGACCGAACAGCATGACCAGCGCATTGGCGTATTCGATGCGGGCGATGGCTGAATCCGGTGCGATTTTCAGGGCCGACTCGAAGTGCTTCACCGCCAGATCCTTGCTCGCGCCGTAGGTCAGCTTGCCAATCAACGCGCCGACCTTGTCTACGACTTCGGCATGGTAGGCACCCAGAGCAGTATGGGCCTCGGCATGCTTCGGTTCGAGCTTCAGGGCGGCATCCAGCCCTGCCTTGATCCTGCCGCCCAGCCCCTGTGTCAGGGCGTGGAGCACCGAGATGCCTTGGCTGTAGCGGCCTAGCGCATATGCCTGGAAGTACCAGGCGTTGGCGTTCTTCGGTTGCGCCTGCTGCAATTCCTCGCAGCGCGCGGAAATGGCCTGAAACAACTCCAGCTTTCGCTGGTCGCCGTCTTCGAGGTAGGTGGCATAAATCATGGCCGCCTTGTTGGCGGCGTTGTAGCCGTCAATGCCGGCCGCCAGTCCGGCTTCGCAGGCCTTCTGGAACTCGCCCTGGTGATAGAGGCGCCATGCCTCCTGAACGGCGGCATCCGCGGGAAAGGGTTCGCAATCGCCGCAATGCAGGCGCTCCCAGTTCTTCTTCAGTGCGGCACCCGCGTAAACGAATGCCTTGTCCGCATGCGGAAACTTTTTCCAGGCCGGATTTGCCATGATGGATATCTTCTTGCTCTCAAGCAGTTAAGTAATTTTTTGATACTTCCTCGAACAGCGTGCGCGAACGCCCCACCAGGTAGGGTGCGGCAAGTGCCATGACCTGGAACGCGCCACGGGACAAGCTCTCTCCGTCAATCTTTTTCCGTGGATCGCTGACAAACTCGAACGACAGCCAGTAAGTTGCGACCACGGTCATGTTGACTGCCAGCGCCTGTATCTCGGCGGGTGTCGCCTTCATGTCTCCGGTCGCCACCAGCCCCTTGCAGATCAGGTTCGCGGTATGGATCTTGTGCGCCACGATGCGCTTGAAATGCGTTTCGAGTATCCGGTTGCGCGACAACAACTCGTTGATGTCGCGATAGAGGAAGCGAAACTTCCAGATGTTTTCGAACAGCAGATGCAGAAACAGCCAGATATCCTCGACGTTTGGCGGGCGCCGTACGGGAGCCGCCAGGGTCTCGCCTATGCCGCGTTCGAAGTCGGCAAACAGGGACTCGATGATCTCGTCCTTGTTGTGGAAGTGGTAGTAAAGATTGCCCGGACTGATCCCCATCTCGTCGGAGATCAACTGCGTGGTTACGTTTGGTTCGCCGAAGTCATTGAACAGCACCAGGGCGGTTTCCAGGATGCGCTCTCGCGTGCGGCGCTTCGGTTTTCGATCCATCAATCACCACTTTCGATTCGGTGCGCCGAGGATAGCAGAAACGCGCAACCCCTCCGTCATCGATACGGTATCAAGTCGCCTGGCGCGGCTGCAGGCGCTTGATGGCCTGAGCGAGGTCGTCCAGGGTGTCGGACAAGCGCAATGCCGTCAGCCCCATCGAGCCGGCTCGCCGACGTGTCAGCTGACCCATCCGGCGCGCCAGGGACCGATGCGGATCAGTCAGTGCGGCGCGGTTGATCGTTACGCCGTGTCGAGCCAGCTTTGGCGCCAGCTCATCGTACCGTCGCAGCAACTCTTGGCGCGTCTTGCGGTAGGCCTGCTCCGAGAGCCGCTTGCGATCCGCATAGCTGAATATGTTGGTGAAAAACATGTCGGCATCGTCGCGACTGGGCTCGAACAGGATGACGTCGGCGTCCTTGTATTCGATGTCGTACTTGGCCAGACTGGTCTTCATGCGCGAATGGATGATGGCGCGGAAGGTCTGCGCCAGAACCACCGGCAAGCCGCCGTCGACCAGCTTGCGCTGCTTGAGGTGCCTTTCATGCGATGCATGTCTGGCGTCGAAGGGCACCAGCGGGTTGATGCAAAGCACCAGCCGCGCTCCGGCCTTGAGAGCAACGGAAGCATGGAGTGTCTTCTTCAGTGCGCCATCAACGTACCAGCGACCGTCGATTTCAACCGGTGGGTACAAGCCCGGCAGCGCCGCACTGGCCTGGATCGCGGTGGCGATCGGTACATGGTCGAAGCCCTTGGCGCCGAAAGCGACCGAAGTCCCCGAATCGAGATCCGTCGCAATCAGGAACAGCGGCTTCCTTATTTGGCGGAAATCATTGCTCAGGCCAGGCAGCGAAAACAGCCGGGTCAGGAAATCATCGATTCCGGCATTATTGAACACCCCGGTCGGAATTGCCCGCGACAGCCGCTGGAACGAAGCCAGGAAATCCCGGTGCAAGGGGCTGCGCAAATATTCGCGCAGGGATTCGAGCAGCAGGGCCGGAACCGTCGCGGCGCGCTGCGCGTATTCTCCAATGGCCGGTTTCAGCAGCATCTCGGGCTCGAAGGGGACCTCGGCCGAGTCGCTGTCGATGAACATCCGGTAAAGATAGGCCGGACTCAGGCCGTTGGCCAAGCCCGCCGCGATGAAGCTGCCGGCACTGACACCGACGTAGGCATCGAGATCGTTGAAATCAAAGCCATCCAAAGCCTCAGACAGCGCCATCAACGTCCCGATTTCATAGATCGCGCCGAGCGGCCCGCCTCCCGCCAATGCCAAAGCCCTCTGCGGCCGCCGCTCTATCGGTTTCATGTCAGGCCAATCCACCGACCGCCATCAGGCCTTGTCAAAGCGTTCTTGCGTCAGGCCACTACCTTGGGAGCCGCCTTGGGAGCCGCCTTGGCCTTAGGAGCCGCGCGTCGTACCGGCTTGGCCGCTGCGCTCTTCGGCTTGGCCGCCTTGGGCGCGCCACCGTTGAGTTTGTCCACTGCCGCCTTCAGTTCCGCAACGCGCTTGCTGAGTATTGCGACGTCATCCTTGGTCGGTACGCCGAGACTATGCAAAGAACGAGCGACACGTTTCTCGAATACCTGCTCAAGCTTGTCCCATGTTCCAGTGGCCTTGGCAGCCATTTCGGTAACCTTGTCCTCAGCCACCTTGCGGGTCTTTTGCTGGATCGACTCACCCTGACGGACCAATGCATCAAATACCTTGTTGCCTTCCCGCTGCGCCTTGGCGAAGGCACCAAGCCCGGCCAGCCATATCTGCTGGGCCGATTCGCGAATGGTGGCGGAAAGCTGGCTGTCTGCGCCGATGGCTTTGAGTTTCTTTACCACGATTTTCTTTACCATAACAATCTCCTGATGAACGTAATCCCGGTTGCCTCGAAGCCGAGGCCTCGGCAGACGCTCGGCCTGCCATGAGGCCCAGTTTATCGACTCGGATTAGAGAGGTCACACTAATGTCTTAGGGGAAACCCTCTAGCGTCCCGCCCTCTGTCGCATTCGGTCCGGGATACCACAGGCAGGACCCGGCGGTCACACTGTATTTTCCAGCCGCGACAAATCTGCCGAGCGCCTGAATGCGCTCTACGACTCGACATACAAGTTTCATCGCAGCCGGGATTAACTTCTATGCCGCTGTCTTCTTCTTCACAATCGTCTTGCCTGCCGCCTTCCTTGGCGGCGCCGGTTTTGAAGCAGGCTTCTTCAGCGCAATCGCGATCTTGGCGGGGGCCTTCTTTGCCACAGCCTTCTTTGCCACAGCCTTCTTTGCCACAGCCTTCTTTGCCACAGCCTTCTTTGCCACGGCCTTCTTCACCGCAGCCTTTGCAGACCTGGTACTGCTCGAACCATTCCAGGTCAGACGCGCCTTTCTTGCGAGGGCCACTACCTTGGCAATGTCTTCGTCGGTGTACACGCCCTTGACACCCGATATGGCCGACAGTTTCATGCCGTGCTTGATGCCGAGCTTGTAGATCTCCTTGACCTTTTCCCACTCGGTATCGCGGCCGATGGTGAATACCTCGAATCGGCCTTCCAGCGCCAGCACGATGGTTTCCGCCAGGCAGGCGTATATGACGTTCTTTGGCAGGCCAATGGACTTCAGGCCCTTGACCTGGGTTGGCAGCTCGATTTCACCCGATTCGATCACCAGCACATCCGGACGCTTGGCGACCTCCTCGGCAGGCAGATCCAGCGGCCGCGCGACATCGGTAATGACGCAACCGGGCTTGACTTTGGTGATGTCCAGAATCTTCTTGCCCGCCCCCGAGGTTGACGTGACGATCATGTCCATGTCACCCAGCAGGCTGTCGTAATCAGTCGATGAGGTAACCTTGGCGTCCGGCGTGTCCAGCAAAATCGAGTCCCTCAGTTCATTGAGTTTCTTGATGTCGCGGCCGGCGATTACGACTTCGTCGAAGGCCATGGCCAGCAGACGCGCGCTGACAGATCCGATGGAGCCCGTGGCGCCAATTACCATGGTCTTGGCCGGCACTTTCTTGCTACCCTTTTTCGCCGATATCAGCCCCATGCGCCGCATGGCGTCGGCCGCCGCCCACAGCGCGCCCGATGCGGAGTAGCTGTTGCCGGTGGTGATCGGAATGCTGGCACGTCGCGCTACGGTAATGCCTGCGTCGCCGACGACCTTGGTGAAGGCGCCCAGACCCATCAACTGGGCTCCCATTGCTTCCGCAATCTTTGCGGCATGCAGCAAACGCCGGTACGTAAATTCGGGACTGTGCGAGAGCATTTCCTTGGGGGTGCCACCCACTGAAATCAGCCAGCCTTCGGCTTCGGCGCCGGTGGGCGAGATGATGTTGCTCATCTTGCAATAGACCATCGGCGGCAGGTAGGCGGCGAGTGTCTCCACCCCGTCCATGATGAACTTGGGCGTGGCCTTTGGAAACGGATAGCCCTTCTTGATGTACTCCTGGCTTAGCGGATGTACGACAAAGGCAAAGCGACGGATGTTGCGGAAATGCCCGGTGGGGTGGAGCAAGCGCGGCTTGATGTCCAGTTCGTTGATTATTTCCTCGAAATCGTGGTCGGAGAGTTCCGCTTCCGGCTTTCCGGTTGCTGCAAGGATCATGGCAGTGATGGTGCTGATGCCCACCACCTTGTCAAAGAGTTTTGGCGAAACATCCACCACCAGATTGACCTTGTGCTTCGTGAAAAATGCCAGTCCTTCGTCATCGATGGCCGACGTGATGAGGGTCTTGCCCTCCAGATTGCCACCGGCGGAAACCGCCTGGATTTCCCGGAAGGTGCCGACAATCACGTGGGACTTGGCCACGGCATTGGCGACGATCTTGTTCTTCACGGTCCTCAACACGGATTTCAGGAATTCTCCGGGCACGATGTCGGGAAGAAGCTCCTTGCCCTTGGCGTAGAGTTCAAGCTGGTCCAGCGAACCCAACAGGAGAGGGGACCCCGCCTGGAATACCGGATCGGCAAAGCTCAGGTTCTTCGTGTAATCGGACAGGGCCACCGCCATGTCGTAGTTACGCATTCCGGACAGGAAAAGGACCAGGTTGTTGTTGAAATAATGGCCCAGTTCCTTCTGTACATAGCGTATGGCACGCACTTGCAGCAGTCGGCGCAAGCTGGCGCCCGTGGTGACCGGTACTCGCGTGACGACCTGCATCAGGCGCTGCGACTCCTTGTTGACCACCGTGCGCAATCCGACGTGATAGTGGTCGACCGTATCGCTCAAGGCAATGGCATCCGCATTGGCTTGCTGGCGTCGCATCAACTCCCATGCCTTGCTGCTGTCCCGGTCGGCGCCCAAGCGTCGGACTGAAAACTCCTGGCCCAGAACCCTTGTCTTAAATTCAAAATCCTTCTTGGACGATCCCAATGTCACGGTAACTACTTTTTTCATAACATCCACCCTCATCTGTTTGATTGAACATCAACCCGGGTTTGCATCGGGATGACGAGCACTAGCGTTCATGCAGCAGCAGCGAATCGCCTCTGATGATGAAACACGCGAAAGGCGAATTGAAGGCCCGCCCCTCCCATCCTCCCCTCGCGGGGAGGCTTCTGATTTGTTCGCTTCGCTCGTCTATCACCAATCGCACCGAACGAGCTGTTTCACGTTAAGCAATCTTCTTTGCGCGCCGGGCCGGCTTTTTTGCCGAAGCGGCGGGAGGCAACACCTGGCGAATGATGTCTTCGCAAACGGCTTGCGTCATGTAGCGTGGCACCGGATAGCCGGTGTGGGCTTCATGGCATGCGGCTTCGGCCAGTTGAGGAATATCGGACTCCTTCAGTGCCGCAAGGAAGGTCGGTATCCCGAGGTCGAGATTGAGTTGATCCACCGCATCGAGAAACTTCTGCGCCAACGCATCTTCCCCTTCATTTTCCCGGCCGAGCTTGGCGCGCACCGCCAGCAAGGCCAGCCGGTCGGTGATGGCCGGGAGCGAATACTTCAGAACCAGCGGCAGCATGATGGCATTGGCAAGGCCATGGGGGGTGTGGTATTTGCCGCCGAACTGATGTGCAATGGCATGCACATAGCCTACATTGGCGCGGGTAAAGGCAAATCCTGCGTAGGTGGCCGCCAGGGACATTTTCTCTCGTGCTTCGAGGTTTTTTCCGTCGCTGTAGGCCACTCGCAGGTTTTCGAATATCAGTCCGACCGCTGACAAGGCCATGTCGTCCGTGTATGGATTGGCCCAGTGCCCGACGAAGGCTTCAATGGCGTGCGTCAGTGCGTCAATGCCTGTCGCTGCGGTGATATGGGGAGGCAGCCCGGTCATCAGGCAAGGATCGAGCGCAGCCATTTTTGGTACCAGGCGCGTATCAACGATCACCAGCTTGGTATGGCTTTCCGGATCCGAGATGACGGCGGCAACAGTCACCTCCGAGCCGGTACCCGCGGTGGTAGGAACGGCGTAGATCTTGACGGGTGTTTGCAGGCCCTTGAAATATCCGGCCAGCTCGCGCAGCGTCTTGCCGGGATTGGAGACTGCCGCGGCAATGGCTTTGGAAGCATCCATCGAGGAGCCTCCCCCGAATGCCACGATGGCGTCGCAGCCGTGTGCGCAGTAAAACTCGATCCCTTCCTCAATCAGGGGGATCGGTGCGTCAGGCGTGATGGCATCGAATATCACGTACTCGGCCCCCCCCGCAGTCAGGGCCTTGGTCAGGTCGTCGAGCAAGCCGAGCTTGGAGATGATGCTGTCGGTGACAATAAGGATCTTGCCGTGGCCGAACCCGGCAATGGTTTGTCCCAGCCTGCCGCTGGAGCCTGGCCCTACGAGGATCGTAGGCTGCGGTATGGGCAGGAAGCGCACGGCCAGTCCAGCGCCGCGCATGGCTGCACTCAGTGCCTTGGTGCGAAGTGACTCGCTCAGCAATTCAGATATCAAGAGAATTCTCCTTTAGAACGACAGCCCGCGGCGAATGGCTCCTGCACGCAGGATACGGGTCATTCGTCATGCTTGCGGCAATAGGCAACGAACCGGGATTTCACCCGTCCCATCGATTCTCTCACCGCCTTGAAACGGGGCATGAATTTTTCCCGGATTTGAACTCTATCACCCAACATCGGGCTGCGCTCGATTCGTGGCTTCTGCCAGGCCGGGGCGGATCGCCAACCGCCCTGGCATTTTCGAGCGGATACCGAATCAAGCGGCGCCAGCGGCATCAGCGGGCATCAGCGAGCATCGGCGCGAATCATTTCGGCGGCCTTTTCGGCAATCATCAGGGTCGGCGCGGTGGTATTGCCGCCGATCAGGGTCGGCATGATTGAGGCATCGACCACGCGCAGGCCTTCGACGCCATGAACACGCAGCCTGGCATCGACCACCGCCATCGCGTCGCTCCCCATCTTGCAGGTTCCGACCGGGTGATAAATGGTGTCCGAACGGGTCTTGATCTCTTCGCGTATGGCGTCGTCGGAATATATCCCTGCGCTGTAAAGCTCGCCGCTGCGGATGTTTGCCAGCACGGGTGCATCCATGAGTTTCCGGGTGAGCTTGAAGCCATCGACCATGGCGTCGAGGTCGTCGGGATGGTCGAAAAACTTCGGATCGATGTTGGGAGCGGCCACCGGATCGGCACTGGCGAGACTCACCGTGCCGATGCTTTTCGGCCGCAGCAGGCAGATATGGCAGGAATAGCCGTGCCCCATGTGCAGTTTGCGCGCATGGCTGTCGATCATGCCGATGACGAAGTGCAGCTGGAATTCCGGCGCCGGCGAATCCGGGAAGCGTCGCAGAAAACCCCCGCCCTCGGCACCGTTAGAGGTCATCATGCCGGTGTGCTCGCGCCGGTAGCGGCCGATTTCGTCGAGCAGGCGCAGCGAACCTCCCAGCGAGATGCCGAGCAGGTCGAGGGACTTGGCGCGGTAGTTGAAAATGTAGTCGGGGTGGTCCTGCAGGTTCTTCCCCACACCGGGCAGATCGTGCACAACAGGGATGCCGAACTGCTGCAATTCGGCGCCGGCGCCGACGCCGGAGAGCATCAACAACTGGGGCGATTGCAGCGCACCGGCCGTCAGAATCACCTCGCGCTTCGCCTGAAAGCTCTGTACTTGGCCGCCTTTCAGGAATTCCACCGCGCTGGCTCGTTTGCCGGTGAACAGGATGCGTCGCGCCCGCGCCTGCGTGATGACCGTCAGGTTGGGGCGACTGGCCAGGTGCGGGGCCAGATAGGCACGCGCCGCATTCCAGCGTTCGCCATCCTTCTGCATGACCTGATAGATGCCGATGCCTTCCTGGTCGGCGCCGTTGAAGTCATCGATAAGCTTGAATCCGGTCTGACGGGCGGCCTCGAGATAAATCTCCTGGAAGGGATTCATCGAGCGCAGATTCGCGACGTTGAGCGGCCCCCCCTGCCCGTGGTACTCGCCGTTGAAGTTTTCGTTGTGTTCCGATTTCCTGAAATACGGCAGCACGTCCTGCCAGGACCAGCCTTCGTTGCCCAGCCCCGCCCAATGGTCGTAATCCCAGGGATGGCCGCGCGTATAGACCATCGCATTGATCGACGTCGAACCGCCCAGCGCCTTGCCGCGCGGCACGTAACCGCGCCGGCCGTTGAGGCCCGGCTGCGGAACGGTTTCGAAAGCCCAGTTGTTGATCGAGGTCGGCAGCATCAGCGCGGTGCAGAAGGGCACCTTGATCAGCAGTTGGTCGTCGCTCTTGCCCGCTTCCAGCAGGCATACGCTGAGCTTGGGATCCTCCGAAAGCCGCCCTGCCACGGCACAACCCCCGGCGCCGCCGCCTACTACGATGTAGTCGAATTCCTTCATGACTTTTCCGATCAATAAAAAATCAAACCGATGCCTCGAGCGCTTCCATCAAACTGCCCAGCACCCGAGGCGAAAAGGCCATGCCCAGATGGCTGACGCCGCCGATGGCGACGTTGGTCGCCCCTTCCAGAGTCGAACAGGCCTGCTGCGGAAACACGTAGTTGTCGTGGCAACTATAGATCGCCACCGAAGCCGGCGGCAGCGGAGCCTGCAGCGCGTTCAGCCAGTCGCTGCCAACGCGCATCTGGCGCGCATTCGGACCCAGGCCCAGGCGCGCGAGCTGCGTGCCTTGATGCGGCGAACCCAGCGTGATCAGGCGCGCCACCTTCCCGATGCCATGGCGTCGCAGGTAGGCGCGCGACGCCAGGCCGCCCATGCTGTGTCCGACCAGGATCACCTGGGGCGCACCGGTCGTAGCAAGCACCTCGTCTATGCGCCGCGCGATGCCTTCGGAATAGCTGTCAATGTCCGCATAGACCGGTTCCAGGCTGTGCGTCGCCACGGTCCAGCCTGCCGCTTCGAGCTTGCGCCGCAGCCAGAACCAGAAGCCCCGGTTGCACTGATAACCATGGATCAGCAGCAGGGGGAGCGGCCGGGCAGCACAGTGCGCCAGCCGGTCCGGTCCCAGCCAGAAGCGCTCGAAAGGCTGTACCACGGTGAACAGCACGCACAGCGCAATGTATTCCCCCATCACCATGCGCAAGGCACCGAGGGGGCCAACGCGCAGCGCTGGCGGTAAAGGATCGGATGCCGGGCGTGAAATGGCGAAGGTCGTCAGGACAAACAGCAGGCGCCCGCCGAAAAAGAATCCGGCGACGAACCACGCCACCTCGCCGAGGCTCCACCCGCCATGGGAACTCAGCCAGTTGCCCCAAAAAAGGTAGCCCAGCAGTTCGCCGAACAGGATCCACCGCAGTTGCCGTGCCGCCATCGCCGACTTTCAGCGAATCAGGAACTTGGTCAGGCGCTCGAACAATGCGCCATAGGGCGGATTGAACAGCGGCATGCCGTTCAGCCACGACTGGTAGAACACCGCTTTCTGCTTGGTGAAGGTCTTGAAGCCTTCAATGCCGTGGTAATGGCCCATGCCGCTGGGACCGACGCCGCCGAAGGGCAGTTCTTCCTGGGCGATGTGCAGGATGGTGTCGTTGATGGTGACGCCGCCGGCCACGGTTTCGTTCAGCACCCGGTCGCGGCGGCCGGCATCGTTCTCGAAGCAGTACAGCGCCAGCGGACGCGGATGCTGGTTCACGTAAGCGATCGCCGCATCGAGATCCTTGTAGGGCAGTACCGGCAGCAGCGGGCCGAAGATTTCGTCCTGCATCACGCGCATGTTGTCATCGACATTCAGCAGCGCCAGCGGTGGCAGCTTGCGCCGCGCGTCGTCCGCCGTCGCCGTCGATAGCGGTTCGATCTTCGCGCCGCGCGCCTGCGCGTCGGTCACGTAGCCCTGCAGTCGCTGGTAGTGCCTATCATTGACGATGGCGGTGTAGTCCGGCGTCGTCGCCATGGCCGGGAAGCACTTGGCCACCACCGCGCGCGCCGCCTCGATGAAGGCCTGCTCCGTGCCGGCCGGCACCAGCACGTAGTCGGGCGCGATGCAGGTCTGCCCGGCGTTGAGCAGCTTGCCGACCATGATGCGTTCCGCCGCCTTTGCCATGGAATAGTCCGGGCCGACAATCGCCGGCGACTTGCCGCCGAGTTCCAGCGTGACTGGCGTCAGGTTGTCCGCCGCCATGCGCATGATGTCGTGGCCGACCTTGGTCGAACCGGTAAATAGCAGGTGGTCGAAAGGCAGGCGCGCGAAATCGGCGCCAACCGTCGCGTCGCCCAGCACCACCGAAACATCGTCCGCGGCGAAGTATTTTGCGACCAGTTCCGCCAGCAACTCACCCGTGCGCGGGGTGAATTCCGACATCTTGATCATCACCCGGTTGCCGGCCGCCAGCGCCGCCGCCAGGGGCGCAACCGCCAGGAACAGCGGGTAGTTCCACGGCACGATGATGCCGACCACGCCCAGCGGCTGCGGGATGATGCGCGCCCGCCCCGGACGGAACCAGATCGACGCGGCCTTGCGCTGCGGCTTCATCCAGGCGCCGAAGTGAGAACGCGTGTGGCGAATCGACTCGAGGCTGGGGAATAGTTCCAGCAGCCGGGTTTCGTGCGCGGAACGATGGCCGAAGTCGGCGGAGATCGCCGTGACGAAGCGCTCGGCGTTGTCGTGCACCAGAGCCGCCAGCGCGTCCAGCCGCACCTGTCGCGCACTGCGCTCCACCTGCGCGTTGCGCCGGGTTGCGGCACGCATGCGCTCGAACACGTTCTTGAATGTTTCCGCCTCGGCCAACTGACGGGCTACCGCTTCGTTTGCGTTCATTCCAGGCTCCTCCTGCATGGGCACAGCGTATTTTGCCAGTCTATGCGCCCAAAAGCCTCGCAATTAGGCAAGGCACTCTAACGAGCCCGTGTCGGCAGGATGGATAATCCGTCCTATGGACGAGGAACTAGACAAGGAAGCCATCGGCCACGAACTGGCGGCCTGCATCGCCGAGGCGCGCGAACTGCGCGCCGCACGGGCCAGCGACCCCGAACCGGACGACTTCCCGCGACTCAAGGAGTGGCAGGCCGCGCGCTTGGCCCGTAGCTATGCCGACCTGCTGGCCAGCCCGCGCCACAACCCGGCGGCGGAATTCTTCCTCAGCGACCTCTACGGCCCCAAGGACTTCCGTACCCGCGACGCGGAACTGGCACGGGTCGTCCCCATCATGGTCCATGTGCTGCCGGCGAAGGCGCTGATGACCCTGCTCGAAGCCGTGAAGATGGACACGCTCTCGGAGTCGCTGGACACGGCCATGGTGCTGGCCCTGCGCAAGGTCGGCAAGAGCAAGGACATCGACTGGCCCGCCTACGTCGCGGCCTATCGCACTTGCGGTCGAAGAAAGGACCGCGAAATGCAGATCGCCCTGATCGACAAGATCGGCAAGACCCTCGACCGCCTGACGCGCATGCCGCTGATCCGCTACTCGCTCAAGCTCATGAACGGCCCCGCGCACCTCGCCGGGCTCGGCGCCCTCCACTCGTTCCTGCAAAGGGGATTCGATGCCTTCAGCTACATGAAGGGCGCCGATGAATTTCTGGCGACCGTCACGCAACGTGAAACAACGCTGATGCAGGAACTGTTTGCCAACCCGAACGCCAGATTTGCCGATTTCTGACCGCATCTGAAAGATGTCGCCACGCGCAGCAAGGAAGCGCCCAAGTTCAGCAATTAACGCGCGACCGGAATCAACATCACAAACGCCAAAATGAAAACGGGTGCCTGAAATCAGGCACCCGTTTTCATTTGCAGCTTGGCGACCCCACCGGGATTCGAACCCGGGTTCATACCGTGAAAGGGTATTGTCCTAGGCCTCTAGACGATAGGGTCAATACTGTTACTTGGTGGAGGTACGCGGGATCGAACCGCGGACCTCTTGCATGCGGAGGCAGGGTCTGCATGTAAAGCCCCTGCCGCGACTTTCTAAAGCAGTTTACCCGGATTCATCAGGTCGCGCGGGTCGAGGGCCTGTTTGACTGCGCGCATCATGTCCATCTCGGTCGTGCTCTTGTAGCGCAGCACTTCCTCCCGCTTCAACTGCCCGAGCCCATGCTCGGCGGAAATCGAACCTCCGAGTTCATGGACCAGGTCATGCACGATGCGATTCACCGCTGCGGTCTGCGCGATGAACTCGCTGTTCGACTGGGCATCGGGTCGCGACTGGTTGTAGTGCAGGTTGCCGTCGCCGATGTGGCCGAAGCAGACGATGCGAACCTCGGGAAATGCCGCCCGCAAGGCAGCGTCTGCGCGCGCGATGAACCCGGCGATACGGGATACGGGAACGGCAATGTCGTGCTTGATCGACACGCCTTCGATCTTCTGCGCCTCCGAGACGTTTTCGCGCAGCGCCCACAGCGCCGCCGCCTGCGCTTGGCTGTTAGCGAGCGCAGCGTCGTCGACCAGACCGTCTGCAGCGGCATGTTGCAGCGCCTGCTCCAGGGTGGCAACCAGATCGTCGTGGGCACCGCTGAGTTCGATCAGCACCTGCCACGCGGGCTTGCCGGCGAGCGGATCGCGTGCATTCGGAATATGCCTGAGGACGAGATCGAGGGCGGGACGACCGACGATTTCGAAAGCCGTCACATTGTCGCCGGCGGCATCACGCAGGCGACCGAGCAGGCGCACCGCAGCCGCCGGGTCGGGCACGGCAGCCCAGGCGGTGGCGTATGTGCGCGGCCGCGGAAACAGCTTCAGGGTAGCCGCCGTAATCAGGCCCAGGGTACCTTCGGCGCCGATGAACAGATGCTTCAAGTCATAGCCGGTGTTGTCCTTGCGCAAGGCCCGCAGACCGTTCCAGATGCGACCGTCGGCGAGCACCACCTCGAGACCCAGCGTCAGCTCGCGGGCATTGCCATAGCGCAGCACCTGCACCCCGCCGGCGTTGGTGGACAGATTGCCGCCCAGCGTCGCGCTGCCCTCGGCCGCCAGGGACAGCGGGAACAGGCGACCCGCCTCCGTCGCGGCTTCCTGCACCGCCTGCAGCGTGCAGCCGGCCTCGACGGTCATCGCATTGTTGTCGGCATCAATGGCCCGGATGCGGTTCATGCGCCGCAGGCTGACCACCACTTCGCCGCCGAGCGGGGTAGCCCCGCCGCATAGTCCGGTGTTGCCGCCCTGCGGCACGATGGCCACGCCGGCGGCGACGCAGGCGCGCACCACGGCGGCCACTTCATCGGTGCTGCCCGGCAGCGCCACGCACAGCGCGCTGCCCGCGTAGCGACCGCGCCAGTCGGTGCAATACGGGGCCAGGTCATCCGCCGCGACGAGTACCTGGCGCTCGCCCAGCAACTGGCGCAATTCGGTGATCAGTGCGTTCATGCCGACCGCAGGCGCTCAGTCCGCTGATGTCAGTGTGGCGTAGAGATCGTGCACATCGCAGTCGATGACGCCGACCTCGGCAAACTCGCCGATCTCCAGGTCGTGGCCATCGGTGATGTACACCAGGCCATCGACGTCCGGCGCGTCGCCTTCCGAGCGGGCGATGGCGCCGTCTTCGTCGATGTCGTCGACCAGCACCTTGATGCGGCGGCCGATCTTCCTTTCGAGCCGCTGCGTGGAAATGTCTTCCTGATGCCGCAGCAGGCGCCCCTTGCGTTCTTCACGGAGGCCCTCCGGCAGCGCTCCGGGCAACTGGTTGGCCGTGGCGCCTTCGACGGGCGAGTAGGAGAAGGCGCCGACGCGATCGAGCTGGGCCTCGTCGAGAAAATCCAGCAGTTCGTTGAACTCGGCTTCGGTCTCGCCGGGAAAGCCGGTGATGAAGGTGCTGCGTATCGTCAGATCTGGCACTTCCCTGCGCCAGGCGGCGATGCGGTCGAGGACCTTTTCGGCAGAGGCGGGCCGCTTCATCAGCTTGAGGATGCGCTGACTGGCATGCTGGAAGGGCACGTCGAGATAGGGCAGGATATTTCCTTCCGCCATCAGCGGAATCAGGTCATCGACGCTGGGATAGGGATAGACGTAGTGCAGACGCACCCACAGTCCGAGTTTGCCGAGTTCGCTGCACAGCTCAAAAAGCCTCGTCTTTACCGGCTTGCCGCCCCAGAAGCCCGTGCGGTACTTGACATCCACGCCGTAGGCACTGGTGTCCTGCGAAATCACCAGCAGTTCGCGCACCCCGGCATCCGCCAGGACTTCGGCTTCGCGCAATACCTCGCCGATCGGGCGCGAAACCAGATCACCGCGCAGCGAGGGAATGATGCAGAAACTACAACGATGATTGCAGCCTTCGGAGATCTTGAGGTAGGCGTAATGGTCGGGCGTCAGGCGTATGCCCTGCGGCGGCACCAGGTCGACGAAGGGATCGTGCAAGGGAGGCAGATGCAGATGCACCGCTTCCATGACTTCCTGCAGGGCATGCGGCCCGGTAACCGCCAGCACCTTGGGGTGGACGGCGCGAACGATGTCGTTGCCCGCCGCGTCCTTCTTCGCGCCGAGACAACCGGTGACGATCACCTTGCCATTCTCGGTAAGGGCCTCGCCGATGGCGTCGAGTGATTCCTCGACCGCCGCATCTATGAAGCCGCAAGTATTGACCACCACCAGATCGGCGCCGACGTAACTGCCGGAGATTTCGTAACCCTCGGCACGCAGCCGGGTGAGTATCTGTTCCGCGTCGGACGCCGCCTTGGGACACCCCAGCGACACGAAGCCGACAGTCGGCGCCTTGGCTTTACGTCGCGCCAACTTACTTCTTCTCGCTCTTTTCCTCGGGCTTGACGTAGATGCCAGGGAATATCTTGCGCGTCTGCTCCTGCATGGTGTCCTGCATCTGCTGAAACATCTTCTGACTCTGCTCAACGTAGGTGCCCATCATGTGCTGCATGGCCGGCCCCTGAAACTTGAGGAACTGCGCCCACAGATCCTGACTGTCGCCTGTGTTTTCACCATACAGCGTCTTGGCCTGTTCCTTGAGCTTGGCCTGCACCTCGGTGAAGGACTTGATGTTGTCCCCGATATAGCTGCCCATCATGCCCTGCATGGCATTGCCATAGAAGCGGATCATCTGCGACAGAAGTTCCGAAGAGAACATCGGCGCACCGCCGGCCTCTTCTTCAAGGATCACCTGCAACAGGATGGCCCGCGTGAGATCGTCACCGGATTTCGCGTCGACGACCTGAAAGGCCTCGTGTGCCAAGACCAGTTGCTTGACATCGGCCAGCGTGATGTAGGTGCTGGTGCGCGTGTCATAAAGGCGGCGATTCGGATATTTCTTGATGAGACGGCTCTGTGCGGCCATTGTGTTCCCCTCCATAAAACCATTCTACTACCAGGGTGGCAGTCCTGGGATACCGGCCCCGCCCAGAGGGACCGGGACATAATACCAAGTCAACAATAGTGCAGCCCGCCATTGATATTCAAGGTGGCACCCGTCATGTAGCCGGCGAGATCCGATGCCAGATAGGCGCACAGCGCTCCGATTTCTTCGGGCTTGCCCAGACGCCCCACCGGAATGGTCGCCACGATCGAGTCACGCACTTCCTGCTTGATCGCCATGACCATGTCCGTGCCGATATAGCCGGGGGCGATGGCATTGACCGTGACGCCTTTCCTGGCCACTTCGGCGGCGATGGCCCGGGTGAAGCCGAGGATGCCGGCCTTGGCCGCTGAATAGTTGGCCTGGCCGAACTGCCCCTTGATTCCGTTCACCGAGGACATGTTGATGACGCGGCCCCAGCCCCTGTCGGCCATACCTGCCAGCACATGATGGGTGACATTGAAGACGGAGTCGAGGTTGGTCGACAGCACGGCGTCCCACTGACCCTTGTCCATTTTCTTGAACACCGCATCGCGAGTGATGCCGGCGTTGTTCACCAGTACGTCAATCGGACCGACTTCGGCTTCCAGCTTCCTGACCATTGCCGCACAGGCGTCGTAATCGGTGACATCCGCCTCGGCGACGATGAAATCAAAACCCTCCGATTTCATCCTGGCCAGCCATTCGTCCTTCGGCGGGAAATCCGGCAGACAATTTGCCGCAACCGTGAAACCGCTCTGAAACAGCGCCTTGCAGATCGCTGTGCCCAAACCGCCCATCGCGCCCGTTACCAATGCAATTCGTTTTGCCATTTCTGCTACTTCCCATAACGACCAAAAAACCTTATGTCTCCGTGCGCTTGCGCCGGGGACGGTATCCACCCGGCGCGGGCGAAGGGCGCTCTGCAAGCTGCAGCCTTCCGCCCGAGATGGATCAATACATGTGCTGACCGCCGTTGATTGAAATGTTGGCACCGGTAACGAAAGCGGCTTCTTCGGAAGACAGGTAGGCCACCAGGCCGGCGACTTCTTCCGGCTTGCCCAGACGCGACTGCGGAATCTGCGGCAGGATCTTGCTGTCCAGCACTTCCTGCGGAATAGCCATGACCATCTTGGTGCCGATGTAGCCCGGAGAAATGGTGTTCACCGTAACGCCCTTCTTGGCCACTTCGAGCGCCAGCGCCTTGGTGAAACCGTGCATGCCGGCCTTGGCGGCGGCATAGTTGGTCTGACCGAAGGCACCCTTCTGGCCATTCACCGAGGAAATGTTGATGACCCGGCCCCAGCCGCGCTCCATCATGCCGTCCATCACCTGCTTGGTCATGTTGAAGGTGGAATCGAGATTGGTGTGGATCACCGCATCCCAATCGGCCTTGGTCATTTTCTTGAAGGTCATGTCGCGCGTGATGCCTGCGTTATTCACCAGGACTTCCACCGGGCCGACGTCCTGGGCCACCTGTGCGACACAGGCCTTGCAGGAATCAAAATCACTCACGTCGCAGGGATAGGCCTTGAATCCGTAGCCCATGTCATTCATGGTCCGCAGCCATTCATGCGCCTTGGTGTTGGTGGGGCTGTAGGTCGTTACGACCTTGTAGCCAAGCGCCGCCAACTTGATACAGATTGCTTCACCGAGACCGCCCATTCCACCCGTTACCAGTGCCACTCGCAGCATTTTGCTTCTCCTATCGTTTTTGTTGGGTCGGGGCTATTGGATTTCCATGCCGGAAGCAGCGCCCCTCGCAGACATCCGGCTTGCTCATTATGCCTTTTCCTTGACGTAGCGTCCGGGAGCAGGCTCGCCGGGCGGGTAGGCCTTGCTGCCCAGGCGTCCGCGCGCCGGAACATCCTTGCCGCCGTAGCCCTTGAGCCACTTCGCCCACACCGGCCACCAACTGCCCGGAGCTTCTGTCGCGGTCTCAAACCATTCATCGGCATTGGCAGTCTTGTTGTCGTTCAACCAGTAGTTGCGCTTGTTCTTCACCGCCGGATTGATGACACCGGCAATGTGCCCCGAAGCACCCAGGACAAAGGTGGTCTCGCCACCGAGCAGGCTGCGCGTCTGGTACGAGGTTTTCCACGGCACGATGTGATCTTCGCGACTGGCGTAGAGGAAGGCGGGCATGTCCACGCGGCCGAGATCGGCCTTGACGCCGCACATTTCCAGCTTGCCCGGAACCCGCAGATTGTTTTCGAGATACATGTTGCGCAGATACCAGGCGAGGAATGGTCCGGGAAGATTGGTTGCATCGGCATTCCAGAACAGCAGGTCGAACGCCGGCGGTTTGTTGCCCTTCAGGTAGTTGCCGACCACGTATTGCCAGATCAGGTCGTTGGCGCGCAGTGCAGAAAACACCGTCGCCAGTTCGCTGCCGCGCAGCAGGCCGCCCTTGCCGATGCCGGTCTCGCGCGCCTGTACCGCAGTTTCGTCGATGAAGTAACCGATCTCGCCGGTTTCCGAAAAATCCAGCAGGGTGGTCAACAGGGTGAGCGACGCGACCGGGTTTTCGCCGCGAATGCGCGCCACGGAGAGCGCGGCACCGAGTATCGTGCCGCCCACGCAGAAACCCAGGGCGTTGATCTGCTTGACCTTGCAGATGTCCTGCACCGCCTTGATCGCGGTCAGCGCACCCTTCTCGATGTAGTCATCCCAGGTCAGATGCCCGAGGTCGGCCTGTACGTTGCGCCAGGAAACGAGGAACACCGTGTTGCCCTGTTCCACGGCATACCGCACCAGTGAATTTTCCGGTTGCAGATCGAGAATGTAATACTTGTTGATGCACGGCGGAACCATCAGGAAAGGCCGCTCCGCCACATTGTCGGTCAGCGGCGAATACTGGATGAGTTGCATCAATTCGTTTTCGAACACCACCGCCCCGGGCGTGATCGCCAGATTGCGACCGACCTCGAAAGCGCTGTCGTCGGTCATGGAGATGCGGCCCTTGTCCAAGTCGCTGAGCAGGTTCTGGATGCCCTTCTGTATACTTTCGCCCTTGGTCTCGAGCGCCTTCTGGACGAACTCGGGATTGGTGGCGAGGAAGTTCGACGGCGCCATCGCATCGACCATCTGCCGCGTCAGGAAACGCATGCGGTCCTTGGTCTGCCCGTCGGGCACCGGCGCCGCTTCGGCCATGCGCTTCATGTACTCGGCATTGATCAGATAAGACTGGCGCAGATAGTCATAGACCGGACTCTCACCCCAGGCCGGATGGTCGAAGCGCTTGTCACCCGGCGCCGGACTCGCCACTTGCGGACGGGGCTGATCGCCAGCCTTGCCCAGCATCCCTTGCCAGAGTTCGGCGTGCCGCCCCATCCATTCCTGTTGCAGGGTCTTGAGTGCCTCCGACTCGGCACTCCACACCGCCGGATTCACCGCGCCGGGCGCGGCGGACGCCTTCTGTTGCTGTTCGGCAAGAAATCGGTTAAAGCCTTGGGCCATGGCGTTTCCCGCCTGAAACATGGCTTGCAATGCGGCATTCTGGTCGGGAGGGAAAGACATCGATGGCTCCTAAAAACGGGGTCGATTTTGCACTGCACAATAAACGGTGTCAAGCAAGACGCTTGCGGCCCTTGTCCGTAAAATTGGCCAATGTATGTAATCGCAATCGGGTGGCTCTATGTCACCCTGCTGATGGCGGCCACAGAGGCGAATCTTACCGCCGGAGTGCTCACGTTTGTGGTCTATGGTGCTGCGCCACTCGCGCTGTTGCTGTGGCTCTTTGGAACGCCGCGACGAAACAGGGCCCGCTTATCCCGCGAAGCGGTCGACGATGCGGTCGGTAAGGACAATGGTTCCGATGCCGGCCGCGATCAGTAGTACTTGCTGGATCGTGGCGCGAATTTCCGTGCGCTTGTGCAGACCCGGGATCAGGTCGGCAACGGCCACGTAGATCATGCTTGCCGCCGCCAGCGCCAGCAGCATCGGCACCGCTTGTTGCGCCTGCCCCAGCGCAGCATAGGCGAGCAAGGCGCCCACCAGCGTCGCCAGGCTGGAAAGCAGGTTGAACGCCAGCGCGCGCCCCCTGGAGTAACCTGAATGCAGCAGGATCACGAAGTCGCCCACCTCCTGCGGAATCTCGTGCGCGATCATCGCCAGTGCGGTAACAATGCCGAGGCGTACGTCTTCCATGAAGGCCGCGGCGATCAGCACGCCATCGACAAAGTTGTGGAAAGTGTCGCCCACCAGAATCATCAGGCCGCTGCGACCGTGATCGTTAACGTGTTCATGGCTGAGGGCATGCGCCAGCGGCTCATGCCCTTCGCAAGCCTCGATGTGGCAATGGCGCCAGAGCACCAGTTTTTCCATGACGAAGAACGCCAGGATGCCACCGAGAACCGTCGCCGTAGTGGATGACGCATCGCCGCTGGCGGTGATGGCATGCGGCAGCACCTCGAGGAATGAGGCCGCGAGCAGCGCGCCGATGGCATAGCTGATGAGCAAAGACACCCATTGCGTCCGCGCCCGGAAGGCGAACGCCGCAGCGGCGAGAGCGCTCAGGGCGCCGCCAGCCAGCGACATCAGAATGATCCAGGAAAGAACCGACATGGGCCCGGAATTATAGGCGTGCAGACACTAGTCCAGCCAGATCAGGCTGGCCATGCGCCCGGTCGTGCCGTCGCGGCGATAGGAAAAGAATCGCTCGGGGTCTCCCACGGTGCACGAGTCCGCGCCGGTGACGCGATGAATGCCCAGCGCATTAAGTCGCCGGCGCGCCAGGCCGGAAATGTCGCAGAGCCATTTGCCGTTGCCAGTCGCCGCAAACGCGCTCGCCGCCTGCGGGTCCTGGGCGAGGAAAATTTCGCGGACTTCGCCGCCGACTTCAAAAGCCTGCGGCCCGATGGCCGGGCCCAGCCATGCCATAAGACGCTCACCCGGTTCACGCAGCGCGGCGACCGTTGCCTCGATCACTCCTGCTGCCAGTCCGCGCCAACCCGCGTGTGCGATCGCTACCGCACTCGCCCGATCATCGCAGAGCAGCACGGGCAGGCAATCTGCAGTGAGCACGGCGCAAACCACGCCGCGCTGCCGAGTGAAACTTGCATCGGCCTGTGTGCCGGGCGCCGTCATCGCCGCATCGACGCAGCGCGTGCCATGCACCTGAGCCAGCCACAGCGGCTCCGCGGGCAGCTCAAGGCGCAGCAACGCCCGATTCGCGGTCACCGCATGGCGGTCATCGCCGACGTGAGCGCCGAGATTGAAGCTGTGCCACGGTGCACGGCTCGTGCCGCCGCGACGCGACGTCGCCAGCGCCCTCACGCCGGGCGGCGCCGGCCAGTCGGGCAGGATGAAGTTAACGCTCATGATACCGAGCGTCACTTGCAGAAGATGAAACGCGCGAAAAGCCGATTGGTCGCCCGCCCCCCTTCCCCCCTCTCGGGGGGTTACTGATCGGCGCGCTGCGCGCGCAGATCACAGGGGACTCCGCACAAGGGGTTTCCCCTTAGTCATGGCGCAATGCCTCCAGCAGTTGCGCAAAATCAGCGGGCAGCGGCGATTCCCAGGCCATTTCAGCACCCGTTGCCGGATGCCGCAATGCCAGCCGCCAGGCATGCAGCGCCTGGCGCGGAAACGCATCGAGCCGGGGATCTCCGCTCTTCGCCTTGCCGTACACGGGATCGCCGGCCAGGGGATGCTTGATCGAAGCGAGATGAACGCGAATCTGATGTGTGCGCCCCGTCTCCAGCCGGCATTCGAGCAGCGTGGCTTTGGCGAAGCGTTCAAGGACCGCGTAATGCGTTCTCGCTTCCTTGCCGCCGGTGCGCACGATGGCCATCCTGGTACGCTGCGCGGCGTGCCGCCCCAGCGGCGCATCGACGGTACCGTCGCGTTCTACCGTACCCAGCGCCAGGGCGACATAGTGCCGCTGCACCGTGCGCGCCTGCATCTGGCGCACCAGATCGGTCTGCGCGGTCAGCGTCCTCGCCACCACCAGCAGGCCGCTGGTGTCCTTGTCCAGCCGATGCACGATCCCGGCGCGCGGTATCCCGGCCAGTTGCGGCGCATGGTGCAACAGCGCATTCATCAGCGTGCCCGAAGCATTGCCATTGCCCGGATGCACCACCAGTCCGGCCGGCTTGTCGACCACGATCAGGTGCTCGTCCTCGAACACCACGCTGAGCGCAATATCCTCTGCGGCATCGGCAAGACTCGCCGCGGGCGCCGCGGCGGCACCCGCCTCAAAAGCAATGCGCTCACCGCCATACACCTTGCGTTTGGGTTCCGCTTCGCTGCCATCAAGGCGAATCAAGCCCTGCTTGAGCCAGCCCTGCAGGCGACTGCGCGAGTGCTCGGGAAAGAGCTTGGCCAATGCCGCGTCGAGCCGCCAGCCGGCGCATTCCGTGGGGATTTCGGCGCTCGGGGGCAGGCGGGGGCTTGGGCTATAATCGGCCGGATATTCATGCGAGGTTTTCACCATGCGTAGTGTAGCGGCATTCCTGCGGGCGCTCGCCCCCATCGTAGTCATTGGCGCCAGTCTCGGCGCGACCCTGCTGGGCGGTTGCGGCCTGCTGCCCGACATGGTCGACGAAACCGCCGGCTGGACACCCAACAAGCTCTACGCCGAAGCCAAGGACGCGATGGCCGACGGCGCCTACGACAAGGCCATCAAGTATTTCGAAAAGCTCGAGGCCCGCTTCCCCTATGGCCGCTACGCGCAGCAGGCGCAGCTCGAAGTCGCCTACGCCTATTTCCGCCAAAACGAGCCCGCCTCTGCCATCGGTGCCTGCGACCGTTTCATCCGCCTGCACCCGAATCACCCCAACGTCGACTACGCGTTCTATCTGAAGGGCCTGGCCAACTTCAACGAGGACCTCGGCCTGCTCGGCTACGTCAGCCTGCAGGATCTCACCGAGCGCGATCCCAAGGCCGCGCGCGACTCCTTCGATGCCTTCAAGGAGCTGGTCAGCAAGTATCCCGAAAGTCGTTACACGCCGGACGCGACCGCGCGCATGAAGTACCTGGTCAATGCGCTGGCCTCGCATGAGGTGCATGTCGCCCGCTACTACATGAAGCGGGAAGCCTACGTCGCTGCCGTCAACCGGGCACAGACCGCGGTGAAAACCTATCCGGATGCCCCCGCCAATGAAGAGGCCCTGTTCGTCATGGTCAAGGCCTACGATCTGCTCGGCATGAACGACCTGCGCGACGACGCCGAACGTGTGATGCGCAAGAACTTCCCCAAGAGCGAATACTACGAACGCGGCCTCGATCGCACCGTGCCATGGTGGCGGCTCTGGTAGCCCGCTGAGCGACGCACTCCCGCCCGGGCCCCCGTTCAAAGCGGGGTGGGCACGCAACACCCCGAGGAGATTCCCATGCCTGTCGACATCCAGTCGCACTCCCTTTGTCTCGGCATCGTCGGCACCGGTGCCATGGGTCGCGGCATTGCCCAGATCGCGGCACAGGCCGGCATCCGTGTGCTGCTGTTCGACGCCCTGCACGGCGCGGCGGTCGGCGCGCGCGAAACCGTGGTGGGCACACTGGGCAAGCTGGCGGAAAAAGGCAAGATCACGGCTGACGCGCTGGCCGCTGCGTCGGCCAAGCTGGAAGTCGTACAACGGCTCGATGAACTGGCTTCCGCCCAGGTCATCGTCGAGGCCATCGTCGAAAATCTCGATGTCAAGAAAGCTTTGTTTCAGCAACTGGAGGACATCATCGCCGCCGATTGCATCCTCGCCACCAATACCTCGTCGCTGTCGGTGACATCGATTGCCGCGGCCTGCAAGCGACCAGAGCGTGTCGGCGGTTTTCACTTCTTCAACCCCGTGCCGCTGATGAAAATCGTCGAGGTGATCGATAGCCTGCTTACCGCGCCCTGGGTCTCGGAAGCACTGCTGGCCCTGGGACGGCGCATGGGCCACACGGCAGTGCGGGCCAAGGATACGCCGGGCTTCATCGTCAATCATGCCGGTCGCGGTTTTGTTACCGAAGCCTTGCGCATCCTCGGCGAAGGCATTACCGATTTTTGGGAGATCGACCGCATCATGCGCGAGGCCGCCGGTTTTCGCATGGGGCCCTTCGAGCTGCTCGATCTCACCGGCCTCGATGTTTCGCAGCCGGTGATGGAGTCCATTTACAACCAGTACTACCAGGAGCCGCGCTATCGACCGTCCGCACTTGCGGCGCTGCGACTGGTCGGCGGAATGCTGGGGCGCAAGACCGGACGAGGCTTTTACGCCTACAGCAATGGCGCGGCCGCGCCGATGCCCGTAGCCGCCGTGCCAGGCGCCAGGGCTGCCAGCGTCTGGGTCAGCCAGACCCATCCGGAATGGGCCGATGTCCTGCGCGAGATGGCCGCCGCCACCGGCATCGGGGTCGAAACCGACTACACGCCCAGCGACGAGGCCCTGTGCATCGTCACCCCGCTGGGCGCCGACGCCACCACATCCTGCGTAGAGCAGGGCCTGGACCCCAAACGCACCGTTGCCATCGACTGCATGTTCGGACTCGCCGCCGGGAAACCGGCACGGCGCACCCTGATGACAACGCCGCTGACGACCGCCGCGATGCGCGATGCAGCCCATGCCCTGTTTGCCGCCGACGGCTCTCCGGTCAGCGTGGTTGGCGACAGCGCGGGCTTCATCGCCCAGCGCATCGTCGCCTGCATCGTCAACATCGGCTGCGACATCGCCCAGCAACGCGTCGCCAGTCCGGCCGACATCGACCGCGCGGTGACCCTGGGTCTGGGCTACCCCAAGGGCCCGCTGGCTTTCGGCGATGCGCTCGGCGCCAGGAACGTGCTGCAAATTCTCGAAGCCATGCAGGATTTCTACGGCGACCCGCGCTACCGTCCCAGCCCGTGGCTCAAGCGCCGCGCCCTGCTCGGTGTCTCGCTGCTCACCGAAGAAGCATGACCAGGCCTGCCGAACTCGCTACCTTCCGCCTGCGCCATACCCTGCGCGTGCGCTGGGCAGAAGTCGATCCGCAGAACATCGTGTTCAACGGCCACTACCTGACATACTTCGACATCGGCATCACCGAATACTGGCGCGCCATCGGCCTGCCCTACCCGGAAGGCCTTGCCGGCACTGGTGGCGACCTGTTCGCCGTGAGAAGTGTCATCAACTACCACGCCTCGGCGCACTTTGATGAATTCCTCGAAATTGCAGTGCGTGCGGCAAAGCTGGGCAATTCCAGCATGACATTTGAAATGGCCATCTTTCGCGATGGCGAACGCCTGATCAGCGGCGAGATGGTCTATGTCAACGCCGATCCGCAAACCAGAACATCGCGTCCCCTGCCGGAAAAGCTGCGCAAGGCGATCGAGGACTACGAGACGGGCAGCACTCTCGTGTGAGATGTTAGGCTAGCGAAATCCTTCCCCGGCGAGCAGCAACCATGAGCAAATACATTGGCATTCTTACCGCCGGCGGCGACAGTCCCGGCCTCAACGCAGCCATCCGCGGAGTCGGCAAGGCGGCACTGGGCCATTACGGCATGCACGTCATCGGTTTCCGCGATGGCTTTCGCGGCCTGATGGAAAATCGCACGGCACCGCTCGACGGCGGACAGCTGTCGGGCATCCTCACTATTGGCGGCACCATCCTCGGCACCAGTCGCGACAAACCGCACAAGATGCCGGTGGGCGGCAAAATCCTGAACATGCTCGACACCATCGCCGGCAACTACCATGACAACCGTCTTGATTGCCTGATATGCCTCGGCGGCGGCGGCACGCTGAAGAATGCCCTGCGCCTCAAGCAGATGGGGCTCAACGTCTTGACCCTGCCCAAGACCATAGACAACGACGTTGCCGGGACGGACATCACCTTCGGCTTCGATACCGCGCTGGGCATTGCCACCGAGGCCATCGATCGTCTGCACAGCACCGCGCACAGCCATCACCGCATCATCGTGGTCGAGATCATGGGCCATCGGGCCGGCTGGCTGGCGCTCGGTGCGGGGATCGCCGGCGGCGCCGACGTCATACTGGTTCCGGAGATTCCCTATGATGTCGATAGCGTGGCCGAAGCAATCCGCGCGCGCGCGCGCGGCGGCAAGCCATTCTCCATCGTCGCAGTAGCTGAAGGCGCCATCTCGAAGCAGGACCTCGCCGCGATCGCCGCAGCCAGGCTAGAGGGAAAGAAGCCAGCGAAGCTCAAGGACGCGCGCAAGCTCGACGATCAGGAAGCCGACGCAGCAGAGCTGCTCTATGCCGATCGAACGCTGCGGCTCGCCAAGCGCCTGGAAGCCCTGACCGGCCTGGAAGCGCGCGTGACCATCCTCGGGCACGTACAGCGCGGCGGTGCACCGTCGGCCGCCGACCGCCTTCTGGCCACGCGCCTCGGCACAGCATGCGCCGATCTGGTTGCCAAAGGTGTTTGCGGAGTCATGGTTGCCGCCAAGGGCGACGGCACGCGCCCGGTCAAACTCGAAGACGTTGCCGGCAAAGTGAAGACCGTGCCACTCAGTCACCCATGGATCGGCAGTGCGCGCCGGGTAGGCACGAACTTCGGCGACTGAGCGGTATCGACAGGCAACCGGCGGCGGCCAATTGCGATCGGTGAGACTGCTTTCAAATCAATATTGATGGGCCGCTCCGCGAAAGCGGAAGTCCGCTCCCGCTGGCCGCGCGAGCGGTCTAGTCCAGGGCCGATGAGCAGACCGGCGACCGAATGCATTTCCGGGACCCGTGCCGCAATTCATCGCCATCCCGCCAGCGCCGACTTCCGTGACGGCGAGGCAGACTCACACGCCCCGCTGCCGCCGCGTCTCGAACAAACAGATACCGGCCGAGACCGAAACGTTGAGGCTTTCGACGCTGCCATGCATCGGAATGCGCGCCAGTTCGTCGCAGGTCTCGCGCGTCAGGCGGCGCATGCCGTCGCCTTCGGCACCGAGCACCCAGGCGCAGGCCCCTTTCTGGTCGATGGCATACAATTCGCGCTCGGCCTCGCCGGCGGCGCCGATGACCCATATGCCGCGTTCCTGCATCTCGCGCAGGCTGCGTGCCAGATTCGTCACCACGATGTAGGGCACGGTGTCGGCGGCGCCGCTGGCGACCTTTATCACCGTAGCATTGAGGCCGCAGGCCTTGTCTTTCGGCACCACCACCGCGTGTGCCCCGGCCGCATCCGCCACGCGCAGGCAGGCGCCCACGTTGTGCGGATCGGTCACGCCATCGAGTACCAGCAGCAAGGCTGGCTCGGTGAGCCCCTCCAGCACGTCGTCCAGCGTCACATGCCTGGCCTGTGCCGCGACCCTCGCCACCACACCCTGATGCTGCGTGCCGCCGGCCAGGCCATCCAGTCGCTTGGCATCGGACATGATGACGCGCACGCCGCGTGCCTCGGCCAGGCGCAGCAGATCACGCATGCGGCCGTCCTGGCGCCCCTCGGCGACCGTGATCTCCTTGACGTCGTCGGCGGCGTGACGCAGCTTGGCAGTGATGGCATGAAAGCCGTGTATCAATCGGGTGTCAGTCATTGCCGGATCCTTGGAGAATTCGAACTTCACGCTGCGGAAATGGAATCGCGATGCCGGCCTGTTTGAAATTGCGCCAGATCGCCAGGTTGATGTCGGAACGCAGGCTGCCCACGCCTTTCTCCGGATCGGCAAGCCAGAAGCCGAGCTCGAGATTGATGCCGGAATCGGCGAAGTTCATGAGCAATACTATCGGCGCCGGATCGGTCAGGACACGCTCCTGCGCCCTTGCCGCTGCCACCATTATGGCCATGGCGCGTTCGAGATCGCTGTCATAGCTGACCTGCACCGGCAGCGCGATGCGCACATGCGGGTCGCTGTAGGACTCGTTCTGCACCACCGAGCCGACCAGCAGTTCGTTGGGCACCAGCGCTTCGACGCCGCTCAGGTTCTTCAGCACGGTATAGCGCGTGGTAATGCGCGTCACTTCGCCGCGGTCGTTGCCGACCGAAATGATGTTGCCGATGCGGATCGAATTGTCGAGCAGAAGGATGAAGCCCGAGACATAGTTGCTGGCGATTTTCTGCAGGCCGAAACCGAGGCCGACGCCGAGCGCACCGCCGAATACCGACAGCGTGGTGAGATCGATGCCGACCATGGGCAAACCGATCAGCACCGCCAGCAGAATCAGCAGGGCCCTGGACAGCCTTGCCAGCACCACACGCAGATTGTTGTCGAGGCCGACCGCCGCATTCAGCCGCACCTCGATCGCACTGGACAGCCACAGCGCGAGCAGAACGGTTACCAATACCGCGGCGGCGCCCTGCAGCATATTCCATAGGGTCAGCTTCTGTTTGCCGGCATTGAAGGCCACCGATTCGAGTACAGCGATTACATCGGGCAGCAGGCCGGTGATGTGCAGGGCGACGATGGCCCAGACGAGCAGCGCAAAGACGCGCTCGAACTGGGCCAGCCAGGTGGCGCCGGCGAAGCTGACGCGCAAGACATAGAACACCACGCGAATTACCGCCAGCGAGGACAGCAGCGGCAGAACCAGCGAGAAGAGGCCAACGTGAATCCACTGCTGCGCCAGAGGGCGCGCCAGCAGCAGCAGGATCAGCGCCAGCAGCGGGAAGGCAATGCGCTTCAGCCCGCCGTGGCCGAGTTCCCAGGCCCGACCGGCGCCGACCTGCCGGCCGCGCACCATGCGCTCGCCCAGCTTGGCCAGCAGCAGGCAGGCTGCCAGGGCAAGCAGCTGCCAGACCAGGTCCGGTTCGCGCAGGTCGGCCAGAACTCCGCGCCACAGGCTGGCCAGCTCGTTTTGCATCATGTCAATTCGCTCCGCTCATCTTTTCGGCCGGGGACCGAGAATGCCACAGGAGACAGGCACCCTTTGTCATCGAGCTGATCTTCATGACTCGAAAAGCTCGGCGTGGGTGCCGGCGCGCACAAAGCTCAGCATCTCGTTGTTGCCACTGCCCTGAAGCTGATAGATCAGCAAAAAATCGCCGCCGATGTGGCACTCCCGATGGTCGGCCCATTCGCCTTTCAGTGCATGGTCAAGCCACTCCGGCCCCAACGGGTTATCGTTCGCAATCAGCAGCAACATGGCCTCCTTGAGGCGCTTCATGTCGTAGCGCCCGGACTCGCTCAATCGCGCCCAGTCCTTGGCAAACCTTTTCGTATGATCGGAGGCTCGCGGCAACGCCGACCGCTTACTGCTTGCTGCCTTTTTTAAGGTCATCGAACAGTTCTCTGGCGGAAGCGAACCGCGCACGGTGGGCGCGAAGGATGGCACGGGATTCCTCCATCGCCGCCCGCGTTTCGGCATTTGGAACTTTGAGTTCAAGCGGCATGGCCTGATCGGCCACCACGCGCTTGAGGAAAATCCTTACCGCATCCGAAACCGACAAACCCATCGCCGCCAGCGGGTGATCGTTGCTATCGCCGTATCGCCATCGCCGACATTCAACGACTATGCGAAATCAATTTGACCCTAGCCCCTTTGATTCCTTTGATTCGCTCATTTTTTCGGCCTCGTCCCGATGGCGCCGCCAGTTATCCAGATAGCGCCGGGCAAGCGCCGGGTTGCCGCGCAGGATCAGCAGGTTTTCGGCATTGCGCGCCTGTGCCGACCAGGTGAAATTGTAGCTGCCGGTGATGACCACAGCCTTTTCGCCGGGAACATCGATCAGGAGCACCTTGTTGTGCGCAACGGCATAACGGGTTTCCAGCCAGACCGGGATGCCTTCGGCGGCGAGCTTCGGAATCAGCGAATTGTCGCCCTTGTTGACCATCTCGCGATCGGCCAGCACTTCGACCGCCACGCCGCGCGTCTGGGCGTCCTGCAGAGCCTTGGCAATTGACCGGCTGGTGAGCAGGTAGGCCTGGACGTGAATGCTCTTCTTCGCTTCGCCCAGCGCACTCACAATGGCGCCTTCGGCATCGTCCCAAGGTGTGAACAGCACCTCGACCGTGCCCGTCGCCGGCAGCGGCGAAGCACCGACGCCGACCGTCAGGCAAAGCAGCAGCGCCGCAAGCAGTTTTTTCATTTTGTCCGTTCCAGAACGGCAGCATAGAAAGCATCGGTAGCGTGCTTCTGCGGCGACAGGCGCATGTCCTCGCCGCAGTCGATGACGATGCCCTGCGCAGCCAGCACCTCACGCGCCGACAGGCGATGAAACTCGGCATGATCGGCGAGAAAGGCGTCCACGATGGCTTCGTTCTCTTCGGCGAGGATGCTGCAGGTGGCATACACCAGGCGGCCGCCGGGCCTCAGCAGTTTCGCGGCGGCGGCGAGAATCGCCGCCTGCTTGACGGTCAGTTCATCCACGCTCTGCGGCGACTGCCGCCACTTGAGGTCGGGATTGCGGCGCAAGGTGCCCAGCCCCGAGCAGGGCGCATCGACCAGCACGCGATCCACCTTGCCTTGAAGCCGTTTTACCCGCGTGTCATTCTCGCCGGACAGACAGGCCGGATGCACGTTCGACAGACCCGCCCGCGCCGCACGCGGCTTGAGCTTGGCCAGCCGCTTGTCGGAAACGTCAAAGGCATACAGGCGTCCGGTGGAACGCATCAGCGCACCCAGGATCAGCGTCTTGCCGCCGGCGCCGGCGCAGAAATCCACCACCATCTCGCTGCGCTTGGGCGCCAGCAGGAAGCCCAGCAGCTGCGAGCCTTCGTCCTGCACTTCGATGCTGCCGTCGAGGTAGGCCGGATGCTTCTGCAGGTAGGGCTTGGTCTTCAGGCGCAGCCCCAGCGGCGAATACGGACAGGGCGTGGCGACAATGCCGTCGGCCGCGAGCCGCTGGATCACGCCATCGCGCTCGGCCTTCAGCGTATTCACTCGCAGATCGAGCGGCGCCGGTGTGTTCAGCGCACGTGCCAGGGCCAGCAGTTCTTCCGGCGGCATGCGTGGCGCCAGGCGTTCGACCAGCCAGTCGGGAAAATCCAGTTGCTCGGCCAGGGTCAGTTCGGGTTCCGGCTGGCGCCGGATGTCGGCCAGCCATTCGGCTTCGCCGGGCAGCAGAGCGCCTTCCAGCTGGCGCTGCGACATGCCGCGCACGCGCGATAGCGACAGCAGGACCAATTCACGCGGGGAGATGCGACGCGGCCCGGCAGGCTTCGGGCCCCGTTTTGGCGTCGAGCCGGGCGCCAGAAACGCCGGTTCGAGATTCGGTCCGCACGCGGCAAGGCGCTCCAGCAGGCGCTTTCTGCGCAACACGGCATAGGCCGTTTCGGCGATGAAGGCGCGGTCCTTCGCGCCGCTCTTGCGCGCCCGAAAAAAGGCCGACAGAGCCGCGTCGGCTGGCAGGACGAAGGTCAGCAGTTGTGCAGTAGCCGCAACCGCGGCATTCAGCAGATCGGCGGCCAGGCCCTCGGCTGCCGGGACTTCGCCGGCACCATGCCCTGCATTTTTTCCCGGGCTTTCGGGGCGGCGCTGTCCACCGCCCGCACCGCGCGGCTTGCCGGGTTTCCTGTCGTCGTTCGTGCTGCCGCTTCTGTTCTTGAAAGGCGGCTTTGAGGGGGTTGTCATGGGGTCTCCCGGATGTCGATGTCTTCCGCGAGCTGATCGAAGATTTCGCCCTTGCGGTCTGTGAAACGAATTTTCAGCGGCAGGCCACGCATGTCAGGCGCAATCCACAAATCAATGCTGTCGTTGCCGCTGCGGATCCTGAAGTGCGTTGCCCGGCGTTCGCCTGCCGGCAGAGCCACAGCTTCCTCGCCGACAACTTCGATGCGAAAGCTTTCAAGCTTGCGCCCGGTGGCGATGGGTACGTCCAGAACACCGCTCTTCGGTGCCAGCAGCACCAACTGGTAATACATCGAGAGCATGTCCTGCGTGCCGGCGGCAACACTTTCCTCGCGTCCGGCATAGGCCACCACCCCGCGTGTCCAGTCAAAGCTCGCGGTATCCAGACCACCGACGCGCTCATGGCGAAACTCGTGCGGCTTCAGGCCCTCGGTCGTCACCTCGCCCTGGCTGCTCTGCACCACCCGCGCCGGCTTGAAGATCGCGGCAAGCCCGGTGGTCTCGGCCACGCTTTGCAGTCTGTAGGTGAGTCCGTCGTGCTCCCACGTATGCAAGTTCTGACCGACCACAAAACCTCCTTCGCCGCGCGTAATCACGTAGCGCACACGCCCTTTCACCGGTAGCGGGATGCGAACGGGCACCGGCGCAGGAGTCATGCCTCCGGCAGGACCGGCGGCGATATCCCCTGCGGACGGCGCCGGCGGCGTCTCGACCGGCGCCGCGCTCGGCGCAGGGGGAACCGAAGCCGCAGGCGATGCAACAGCCACCGGAGCGGCATAAACGACAGGCGGCGACCTCGGCTTGTCGGCCCGCTTTGGCGACGGTCGGGAGACAGGAACCGCTTCCGCACGGGCTACCGGCTTAGCCAACACGGCATCAATTGCCGGCGGAGCATCGGCGTCGTTGACTCCGGGCAGATCCCATCCGGGTCCCAGCAATGCGGCCACATGGATCAGGGCCGAGGCGACCAGTGCCAGAACAATGGGCATATCAATCGCGCACCTACTCGGTCTGCGGCACATGCAGCGCACCGCCAACCGCTATCTCGCCCACCAGTTGCGCACGGCCGGCGACCAGATGCAGTCGGCCTTCGAGAAGCCAGCGCGCAACTCGCGGATAGAGGCGATGTTCCTCGGCCAGCACGCGACGGCCGAGGCTCGCCTCATCATCGCCGGCCTGCACGGGCACCGCCGCCTGCGCAATGATCGGCCCGCCGTCCAGCGCCGGCGTAACGAAGTGCACGCTGCAACCATGCAAGCGCACGCCTGCTGCCAGCGCCTGGGCATGGGTCTTGATACCCGGAAAAGCCGGCAGCAAGGATGGATGAATATTCAGCAGGCGGCCTTCAAAACGCCGCACGAAGCCATCGGTGAGAATGCGCATGAAGCCGGCGAGCAGAATCAGGTCGGGCGCATGGCGCCCGACCTCGGCCGCCAGCGCGGAGTCGAAATCCTCGCGCGACGCAAAGCCGCGATGATCGATCACGTGGGTCACAATGCCGCGGCTGGCCGCAAAGGCCAAGCCGGCCGCATCGGCCCGATTGCTGATGACCGCGGCACAAGCCCCCGGCAAACCGGCATCGAGCAGCGACTCCATGTTGCTGCCACGGCCGGAAATGAGGATGACATAGCGCTTCATCGCAGCGCCACGACCGGGAGAAATACCGCCGTGGCCACGCTCTGGGCAACCCGCGCGATGGTACGGTGCCCCTTGTCCGCTATCAGGCTGGACAGGAGGTCGAGATTGCCGATCATCTTGCCGAATTCGCGTTCGAAGCTGAGATTCGCCGGTTGCGGCGCCAGTGCCATCTCATTGCTCAGCAGCAGCAGGCTGCCGCCGGCATCGCGCGCGTTGGCGAGCTTCCACGCAGCGATTTCCAGGTTGCGCGCACTGTTGTAGAGCTTTTGCGGATCAAGATCATCGAGCATGAAAAACTCCGTCTTTTCCTCAAACGCGACATTCAGCATCGCCCCCATGCCGGCAATGAATGCCGCCACGCGATCACCATCGAAGTCGTCGCGCAGGGCCAGCAGAATCGCATCGGTGCCGCGCCGGCCAGCCGTCTCTGCCAGTCGCCAGCCGGTGCGTGGATCAAGCAGGCGATCGAGTGCAGCCTCGACGCTGGCATGGCCGCCCTTCTTCCACTCGCGCGGATTGCGGCGATAGAGCTTTTCGGCCAACACCCGCACGCTGGCGAATATTTCCCGGCGATGGAGGTCGGCGACACGGTCGACGTCGCTCTTGCCGATCTGCTTCGGATCGAATGTCGATACCGAGTCGCTAATCGAGCGGCCGTTGTTGCCAGACTGCGCACCCGGCTGCGGACCGGTTTGCGCACAGCCGGCGAGTAGCAGCAACGCGACCACTGTCACCGCGCGCAGCATGCTCAGGAGGCCTTCGGCGCCATGCGCTGGCGCAGCCAGGCCAGAACCAGGGGCACCAGCGACAGACCGATAGTGCCGAAAACGATCAGCGACAGATTCGACTTGACCCAGGGAATGTTGCCGAACCAGTATCCGGCCAAACACAGCGAAAACACCCAGAGCAACGCGCCGCAAAGATCGAATGCGAAATAGCGCACGTAACTCATGTTGGCGACCCCGGCGACGAAGGGTGCGAAGGTGCGCACGAAGGGCATGAAGCGGGCCACCAGCATGGTCATCCCGCCGTGCTTCTCGTAGTAGGCATGAGTGATGTCGAAGGCCTTGCGATTGAAGTAACGCGAATGTTCGCCCCAGGCCAGGATGCGCTTGCCGGCCCAGCGCCCGATCCAGTAGTTGGTGTTATCGCCGAGGATGGCGGCGGACAGCAGCACGGCGATCACAATGCCGATATCGAAACCACCGCCGGTCGCGGCGAGCGCGCCGGCGACGAAGAGCAGCGAGTCCCCGGGCAGGAAAGGGGTCACAACGAGGCCTGTCTCGCAAAACACGATGAGGAACAGGATCGCGTAAATCCATGTGCCGTACTGCGCCAGGAGTGCGGCGAGATACTTGTCCACGTGCAGGACAATGTCGATGAACTGGGGGAGAAATTCCACTGGGTAATGATCGCGGCGGGAAAGAGACGATTTTACCGGAAGCTATAATTGGTTCCTTAAGGTGAAACGTGAAAAGTGAAAAGTGAAGCGGAAAGACGAAGACTCAGGTCGCGGTCGGTAGTCTTTGACGTTTCACTTTTCACATTTCACTTTTCACGTTTCACGTTTCACTTTTCACGTTTGGCTCTCCACTTTTCACACCAAAACAATGGGAATCATCAAGCCGCTGCCGGAACTCCTGATCAGCCAGATCGCCGCCGGCGAGGTCGTGGAGCGTCCGGCCTCGGTGCTCAAGGAATTGCTGGAAAACAGCCTCGACGCCGGCGCCACCCGGATCGACGTGCAACTGGAAGAAGGAGGCGTGCGCCTGATTCGCGTCGTCGACGACGGCAGCGGCATCGTTCCCGACGACCTGCCGTTTGCACTGGCGCGCCATGCCACGAGCAAGATTGCCAGCCTCGCCGATCTGGAGCGGGTCGGCAGCTACGGCTTTCGGGGCGAGGCGCTGGCCTCCATCGCCTCCGTGGCACGCGTCAGCATTGCGAGTCGGCATGCCTCGCAGTCCCACGCCTTCCGCCTGCGCAGCGAGGCTGATGCGGTGGAACCCGCGGCGCTGGCAGGCGGCACGGTGATCGAAGTCGCCGACCTGTATTTCAACACCCCGGCACGGCGCAAGTTTCTCAAGACCGAGGCCACCGAATTCGCGCATTGCGACGAGGTTCTGCGGCGCATGGCGCTGGCCCGGCCCGATGTCGCCTTCACGCTGAGCCACAACGGCAGCGCAAAACGCCGTCTCGCCAGCGCCGTCCCAGGGAATACCGCTGCGCATAACTTCTCGCGCCGCGCCAGGGAGATCATCGGCGAGGACTTCTTTCCGCATGCTCGGCCGCTCAATGTCACGGCAGGGCCCTTGCGGCTTTCCGGCCTGGCCGCGCTGCCGGCCTATTCGCGCTCGGGACGCGACGAGCAATACTTCTTCGTCAATGGCCGCTATGTGCGCGACAAGCTGCTGACCCATGCCGCACGCCAGGCCTGGGCCGATATCCTGCACGGCGCACGGCATCCGGCTTATGTACTGTTTCTTGAACTCGATCCGGCCGGCGTCGACGTGAATGTCCATCCGGCCAAGACCGAGGTGCGTTTTCGCGATGCGCGCGGCATCCACCAGTTCGTCTTCCACGCTTTGCAGCGCACGCTGGCCGCGCCCTTGTCCAGCGCCGCGAGCCCGGCAGAGGCGGCGCCGGCCGCACCGGCCTATGTGCCGTCGGCTTTCTCCTACGCGCGGCAATCCGGTCTCGGCGTGGGCGAGCCGGCGGCACGGCCCTACCTGGAATTCGCCCGCGCGGCCTTCGCCGACGCAGCCTGCCCGCAAAGCGGAATCCCAGGTACGCAGAGCGCGCCAGCGCCGACTGTGAGCCAGCACGAGGAAACTTCGCCGCTGCTCGGCTACGCCATCGCACAGCTGCACGGCGTCTACATCCTCGCCCAGAATGCCAACGGTATGGCGCTGGTGGATATGCACGCCGCGCACGAACGCATTCTCTACGAAAAGCTGAAGCAGAGCCTCGACGCCGGGCCGCCGGCGACGCAGACGCTGCTGGTGCCGCTGCTGCTGTCTGCCAGCGAAGCCGAGATGGCGACGGCCGGCGAGCAGCAAGAGGCGCTCGCCCTGCTCGGCTTTGCCGTCACTGCCGCCGGTCCGCGACAACTCGCGGTGCGTAGCCTGCCGGCGCTGCTGGCGGGGGGCAACCCGGTCGACCTGGTGCGATCGCTGCTCAGGGATCTGGCCGAACATCCGGCCAGCCGCGTGGTCGAAACCCAGCGCAATGAACTGCTGGCGACCATGGCCTGCCACGGTGCGGTGCGCGCCCACCGGTTGCTGAGCCTGCCGGAAATGAACGCCCTGCTGCGCCAGATGGAGGAAACCGAGCGCGCCGACCAATGCAACCACGGCCGACCGACCTGGGTTCAGTTGTCGATGGCGGAGTTGGACAAGTTGTTCATGCGCGGACGTTGATGTCGCTGCCGCCGGCCATCCTCCTGATTGGGCCGACGGCCAGCGGCAAGACCGCGCTGGCCTTCGAACTGGCGACGCGCTTCCCTTGCGACATTATCAGCATCGATTCTGCGCAGGTGTTTCGCGACATGAACATCGGCACCGCCAAACCGGATGCCGCGACGTTGGTACGCTTCCCGCACCGGCTGATCGACCTGATCACGCCCGAGGAACGCTACTCGGCGGCACAATTTCGCAGCGACGCCCTGCGCGAGATGGCGGCGATCACGGCGGCCAGAAGGATTCCGCTGCTGGTCGGCGGCACCATGCTCTACGTCAAGGCCTTGCGCGAGGGGTTGGCCGACCTGCCGCCGGCGGATGCCGCCCTGCGCGCGACCATCGACGCTGAAGCCGCCGATCGCGGCTGGCCGGCGCTGCATGCGGAACTGGTGCAGCTCGATCCCGAGACCGCCGCGCGACTGAAGCCCAACGATGCCCAGCGCATCCAGCGCGCGGTCGAGGTGCTGCGCCTGACCGGACGCACTCTGGGCAGCTACTTCGCTGAACAGAAGGACAGCGCCCCGCCCTTCAACTGCCTGACGCTGGCGCTGGTACCCGCAGATCGCGGCGAACTGCACCGGCGCATTGGGCAACGCTTCGACGCGATGCTGAGCGCAGGTCTGGTCGATGAAGTGGCGATACTGCGCCGAAAATACCGGCTCGACGCCGGACTGCCCTCGATGCGCTGCGTCGGCTATCGCCAGGTGTGGGAAATGATCGAGGGGCAGATGCCGCCGGCCGAATTGCGTGATCGCGGCGTGTTCGCCACGCGCCAGTTCGCCAAGCGGCAACTGACCTGGCTCAAAAGCATGGACGATCTGCAGATCATCGACCCGCTGGCGTCAGACCCGACAGCCAGGGTGCTGGCCGCGGTTGGCGCCCACCTGTCCGCCTAGCTGACGACCGTCTGCGCCTGGCCCTGGCCGCGAGCCTCGATGCGACCGATGTGATAGACCTGCTCGCCGGCCGCCGCCAGCAGTTGCATCGCCACACCGGCATCGGCCTCGGCGGCGATCACCACCATGCCGATGCCGCAGTTGAAGACGCGATGCATTTCGGCGTCGGCCACCTGGCCTTCCTTTTGCAGCCACCGGAACAAGGGCGGCAGCGGCCAGTTCTTCCTGTCGATGATCGCCGTCAGATGATCGCCCAGCACCCGCGGAATGTTCTCGGTCAAGCCGCCGCCGGTAATATGCGCCATGCCCTTGACATGGACCGCCTGGATCAGCGCCAGCAGTGACTTGACATAGATGCGTGTCGGCGCCATCACGGCATCGGCCAGCCGCATTTTCGTTCCATCCTGGCCGCCGATGTCCATCTTAAGGTCGGGTTGAGCACGCTCGAGAATCTTGCGGATCAGCGAATAGCCATTGGAGTGCGCGCCGGACGACGCCAGGCCGAGCACCACATCACCCGGCCGGATCGATTTGCCGTCGATGATCGCGGACTTTTCCACCGCACCGACGGCGAAGCCGGCGAGGTCATATTCGCCATCCGGGTACATGCTGGGCATTTCCGCCGTCTCGCCGCCGATCAGCGCGCAACCGGCGAGTTCGCAACCCCTGGCGATGCCTTCGACGACCGTGGCGGCTGTGTCCACGTCGAGCCGGCCACAGGCGAAGTAGTCAAGAAAGAACAGCGGCTCGGCGCCTTGCACCAGAATGTCATTGACGCTCATCGCCACCAGATCCTGGCCGACGGTGTCGTGGCGGTTCCACTGAAACGCGAGTTTGAGCTTGGTGCCGACCCCATCGGTGCCGGACACCAGCACCGGCTCGCGGTATTTCTTCGAAATCTCGAACAGCGCGCCGAAGCCGCCGATGCCGGCCAGCACTTCCGGCCGCATGGTGCGTTTCGCCGCGGGCTTGATGCGTTCGACCAGTGCGTCACCGGCATCGATATCAACACCGGCATCGCGGTAGGTGAGCGGGGACGAGGATGTGGATACAGTCAAGATGAAGTCCTTGAAGATGCAGGCGGAATCGATGACAGGAGCACGGTTGGCCGCCGGATGGGCGATAATCCGGGCTCCCGCCAGAACTAGGCCATGAATTTTACCGGAAATGACCTCGCCCCTTGACGCAGACCGCAACGATCGCCTCCAGGCCACCCTGTGGATCGCGGCCGGACTGGCGATTCTTGCGCTGTTCTATGCCCTGTCGCCGATTCTCACGCCCTTTCTGCTGGCGGGCATCCTCGCCTATATCTGCAACCCGGTGGCCGACCGCATCACGGGCTGGGGTTTGCCGCGCATGCTGGCGGTGGTCCTCGTCATGCTGGCGCTGGCGGCGCTGGCCGCCGGCCTGGTCCTGATCATCCTGCCGCTGCTGTACGAAGAAGGCGCGGTGCTCGCGGCGCGAGCACCCGAGGCGCTGACACTGGCCAATACGAAACTGGCGCCCTGGCTGCGGGACCATTTCGGGCTGCGGCTGCGCTTCGATTCCGCCTCGTTGCAAAAGCTCGCCGCCGGCAACTGGGATACCGTACAAGTCATTCTGGAGCGCATCTACAGTTCGCTCAAAATCGGCGGCGTGGCACTGGTCGGCCTCGCCATCAACCTGATGCTGGCCCCGGTGGTGATGTTCTACCTGCTGCTCGACTGGCACGGCATGCTGGCGCGCATGGGCAAGGTCATTCCGCGCCCCTGGCATGCCAAATTGATCGGCGTGACGCAGGACATCGACGCCGTGCTCTCGCAATATCTGCGCGGACAGATCCTGGTCATGGCGCTGCTCGCCGCGTATTACTGCGTCGCCCTGTGGCTGGCCGGCATTCCCTCGGCGCTGTCCATCGGCGTCGTCACTGGCCTGCTGATCTTCATCCCCTATCTGGGTTATGCCACTGGCCTGATCCTGGCATTGCTGGTCGCCACGCTGCAGTTCGCCGGCTGGGAGCCGATCGTCGCCGTGCTGATCGTGTATGGCATCGGGCAGGTGCTGGAGAGTTTTCTGCTCACGCCCTTCCTCGTCGGCGAACGCATCGGCCTGCACCCGCTGGCGGTGATCTTCGCCCTGATGGCCTTCGGCCAGATCTTCGGCTTCTTCGGTGTCCTCGCCGCGCTGCCGGCTTCAGCGGCATTGCTGGTCGGCTTGCGCGAAGTACGGGCGCTGTATCTCGCCAGCCGCTTCTATCGGGGCCAATAGTTGAAAATGCGGTTCAAAACGCGATGAACACGCCGCCGCAGCAAATGCTGCTTGACCTCAAGCCCGAGCAGCAGCCAACGCTGGACAATTTCATCGTCGGCGCCAATGCCGAACTGGTGGCGCGCCTGCGCAGCCTTTGCGACACTCACAGCTTTGAAGCCCTCTACCTCTGGGGGCCGCGAGGTTGCGGCAAGAGCCACCTGCTGGCGGCGACCGCCGAGGCCGCGCGCACGAAGCGCCCCCTGACATTCCTGCGCGGCGCGGAAGCCGGCGCCGAACTTGCGCTCGCCCCCGGCAGCCTGTTGGTGATCGACGACGTGCAAGAGCTCGGGGCCGAGGCGCAGGTAGCACTGTTTCGCGCCTTCAATGCCGCGCGCTTTCTCGGCCTCGCCCTGCTGCTGGCCGGCACCGAGCCGCCGCTGCGGCTCGGCCTGCGCGAGGATCTGCGCACCCGCATCGGCCAGACCCTGATTTACGAAATTCAATCGCTCTCCGACGACGAAAAGGGCGCCGCCCTGCGCCGCCATGCCATCGAGCGCGGGATGCTGATGGATGCCGGCGTGGTGCATTACCTGCTGCGCCACGGCCGCCGCGACCTGCCCTCGCTGATGGCCATGCTCAACAGCCTGGACCGCGCCTCACTCGAACAAAAGCGCCCGCCCACCCTGCCCCTTCTGCGCGAACTGATGCAGACCTCACTCGATCTCGACAAGGATTTCGACCAGCCATGAACCTTGCCCTGTTTGACCTCGACAACACACTCCTGTCCGGCGACTCGGATTTCGAATGGGCGCAATTCCTGATCAGCAAGGGAGTGCTCGACCGCGAAGTGCATGAAGCGAGGAACATCGAATTCTTCGAGCAATACAAGGCCGGAACGCTGGACATCCATGCCTTCCTCGATTTCCAGCTCGCGCCCCTGTCGCGCCATTCCCGCGCCGAACTCGACGCCTGGCACCGGGAGTTCGTCGCCACCCGCATCCGGCCGCTGATCAGCCCGGCCGCGCGCGCACTCGTAGCGAAGCACGCCGCCAACGGAGACCTGCTTGCCATCGTCACCGCCACCAACAGCTTCGTTACCGGACCGATCGCACACGAGTTCAACATTCCGCACCTGATTGCCACGATACCCGCCCAGGAAAACGGCCGCTTCACCGGCCAGCCGCGCGGCACGCCGTCCTTTCGCGAAGGCAAGATCGTCCGCGTCGACGCCTGGCTCGAATCGCTCGGCCTGTGGCTCGGCAGCTTCGAGCAAAGTTGGTTCTACAGCGATTCGCACAACGACCTGCCGCTGCTGGAAAAAGTCAGCCATCCGGTCGCGGTCGATGCCGACACGACGCTGGAAAAAGCCGCCACCCAGCGCGGCTGGCCGCAGATCAGCCTGCGCGGCTAGCAGGCACCTGCGGGGCACGGCAAGCTTTGCCTCGCTTTTGCCAACAGCAAAGGTCGATTCGGGTATACTCCGCCCCCTGCAAACAGCCGTGAACCTCAAGTTCATAGCCGTTTTCGGAGACGTGGCCGAGTGGTCGAAGGCACGCCCCTGCTAAGGGCGCATCTGGGCAAAACCTGGATCCAGGGTTCGAATCCCTGCGTCTCCGCCAGTGAATCAGACAGGACGCCCCTTTCGGGGCGTTTTGTTTTTGTGTATGCCATTCTGTAGATCATTTCAGAGCCAATGGCCGCCGTGCCGCCAGCGCCGACTTTAACCACCAGCTGACCACCGGCAGCGCCGGCCAGCGCCCGCGCCCTCCGGCGCGGAAGCGACCCACGCCACCCACGCGCAGCGCCAGAAGAACCTAACGCCGCGACAGCGGCGCCGACATAGCCTTTGTCCGGGCTGGGGCGCAAGACATAGCCGACCATTACCCGAACCCGCAGGGCGCGCAGCGGTAGGCCACAAAGCGAAGCCTGCGCAGCGACTGGCCTACTTTGGGTAATGCGCGGTTATGTTAAAGCTCGACGCGTGGCGGCGAATTTACCCCGGCCCGGCCGGGTGCAGTCGAGCGCAGCGAACTGACCGAGTTGCGGTGTGCCTTTGACTGGCAATCCCGCGCAGCGGGTTTGCCTTGGCCGTGTGCGACCTGCGGAATGGAGCAGGAGAGAGGTGTGACGCGGCGGGGTTTGCCGCGTAGCCGCCGAATGGATGCGCAATGCAGCGGGTGGCACGGTCTTGACCTTGCAGGCTGGCACGTCCGGACAAAGTAGAAGTCGGCGCTGGCGGAACGGCGACAGCAGGAGAGACAAAGCCAGTGGTGAAGCCGCTGGCGTGGTGCAGGATGTGACGAGGCAGCCGCCTGCAAGCCGCAAGCTGGCGAGCGGGGTTTATCGCTGGCCTGCGCAGTGGCGCAGCGGCGGCGGGGCAGGAGCAACAGAGGCGGCCGAAGGCACTAAGCCGTGGCGCGAGTGTTGGCGCGACGGCGGGCGTCCAGTACGCGACGCGGTAGCGATGGCGCGGGGCTTGCGGGTTCTTTGCAAGCGCCGTGACTGAGCGGGTGACGGGGTGCGTCAGCGTTCGTGTCGGATCAGGCTTGCATCGCGCCGTGTCGTCAGCGCCGACTTTCGTGGCGGGGCGCGTCGTCTAGTCTGACTATGTCGAATCGAATCGGTGACGAGATGGGGGCGGGTGGGGCCCAGCGTTTCAACCCCCGTACAGGGCCCATCTGGCGCCCGTAAATCTCCATGCAAAATTTCAAACGTATGCCATTCGCATTATCGGTACTTCAATAGCTCGGGGTGCCGCACTTGATGCAGGCAAGTGCGCCTGGTGCGATTACTGCGTTGCAGCTTCGACACAGTCGGTCTGGAGCCCTTTCAGGTGGCCTCGGACGAACTGGCAGAATCCTTTGGCATGTACTGCAAATTGAACTGCCTTCCGCAAGGGAAGCATCACAGTATGGGCAGGATATTTGCGACAAAGCAACTGTATTGGAAAGTATCTTATCTACTACGTCCATCTTCTCGATAGACAGAAGGTAAGGCACGACTTCATCGCTGAACCAGCACGCAAACTCCCCACCCGAATTGAATTTCTTTTCTTGTCCCAATGCCGGAAACGTAGCAGAACACTTACCGAAACCATCGGCCCACGCAAAGCTGCCTCCGGCAAGCTTAAGCAACTGCTCCTTTTCGTCGATTGTCATACGCGGATTACGTGAGTGTTGCGCGGCTAGGGTCAGAATCCTGCTCAAGTTGGACGTTATGACGTGCAGGTTTTGGCGTCGAGCTTCTGCAATTCTGTTGGCTTCGGTGGCTTGTTCCTGCATTGCTTGCGCGAGGCGTACACTTTCCCTAGAAATAAGAAACTCTGCACGCTGCTTGATATACGCAACCTTCGTTCGATTCTCGTCACCGTCGCACTCTGCGAATAGGCGAATCCATAGCCCCTCGTTGGTAGCACCAGTTTTAAGCTCGCTGGCAATACTGGCGTAGATTGCATCCTCATCAATGACCACGGACTCGGCGGGTGTCACCATGCTTGGCTCTCCGACTTTGACTGAACCGCTAAGCGGTTGCACTGGCGGCGCAGCGGATACCGGGCTTGTTGTAACGGTTGAATATGTGCTGGTCGGCCTAGATGCTGCAACTGCGCGCCCATTGCCGCTTGATGTGGCAGGAAGGTTTTGAGCGTTGGCGTCTAGCACCAGACACCCGGCCATCATGTCGTGCAGCCCCTGCTTCTTCTGTGTAAAGAAGGCCATGATGAAACCAGCCAGCAATAGCACGCCTGAGAGCAACTTCCCAAAGTGGCGACCGGTGGCCCGCAAAAAACCGATCCGCTCCCCGTTGAGGTCCGTGACTTTCAGACCGAATACCGCCTTGCCGATGGTGCCCTGTAGTGATGAGCTTTCCATAAAGGCGAAGTACAGCCACCAGATCAGCATACCGTAGGCATTCATTCGGCCTTGATATTCAGCCTGAGTCGTCACCCCCTTGACAAGAAAATCGGCAAACACGTATCCCAGCACGAGGCCTACCACACCACTAATGACAATGTCGATCAGGATGGCCCCTACGCGTTTCCAGGGGGAGCCGAAAGTCAGATGCATAGCGCTAGTATTGGGCATCAAAGTAAACCGTGATCTGTTCCAGAATATTCACATGAACGCTCGGTTGGTCGCTATTCAAGCCGGTCTTTCGGCTCGGGACTAACGTCCTCCTTAAACTGCTGCGCCGCGTCGGCCCACTTGGATTCCCGTCCAAGGACCGTGGTTACTTCTGTGTAGAACGCGCCACTCTTGGGCAGCGGAAATTTCAACCGTATGCTCTTTCCCGGCCTGATTGCCACTTTGTAGTAGAAGACGCTGGCGGGCTTAGCGGTCCGGATATAGTCGTCAACATCAAAAACTTTTCCTTTCTCAATTGCTGCGGGCTTAACGCCATCCCCAACCGTGAGCGCCACATAAGTAATCGTTTTCTGAGATGTTTTGTTCACGAGCGTTTGTGAAACGAGTCCGTCATCATGTCGCTGAACGCTATCTGTGGGGTTGAACGCGTATTCGCCAGCTGCAAGATCGGTGCCGAAGTTTGAGCGTCTGCTTTGCCTTACTTCGTTAATCTTGTTCTTGCAAGCTTGTGCAACAAGTTTTGCACCAGCGTCGCTGGAGACACCCTTCAATCCAGTCAATACACAGTCGTCGTACTCGCCGGCATATGCGCCGAAAGTAATCGACAGACAAATTATCGTGGCAGCAACTCTCATATCAATTGATCTTCACATTCGCAGCAAAACGATTCATTTCCATTTGCCAGTACTTGAAACCTCTCTCGGCTTCGGCCAATGACTTGCCGACAGCACCACATGCGACGGTCCACGTTAGCCCTGGGGTGGTCCCTGTCATCAAGGAGATCGACCTAGACCATTGCTCGCCATCCGGGGTGCCGGTACTGAATATGACGTTGGATAGATGCGCTGAATAGCCAGACAGGGCCGCAGGACCGACCGACAACACTTTCACGTTGCTGTATCTGTTTGCCAAGCTTGCGGCCAACTCACGAGCATCAGGTGGTTCCAGCATTTGCTGGTTAAAATACGACTGAGGCATGTCTCGCAGTTGATGATATTGCTGCACAATCACTGCGCATTCAGCATAGGGCGTCTTGGGCGGGGATACGAACTTGACTCGTGAATTGCCTGTCGTTGTTGGCTGCCTGATCCAAGACGTCGGGGCAATGACTGAAAACCGTCGCGGCGAGTTCTCGACCTGCACCACTTGTGCTGATGTGTCGATCGACAGCACAAATAGAAACCCTGCGACGCGATGTTTTAACTGTTGCATTGGATGATCCACGATGTACCCCGCGGCAGTCTAGTCCTTATGTTGGGCAGGGACAATCGAACGAAAGTAGTAGTTGGCTCGGTTCGGTGCCACCCGCACCTACCGGCCCTCGTACCATCAACGTCACTTTCCCGTCACTTACTCTTCCACACCGCGTTAAAACCGTCGGTGTCGCTCTGCTTCCAAAGTCTTATGCGCCTGAAGCCGAGTTGCCTTAACGCTGCTGCAACCTCGCCACAATGGGCGCGTGATGCCGTCCGGCCACGTAGCCGCACCTGTAGGGTGCTGAGGGATAGCCCGGTAGTTTTTACCTCGTCCGGGATGGTGGACAGCAGATCGGCAAGCCTGTCCTTCAACGGCCTCATAGTGTCGCGCCATGATGCGGCGCGCTCGGCGTCGACGGTTTCCTTCTTCTGTTGGCGTTCGGCGTGGTCGGCCTCGCAGGCTTCCTGAAGTTCTTGCATGTACGTGGTCATAGTTGGTCGCCTTGTGGTGGGGCTATAGGGGGCCAGGGGAGTCGCCCTGCTCAGGCTTGATCCAGCGCACTTGCGCGAAGGGGAACAGGCCGAGACCGCCGTGGAGGAAGTCGTCCATGCTCGCGGACGTGACAACCTTATCCAGCGCAATGACGCCGTCGTCCCAATACGCCATGTTTCCCGTGATCTGGGCGCCATCGGCCAAACAGAGCGTGCACGGCTGGCCCATAGACACAGGAAAGATTGAGGAGGGGAATTTCATTACGGTTCCTTTCGGGGGTTGGATGAAGTTATTGCACGGATAGCACAGATGCGCACGCATACTGCTGTGCAGCGCAAAGTCATGTGCCGCAAGGGTCTCCACGGTTTGCTCACCATGCACGGATTTTTGTCAGGTCGCGCACAATTCGCTGCGGATGAAACGGGCGGGCAGGCGCGGCTACCATTTCCCTTATTTTCCTTTCTCTCTCGAAAATAGAGAGAGAAGTGTGCAAATGCCGGAAAGGCAGGTGGCACAAGGCGTCCCGTTGCACAGATACGTGTGCAGGCGTCGTGCAAGCCGTGCGCGTGCTCATTCCCAGTCCACCGTGTCGCCGATGAACTTCTCGAACTCAGCGCGGGCTACATTCAAGGTTGGCAGTTTGAAGCCACGGCGGCGATGATTCCTCTCCATGGCTTGCTCGACCTTGGCACTCGGGCAGACCTTGCGGATGCTGTCCTTGATGTCTCGGCCAGTCAATTGCTTGTATGTGCGGATGCCCTGCGTTTCTGACTTGAAATTGCTCCCGACAGTCCGCGTACTGACAAACTCAGGCCAATCGGGTCCGTCCTCCCAGATAGCGCCACGCGATATGCAGTCGAACCACCAGCGCGGAAACGGTGGCAGGGATTGCAGCTTTTGCAGGGTCAGTTCTTTGGTGTTCGGCTTGGTGCGCACATCGAACCCGGACAAGTCCATCTGCAACAAATCGAACATCATTGCCTCGACCTCGCCGCCGTCAATCGCGCGGGACAGTGCAGCCCAATAGTCGCGATCACCCTTCCGCGCCTCGGACACCTTCAGCATGAAGTCGCGTCGGTTATCGGGATCAATGTGCTGGAAATGCTCGGCGTTGGTGGCGGCGATAAAGCGGTGGTAGCTGGTGATCGTCCGGCCTGGCTGGTTTTTTTCGTTGATGAAAATCGTGGGTTCGGTTATGAGACCCTTCAGTGCGCTGGTGCCGGCACGGTCGCCAGCGAATACGGCCTCGTCAAGAAACACCCAGAATGCACGCTCGAGCGAACCATTGAAGTCCCCAACAATCGGCTTTACGGTATGCGTGTGAAGAAAGGTTGCCGTCCATATTTTGCGCAGTATTCGGGCGAGTGTGCCCTTCCCGATGCCTTCACCGCCCAGCATTGCGATCATGGTGCCGGGCTTCTCCCACGGGCGCTGTAGGGCATGCGCGATATAGCGGATCAGATAGAAATAGGCCGCTTCACTTCCGTCACAAATCACGACAAGCAGAAATTCTTGAATTAAGCCCCAGTCGCCCTGCCTGGGCGAAATTGTTGGACCAACCCAAAGGTTTAGAAACCCAGCGCTGGTCTCGCGGGGGTTGAACTCCACGCCTCGGTAGCAGACTGTCGCGGGGTGCGTAAGAAATTGCTTCGCCCGGTCGCCGAAAGCGTCGCTTTGAAAATCCGACCTTACAAGCCGGTGAATAAGCAACGACCCGTCTTGCCGCGACAGAACCGTAAGCGGCGCGGCCATTTCATCCTGCCTTCGTACTGCCAGTGCTGCGCGATCTACTACGCCAATTTTTTTCAAGACGATAAGCGCGAAGCGGTCCTGAATCGCTGCCCGCACTGGGTCCGATGCGCCGGTGTCGGGGTAGCCCAGCACGACGGGGGAGTTGATCTTGCCCTTATGCTGACAGGCTGCGCAGGCTTGCGGGTTATGGTCAGCCAACGTACTGCACTTCGTCGCGCCGGTGCCTTTCCAGTTGTCGAGCTTCTTCTGCGTTACGACACGATCGTAGTCGGGGTGATCTTTGCTCCAATCGTGGGCGATCTGGTTGGGATCGACACAGTGCTTCGCCACGCCGATGATGCCGCGCCACCAAGGCTCGCTGACTTGGCGCTGATCTTCAACCGCCGCGCGGATGTTTGCGCACGCGGCCACGATCTTGGCAGGGTCGGCGGGCGGGTACTCTGGTGCAGCGGCGAGAATGTTTGCAGCGGCGCTGGACGGCTTCGCGGCAGCAGGAGGCGCGGCGCGGAACGCCGCAACATTGAATGGTGCGCCCATGTCAGTCTCCCACCACGATAAGCCCGACACGATTGGTGAACTCGCCTCGCGGTGCCGACATCGAGAACCAGAGTTGCTCCGGGGTGTAGGAGCGTGGATCAACGTAACCGTCAAGACGGCGCGCCAATAGGCGCGCTATGGCGTCGAACTCCTTACGCTCAGTGATGACCTCCGACACGGGTATGACGATCCGCCAGCGGGGGATTTCGTCGCTGTAGGAGTGGGTGGGCAGGGCGATGAATTGCAGGCCGTCGAGCCGCTCGCGCAGCGCATCAGCGGTGAAGGAATACTGCGGCCCTTCGACCTTGCCGTATTTTGCGTCAGCGTCGAGGATGCAGATATTGCTGCCCTGCCAGTTGGCAGCGTCGCGGTGTTCGTCGGCGTAGGCGGAAAGGCTGTACCAGCCCGCCTTCACCTTGTCGGCTTCGCGGGCGCTTTTGCCAGCCTTCGCGTATTCATCAGCAGTCATTGCGCCTTCGCGCTTCGTGCCGACCTGCCACTTGAACCAATCCCGCAACGTGCAACCCCCGCATTTCTTGACCGCAGCCCAGTCGCCGTTACCGCGCGACAGGCTGACGGGTGTCTGTTCTGGCCAAGTGGTCATCGCGCGCGCCCACCCATGGGCGATCTGCGCTCGCGGGACGGGCTGGTGGGGGTGACCGGCGGGGGAGCGGGGGGACTGGAACTTTCAGCAGCGCGGGAATCCCTAAGTGTTTTGTAGGCCTCGATCTCAGACTTAACGAAGGTCCGGTCCGGTAGCATCGGCGGGAACGCGGGATCGAATTGCTTCATTCCCTTTATGCGAATCAGTTGCAACTTTGCGAGAGGTATCCCGAGTATGTCCGCTGCATGTTGAGGTGTGATGCGACCAGGGTATAGGGTAGGATTGCCGGCGCTCATGATTGAACTCCTGCAAATTTCTCTGCAAGAAAGTCGTCGATGGCCGCCTCGTCCCAAACCGAGACGCGTTCGGACAGCCGATGGGAGCGCGGAAATTTGCCTTGCTGGATCAGGCGATAAATATGCGTGCGGGATATTCCCGTCTTTTCGGCGACAGCCGGAAGGCGAAGTGCCTTGCGGTTTGGTTTGGCGATGACGGAGTCCATTACACATCCCCTTTCGATTTGATCCAGTCAAAAACCGCCTGTACCCGCCATGCGGTCGTATGCGGGCCGAGTTTCACGGGCTGAGGAAAATGACCTTCCCGTACCCAACGCCAGAGCGTGGAGTGGTCAATGGGAACTAGCGGCTGGTAAGTTGAAGATCGGCGATTGCCGATGATTTGATGCTCCCGCAGGAAGCCAAAAGTATGCTCTGGCTGGCGGAGTGGGTTGCAACGTGGGTCCATGAGTCGCTCCTTAGAAAATGTGAAAGCGACACCCATCCTATACATCGGTACGAAGCAAACAAGGAGAATATGTCGTTATTTGCTCGCCGTGTGTACCACTAGTCCATCACAAGCTATTGACAATAAATCAGTTAGTTACCGTGACGCAGAAAAACAACAGCATGCAACGAATTAGGCCCGGCGCCGTGCCGTTTCTTCCTCACCCGACACCTCTGATCGGAACCACCTTCGCATCAGCCTTGCGAACCGTGGCGCAATACTTCGCCCACTCATTCATCATGCGAAATCTTTTCTTCAGCATGTCGCCGCGCCGGTAGGCAGCTTCGACCTTGTCGCCGATGGAATGCGCCAGGGCCATCTCGGCCATGTCGCTGGGGTAGTTGGTGGCCTCTGCGGCCCAGTCCCTAAATGTCGAGCGGAACCCGTGCGCAGTCAGATCACCGCGCGCCATCCGACGCAACACCGCAGTCAGCGTCATGTCTGACATAGGCCGCTTGGGTTTGGAACTGGGGAAGACCAGCACTTCGTCTTCAACACGGGGCAGAGTCTTGAGCAATTTGACAGCGGCATCGGACAACGGTACCCGATGCTCCCGCTCCATCTTCATGCGCTCGGCGGGGACGATCCAAAGCCGATTGTCCAGATCGACCTCGTCCCACGTCGCACTGCGAACTTCACCGGACCGGGCAGCGGTCAGAATGGCAAACTCCAGCGCCCGTGCGCCCAGCCCCTCTCGCTTCCGCAGTTCCACCATGAACGGACCCATTACCGCATACGGCAGCGCGGCATGGTGTGTGACCTTCGCCACCTTGTTGGGCTTCGCCAGTGAATTATCGAGGTGCCCTTTCCAGCGGGCGGGGTTGTCGCCATGCCGGAATTTACTGAATGTGGCCCAGTCCAGCACCGATTCAATGCGGCCACGCAGGCGGGTTGCTGTTTCGGTCTTCGACTCCCAGATCGGCATCAACACTTTCAGCACAAGGGCATCGTCCACGGCGGCCACCGGCAAGTCACCGAAAAACGGATAGGCATATGTGGCTAGCGTGTTCTCCCACTGCTGCGCGTGCTTGGGATTTTTCCACTCGGCGCGATGGGCTTCGATGTAGGCGAGCGCGCAGGCTTTGAAGGTCATGTGCTTCCGCGCCGTCAGCTTCTGCGCCAGGCGGATTTCCTGCCGTGCGGCGAGGGGGTCGTGGGGTGCCGTGGGATGTTTGACCTGCTCCCGCAGGAGAGCGGCTTGCTTGCGTGCTTCTGCGAGGGTTACGGAGTATTGAGACCCCAGCCCCATGTTGCGCCGCTTGCCGTCAGGAGCTACGAAACGGAAGACCCACCCTCGGCTGTCGCCCCGGACAAACAGGTACAAATTACCGCCGTCGGAGTGCCAGCCGTCGCCCAATGTCTTGAGTGCTACCGGTGCCAGTTTGCCCGGTTTGTGTGTGCTCTTGCCCATCGCCACCCTCCATGCCGTATGCCATTGTGTATGCCATTATGGAGGGGATGCAGTGGAGTGTCAAGAAGTCCCATGCGGGAACGAAGACGATCAAGTCATTGATTATTATTGATGCTTTCGATCAGATTGGGAATCTATGGGACTGCCTGATAATGGCGGATGGCAGCCTGCGTCTCCGCCAGTAATAGCAAGGTACGCCAACGCGAACTGTCTTAAGTTGGCGTACCAAATCGCTGGAACCCCTTGCCACAAGGGAGTCCGGGCAAAAACCTCCTGACCTTCCATGGTTCTGACGCCTCTGGACTGAACCGTCCAGAAGAGGTGTTTTTGCGTTCTGGTTCTCAAGAATTCTGTACAAAAACTGTCTCTAGTGCAGATTTTCTTGCCACTGCTTGCAATTGACCGCGATTCGTTTGAACGGCTTGTAACTGCTTGCATCTGAGCCACGGAAAATGGCCCCAACCTGGACTTATCTGTCGGCGCCAGGAATGACAAGGCAGGATTCCTCGTAGGCTTCGATGTCGCTGACCCTGTATGGGGTAGGCAGGTACCTGCATGTCGGATTCTTCTTGGTTACTTGGGTATCCGCGTGAATCCCGTAACATCAGGAAGAAGTCAAGGTTGTGCCCACTTGCCGCGACTGTTCTGGACGTTCCTTTTTTGGCGTAACAAAATTTGCCACAGTAAGTTATCATCAGTTGATACAATTAGTCATGCGTGTAGACCACGGAATAGCCAACCTGCTGGACCTGCACGATCAGATCATTGATCAGGACGGTGGCTATTGGGTGAAGATCGAGGCTTGGCGTGTTGAGGTAACAGCAGACGTACCACACGGAATTCGCTATTCCCTGACGCTCCACGAGCCTTACGGAAAACGGATTCTGGGATACGACAACGCACATGCGGTAAAGCCGCCAAAGAAGTTCAAATATGCCGGGCAGCGCCTGACTTACGATCACAAGCACCGGCATGTGAGCGACAAAGGCGTGCCCTACGAGTTTCAGGATGCGCAGCAACTCCTGATCGACTTTTTCGACGAAGTCGACCGGGTTCTGAAGGAGGCAAGACAGAAATGAAAGCTATCGTGATCGGCATCATGCCGCAAGACAAAATTCGGGAGCGGGTCTTGTCGATTGCTCGCGGCAAACTCAAGCCAAAGTCAGGCGAACCGAAAATCTGGTTCACCTCAATGCGCTCTCTCGCCGAGGTGTTGAGCGATGAGAATCGTGCTTTGCTTCAGGTGATCAAGGAGACGAATCCGCAGTCCATCACGTCCCTGGCCGAAACGACCGGACGCAAGCCGGGCAACCTCTCGCGGACGCTCAAGACCATGTCGAACTACGGTATCGTTGAAATGAAGCGCGAGCGCAACCATGTGCGTCCGGTTGCCAAAGCGACCGAATTCAGGATTGTTGCTTAAGTGACATCCTCTTTAAATCAATACGTTGAAGCGCAGACGGTTTGTTGTGGCATATCTTCTGCCCCGCCAGAACGTGGAAACCCGCACAGCGCAAGGCTGTGCGGGTTTTTTACTTTTATGCTAAGTCAATCCAAGGTAACGTGGAGTTCCTGACTCGCCTTCCTTCGGGGACAATAGTTCTCCCCGTATTGTCCCCGTTGTACCCTGCCAGTTAAATCAAATTCAAACGACCGTTGCCGCCTCCGGATACAGTTCCGGCAACAGAAATTGCAACGCATCGAGGGGAAATGCCAGTTGCACCGGAGCCGTATGGCTGATGCTGGTGACCAACCTTGTCTCAATCAGCCGTGACAGCAGAGAACGCGCCGTCCGCTCCCCCAGTCCGGTCATCTGCTGGAACTCGCCGCGCGGTGTCGGACCGGCAAGAAACAGGTGGTAGAGAGGGACGATTGCCTCTGCGCGAATTCCCTTGTCGAACTGGGAGCGGAAGGCGATCAATGCCGCGATGCGCGCCTTGATTTCGTCGAGCTTGAGCATCTTGCCCATGAAACTTACCTGATCCTCGGCAACTGAAATAAACCAGTCGCACCAGTCCCCCAGCAGCTTTTCACTCAAGTTGCCGCGGCCATCCAGATCGCCCTGGCGGTGGCTGTCGGCGGCATCGAGCAACTGGTAATACTTTTCGCGGTTGCGCGCCAGTCCGCGGTTCATCGACCATAGTCCCGCGCTGAGATGCCAGAGTGCGCAATGCGTTTGCAGCCGTACGGCGCGGCCGTTGCCATCGAGGAACGGATGCACCCAGGCCGTGCGGTGATGCGCGGCGGCAATGTGTATCAGTGCGTCGTCCAGCGAGGTATCGGGACCATACACGGCATCCAGCCGGGCGAGAAACGCGGGCAGCGAGGACCACAGCGGCGGCTCGTGGCGGCCAACCGCCACCTGTTCCTCCCGCCATGCACCCGGCTCTATGATTTGGCCTTCGTCCGTGGTGCGGTCGTCGATGGAAAGGCGATCATAGAGGGCGGCATGGGCTTGCCGCAGGAAGGCCGTTGTGGAAGCGGATTCGCCGGAGGCCACACCTTGCTCGAGTTCCCGCTCGGCTTCGATATGGGCCAAGGCCAGGCGCTGCAGTTTGGCCACGTCAGGCTTGTCGGAAAAATCCTGACGCAACGCCCGCTCGATATTGAGCGGATGCGTACTCTGGCCTTCTATCCGGTTCGAGTAGTAGGAGTTCATCTCTCGCACCAACTCTCGCAGGCTACCGACCGTTGCAGGATGAGCGCTACTGGATAGGCGGAGGGACTGTTCAACGACTGCCCGTGTACGTTGGCGAAATTCTTCCAGCCGGTGCTGGGGTAGCAGCGGCTCGAATTGGTGTGGTTGCGTGTAGTGCTCGATTTTGGCTGAAGTCATATTGCCGGTTATATAGCCGGTAGTTGCTTTCTATTAACAATATGAACTATATAGATAACTATCCACTTTCTCAAGGCGTATAGCAACAAGTGTTGCCGGTAGTATTTCCGGTAGTTGTGAAACCTACCCCAGCTTGGTCGCCAGTTTCTCGGCTTGCAAGTGCGTGTAGCGTTTCAGCATCTGCAACGTTTTGTGGCCGGACACGGCCGCCATTTCCAGCACTGTGAAATCGCCCCGCTCTGCCAAGCGACTGAGCGCCTCATGTCGTAGATCATGCCCGATGGCAGCTCGATCACAGGCCCGTTCAAAGGCCTTGTATAAAGTCATCCGGCCCAACGGGATCACCTTACCCTTGATCGCCTTCGGCAAGCCATCCAGCGCCGCCATGGCCTTGCTTGACAGCGGCACCGCTCGCGGCTCCCCGGTCTTGATCATTTCGGGATTGAGCAGAAAGGCAATCCGGCGTTTTTTGTCGATCATGCGCCACTCCAACTGCAACAGCTCGCCCTGACGCATGGCGGTTTCGACGGAGAGTGTTACAGCAGCGAGTAACCAGGGATTCCCCGACGCCGTGCATTGCACCACCAGTGCATCCCATTCATCGCCAGTAAGCCGGCGGTCTCTCGCTGTCGCGCCCTTCGGTTTGCGAACATTGGCCACAGGATTCCCGGCCGGCAGGGCAATGCCGAATTCCTTGACGGCGACATCGAGCATCTTGGACAGCAGATCGATTTCACCCTTGACGGTCGCTGGTGAAACGCACGGTGCCGTGGCCGGATCCTCCTTGTAGCGGGAATCCTTGTCCTTCAGACGCTCATCCCTGTATTTCTTGCCTATCACCGTGGGCGTGATTGCCGCAAGGGAATAGCTGCCAAGCCTGGAAACCAGTTGGCTCAACTTTCGCTCCCAAGCTGCGCCCCTGTAATGCTCCGGCGCGAAATCCTCTTCGAATTGCTTCGCGAGGTCTTTGAGTGTCGTGCGCTCCGCCAGGCTGGACGAAACAAATCGTAGCCGCACCATTTTTGCGTGGAGAGTACGAATAGGCATGGCCCGCGATCGCGAGCCATGATTCATCTGCCGAGGGAAACCTCAGTCGGTCACATACCGAGCACCTGCCGCTGGTCCTCCCATTGTGTCAGTGCTTGAGTTGTTGAAATGCGGATATTGCGCCACAAAATCAATCTTTATGGCGTCAAATTTTGATATCGCGCCAAATAATGTGGCATCATACACGATATCGCGCCATATAGATGACCGGATGCCATGCCCAAAGTCGTTCCCCCTGAAGAGCTCAACTACATCGCCGAACTGATCGGTCGCCACTCGGACGGGATCGGTTTGGCGAAGTTGTCGCAGACTGTCGGCCCTAATATTTCCCGTCGCACCCTTCAGCGACGACTCGCCGAACTGGGGAAGCAAGGGCGTATTGTCACGACTGGCGAAGCGCGAGCAGTGAAATACCGGCTGGCGCCGATTACCGGCAACTTGAATGTCGCAGAGAACTCGGACACCGTCCGAGCCACTGGCGAAATCTATGTCCCGGTTTCATCGGAGGGCGCGGCCATCAAGACTTACGTGCGCCAAGCGCTGCAACAACGCCGTCCGGTGAGTTACGACCTGAAGTTCCTCGAAGGCTACCGCCCCAACGAGACGTTTTACTTGCCAGAAGCGCTGCGCAGCCAACTGCATTCGCTAGGCCGCTCACCTGCCGAGCAATCGGCCGCCGGCACGTTTGCCCGCGACATCATGAATCGGCTGCTGATCGACCTTTCGTGGGCCTCGTCGCGTCTGGAGGGCAACACCTACACCCGGCTCGATACCGAGCGCCTGATCGAATTCGGCCAAGCCGCCGCAGGCAAGGATGCGCTCGAAACCCAGATGATCCTCAACCACAAGGCCGCCATCGAGTACCTGGTGCTCAACGTTGACCAAGTCGACCGCGTCGGTGTCAAAACCGAAACCATTCTCGCCCTGCATGCCTTGCTTTCCGACGGTCTATTGCAGGACCCGCAGGCCGGTGGCCGCGTGCGCAGCCGGGCCGTGGAAATCGGTGGCAGCGTATATCTACCCATCGCACTACCACAGCGCCTGGAAGAGTTGTTTGGTATCACCCTCGACATGGCGGCAGAAATCCGCGATCCGTTCGAGCAAGCGTTTTTCCTGATGGTGCATCTGCCGTATCTGCAGCCCTTCGAAGACGTGAATAAGCGTGTTTCCCGCCTCGCGGCAAACATCCCCCTGATTCGCTTCAATCTCTGCCCGCTGTCGTTCATCGACGTGCCGCAGCAGGCTTACATTGATGCCATGATCGGCGTCTACGAACTGAACCGGATCGAACTGCTGCGCGATGTCTTCGTGTGGGCCTATGAGCGTTCCTGCCAGCAGTACGTGGCGGTACGACAACAACTGATTCCGCCGGATACCTTCCGCCTGCGTTATCGCGCAGAACTGACTGAAACTGTACGGGCCATCGTCCGCAGCGGACGGTTGGCAAACGAGACGGCAATTCGTTCAGCAATACCCCAGTCGGTTGCTGCTGAAGACCAAGCAAGGTTCCTCGCGCTGATCTTGGAAGAGTTCAAGAGCCTGCACAACGGCAATGCCATTCGCTTTGGCCTCCGGCCACTTGAATTTGATACTTGGAAACGGGGATCGGCATCCGGCAGTAAGTAGTCGAAGCAGTTCCAGCTATCAGCGAGTTTTCAGAACTCGCGTTGATCCCCATCAGTCCTTCGTCACCAACCCTTGCATTTCCGGTACACAACTTGTAGGGAAGGTATCACGTTGATCAGGTAGGCGCGCTTGACCTCGTCCTGCGTTGCGCTGCCCCGAACCTCAAGAGTCTCGTAGCAGTCCTTGAACTTGATGGGGCTGGGGGTCGCCGCTTTTGGCTGCAGGAATGCGGCCACGAGTTGCCGAAGCCTGGCCGCAATGTCGATCGCAAATCTGTTCGCTGTCGCACAGAGCAAGGCAGGCACCTGTCGCCATTTGTCATCAGTGCGCTGCCGAACAGACTGGATAGTGCAATGGCCTGCACACTGCGCGTCGTCGGCCATGACAGTGCGGATCTCGCTTCAGCAGGGTCAGAGGCTTGGCCACCACACCATGAGATCATCGCGCCACCACATTGAACGTCACCGCACCGACCGCATTGGCTGGCTTCGCGCTGCCGTGCTCGGTGCCAACGACGGCATCGTTTCTACGGCCAGCCTCGTGCTTGGCGTTGCGGCGGCCAGTTCGACTCAGGGCAACATTCTGCTGACCGGCGTTGCCGGCCTGGTGGCGGGCGCCATGTCGATGGCCGCTGGTGAATATGTCTCGGTCCACTCGCAGGCCGACACCGAAAATGCGGACCTGTCACGCGAACGCGCCGAGCTCGAAGCCGACCCTGCAGCGGAGCAACGGGAACTGACGGCGATCTACATCGCGCGGGGAATCGAACCCGGCCTGGCCCGGCAGGTAGCCCAACAACTGATGGCGCGCGACGCGCTCGGCGCCCACGCGCGCGACGAACTCGGCATCTCCGAAACGCTTCAAGCGCTCGGCCGATACGTCGGCGACGATGTTGGCCGGATAAACGGCCCGTCGCCCTTTCGCAATCGCATCCAGGTCGAGGTCGGTGGCGAAAATCTGCAGCGAATGGCGTCCGGCGGGTTTCAGCCGTTGCTGCACTTCGCGAAAAACCATGGCCAGGGTATAGGCCTCTTCGCCGGTGGAACAGCCCGCCACCCAGGCGCGCAGGCTGGCGCCCTCCGGGCAGGCGGCCAGCAGTGCCGGCAACACCTGTGATTGCAGGACATCCCAGGCCGCCGGATCGCGGAAAAAACTGGTGACGCCGATCAGCAGTTCCTTGAACAGCAGATCGACTTCCTGCGGGTTCTCGCGCAGGTAATGCACGTAGTGCGCAATGCGGTCGATCTGATGCAGGCCCATGCGGCGCTCGACGCGGCGATACACGGTGCTTTTCTTGTAGAGCGAAAAATCGTTGCCGGTACGCTCGCGCAGCAGGATGCAGATCTTGTCGAAGGCGCTTTTCTGCGCCTCCGTCTCCGCTGCGGCCGGGGACGCTCCGGGAACGCCGCGCGGCGAATGGCGCAGATAGTCGTTGATGCGCAGCGGCAGTTCCGCCGCCGCGGCGATGATGTCGACCTGGCCGGTATCGATGGCGCTTTGCGGCATGCCGTTGAACTTGGCCGAGACCGGGTCCTGCACCACCACCAGTCCGCCCTGTTCCTTGACGGCGCGCAGGCCCAGAGCGCCGTCGGAGCCCATGCCGGAGAGAATGACGCAAATGGCATTATCGCGGCGGTCGGCGGCCAGCGCGCGGAAGAAGGAATCGATCGGCAGGCGCAGGCCGCGCGCCGCCACCGGTTCGAGCAGGTAGAGGGTGTCGTGCAGGATCGACAGATCCCAGTTGGGCGGAATCACATAGACGCAGCCGGGTTTGACCTTCATCTGGTTTTTGGCCTGCGCCACCGGCATGGCCGTGGCCCGCTGCAGCAACTCGGGCATCATGCCCTTGTGGTGGGGATCGAGATGCTGGATCACCACGCAGGCCATGCCGCTATCGACGGGCACATGACCGAGAAACTGCTCAAGGGCTTCGAGGCCGCCCGCCGAGGCGCCGATGGCAACGATGGGGAAGGGACGCGGCGCGCGTACATCGCCAGACATCACCGGCGTGTCGGCGGCCTTTGCTACGCCGCGCTTGGCGGTGGATGCTTTGGGTTTGCCTGCTTGCGCTTTTTGGGCCATGAGTATCCTGGAAGATGAGCAGTGGATTGATCGGGTCTGGTCTGACCTTAGGTCATTTGGAGCCGGCGTGCAAATGTAAACTTGGACAGAATCTGGTGCTGTGACATGGCAGTGAGGCCGGCCATCGAACTACGCTTGCATATATCTCACAATGAGATATACTTTGCCAATGAAAATCATCAGCAACAGCGCGTTGCGCGCTTTCGCTGCCCTCCACCCTCACGCTGATGAGCCCTTGCAGGGTTGGCGTCGGGTGATTGAGAAGAACCGGTTTGATCACTGGGCTGAACTGAAGACGGCTTTCAATGCGGTAGACAAGGTTGGCGAGCTGACGGTGTTCGACATCGGTGGCAACAAGTACCGGCTGATTGCTTATATCCGCTTCGCGAAGCAGATCGTTTATATCAAGGCGGTGCTGACCCACCGCGACTACGACAAGGGAGCATGGAAATCATGAATGCACGCATCCAGCTGAAGCAACTGCTCCCGGCGTGGGAGACCTTCCGCCGCGCGACCGATATCGCCCCGATCCGGAACGAAACGCACTACCGCCGGATGGTGGTGATGCTTGATGCCCTGCTCGATGAGACGATCGGCGACGAAAGCCATCCCGCAATTGGTCTGGTCGATATCGTTGGCGACCTGATCGAGGATTACGAAGCCGAGCATCACCCGCTACCGGACGTCAGCGGGGTTCAGGCGCTGAAGTTTCTGATGGAGCAACATGGTCTCAAGCAAGCCGATCTGCGCGAGATTGGCAGCCAAGGCGTGGTTTCCGAAATCCTTGCGGGCAACAGGGATCTCAACATTCGCCAAATCCGAGCCCTCAGCGATCGTTTTGGGGTCTCTCCCGCGACCTTCGTGTGAGGTCCCGAGAGTTTGGTCGCCGTGCCACCAGCGCCGACTCTTGAAGCATGGGGCGGACCGCGCCACACCTGCCGCAAAAATACCCATCAGTGAGCAAGGCGCTGTCCGGCGCCGGTGACGGGCGAACTGTTGGTACGCTATGGCATCCGCTTCCATCCCCTGCACGTCTCGCTTGCTTTGGGCGGCAATCTCCGATCCACCTGCCGACATCAAGGTCTTCAGCAGGCTGCTGCCGGGGATAAGAATGTTCATGATCACCGAAGTGGCAATCCCGGCAGCCGAATTTTCTTCGTGGTGCCGCGCGATCACATGGCCCATTTCGCGTGCGATGACAAAAGCCATCCAGTCGTCGTAAGGCAGCCGGACCCCAAACGCCGCGTTGAGCGCGATTCTTCCGTTGGCACTGGAAACGCTGCCCAATTCATCGCCGTCGACGACATAGACATCGAATCGGCTATCGACCAATCCCGGGACGCGCTGCGCCAGGTCCGGATACAGATGCCGGGCCCCCGTTTGCAAAGAACCGGCGACGCGCCGCACCTGAACCGCAAAGCGCGCTGCCGCCTCCGTGTCCGCTGCCGCCGGGCAGTTCACGCTGCCGTCGCAGCCTGCACTGTGCCGGGAACCCGTAGTCATGGTGAATGCGATGTCCGCATGGGTGGAGGCCAGCGGCATATCAATCATTCGCGCACGACCCTCGGTCTGAACCGTCGCACAGCCGGCAATGCCGAGGCAGGCGACGGCAGCAACCAACAATCGTGGGAGTCTTGCACGCGACATGATCCGCTGCCTCATCCCTGCTTCAAGCCGCCGAAAAGTGCACAAACATGATGGAATTTTCCGAAGAGCGTTCGCAATGCCGAACATGGTCACAATGCAGCAAAGCGCGCCGGCACACCGTTCGCTACCGCACGCAGATGAGATGACAGGTTTGCGGGTTTCCGTCGCTACAGGCCTTGCCGCCGGTGTTACCCTGTGCACTTCAATACATTGCCTGGCTTGTCCATGAAACTGCCGGTGATCCAGACAAGTCGCGCCTGGACACGAATATCTTCCAACGCATAAACTCATTTCGGACATGCAACCCGATCGCGTCGCCCGCCTGAGAGCCCTCATCGACACGCTGGAGCACGGCCTGGTCGAGCGCCGCCAGAGTGTTCGGCTGTGCCTTCTGGCGGCCCTGACCGGCGAGCACACGCTGTTCATCGGCCCGCCGGGCACCGCCAAGAGCGAACTGGCGCGGCGGCTGCACACGGTGTTTCGCGATGCGCGCTACTTCGAGCGGCTGCTGACGCGCTTCTCGGTGCCCGAAGAGCTCTTCGGCCCGCTGTCGATCAAGGCCCTGGAAGAGGATCGCTACGAGCGGCATACGGACGGCTTCCTGCCGGACGCCTCGATTGCTTTCATCGACGAGGTGTTCAAGGCCAACAGCGCGATCCTCAACGCCCTGCTCACCTTGCTCAACGAACGCGAATTCGACAACGGCGCCGGCCGCCAGAGCTGTCCGCTGATCAGCGCCGTCGGCGCCACCAACGTAGTGCCCGAGGACGAAATCGCCGAGGCATTTTTCGACCGCTTCCTGGTGCGCCTGCCGGTGGCGGCGGTTAGCAGCGAGGGCTTCAGCGCGCTGCTGGAGGCCGGCCGCGCCCGCGACTGGACGCCGCCCGGGCCCGAACTGACGCTCGACGGCGACGATCTCGCCCGATTGGCGGCAGACGCGGCCGCGGTCGAGGTGCCGGCCAACTTTGTTGCGGTGCTGGCCGAGCTGCGCCAGCATTTCGCCGTGGTGACTATCCATGTCTCGGACCGGCGCTGGGTCAAGATCGTCTGGCTGTTGCGCGTGGCCGCAGCGAGCGAGGGCCGCCCGGCCGTGGCGCTGTGGGACCTGCTGCTGCTGCCCTGGCTGACCGCGCCCGATGCGCCGCGCCAGGCGGCCGTCGCCGACTGGCTGGCGGCCCGGCTCGGGGTGCGCGAGGCGTTCTCGCCGGCGCGCCTGACGCGGGTAGTCGCGGCTTTCGTGAGCCAGCTCGATGCGGAACTGAAAGCCAACGACCTCGATTACGACGAATCGGGCCGCCTGAAATTCTCCGCCACCGAGCTGGCCACCGAGCTGGCCGACGAGATCGGCGACGCCAAGGGCGGTGCCGCCGCGCCGCGCCTGAGCTACAACCGGCGCCGGCGCTACGGCGAATCGCACATCGGCGCCCGCGTGCGCCAGATCGATTCGCTGCTCGAGCGCATCGCCGGCTATGCCAGGGAGATTGCCGGCCAGCGCGAGAACCTGGCCGCCTACGTGCTGCAGAGCCTGTGGCTCAACGAAGGGCTGACGGCACGTGCCGCGGTCAACCTGGCGGCCACCGCCGCGGCGATCGACGAGCTCGCCGCACGTGCCAAGGCTGCGCGGGCCGGCTTCCTCGACCTGCCGCGGCTGGAGCGGGACAACGGCACGGTGCCAGAGCCCGTCGCCCACGAATCGCTCGACGCGGCGTGAGCGCAGCGCTGCCCGCCCCACTGCCCATCCCGCTGCCGGCGCCGCTGCTGTTCGAAAGCGGGGAGCGCCGCCTGGCGACGCTGGACGGCCTGGCGCGCTCGCTCTGGCTGGGCGGGCTGACCAATTCGCAGGGCAGCCTGGAACCGCGCCTTGATGCGCTGGCAGGCCTGCGCCGCGAACTGCTTGCCGGCGCCACGACAGCCCCGGACACCTGGCCCTGGCCGCCGTTGCCGATCGCCCGGGCCTTGAATGAGGCCATCGGCCGCCTCGACCTGGCCAGCTACTGCAGCGACAAGGAAGAGTTGACCGACACGGTGCTGATGAGCATCCTGTTCCACCTCGATTTCATCGTCGATTATCGGGATCGGGGGGCCAGTGAAGCAGAAGCCCTGGGAATGGCGATCGAGGCTTTCGAGAACGATTGGCAGCAGCACTGCGGCGAGATCGACGAGCTGGTGCAAGTGTTCGGCATGGTGCCCGACGACTGCAAGCACAGTCGCTGGGACCAGATGCGCGGCCTGCTGCATTCGTCGGGATGGCAGGAGGTGCTGCGCATTCGCCGGCTGCTCGAACGCCTGCCGGAACTGGGCAAGATCATCCGCGAACTGGGCCGCTCCCGCCCCTCCGAAGAGCCTGATACCGCCAGCCAGGCAATCGTCGAGGTGATGGACAAGGCCATCGCCCAACGCCCCGAGACACGCACCGTGCGTGTGCCGGACATGCCGGGCGAGACGCGCGGCATTCACCGCTCCGACAGGATCGCCCGCATGCTGCCGGCCGAAGCCATGCTGCTCGGCCACCCGCGCCTGCGCCTGGTCTGGCATGCGCGGCGGGCCGAAAGGACGCTGCTGAGCTACGAGGATGACGATCGCATGACGGAAGTGCGCTTGCATCAGGCGCTGGTTTCACAGCCGCGCCCCGGGCCGCAAGCCGGCAAGCGGCTGGAGCTGGGGCCGATGCTGGTTTGCGTCGACACCTCGGGCTCGATGCAGGGCGGCGCCGAAGCCGTGGCCAAGGCCATCGTGCTGGAGGCCATGCGCGCCGCTCACGCCCAGCAGCGCGCCTGCCATGTCTTCGCCTTCGGTGGTCCCGATGAGCTGGTCGAAATGGAGCTGGGCGTCGACCGTGCGGGAATCGAACGCGTGACGGATTTTCTGGGGCAGGCGTTTCGCGGCGGCACGGATATCTGCGGCCCGCTGGAAAGCGTGATCGCCAAGCTCGAAGATCAGCGCTGGCAGCTCGCCGACTTGCTGATCGCAACCGACGGCGAGTTCGGCGCCACGCCGGCGGTTGCCGCGCGGCTGGCCGCCGTCAAGCGCGAACTGGGCTTGCGCGTGCAGGGGGTGCTGATCGCCGACCGGGAAACCGTGGGCTTGCTCGAAGTTGCCGACAGCATCTACCCGGTGCGCGACTGGCGCCGCTATGGTGGCTCGAATGTCGATTCGCCGATACCTTCCGAGCGCCTCACCGCGATGTTTTTCCCGGGAGCCTTGCGCAATGCGGCCAATCGGCAGGCGACGGTTGCGGGCGAAGCGATCTCCTCCGCGGTCCGCGCCAGCTGGCACCTGAGCGAGCCGGCGCAGGAAAGCCAGGACTCTGGCGAAAACGAAGCCGGGACGAAACGGACATGAGCTTCGCTGCCGAATATCTTGCGCAACTGGAGGCATTCGCCGCACGCAGCCCCCTGCCGCGCGTGCGCGCCCTGCACCTGCCGCCGGAGCAGGCGGCTGAGGACAGCAAGGGCGAGTTCTGCGCGCTGGAGCTGGACGACGGATCGCTCGGCCTGTCCTACGTGCTGTTCGATGACACGCTGGCGCGCCTGCATCATGGCGCCGACGGCCTCGGCCTCGCCGGTGCCGATGCGCTGACAGTGGCTCGCCGTTACGCCAGCGCCGACTCTTTCGGCAAGACCATCGGCTTCGCCGCGGCCAACGCGCTGACCCGCTGCCTGTTCGATCGGGCAGGGTTTCGCCCCGACGACAGTCAGGATTCAATCGGCCGGATGAACCCGCAGTCGGGCGAGCGGATCGGCATGATCGGGCTGTTCAAGCCGCTGCTGGGGCGCATTCTGGAGAGCGGCGCACAGCTCACGGTAGTCGAATTGAAGGCCGATCTGGCCGGCGACGCCGAGGGCTACCGGGTCACGCTGAACGCCGGGGAACTCGCCGCCTGCGGCAAGGTGGTATCCACCAGCACGCTGCTGCTCAATGACACGCTGGACCGCATGCTCGACTGCTGCCGCAACGCGAGGTGGTTCGCCATGGTCGGGCCCAGTGCAGGCTGCCTGCCGGACGCGCTCTTTGCCCGCGGCGTGACTCTTCTCGGCGGCAGTTGGGTGAACGACCGGGAAGGGTTCATCGCCGCGTTGAAGTCCGGCGAACCGCGCAGTGACTTCGCCAGCAAATTTGTGCTGACGGCTGAAAACTATCCGGGATTCGATGCGCTGCTGGCAAGAGCGTCGAATATCCAGCCTGTTCAAAATCCGGTTGGCTGATTTCAGGCGAATGGCTGTTGTCGTCGCCCGGCACTCCGTCAGGTAGCAAGCTTGCGGCCGAGTTTCTGCTCGACGGCGTCGACCTTGGATTTCATGCGGCCGCCGGGACCGGCCCGGTAGTCGATCTTGATGTGGGTGCCGATCCGGTCGCAGTCGGCCTGCATCGCCTTGAAGCAGGCGGTGACGACGGCCATGACCTCGTCCCACTCGCCTTCGATGATGGTGCCCATGGGCGTGAGCTGGTAGGGCAGGCCGCTCTTGTCGATGATGTCGAGGATGCGTGCGACATAGGGACTCATGCTTTCGCCCTTGGTGGAAGGCGCCATCGAAAATTCGAGCAATACCATGGGGGTCTCCTTCGGGTTGGTGCCAGGTCCGCAGCATCACGCAGCGCGATCGCTGCCGAAAAGCTCGATGGAGTTTAATCGGTCGTTACCGAGTTTTGCGGCAAATGGCACTGGCCGAGGTACCGCCTGCGGTACGGTATAGTTCTCGCCGAATCTTTGCGAATCAAAATTCAAACATGGCGATCTGGCACACCTCTTTTCCCCTCGATGAAGCGAACCGGCGCGGCCAAACATGCGCCAATGGGCATCTCGGCATCGAACTGATCGAGGCCGGCGACGACTACCTCAAGGCACGCATGCCCGTCGATCAGCGCACCCGGCAGCCGGCCGGCGTCCTGCACGGTGGCGTCTCGATGGTGCTGGCCGAAACCCTGAGCTCATGGGCCGCCGCGTTCGTCGTCGATCCCGAAAAGTTTCACTGCGTAGGACAGGAAATCAATGCCAACCACATTCGCGCGGTCGAAAGCGGCTGGGTCTTCGGCGTGGCGCGTCCCTTGCACCTGGGGCGCAGCAGCCATGTCTGGGATGTGCGCATTCACGACGAAGCGGACAAGCTGGTTTGCGTGGCCCGCGTCACGATGGCCGTGCTTTCGACTCCGATACGCTACTGACGACGATCCATGAAGCGCGTCAGCTTCACCGCCAGGGACGGCCACCCGCTTGCCGCTTACCGTTTCGACTCGGCCGGCGGCCCGCCCAAGGGGCACGTCATCATCGCCGCGGCGATGGCCGTGCCGCAATCCTTCTATGCTCCGTTCGCCCGGCATCTGGCGACACGCGGCTACACGGCGTGGACCTTCGATTACCGGGGCATCGGCGAATCGCTGACCGGCTCCTTGCGCCATGTCAAGGCGAACCTCAGCGACTGGCTGAGCAAGGACTACGATGCCCTCCTGCATGAGGTCAGCGAAATTTCGCCCAGGCGGCCCGTGTTCGTCGTCGGCCACAGTTTTGGCGGCCAGGTCGCGCCGCTGCTGCCTTCGCGCGAGCGCCTCGCGGGTCTGGTCAATATTGCGGTCGGCAGCGGTTCGACGCGGCACATACGGCCGCGCGTCCGCCGTTCGGCGCCGCTGATGTGGCACGTGCTGGCACCGGTGCTGTGCCCTGTGTTTGGCTACTTCCCCGGCGCGCGCCTGGGCGTGATCGGCAATATTCCCAGCGGCGCGATGTTCCAGTGGCGCCGCTGGTGCCTGACGCCGGACTATCTGCTGACCGGCGAACCCGGTGCGCGCGAAGCCTATGCGAGTGCAGACTATCCGGTACTCGCGCTCACCTTCGCTGATGACGAACTGCTGCTCGAAGACGGCTCGCGCCTGATTCATGGCGCCTACCGGAAGCGGGCGGTCGATTACCGCGTGCTCGAACCCGCGCACCACGGCCTGGCGCGCATCGGGCACTTCGGTTTTTTCAAGCCGCAGAGCGAAGCCGCCCTCTGGCCGCTGGTCACCGACTGGCTGGATCGTGCCGCCGGCCATCCATAGTGCGTCCTTGTCTACACAGGAGTTGATCATGCTTTCCAATAATGCGGTCTGGCTCATCACTGGTTGCTCGACGGGTTTCGGGCGCGAACTGGCGCGCGCGATGCTCCGGCGCGGCAACAGCGTGGTGGTGACGGCGCGCAACCCGGCCACCCTCGATGAATTCGCCTCGCATGCCGCTGCGCTGGTCGCCGCACTCGACGTCACCGTGCCGCAGCAGATTGCCGAGGTCGTCAGGCAGGCCGAGGCCCGCTTTGGACGCATCGATGTGCTGGTAAATAACGCAGGCTACGGCTACCTCTCCGCGCTCGAGGAGGGCGAGGACGATGAAGTCCGCGCCATGTTCGAGACCAATGTTTTCGGCCTGGCCAACATGACCAGGGCCGTGCTCCCCGGCATGCGTGCGCGCCACCACGGCCACATCGTCAACATCTCATCCATGGGCGGCCTGATCGGCTTCCCCGGCATCGGCTATTACAACGCCACCAAGTTCGCCGTGGAGGGCCTGTCCGAAGCCCTGGCCAAGGAAACTGCGCCGCTCGGCATCAAGGTCACCGTCGTCGAGCCGGGGCCGTTCCGCACCGATTGGGCGGGCCGTTCGCTGAAGGTACCCAAGGCCGCCATCGCCGACTATGCCAAGTTGGCCGGCGCACGCCGGGCTGCGGTCCAGAACTACAGCGGCACCCAGCAGGGCGACCCGGTACGCGGGGCGGAAGCGATCATACAGGCGGTCGAATCTCCCGAACCGCCACTGCATCTGCTGCTGGGACGTCCTGCCTACGAAATGGCAAGCGCCAAGTTCAAGGAGTTCTCCGCAGAAATGGAGAAGTGGCGCGACGTTTCGCTGGGTGCCGACTATCCGGACGCGGGCTGAGTCGATCGGGATGCTGCGGTTCAAGGCGTCAATATCGGCGTTCGGTTCGCAGGAGGGCCTCGCCCGTGACAATTTATTTTTCGACTGCCGGAATAAATGCATGCTTCTCCCCGTTAATGCAGGGGTAGCACCCCAAACCCCAACGGAGATCAAAATGAAAACAACGTTTCAGTGCAGGCTAACGCCGGCTTCATCGGCGTTAAGCACAGCGGCCGCAACTAAAATCCATAAGCTCGCACTCGCCCTTCTTGCATCCGCGTCGCTGGCGGCCTATGCCGCCGCACCGGCCATGGTGTCCAACGGCATGCTCACCGGAAGCAACGGCATGACGCTCTACACCTTCGACAAGGATGGCGGCGGCAAGAGCGCCTGCAACGGCCCCTGCGCCACCAACTGGCCGCCGCTCATGGCCATGGATGGCGATGCCGCCAGCGGCGACTACAGCGTCATCACCCGCGACGATGGCAAGAAGCAGTGGGCGCTCAAGGGCAAGCCGCTGTATTACTGGGCCAAGGACCAGAAGCCGGGCGACATGACCGGCGACGGCTTCAACAGCGTCTGGCACGTGGCAAAGCCCTAATCAGCAGAGTGGAAAGCAGCGCGATCCTGGCCGAGATTCCCCGCCTGCGCCGTTACGCGCGGGCGATGCTCGGTGATCGCGCGGCGGCCGACGATCTGGTGCAGGACACGCTGGAACGGGCCTGGTCCCGGCTCTCGCAGTGGCGACCCGGCAGCGACATGCGCGCCTGGCTGTTCGGCATCATGCACAACCTGCGGATCGATCAGTTGCGCCGGCCAAGGCTGAGCACGCATTCCATCGACGTGGATGATTTCGACGTGCCGACACGGCCCACCCAGACCGACGAGCTGGAGTTGAGAGATCTCGAGTCCGCGCTGAGTCGCCTCCCCGACGAGCAGCGCGAAACCCTGTTGCTGGTTGCCCTGGAAGAAATGAGCTATGCAGAAATCGCCTCAACGCTGGGCATCCCCGTCGGCACTGTCATGTCCCGCCTGTCTCGCGGGCGGGAAAGGCTGCGCCTGATCATGGACGGCCAGCCGCCAAGCGCCAGACTGAGGGTCGTGCGATGAGCAAACTCCCTGTCACCGAAGCCGACCTGCAAGCCTGGGTCGATGCGGCCCTGCCTGGCGCGCGACGTGCCGAGGTGGATGACTACCTGAACCTTCAGCCCGAAGAAGCCGGGCGGGTGCGCGACTATCTGGCCCAGAAACAGGCACTCAGGATTCTGTTCAATCCGGTGCTCGACGAGCCGTTGCCGGAGAATCTGAGCACGCTCGCAACGCCGCCGGCCATAGCCGCAGTCGCCAGTCCTCGCACGCCGCTGCCGGGCCGCTGGTCGCTGCAGCGCATTGCCGCCGGCTTCGTGATCGCACTGGTCAGCGGCCTTGCCGGCTGGGTCGCGCACGACCAGTATCCGGCGACGGAGCGCCTCGCCAAGGCATCGCCGCCCTCGCTGCCGCGTCAGGCCGCCGTGGCCCATGCGGTGTTCAGCCCCGATGTGCGGCGCCCGGTCGAAGTCAGCGCCGAACATGAAGACCAGCTCGTCGCCTGGCTGTCCAAGCGCCTTGGCACGCCGGTGCGGCCGCCCAAGCTGGGGGCGCAGGGCTTTGAGTTGATCGGCGGCCGCCTGTTGCCCGGCAACGCCGGCCCCGTGGCGCAGTTCATGTACCAGGACGGCACCGGGCAACGGCTGACGCTCTATGTCTCGACCGAGAACACCGCCAACCGCGACACCGCCTTCCGCTTCGCGCAGGAAGGCCAGGTCAATGTCTTCTACTGGATCGATGGCAAGTTCGGCTACGCCCTCTCGGCGGGAATCGACAAGAGTAAGCTGGCCCTCGTCGCGACGGCGGTGTACGACCAGATCGAACACAAGTAAGACCCCAACCCAACGGAAGAAGGAATCAAAAAATGAAAAATTTCACCTTGCCGCACTACGCGCTCGCGGGCATCCTGAGCCTCGGCGCCCCGCTGGCCATGGCCGCAGAGAATCAGGTGGCACCCGACCAGGTGGTGACTGCGATTGAAGGCGTCTTCGGCGTGACGCCGGGCCAGCGCCGCAACCACATCAAGGGCAGCTGTGCAGTGGGCGAATTTGTCGGCAGCAAGGACGCAGCGCGCTACACCCGCTCTGCCCTGTTCTCAGGGAAGCCGGTGCCGGTCATCGCGCGCTTTTCGCTTTCCGGCGGCAACCCGAAGGCACCGGACACGGCGAAGAGCGTGCGCGGCATGGCACTGCAATTCAAGCTACCGGGTGGCAAGCTGCACCATATGGCCATGCTCAACACACCCATCTTCGGGGCCGCCAGCCCGCAAACCTTCCTCGACCTGATGCTGGCCTTGCAGCCCGATCCCGCCACCGGCAAGCCCGATCCGGAAAAGATGAAGGCCTTCAAGGCCAGCCATCCGGACAACTTGGCCCAGTCTGAATACCTGGCCGCCAACAACCCGCCCACCAGCTACGCCAACAGCGCCTACTGGGGCATCCATACCTTCAAGTTCATCAACAACAAGAAGCAGGCCACGCTGGTGCGCTGGCGCTTCGTGCCGCAGGATGGTGAAAAGCGTCTAACCGATGACGAGCTCAAGACCGCCGGGGCCAACTTCCTCGAGCAGGCCCTGATCAGCCGCGCCCAGCAGGGCCCGGTGCGCTGGGACATGATGCTGACCATCGGCGTCGCCGGCGATCCCGAAGACAATCCGACGCTGGCCTGGCCGGAAGAGCGCAAACAGGTGAAGGTCGGCACGCTCAGCATCTCCTCCGCAATGCCGCAAAAGGGCGCCGCGTGCGAACCCATCAACTTCGATCCACTGGCCGTGGCCGACGGCATCGCACCGACCAACGACCCCGTGCTGCAGTTCCGCTCGCCGGCGTACGCAATTTCGTTTGCCAAGCGGCTCGGTGGACTCTGACGCGTTGCATATCAACCGGTCTGAACCGCCATCGTCAGCCGCCCCTGGGGGTGGCTGACCGCTGCTGCTGCATGGAATAACCGGACTTACCTGGCTGAAGGGGCGGCTCGCCTTGCCGCCTCCTCGGCCTCCCGCCGCTTCAGCAATTCAGCGTACTGCCGTGCCCGCTCATCGATCTTCTTTACCCGATCGGCATGCTGCTTTTCCTTGGCCGCTCGCTTGCGCGCATTCTCCGGGGCTTTTTCTGCCCGCTTCGCATCATCCTTGCGCCGCTCCTCCAGCTTCTTTTTCCGCACAGCCTGCTGGGCCGCAAGTTTGTTGCGACGATTCTCGGTCCTGGCCGACTCCAAGGCCACGCTTCGTTCGCGCTCGGCAGCCCCTTGCGCCTCCTTTTCCCGATAACGTTCGACATCCGTCTGCTGTTTGGCTTCGCGACCGGGCGCTTCGGCTTCGCGCCGGGCGGCCTTGGCCTCGACCTCCATGCGGTGTGCTTCGCGTTCGGCCTTGCGTCCCTCCCGCTCCAGCGTGTCTGCTTCTTTCAACTCATCGGTGCGCCTTTGTTTCGCCGCACTCAGGCAACTGACCGCAATGAGCTTGTTCTGACAGGCGAGCCTCTCTGTTTCGTATCTTGCTTCCGCCTCGCCTTTCAGCGCGTTGCCCCGGACACGCTGGGCGCGAGCGGCCTCGAGCGTGAGCACGGAGGGCGCGCCCTCCGTCTGCGCCGAGGCCCACGCCTGGGTAAACATGAGACCGAGAGCCAGCCAGTTTCGAATGTGCATCGAATCCCCCTTTCGAAGGTGCAGCTTAAAGGGTTCTGCCGACTGATGAAAGCAGCGACGGCAAAGCTCCGCGTCAATATGACGCGATCCGGTTTCGGGCTAAACTCCGGCAAACAAGAGGAGGATGTCACAGTGAGCGAAGCCATCATCATCGGCGGCGGCATTGCCGGTATCTGCGCCGCGCTGGAGCTTCTTGACGCCGGGCGGCGGGTATTGCTGCTGGAACGCGACACCGCTGACAACTTCGGCGGCCTGGCCAAGGAAAGCTTTGGCGGCATCTTTCTGGTCGGCACACCGGAGCAGCGGCGCGCCGGCATCCGCGACACCCCTGAACTGGCGCTGGCCGACTGGCATGCGTTTGGCGAACTTGATCCGGATGACCGCTGGCCCTGTGCCTGGGCGGACGCCTATGTGCATCGCTGCCATGACGATGTGAGCATATGGCTGCGGCAGAGGGGCATCGGCTTCATTCCTGCTCCGCACTGGGTCGAACGCGGTCTGTACACGCCGGGCAATTCGGTACCGCGCTTTCATATCGTCTGGGGCACCGGGCGTGAACTGGCCCTGCGCCTGATCGACCAACTGGAGCAGCACCCGCAGCGCGGCCGGCTCGAACTGCGCTTCGGTCAGCGCGTGGAAAATCTGCTCACCTCGAATGGCGCGGTAACAGGCTGCAGCGGCGTCAGCGAGGCCGATCAGGTGCCTTTCGAGCTGCATGCCGGTAGCGTGGTCGTCGCCGCCGGAGGTTTCAACGGCAACATCGAGCGGGTGCGTCAGCACTGGCACCGCGACTGGGGTTCGCCGCCGCCGGTGATTCTCAACGGCTCCCATCCCTATGCCGACGGTCGGTTGCACGATGCCGTAGGCGCGGTCGGCGGCCGGCTGACCCATCTCGATTCCATGTGGAACTATGCCGCCGGAGTCCATCATCCGCGACCGCGCAAGCCGGGGCACGGCCTGTCCCTGGTGCCGCCGCGCTCGGCCCTGTGGCTTGACTGGCGCGGGCGGCGTATCGGGCCGATGCCGCTGGTGACGGGCTTCGACACACGTGATCTGGTGGCCCGGGTCTGCGCCCAGGAGCGGCAGTATTCCTGGCAACTGATGAACCGGCGCATAGCCCTCAAGGAACTCGCGGTGTCCGGCGCCGAATTCAACCCGTCGGTTCGCGACAAGAAAAAGCTCGCCTTCCTGCGCGACCTGATCTTCGGCAATCGCTGGCTCTACGACGAGATGCTCGCTTCCTGCGAAGACTTCGTGGTCGGCCGCGATCTGGCGGAACTGGTGGACAGGATGAACGCACTGCAGGGCGACGACGCGGTGAGCCTGGACGCCCTGCGCACAGCCACGGAAAGCTATGACGCACAGATCGATCGCGGGCAAACCCTGCACAACGACGAGCAGTTGCGCCGAATCGCCTATGTAAGGCACTGGAAGGGTGATCGCATCCGGACCTGCAAGTTCCAGAAGATCCTCGATCCGAAAGCCGGGCCGCTGATCGCCGTGCGCGAATTCATCATCAGCCGCAAGAGCCTGGGCGGCATCCAGACCGATCTGCAAAGTCGCGTCCTTGACCACGCCGGCGAAGCCATACCGGGCCTGTATGCCGCGGGCGAAGCCGCCGGTTTTGGCGGCGGCGGCATGCACGGCTTGCGGGCGCTGGAAGGCGGCTTCCTCGGCGGCTGCATCCTCACCTGCAGGATAGCGGGCCAAGCCGCTGCTGCTGCAACCTGACGACCTGAGCAAGACCTGGAGAAAATCCGCATGAAACGAACTGGCGCCTGGATCGCGGTACGAGCCCTCGAAGCCCTGGGTATCAAATACACCTTCGGCATTCCCGGCGTGCATAACACGGAGCTGTACGACGAACTCAACAGTTCGGAGCAGATCACGCCGGTGCTGGTGAGCCACGAAGGCGGTGCCGCCTTCATGGCCGACGGCGTCAGCCGCACCTCGGCACAGATCGGGACGCTGGTGATCGTCCCCGCCGCCGGGGTCACCCACGCTGCCAGCGGCATCGGCGAGGCTTTTCTCGATGGCGTGCCGATGCTGGTGATCTGTGGCGGCATCCGCACTGATCTGGACAAGCGCTACCAGTTGCACGAACTGGATCAGCATGCCTTCCTCAAGCCGTTGACCAAGGCGACCTTCCTCGTCGCCAGCCATGCCGACATCATCCCCACGCTGTTCAAGGCCTGGGAGATTGCCCACTCGGGTGAACCGGGGCCGGTCTTCGTCGAGATCCCGGTCAACCTTCAGATGTTTCCCGGCGAGGTAGGGGAAATCCCGAGCCCGCCGGTCATCGCCAAGCCGCAACGGGCTTCTGCTGCTGACATCCGGCGCGCCGCAGAATTGCTGCTGGCCGCAAGACATCCCGCGATGTTCCTCGGCTGGGGCGCCCGCGATGCGTTTGACCTGACGCGCGCCATCGCCGAGTTCCTCCAGGCGCCGGTGGCAACCACCCTGCAAGGCCTGTCGGTGTTCTCAGCCGCCCATCCGCTGCACACCGGCTTCAGCTTCGGCGCCTCGGCAGTTCCGGCGGCGCGCAATGCCTTCGCCGACTGCGACTGCATGCTGGCGGTCGGCACCCGCTTTGCGGAAATCGCCACGGGCAGCTTCGGCGTCAAGGTGCCGCAAAACCTGATTCACGCCGACATCAATCCAGCGGTCTTCAATGCCAACTACCCGGCTGCCGTCGCGCTCGAAGGCGACTCGGGCGCGGTGCTCAGCCTTCTGTTCGAAGAACTGCAACGCCTCGGCGCCAAGCGCCCGGTGAATGCCGAACTGCATCAGCGCATACAGCGCGACAAGGCTGCCTACAACGAGGAATGGCTGCGCCACGACAGCGGCGGCAAGGTCAATCCGGCGGTGTTTTTCAATGCACTGCGCGCGGCGGTCCCCGACGATGCGATCACCGTGGTCGACGATGGCAACCACACCTATCTGACGGCCGAACTGTTCCCGGTGCGACAGTCCAAGGCACTGATCGTGCCGACCGATTTCAACAGCATGGGCTATGCAGTGCCCGCCGCAATTGGCGCCAAACTGGCCAATCCGGACCGGGAAGTGTTCGCGATCGTGGGTGACGGAGCGTTCACCATGACCTGCATGGAAATCGTTTCCGCAACGCGACTGGGCCTGGGTCTCGTGTACTACGTGTTCCATGACGGCGAACTATCGCAGATCGCCCAGGCGCAGGAGATTCCATTCAATCGCAAACCCTGCACGACGCTGGGCGCGATTGACTTCAGCGGCGTCGCCATCGCCACCGGCGCCGAGTACATCCATGTGACATCGAATGCCGATGTAGCGCAGGCGATCACCCGCGCCCGCGAATTCGCTGCCGACGGCCGACCGGTGGTCGTCGACCTGATCATGGACTACTCCAAACGCACGGCGTTTACACAGGGCGCCGTCTCGACCAATTTCAAGCGCCTGCCCCTGGCCCAGCGCCTGCGCACGGTGACCCGCGCGGTGCGGCGAAAAATTACGGGATAAGCGCAGCGGCGCTGCGTTTCAGTCCGTAACGGCTTCGGTGTCGGTGCGACGCGACAGCGCAGTGGCGAGGACGCCACTGGCAACGATCAGGATCACGCCCACCCAGCCTGTCAATGGCAGGGTTTCGCCCCACAGCAGCATGCCAAACGCGCTGGAAAAGACTACCGTGCTATAGGCGAGACTCGCCGAGACCAGCGTCTTGCCGCGCTTGTACGCGGCAGTCATGCAAAGCTGTGCCAGCACGCCGAAGCCGCCCACCCCCAGCAGCAGCAGCCAACCCCGCAAATCGATTGCATGGAAGGGGCTGGCCGTCAGCCACCAGGGCAAACCACCCAGCGCCGAAAGAGCCGAAAAGTAGAATACCGTGCGCCATTCGGGCTCGCCCAGTTCGCCCAGCCGTCGCACGTTGAGATAGGCGATGCTGGAAATGATCCCCGAGCCGAGGCCGAACAGCGCACCCAGCCACTGGTCGCCGTCGAGTGTGGGTTGCAACAGGAATATCACGCCGCTGAATCCCGCCGCAAGCGCCCCGTAGAATCCGCGCCGCACCGGCTCCTTCAGCCATAGCACCAGCAGCAGCGCCAGAAAAAGCGGCGAAGTGTAGTTCAGGGTTACTGCCGCCGCCAGGGGAATCAGACTGATGGCATAGAAGTACATTACCAGAGAGACAAAACCCGCCGCGCCGCGTGCGACGTGGGTTCGTGCATGCGGCGTGGCCAGTGGCAGCCTGCGCACCAGGATGTAGGAGCCGAGGATCAGCGTGGCGACAAAGCCTCGCCAGAACACCAGTTCCGCGGCCGAGAATTGCGCTGAGCCGAGTTTTACGCAGACGCCCATGCTGGCAAACAGCAGGCTTGCCGCGATCATCCAGAGTGACTGCATAAGTATCCAACAGGGATCGGCGTCCAGCCGACCCCTGTGTCAGCCTTCCTAGATCAGATGTGTTCGGCCATCACGCGCCGATAGAACTCATGGAAGTGCTGCATGCCGTCTTCCATCGGCGACTGATAGGGACCGGCCTCGCTGCGCCCCTGCTTCATCAGGGCGCGACGGCCGCGATCCATGCGCTCGCCAATGTCGTCATCCTCGATCGCCGTCTCCATGTACGCCGCCTGTTCGGCCTTGATGAACTCCGGCTCGAACAGGGCTATGTCTTCGGGATAATAAAACTCGACCACGTTCAAAGTCTTGTCCACGTCCTGTGGCACCAGCGTCGACACCACCAGAACATGCGGATACCACTCGACCATGACATTCGGCAAATAGGTGAGCCAGATCGCACCGTGCTTCGGCAGTTCGCCGTTGTAGTACTCGAGCACTGCCTTGTGCCAGTGCTGATAGGTCGCCGACCCCGGCTTTGCCAATGAAGTGATGCCGACGCGCTGCACCGAATACCAGTCGCCGAACTGCCAGGTCAGGTCATCGCAGGTAACGAAGCCACCGAGCCCTGGATGATAGGGCACGACGTGATAGTCCTCGAGATACACCTCGATGAAGGTCTTCCAGTTGTAGTTGCACTGATGCAGTTCGACATGATCGAGCTTGTAGCCGGAAAAATTCAGTTCGCTTGCGACCTTCATGCCGGCGAGGTCCGCGTTGGCCGAGCGCGGCCCCTTGAACAGCAGGCCCTGCCAATTCTCGAGTTTCTGCCTGGACAGACTGAGGCAAGGATTGGCCGGAAAATGCGGCGCACCGATGAGTTCGCCGCCGGTATCGTAGGTCCAGCGATGGATCGGACAGACAATGTTCTTCGCATTGCCGGAACCCTGCAACATGATCGCCTGCCGATGACGGCAGACATTCGACATCTCGTAGCAGCCGTCGGGCTGATGCACGACCATTCGCGCGTGGTCGTGCCATTCCTGCGAACGATAGTCGTGCAACTCGGGTACCATCAACTCGTGGCCGACATAGCCCGGGCCGGCATCGAAGATCAGCTTTTTCTCCAGATCGAAGAGCTTTTCATCGAAATACCACTCAACCGGAAGCTGCGACACTCCGGGTGAGAGGAGTGTGCGGGCGCCGACATCGGACATGATTCCCAAACTCCAAGAGGGTTTACCCGGAAACCGGAAATGGACGGAAAACGAAGTTTCAGAGCAGGCTAATGCCCGCGTCAGCGGGCGTTACGCCGAAACTAAACAACCGTCAGGACTGACAAACTGCCGGTAGAAACCAGCCGCGCAATTGTAGCCAATTTGACCAGAGGGCGCACCTTAGGCTATTTTTACGGTTTTCCCTTGCCGCTGGTCACCGCTTTCGGCCGAGGCTTCACTCATGGCCACTATCCAGAACACCGCTCCAAACATCGATTCTGCAAACACAACACCCTCTTCGTTTGAAAGCGCTCTCAGCGAACTGGAGGGCATCGTCGCAGCGATGGAGGCGGGTCACATGCCCTTGCAGGATGCGCTGGACGCTTACAAGCGCGGCGCGGTGCTGTTGCGCCAGTGTCAGGACACCCTGACCGCGGCAGAGCAACAGATAAGCATCCTCGACGCAAATGGATTGCGCGACTTCGCTCCCGAGAGCGGAAGCGAAACGGAAGACTAAAACGCTCATGAATTTCCCCACCTGGATGTCCGCCATCCAGCAACGCACCGAATCGGCCCTGGAAGCCGCCCTGCCTTCATCCGGCCTCGCCCCTGCGCGCCTGCATGAGGCGATGCGCTACGCCGTGCTGGGCGGCGGCAAGCGCGTCCGTCCCCTGCTGTGCCATGCGGCCGGTTCGATCTTTGGTGCGGACAGCGCCGTGCTCGACGCCCCTGCCGTCGCCGTCGAACTGATCCACGCCTATTCGCTGGTGCACGACGACCTGCCCTGCATGGACAACGACGTCCTGCGCCGCGGCAAGCCGACCTGCCACGTCGAGTTTGACGAAGCCACCGCGCTTCTGGTCGGTGATGCCCTGCAAACCCAGGCATTTCAGACGCTTTCGAATCGCCTTTCCGGCATCGCTGCGGCCCGGCAACTCGATATGCTGCATCTTCTGGCGACGGCCTCCGGATCGCGTGGCATGGCGGGCGGTCAGGCCATTGACCTGGCTGCCGTTGGCCAGCAGTTGACAATCGGCGAACTGGAATACATGCATATCCACAAGACCGGCGCGCTGATCCGCGCCGCAGTGCTGCTCGGCGCCCATTGCGGCGAAGCCATGCCTGACGCTCTCGAGCATCTGGGGCGCTTCGCCAACCGTATCGGACTGCTATTTCAGGTGGTTGACGATATCCTCGACGCTGAAGCAAGCACTGCCACACTGGGCAAGACCGCCGGCAAGGACGCGGCGCAGAACAAACCCACCTATGTCAACATCCTCGGCGCGAGCGAAGCCAAAGCCATGGCCAGCAAGCTGCAACAGGACGCGCATGACGCACTGGCGCTATTCGGCGAACCCGCCGTTCGGCTGCACGAACTTACCGACTTCATTGTCGAGCGAAATTTCTGATGAACCATCCCTTGCTTGACAGCATTAATTCTCCTGCCGATCTGCGTGCGCTGCAGCGCGATCAGTTGCCCCAGGTGGCTGACGAACTACGAAGCTTTTTGCTCGAGTCGGTATCGAAAACCGGAGGGCATTTATCCTCCAACCTTGGCACCGTCGAACTGACCGTCGCACTGCATTATGTGTTCGACACGCCCGAGGATCGCCTGGTGTGGGATGTCGGACATCAAACCTATTCGCACAAGGCGCTGACCGGCAGGCGTGCCGGCATGGAACGTCTGCGCATGAAGGATGGCGTTTCCGGCTTTCCGCGCCGGATTGAAAGCGAGTACGACACCTTCGGCGTCGGCCATTCGTCAACCTCGATCTCCGCCGCGTTGGGCATGGCCGTCGCCGCTCGCAACAAGGGCGAGGAACGACGTGTCGCTGCCATCATCGGCGATGGTGCGATGTCGGCCGGCCAGGCCTTTGAAGCCCTCAACAATGCGGGCGTGATCGATGCCAACCTGCTCGTCATTCTTAACGACAATGACATGTCGATCTCGCCACCGGTGGGCGCGCTCAACAAGTATCTGGCGCGTCTGCTGTCGGGCGGCACCTTCAATGCCGCACGGCGCGCCGGAGAAAAAGTGCTGGCCTCGATGCCCACCGTGCTCGAGTTCGCCAATCGGGTCGAGGAGCACGTAAAGGGCATGATCTCGCCGGGCACCTTGTTCGAGGAACTCGGCTTCAACTACCTCGGCCCCATCGACGGCCACGACCTCGATGCGCTGATTCCGACTCTGCAGAACTTGCGACGGCTGAAGGGCCCGCAATTTCTCCATGTCATCACGAGAAAGGGCCAAGGCTACAAGCTTGCCGAAGCGGACCCGATTCTCTACCACGGTGTGGGCAAATTTGACGCCGCCAACGGCATTGAGCAGGGCAAGGGATCTGGCCGGCTGACCTACACCCAGGTGTTTGGCGACTGGTTGTGCGATCAGGCTCAGGCCGACCCCCGTGTGATCGGCATCACCCCGGCCATGCGGGAAGGCTCGGGCATGGTGCGCTTCGCGCAGGAATTTCCCCAGCGCTACTTCGATGTCGGCATCGCCGAACAGCATGCCGTTACCTTTGCCGGTGGACTCGCCTGCGAAGGCATGAGGCCGGTGGTCGCCATTTACTCGACATTTCTCCAGCGCGCCTATGACCAGTTGATTCACGACATCGCCTTGCAGAATTTGCCGGTGGTGTTCGCCATAGACCGGGGTGGTCTGGTCGGCGCCGACGGCGCAACGCACAATGGTGCGTTTGATCTTTCCTACCTGACCTGCATCCCCAATATGGTGGTGATGACGCCGAGCGACGAGAACGAGTGTCGCAGGATGCTCTCCACCGCCGTAACCATCGACGGCCCCAGCGCCGTGCGCTATCCCCGCGGCAACGGGCCCGGGGCAGGCATGGAACCGGGGCTCGAGACCTTGCCGGTTGGCCGGGGCGAACTGCGACGGCAAGGCAAGCGGGTGGCACTGCTGGCATTCGGCGCCATGCTGACACCGGCGCTCAAGGCAGCCGAAATACTCGACGCCACGGTCGCCAATATGCGCTTCGTCAAACCGCTCGACATCGAACTGGTCCGCCAACTCGCCGCCAGCCACGAACTGCTGGTGAGTATCGAGGAAAACGCCCTGATCGGCGGCGCAGGGGCCGAAGTGGCGCGCGCGCTGGAATCGTTGGGTCTAAGCACTCCGCTGCTGCGCCTGGGCCTTCCGGACAGGTTCATCGACCACGGCGATTCAGCGTTGCTGCTGGCCGAACTCGGCCTTGACGACGCCGGTATAGTGGGCAGCGTGGCAGCTAGACTTGCCATGAAGAATAATAGTTGAGTAAAACTGTCGGATAATGGTATAGTTGCCTGGAGAATTTCAGACAACCATCGAGACGCGACATGAATTGCAGGGATCCCATGGCTACACCCCAGAAATCAGTCATTGCAGACGTTCAGAACAGCGCAGATTCGCGCCAGTTGCCGATCAACAAAGTCGGCATCAAGGATATCCGGCATCCTTTCAAGGTCCTGGACAAGAGCGGAGGTGTGCGCCATACCATTGCCACCTTCAACATGTACGTCGGGCTGCCGCACAACTTCAAGGGCACTCACATGTCTCGTTTCGTCGAGATCCTCAACGTGCACGAGGATGAAATTTCGGTCGAGAGCTTCGAATCCATGTTGCGCGAAATGGTGACCCGCCTCGAGGCCGAAACCGGCCATCTCGAAATGAGTTTCCCTTATTTCATCAACAAGGTCGCCCCTGTCTCCAAAGTCAAGAGCCTGATGGATTACGAGGTGACCTTCATCGGCGAAATCATCGAAGGCGGCCGTTACCGGCAAACCATCAAGGTCGTGGTTCCGGTCACCAGCCTGTGCCCCTGCTCGAAGAAAATATCCGACCGTGGCGCACACAACCAGCGCTCACACGTCACGATCACCGCCACGACCAACCAACTGGTGTGGATCGAGGACATTGTCCGCATGGCTGAAACGCAGGCCTCGTGCGAACTTTACGGACTGCTGAAGCGGCCCGACGAGAAATACGTTACCGAGCGGGCCTACGACAATCCGAAGTTCGTCGAAGACCTGGTGCGCGACGTTGCCGGTGCGCTCAATGCCGACCCGCGAGTCGATGCCTATGTGGTCGAAAGCGAGAACTTCGAATCCATCCACAACCACTCGGCCTACGCGCTGATCGAGTGCAACAAGAAGCGCTACTGAGACGCCCCTTCGCAATGAGAACGGGCCGCCCAGTTCAAACTGGGCGGCCCGTTTTTCTTGATTGCGGGTCGCGTCGAATCAAGCTTTGCGGGTGAGCTTTTAGCTCCGGCTAACGCCTGCTGGCGCAGGCGAGCCTACTCTGAAAACTTACGCTTTATAAGCTTTTAGCGCAGGCATTGGCCTGCGCTGAAAACTTACGCTTTTCGCGTAAGTTTTTCCTTGATGCGGGCCGACTTGCCGGAGCGATCTCGCAGGTAATACAGTTTGGCGCGACGCACGTCACCGCGGCGCTTGAGCTCAATGCTGGCAATCAGCGGCGAATAGGTCTGGAAGGTGCGCTCGACGCCCTCACCGGACGAAATCTTGCGCACGATGAAGTTCGAATTCAGGCCACGGTTGCGCTTGGAGATGACAACACCCTCGAAAGCCTGTACGCGCTTGCGATCACCTTCGACCACGTTCACATTGACAATCACGGTATCGCCGGGCGCGAACGCAGGCACCGTCTTGCCCAGACGGGCTATTTCTTCTGTTTCAAGTTGCTGGATCAGGTTCATTGCTTCACTCCATCATTTATGGCTGCGAACAAAACTCGCCAACCTTTCGCTCAGAGCAGGACTGATTCGCCATCCTGATGCGCGCCGTTTTTTAAATGCCTTCCTGCTGGAATTCAGCCAGCAGATCGGCCTCTTCACTACTCAGCACCCTCGCCTCGAGGAGGTCCGGGCGCCGTTGCCAAGTCCGCCCCAGCGCCTGTTTCAGGCGCCAGCGCCGGATTCTTTCGTGGTTGCCGGACAAAAGCACGTCCGGCACCGCACATCCTTCATACATCTCCGGCCGCGTGTAGTGCGGACAGTCCAGCAAGCCTGCGGCAAAAGAATCCTCTACCGCCGACAACTCATCATTCAGTGCTCCCGGCAACTGCCTGATGCAGGCATCCATCAAGGCCATAGCCGCCAGTTCACCGCCGGAAAGAACAAAATCACCCAGCGACAATTCCTCATCCACGCAGCGCCCGATCAACCGCTCGTCAATTCCCTCGTACCGCCCGCAGAGCAGGATCGCACCGTCGCTTGCCGCCAGTTCCACGACACGCCGCTGATCAATCCGGGCGCCCTGCGGTGAAAGGTAGATCACTTTCGCCTTGCCACCAGTTCCAACTCCTGCTGCAACTTTCGCCGCATTGATTGCCTGCTCCAGCGGCGACGCCATCATCACCATTCCCGGGCCGCCACCGTAAGGCCGGTCATCCACCGTTCGATGCACATCCTGCGTCCATAGCCTCGGATTCCAGCATTCGACCTGCCACAGTCCCCGATCCAGCGCGCGCCGGGTAATTCCCGAGGCCGTAAGCGCCGCAAACATCTCGGGGAACAGCGTAATGACATCGAAGCGCAAGCTCACCAGTCGCTATCCCAGTCGACGCGGATCGTTCGTCCCGCAACATCGACCGCCTTCACTACATGTCCAACGAACGGCAGCAATCTCTGATGCTCGCCGTCGACTACCAGCACTTGATTCGCGCCCGTCTCGATCAAAGACTTGACCCGGCCCAAGGGCTCGTCCCGCATATTCACCACAGCCAGGCCGATCAAGTCAGCCCAGTAGTACTCGTCCGGCGCCGGCGGTGGCAGAGCCTCGCGCGGCGCGCCGATAAAGCAATTGCCCAGCGCTTCGGATGCATCACGATCGTCAATGCCGGCAAGCTTCGCGACGACACCATCGCCGTGCAGTTTGACGGCTTCGAGACCGTGCACCTTCCAGCTTTCGGCTGGAGCATCGACATCTGCGGAAAGCCACCACTGCGGCATCTTCCGCCAGGCTTCGGGGTCATCGCCGAAGGGATGAACCCGCAACCAGCCATGCACTCCAAACGGGGCGACAATGCGCCCCAGAACAATCATGCGACTTAGGCGGCCTTTGTCGCCGCTGCCTGCTTGACCAGACGTGCGGCAGTGGGCGACAACTGCGCGCCATGCCCCTGCCAGAAGGCCAGACGTTCGGTATTGATCACCAAGCCGTTTTCGTTCGCGGCGGCGACGGGATTGTAATAACCGATGCGCTCAATGAAGCGGCCATCGCGGCGGTTGCGCGAATCGGCTACCACCATATTGAAGAAAGGGCGCTTCTTGGCACCGCTGCGGGCGAGACGAATAACAACCATGGTGTTCTCTTCAAAAGCGGGAAAGCCGGCGATTTTATTTCAAAAACCCGGATAAAACAAGGCGTAGCCTTCGGTTTTTGGCTGTCTTGCATCCCCGGGCAAACCACTGAAATGTCACTTGGCCGACGGGGAAAACACCTCGCGAATGGTTTTCTGTATGGCGATCGCCGCCTGGCGCGGACTTGCCGCCTGGCGAATGGGCCGGCCGACAACAATATAGTCGGCACCGTTCCTGAAGGCCTGGGCGACATCCACGGTACGCTTCTGGTCATCCACCGGCTTGTTCTCGACAGGTCGAATTCCAGGAGTGACCACCATCAGCTTGGCCCCTAGCTCGCGCCGAATCATGGGTGCCTCGAGGCCCGACGAGACAATGCCGTCCACCCCCGCTGCCAGCGCTCGGCGTGCGCGCGAGAGCACAAGCTTGTCTACGTCGCAGGAGAATCCGAGATCATCGAGATCACCACGATCAAGACTGGTCAGCACGGTGACGGCCAGGATTTTGAGGTCGCCCTTGTCCTTCACCGCCGCTTCCATGATGGCCTGATTGCCGTGAATAGTGGCAAACGTCGCTCCGCTGCCCGCCAATGCCCTCACCGCAGAACGAACAGTTTCCGGAACGTCGAAGAATTTCAGGTCCACAAAGACCTTCTTGCCCTGAGCGACCAGCCAGTGCAGCAGATCAAAATAGCCGCCGGTCATGAACAGTTCCAGCCCGATCTTGTAAAAGACCACCGTATCGCCCAGTTCGATCACCAGGGCACGCGCTGCTTCAGCGTCCGGAAGATCAAGGGCAACGATCAAGCGATCCTGCGGATCAATGGACTTGGCAGAGAGCAGACTGGTCATTTCGGAGTCCTCGAAACACGACAAAAGAAAATGCGTGCGGATTCTACTAGAATCATGACTCGTCCCCGGCTGTTCTGCTCATCATGCGCCGCAAGAAGACTCCTCCGCCACCACCCGTCCAGCTGCAGCAGGCACTGGACTGGCTTGCCGAGCCGCAGCATGAAGATTCGCTGCTCGATCTGGTGCCCTTGCGCAATCATATTGCGGCAATTGGTTCGCTGGGGCTACCGGTACTGCACCGCCTCAAAATCGACGAACTGCTCCAGCAGCGCGCCGACCGAATTGACAACTCCCTCACCCCCATGTTGCTCGACGTCAAGCTGCCGGTACCCATTCACCTCGGCACGATCGCCCAAGGGCTGATTGGCCTGCGTGCTGAACTTGGTGAAACCTGGCTGAAGGTTGCGGCGGATGCCAACCAGCAGCAACTTGCACGCATTCATCGCAGCAAAACGCAAATTTGCCTGCAAGGAATTTTCAACCTGTCGCGGCAGTTCATCGCCACCTTGCTCATCGCAATCCCCATACCGCTGGATTTCTGGCGCAACGCCCAGGCGCTCTATCATCGTGCGCACGAGTCGGTCGACCCGACAGCAACCCTGCCGGCCGAAATGAGCGCGATCGATGTCCGCTTCAAGGCCATGCTGGCGCTCAACGCAGCTCAACCCGAGGGGCTCGCGCCGCGAGAAATAGCGTTCCTTGCGGAGTATCTCGAGATTCACGCTGCGGTGACCCGAATTGACATGATCTGTCCCGAGGGCGCCGGAGACTGGTTCTGGCTCGACGCCAATCTTGACCAACCGCCAGTATCCCTCGCGCGACTCGGGCCAGGCGGGGGACTTTGTCTTTACTTCCGCTTTGGCGAACTTGCCGACCTGGCTGCCCGGCATCTGGACCAGCTGAACGACGGAGTGCCGCCATCGGCACTCGGTCTGCCACCGCAGGCCGCCGGGGCCGACTACCGCAACGCGCTGGAACGGGCTCGTCAATGCTGGGCTGCGCCACGGCGGCGCAGTTTCAATCGCCGTCCGCAAGGCCTGCCCGTGGAGGTCTGTACGCAACTCAGCACCTTGTGGACCGCGCTGGAAACTGACTCCGGACTGGAACCGAATTCCAGCAAGTGCGAACTGACTTACAGCGACTGGACGCTGCTCAACGAAGGCCCTTTGGGTTATGCGATCGTGCATGTCGTTGGCGAGGTCACCGGCATCGTGCCAGGTTGTGCCATAGGCTTGCGCACCGGCCCCGGCGCTGCCTGGCAGATTTGCCTCGTGCGCTGGGCGCGCAGCAAGAGCAGCAGCCATGTCGAGCTGGGGCTGGAAGTGCTGGCGCCATCGGCACAGCCAGTACGGATACAAGCCTTGACCAGTCGCAAACCGGAGCCGCCGATACCCGCCCTGCTGCTGCCGGCCCTGCCGGGCCTCAACCGCAGCGAAGCGATTCTGGCCGCACGAGTCGACTACAACGCCCGCCCGTTTACCTTGCTGCAGGAGCACGACGCCCACTTGCAGGTGGTCGAATGCATGCCGCAGCGGAGTCTCATCGAGACATCCAGTGTTGAAGTCTTCGAGTTCATTCGCAACCCCGTCGCAAATTAGCACGGGCGGATTGCGGCAACTCGGCAACCAGCAGCGCTCCGATCAGGATTACGCTCCATGATGCGTAGAGCCAAACCAGAAATACCGGTACTGCTGAGAAGGTGCCGTAGACAACCGCGTTGACCGTGAATCCGGCGGCGATATAAAGCGTGAATAGCTTCTGCAGGCCGGCAAACCCGAGCGCTGCCATTACCCCGCCAAAGGCTGCATGCAAGGCTTTCACTGGCTTGTTGGGGACAGCCCAATAGAGCAGACCAAACAGGCCTGACATGAAGGCGAATGGCAAAAAACCCCGGATCACGATGTTGCTCACCCATTCGGGTTCGTCGACAAAACCAAGCGAGATACTGGCCACAAACGAGATCGCCGCAAGACTGGCACCAAATACCAGCGGTCCGAGCAACAGCGCAAGGCCGTGCATGGCCAAACGGCGCAACAGCGGACGGCTGGACTTGACGCGCCATATCTGGTTGAAGGCCCGCTCTATGGTCAACATTTGCATCAAGGCAGTTGCTCCGAGTACGGCGATCCCGAAAAAAGTTACCCGTCCGGCGCGAGACGCAAACTGGCTAATGTATTTCACAATGATGACGCCAGCCCTGTCAGGCAGCAGGTTGGCAAGGAGAAACTTCTCCAGCGCCGAGCCGAGACCGACGCCAACGGGCAAGAACGAAATCAGTGCGAACGCCGCTGCAATCATTGGCACCAGGCCAATCAAAGTGGCGAAAGAAAGCGCCGCTGCAGTCTGTACGCAATGCTCGCCATGAAAACGACGCGCGGTGCGCACGATCAGCCGAAAGGGTGCGAGGAGCCACATATAATGCAATTCTACTGGAGGCCGGAAAATGCAGAACGCAAAGGACGCGCGGGAGATTCTTGTCCTCTACTACAGCCATCACGGATCGGTACGCGAACTGGCGCGCCACATAGCCCGCGGAATCGAACAGACACCCGGCATTGCCGCGCGTCTGCGCACCGTCCCCAGGGTATCGGCAGCCTGCGAAGCAACCGAGTCAGCGATTCCGGATGAGGGTGCGCCCTATGTCGAAGCCCGCGATCTCGAGGAATGCATCGGTCTCGCACTGGGCAGCCCGACCCGTTTCGGCAATATGGCAGCGCCGCTGAAGTACTTTCTCGACTCCACCAGCGGCCTGTGGCTCAAAGGCGCGCTGGCGGGCAAACCCGCGGTGGTGTTTACGTCCACAACAACCATGCACGGCGGCCAGGAATCCACCTTGCTGTCGATGATGCTGCCACTGCTGCATCACGGCATGATGATCCTCGGCATTCCCTACACCGAGGGAGCCCTCTCCGCGACGCGCGAGGGCGGCACACCTTATGGTGCGAGCCACGTCAGTGGCAGCAATGGCAATACGGCTGCCAGCGAACACGAAAAACTGCTCGCCATCGCTCTTGGGCGGCGCTTGGCCGAAACCGCGAAGAAACTCGCTCCATGAATCCCTGGTTCAACCGCCTGTCGTCGACCAGCCTGATCGGTTTGCTGTTTCTCTGCCTTGCCTGGGAACTCTGGCTGGCGCCGCTGCGCCCCGGCGGTTCGATGCTGGCGCTGAAAGCACTGCCTCTCCTCTTGCCGCTGTTCGGCATCCTGCGCGGCAATCGCTACACCCACCAATGGACTTCGATGCTGTCACTGGCTTATGTCACCGAAGGCCTGGTGCGCGCGGTCTCCGACCAGGGGGTGAGCCAGTTGCTGGCGATGGCCGAGACTCTGCTGGCGACTCTGCTGTTCGCCGGCTGTCTCGGCCACGCCCGGATTGCTGCTCCATCCAGAACCGTCAAATCTGCGGATTGAGTTTCTCCTGCCCGGAACACAGTTTGTTGAGTGCGTTGAGATAGGCCTTGGCGGATGCGACCACAATATCCGTATCGGCACCCTGCCCGTTAACTATGCGGCCATCCTTAGACAAGCGCACCGTCACCTCGCCCTGCGCATCGGTGCCCGTGGTGATCGCATTTACCGAATAGAGCAGCAACTCGGAACCGCTCGCCGCAACGCTTTCAATCGCCTTGAACGTTGCGTCGACCGGTCCGCTGCCGCTCGATTCTGCATGCCGTTCCGCACCTCCCGCAGAAAGCGTCAACCGTGCCTGCGGCGCCTCGCCGGTTTCAGAGTGGAACATCGAAGATACGAGCTTGTAGTGCTCGTCGTCCGGCAGGACCATTTCGTCATTCATCAATGCGTGCAGGTCCTCATCAAAAATCTCGTGCTTCTTGTCGGCAAGTTCCTTGAAGTGCGTGAAGGCCACATTCAGTATCTGCTCGCTTTCAACCTCGATGCCGAGTTCCTTCAGGCGGGCCTTGAAAGCCGTGCGCCCGGAATGCTTGCCTAGCACCAGTTTGTTGGCGTTCCAGCCCACGTCTTCGGCACGCATGATCTCGTAGGTTTCGCGGTGTTTCAGTACGCCGTCCTGATGAATGCCGGACTCATGCGCAAACGCATTGGCTCCAACAATCGCCTTGTTCGGCTGCACCGGGAATCCAGTGATGCTGGAAACCATCTTGGATGCCGCAACAATCTGCGTGGTATCGATTCGGGTGGTACAGGGAAACACATCCTGCCGCGTATGCACCGCCATCACGATCTCCTCCAACGCCGCGTTGCCTGCTCGCTCGCCAAGGCCGTTGATGGTGCATTCAACCTGACGCGCGCCTGCCATTACGGCAGCAAGGCTGTTGGCCACAGCCAAACCAAGATCGTTATGGCAATGCACGGACCAGATCACCTTGTCGGAATTGGGAATGCGTTCGCGCAGCTGACGGATGCGTCCGGCATATTGCTCCGGTACGTTGTAGCCGACGGTGTCCGGAATGTTGATGGTGGAGGCGCCCTCCTTGATCACCGCTTCGATGATGCGGCAGAGGAAATCAAGATCGGAACGTCCCGCATCCTCACAGGAAAATTCGACATCGTCGATCCCGTTGCGCGCAAATCGGACCGCATGCTGGGCAGCCACCAGCACGTCATCGGGCGACATGCGCAGCTTCTTTTCCATGTGGATCGGACTGGTCGCAATGAAGGTGTGGATACGTCCGGATTTCGCCGGTTTGACCGCCTCCAGAGCCCGCGAGATATCCTTGTCGAAGGCACGGCACAGCCCCGCTACCGTCGAGTCCTTGATGGCTTCGGCGACTGCCTTGACCGCCTCGAAATCGCCGTTGGATGCAGCCGGGAAACCGGCCTCGATGACATCCACGCGCATCCGTTCAAGCTGACGGGCAATCCGCAGCTTTTCCTCCTTGGTCATCGAGGCGCCGGGACTTTGTTCGCCGTCGCGCAAGGTCGTGTCGAAAATGATCAAATGGTCCTTGGACATGATTGTCTCCTGAGGAAAAAAACAATGGCTTATGCCGCACCTCGCAGGGCGGGCACTATGAACAACCGAATTGTGGGGGGGGTGTATTTAGCGCGCGCGGCGCAGCAGCGGAAGCAGCTTCGCGCGCAGCGGCAGACGCGCGATCAGCGCGCCTGAGAGGGCAAGAAATATTGCAGAAAAGATGAGTGCCGTAGCCATGGGAATGACTATAAAGATTTTATTCCGGCCGCGCAACAGATTTCCGCCGGCCGCGCCAACTCCAGGCTGCCATCACATAACCCGACAGGGCATAGGCGAGAAACAGCGCGAACAGCACCCCGGGTGGATAGGACGACACCAGCACATAGCCGAGAACGATGGCGGGCAGCACCATGAACGGTACGCTGCGGCGCAGATTGATGTCCTTGCCGCTCCAGTAGCGCAGGGTGCTGACCATGGTGATGCCTGCAAAAAGCGTCAGCGCGAAGGCATACCAGCGTACCTCTTCGCCTGAAATGTTGAGGTCGTTGATGATCCACACGAAGCCGGCTACCAGCGCAGCCGCGGCCGGACTTGGCAGGCCCTGGAAATAACGTTTGTCCACAACCCCGATATTCGTATTGAAACGGGCCAGGCGCAGTGCGGCTCCCGCGCAATAGACAAATGCTGCAATCCAGCCCCACTTGCCCATACCCTTCATGGCCCACTCGAACACAATCAATGCCGGAGCAGCGCCAAAGGACACCATGTCAGACAGCGAATCGTATTCTGCGCCAAAAGCGCTCTGGGTCCGGGTCATGCGGGCCACGCGGCCATCAAGACCGTCGAACACCATGGCGATGAAAATCGCTACCGCCGCATACTCGAAGCGGCCGGTCATGGCCTGTACGATGGCATAGAAACCAGCGAACAGACCAGCCGTTGTCAGCAGGTTGGGCAGCACATAAATGCCGCGCCGACGCAGTTCGGGATTCATCAACGCCTTGCGGGGTGGGATTGGCGGCATGGTCCAGAAGAAATGGAAGAAGGGCCCTATTCTAACGGCTCAGGAAAAACCAACGACCATTGTCCTGCCGCCCTGAATACCTGAGCCTTGGCGCGCACGGAAAAAACCGGTATGCCGCGGAGGGCACGGCTGCACCCTCGGCGACGCCCGCAACGGAATCAGTTCTTGGTCTGATCGACCAGTTTGTTCTTCTTGATCCACGGCATCATCGCGCGCAACTGCTCGCCGACCTGTTCGATCGGATGCTCAGCAGTCAGGCGACGACGCGCCGTCATTTCCGGATAGTTGGTGCGGCCTTCAAGGATGAACTTCTTGGCGTACTCGCCTTCCTGGATGGACTTCAAGGCCGCCTTCATTGCAGCCCGGGCTTCTGGCCCAATCACCTTGGGACCGGTCACGTACTCGCCATACTCGGCATTGTTGGAGATCGAGTAGTTCATGTTGGCAATGCCGCCTTCGAATATCAGATCGACGATCAGCTTGACCTCGTGCAAACACTCGAAATACGCCATCTCCGGCGCGTAGCCTGCTTCAGTCAGCGTTTCGTAGCCAGCCTTGATCAATTCGACCAGACCGCCACAAAGCACCGCCTGCTCACCGAACAAGTCAGTCTCGGTTTCCTCACGGAAGTTGGTCTCGATCACGCCGCCCTTGGTCCCACCGTTGGCTGCGGCGTAGGACAAAGCGATATCCTTGGCCTTGCCCGACTTGTCCTGATGAATGGCGATCAATGAAGGCACGCCGCCGCCACGCAGATATTCGGAACGCACCGTATGGCCGGGGCCCTTCGGTGCAATCATGATCACATCGACGTCAGCGCGCGGCACTACCTGGTTGTAATGGACGTTGAAACCATGGGCGAAGGCCAGTGCGGCGCCCTTCTTCATGTTGACTTCGACCTCGCCGTAGTAAACCGCAGGAATGGTCTCGTCGGGCAACAGCATCATCACGACGTCGGCATCCTTGACGGCCTTGGCGACTTCCTCGACCTTGAGACCGGCTTTCTTGGCCTTGTCCCAGGAAGCCCCCCCCTTGCGCAGACCGACCGTCACCTTGACGCCGGAATCCTTGAGGTTCTGTGCATGAGCATGGCCTTGCGAGCCGTAACCGACGATCGTGACCTTCTTGCCCATGATGAGGGACAGGTCGGCGTCCTTGTCGTAATAAACTTTCATTCGTTTTCCTTGGATTCAGAGGTCAGACTTTGAGAATTCGATCACCGCGTCCAATGCCGGACACGCCGGTGCGAACGGTTTCGAGGATCAGCGAGCGATCAATGGCTTCAAGAAAGGCATCCAGCTTGGAACCGTTGCCAGTCAGTTCGATGACATAGGTCGAATCGGTGACATCGATGATGCGACCGCGGAAAATATCGGCAATGCGCTTCATCTCCTCGCGATCCTTGCCGGCAGCGCGCACCTTGACCAGCATCAACTCACGCTCGATGTGCGCGGCCTCGGACAGATCCACAACCTTGACGACGTCGATCAGTTTGTTGAGTTGCTTGGTGATCTGCTCGATGACTGCGTCGGAGCCGCTACTGACGATGGTCATGCGCGACAGCGACGCATCTTCGGTCGGCGCCACCGTCAGCGACTCGATGTTGAAGGCACGGGCGGAGAACAGACCGGAGACACGGGAAAGGGCACCTGCCTCGTTTTCGATGAGAATGGAAATGATGTGTCGCATGCTTACAGTTCCTCGGCCAGAATCATTTCCGACAGACCCTTGCCGGCCGCCACCATCGGGTACACGTTGGCCGTCTGGTCCGTCAGGAAATCCATGAAGACCAGGTCGTTCTTGTGCTTGGTGAAGGCCTCGCGCAAGGCCGGCTCGACATCTGCCGGGCGCTCGATCTTCATGCCCACATGCCCGTAGGCCTCAGCCAGCTTGACGAAATCGGGCAAGGCATCAACATAGGACTCGGCGTAGCGATTGCCATGGAACATCTGTTGCCACTGCCTCACCATTCCCAGATAGCGATTATTGAGATTGATGATCTTGATCGGCAGACGGAATTGCTTGGCGGTCGACAACTCCTGAATGTTCATCTGAATCGAACCCTCACCGGTGACACATGCCACCGTCGCTTTCGGATTGGCGAAGCGCACGCCCATCGCATAAGGCAATCCGACTCCCATGGTGCCCAGGCCACCGGAGTTGATCCAGCGGCGTGGTTTGTCGAATTTGTAGTATTGCGCCGCCCACATCTGGTGCTGACCAACGTCGGAGGTAATAAATGCATCGCCGCCCGTGACCTCGTAGAGCTTCTCCACCACATACTGGGGCATGATGATTTCCTTGCCCTGCTTGTACTTGAGCGATTTCTTGCCACGCCATTCGTCGATCTGCTTCCACCAGGAGGCCAGCGTTTTCGGATCAGGGACACCAGTCGATGCTTCGAGAAGCTTCTGCAGTTCGTCAAGCACATCCGGCAGATTGCCGACGATGGGCACGTCGACCTTGACCCGCTTGGAAATCGAGGATGGATCTATGTCGATGTGGATGATCTTGCGCGACACCTCGGCAAAATGCACCGGATTGCCAATCACGCGATCGTCGAACCGGGCGCCCACCGCAATAAGCACATCGCAATTCTGCATCGCCATGTTGGCTTCATAGGTGCCGTGCATGCCCAGCATGCCGAGCCATTGCTTGTCGGTCGCCGGATAACCGCCCAGTCCCATCAGGGTATTGGTCACCGGATACCCCAGGCTGCGGGCAAGCTTGACCAGTTTTTCGGCAGCGTCGGAGAGAATTACCCCGCCACCGGCGTAGATCATCGGCCGCTTGGCCTCAAGCAGCATCTGCACGGCCTTCTTGATCTGTCCGCTGTGCCCCTTGACCACCGGGTTATAGGAACGCATGGCGATCGTTTTCGGGTATTCGAACTCACACTTCTGGTTCGTTACGTCCTTTGGAATATCGACCAGGACAGGACCCGGGCGGCCGGTCTTGGCAATGTAAAAAGCCTTCTTCAGGGTTATCGCCAGATCCTTGACATCCTTGACCAGGAAATTGTGCTTGACACAAGGACGGGTGATACCCACCGTGTCGCATTCCTGAAAGGCGTCCTGTCCGATGTAGGCCGTCGGCACTTGCCCGCTGATGATTACCATCGGAACGGAGTCCATGTGCGCCGTGGCAATCCCCGTCACGGCATTGGTCACGCCAGGCCCCGATGTAACGAGGCAGACGCCGATCTTGTTGGACGAGCGGGAATAGGCATCCGCCGCATGAACGGCAGCCTGCTCATGTCGAACCAGGACATGCTTGAACTTGTCCTGCTTGAATAGTTCGTCGTAAATATAAAGAACCGAGCCGCCGGGATAGCCGAATACGTATTCGACCTTTTCCTCTTGCAAGCACCTGATTACAATTTCTGCGCCAGTTAGCTGCATTGATTACACCTGTTACACTTTCCGAGTGAAACGTATAACCTTACTGACTCGTCCGCAAATGGTCAAGATTTTTAGTCGGCCCTCTGCAATGAAAAACTGCTGATAGCCAGCAGGAGCTACCTCTGAGTTCCCGAACCGAACTGTCCAACTTCCTTGCCAGCATTGAGCGGCGCGCCTTCAAGCAGGCGATGTTCGCCATCCGCAACGAGGAAACTGCACTGGATATCGTCCAGGACGCGATGATGCGCCTCGCTGAGAAATACGGTGATCGTCCGGTAACGGAATGGCCAATGCTGTTTCAGAGAATTCTGCAAAATGCCATCCGTGACAGCTATCGACGGTCCAAGGTCCGGTCCCTGTGGACAACCCTGTTGTCGTCCCTTTCCCCCAACGATGATGAAGATGCCGATCCGCTTGAAACTTTTGCAGCGGAGAACGAGTCAGAAGGCTTGACGACGCCACACCGGCAACTGGAGCGTTCGCAACTCCTTGGTGTTATTGAAAAAGAGGTAGAGAAGCTGCCGCCACGTCAACGTGAAGCCTTCCTGATGCGTTATTGGGAGGAAATGGATATTGCCGAAACTGCGGCGGCGATGGGTTGTTCGGAGGGCAGCGTGAAGACGCACTGTTCGCGTGCCACCCACACTCTGGCCGCAGCACTTAGGGCGAAAGGTATAGAGCTATGAACGAAGATACTGAATTCGGCTACAAGGCAAGGCAGATCCTCAATCAGGGGGTGGATTCCCTTGACCGGGAAGTGGCTGGCCGCCTCCATCAGGCGCGCCAAACCGCCTTGAATGTCCAGCGAGTGCAGATGAGAGGTCTGCACATGGCGGGGATTGGTCATAACGTGGAAGTAGCTTTTTTTTCCGGCGCTCGCAATATGCTGGCCGTCATGGCCCTGAGTGTCGGCGCCATGGGTACCTACTACTGGAACGCTTTTGAACAGGCTCAGGAATACGTAGAAATCGACAGCGCCCTCCTTGCCGACGAACTGCCCCCTTCCGCATATCTTGACCGAGGCTTCCACGCATGGCTCGAGCGCGCTTCGGACTCATCCTCGCAGTAGCGCTTTGGCTGGCCTCTCCACTCGGCCATGCAGTCATCGTCCCTCCGCTGTCACAGCCATCCTGGTCTGAACTGAACGCGGAGCAAAAGCGCATCCTCGCACCGCTCTCCGCCGAGTGGGACAAGTTGGACGGTTTCCGGCGAAAGAAATGGCTCGGTATTGCCCAGCGTTACCGGTCGTTGAGTGCGGAAGAGCAAGCCCGCATGCAGCGTCGGATGACCGATTGGGCCAAGCTCACACCGGACGAACGCAAGCGCGCAAGAGATAAATACAAGTCGCTGCAACAGGCAACTCCCGAAAAAAAGGAGTCGGTCAAGCTGAAGTGGCAGGAGTACAAGGAACTGCCCGAAAGCGAGAAAAGTCGACTGAAAGCGGAGGCTACGCAGAAACCAACGCCACGCCCTGCACCATCAAGGAAGGCAACTGCTCTGCCCAAACCACAAGCCGTTCCGAGCAGTCCGCCCGCAGTAGACCAAGCCGCACCCCACTGATCCGCAGCCATGCCTGACTCCGCAGCCGCTCTCGTGGCGCAACTGCCCAGCTTGCGTCGCCGCATTGCCAGCATGGCTTACGAAAGCCTGCTGTTACTGGGTGTGCTTTCCGTGACGTTCATGCTGCCGCACCTTGCCCTGGGGATGGGATTCGGCATCGTTTTGCCGGGCTGGGTGTTGATCAGCCACGTTTTCGTGGTGCTCGGTGCGTACTTCATCTGGTACTGGCACCACGGCGGGCAGACCTTGGCGATGCAGACGTGGAAAATCCGGCTGACAACACCGAACGGAACGGAACCGACTTTGGCGCGTCTGGCCTTGCGTTATGTGCTGGCTTGGCCCAGCATCGTATATATTGGCGCGGGAGTTGTCTGGGCACTATTCGATCGCGACCACCAATTCCTTCATGACCGACTGGCTGGTACCCGGCTGGTGTTCAAGCGCGATTAGCGTCCCTGTTCAGGTCCATTAGCGCCGCTCGACCCACCATAGCATCCCGCCGGCAGTCATCAAGAACAGCACGCTCGGTGTTATTGCTGAAAAGAAGGGTGGCCAACTGTTGATTACACCGAGGCTGGAAAACAGTCCGTTCAGCATGTGGAACCCGATACCCAGCATGATGCCGGCGAATACCCGAATGCTGACCGCCCCCATGCGATCCTGCATATAGGCAAACGGCAGTGCCAAGGCCATCATCACCAGCGCCGCCAGAGGATAGATCAGTTTTTTCCACATCGCGATATCGTAGCGATCGGTCTTCTGCTGGTTTGCACTCAGGTGGCGTATATAGAGATACAGATTGACCAGCGACATGCGCTCTGGAACCACCAACAGCACAGCCAGCAAATCCGGATTGAGGGCCGATTTCCAATTGAGCTGGGCATGCCGTTCAACGCTCGCCGAGTCTCCCGAAAAAACCGTACGAACCACCCCCTCAAGCGACCATGTGCCGGCAGAAATGTAGCGCCCGCGCTCCGCTTGGCTGATCGACTGCAACTGGAACCGATCATCGAAGTCAAATATCCGGACGTTCTGCAAAGACGCATCCGGCAGCACTTCGCGAACATTTACGAACGCGCGCTCATCCCTGACCCACAGCCCGGAGCGAAATTCCTGGGCTACCATTGAACCCATGGCCCTGAGTCTGAGCTGCTGGGCTGCACGCTCCGCCGGCGGGGCCAGAAACTCGCCCACAAGGAGCGTCAGGCCGGCGAACACCAGTCCAATCTTCGCCAATGCAAACAGGAGATCGCGGGTAGAGAGTCCGGCGGCGCGCAGTACGGTAATTTCGGAGTGGCGAGCGAGTACTGTGAGTGCATAGAGCGTGCCGATCAGAACCCCGATCGGAAACAATTCATACAATCGGCCGGGCAAGGTGAGCGCCACATAACCCAGCGCATGCTGCAACTGGTAACCGCCCTTGCCAATGCTTTCCAGTTCATGGATCAGATCAAAGAAAGCAAACAGCATAAGAAACGCCGTCAACACCAAAGCCGTAGAAGCGTAAATTTCCCGAGCCAGATGGCGTTCATAAAGCTTCAGCGCCATCGTACCTTGCCCCAGGCAAGAGGATTCTGCCGGCGATAGAACAACACCACGAGAAGCAGGAACATGCCGACATGCACTGCCCAGACGCCTATCTCGAAGCGCATCTTTCCCTGGGCAACCCAGGCCTGACTCACACTCAGCAAATTGCTGTAGATCATGTAGGTGAGCAAGGCAAAGATCAGGTTATTCGCACGTCCGGCGCGGGGATTGACGAAAGACAGCGGAATCGCCAGTACCGCGAGATTCAGCGCAGCCAGTGGCAATCCCAAGCGCCAGAGCAACTCGGCGAGGTGGGCTGGCTGTGGATCGCGCAGCAAATCCCACAGGACCTTTGTGCGAGGCGACTCCTCAAACCCACGAGCCTCCTTGGTTTCAATGCGCAAGGCATAGCGCTCAAACTGCATTACCCGATACTCTGCCGTACCTGCCGTGCTTTCATAGCGTCGACCGCGATCGAGAACAAGAAAACGGTCGCCATTGGGCATAGTCTCCGTATGGCCTTGCGCAGTCGCCATTACGCCCAGACGACCCTGCTGAATCGAACTGATGAAAATGTTCTTTACCTGACCATCGTCGCCAGCTGCGCTCTCGACAAAAAAAACGCGGTCAGCCGCACCTGACTCATTGAATGCGCCGGGCGACACCCGCGCTACGTCATCGCGCTGATCCATGCTCTGCCGGTAAGCCTCACTCTTCTGCGTCGCCCAAGGCGCCAGCAGCAAGGAAAGAATCGCAATCACGACGACTGGCGGCGCGACAAACTTCAGCACGGGCTTGATCCATGCGGTCAACGGAATGCCTGATGCCAGCCAGACAACCATTTCTGAATCCCGATACCACCGCGACAATGTCATCAATACGGCGACAAAAAGTGTCAGCGAAAGCAATACCGGAAGGTAGCTGATCGCGCCAAAACCGAGGAGCGCAATCACCGCTTCCGAGGCAATTTTTCCGCCCGCGGCCTGACCCAGCAGACGAATCAACTGGGTAGTCATCAGAATCGCGAAAAGGGCAACAAAAACTCCCGCTGCGGTATTGGTGAACTCCCGAATTGCGGCGCGCTCAAAAATCATCGTGTAGCGGCGTGTCAGCTTTGACTTTTAGTGAAAACTTGGGGAATAATCGGGTCACCAGCGGAAATCTCCCGAAACAGAACAATTTCTCGGATTTCCAGTACCCCCGGAGGAGAGCATTTTGGAATTTAGCATAAAAAGTGGAAGCCCGGAAAAGCAACGTAGCGCTTGCGTGGTGGTGGGAGTCTTCGAACCGAGAAAGCTTTCCGCAGCAGCCGAGATCGTCGACAACGCGGCTCACCAGTTTCTCAGCGACATTCTGCGCCGTGGCGACATGGAGGGCAAGGCTGGCACCAGCCTTTTGCTCCACGGCGTTTCAGGGGTTGAAGCTGATCGGGTCCTCCTCGTGGGGCTTGGCAAGGAAAGGGAATTTCGCGAGAAGGAATATCGCGCTGCGTTGGCCACCGCCGTTCGTCAATTGAATGAAACTGGCGGCTTTGACGGCACGGTCTATCTGACGGAACTCAATGTCAAGAAACGGGATGTTGCATGGAAGATTCGACAGGCCGCACTCGTAGTCCAGGAAACGCTCTACCGGTTTGATCGCCTCAAGTCGAAGAAGGATGAAGTGCGCCGTCCGGTGCGAAAGCTCACATTCTGCGTCACCCGGCGCAGCGAGTTGTCCGCCGCTGAAAATGCGCTGGCCGAAGGACTGGCGATAGCGGCAGGAATGGAACTTGCCAAGGATCTCGGGAATCTGCCGGGCAACATCTGCACGCCGACCTATCTCGCTGAACAGGCGAAGCAACTCGCAACATCGCAGGGCCTTGGTGTCGACATTCTGGATCGGGCCGACATGGAAAAGCTGGGGATGAACACCCTGCTGTCAGTCGCAAGGGGCTCCCACGAGCCCCCAAAATTCATCGTCCTGCGCCATGCTGGAGGCGCTTCCGGAGCGAAGCCCGTAGTACTGGTTGGCAAGGGCATAACCTTCGATTCCGGCGGCATTTCGCTCAAGCCGGGGCCGGAAATGGATGAAATGAAGTATGACATGTGCGGCGCTGCCAGCGTATTGGGTACGCTAAAGGCGGCAGCCTTGATGAAACTGCCAATTAACGTCATTGGCATAATTCCATCCACGGAAAACATGCCCGGAGGTTCGGCCACAAAGCCGGGGGACATAATCACGTCGATGTCGGGCCAGACCGTTGAAATCCTCAACACTGATGCCGAGGGCCGACTGATACTTTGCGACGCGCTCACTTATGTTGAGCGCTTTGATCCGGAGTGCGTGGTTGACATTGCCACGCTGACCGGCGCCTGTGTCATCGCGCTGGGACACGTCGCTACCGGGCTGCTGGCCAATAATGAGGCACTGGCGAAGGAATTGCTCGATGCAGGCCACCACTCCTATGATCGTGCCTGGCAAATGCCCCTGTGGGATGACTATCAGGAACAGCTGAAAAGCAACTTTGCCGACATGGCAAATATCGGCGGCCGCCCGGCTGGCACAATCACCGCCGCGTGCTTCCTCGCTCGCTTCACCGAAAAGTATCACTGGGCACATCTCGACATCGCAGGTACGGCCTGGCGCTCCGGAAAAGAGAAGGGCGCAACTGGACGGCCGGTTCCCCTGCTCACGCATTTCCTGATTGATCGCGCGAACCGCGCGCCGAAAACCAGTTCCAAACGTAAGCGAGAATGACGCAAATCACCTTTCTCCACGGCGCGCGCGACCGACTCCAGGCGGTCGCTGCATGGCTCGTGCGCGCCAGCAGCGAAGGCAAACCGGTGCTGGTCTATGTGCCGACTGGCGAACGTGAAGAACAGCTGGATCGCCTTCTGTGGACACACCCGGCGACTGGCTTTACGCCCCACTGCCGGCCTGACGACAAATTGGCTGCGGAGACACCGATCATCCTTGCGTCCGGGCTTGACAGTCCTCTGCATGACGGTTGCCTGTTAAATCTGTCGGACGAAATCCCACCCGGTTTCAGCCGTTTTCGGCAACTGATAGAAATCATCAGCATTGAAGATGACGACAGGCTGCCCGGCCGTGAACGTTTCCGCTTTTATCGCGAACGCGGCTATCCACTGGAAACTCGCGAGATTTCAGGAGACATCTAAAAGATGGCTGACGACACTTCAGCGGATCTGCTGCGCAAAGCCGATGCGCTGATGCGACGCACCCGGGTTTTTGTTGCAGGTACTTCGGCACCTACAACACAAGTGACAAAGCCCGAGGACGATTTACCCATCCTCACCGACGTCGTCACCGAACACGATGCCGCGCGTGCCACGGCACCGGCCCACATGCAAGAGCACCTCGACGCCCTGCGCGAGGAACTGTCGCGCTGGCTTGAACAGGAGTTGCCCGATGCGGTGCTCAAGGTCACGGATGGACTGGCCGACCAACTGATGGGAGAACTCACCCATCAAGCCGAAAAGAACTTGCTGCCGCGCCTGATTGCCCGTCTCGACGGCACGACCTCACAAACCGAGGCCCAGAAAGAGATCTAAGCCTGCGGCACGGTATCCGCAAACGCGGGACGCTGCATCAGTTTCTCGTAGAGGTGAGCAAGATTTGGATAGCGCTCACTCCAGCAGATGTCGCCGAGCCGGAAGGAAACATAGCCCAACGCACAACCAACAGCGATATCCGCAAGAGATAGGCCATTGCCGTGACACCACGGCTGCTCCCCCAGTTCATCGGACATGACCTGCAAAGCCTGCGCAATCTTGCCGCGCTGACGTTCAATCCATGATGGACTGCGCTCACCATCTGGACGCCGCGACTCCAGAAACGCAGTAACGGCGGCATCAAGAACACCATCCGCAAGAGCCTCCCAACGCTTCACGCTGATGCGCTCCCGTCCGGAAGCCGGGATCAGGCGATTGTTCGGCGCCACGGTATCCAGATACTCGGCGATCACGCGGGAATCGTAGAGGGTACTTTCATCGTCCAACACCAACACGGGCACCTTGCCCAGTGGATTGAGCGCCGCCACCTGATTTCCCTCCGCCCAGGGTGAATCGAGAATCAGATCGTAATCGATCTTCTTTTCTGCCAGCACGATACGAATCTTGCGGACATAGGGGCTGCTAAGAGAACCGATCAGTTTCATTTCGTCAAACCACGGGTTTTTGGGCAGCGAAACTATAACACGCCGCCTAAAACCGACAGCCGTCGTGTGATCTGGCAGATGTGCCCTGCATGTTAAAATTAGACCTATCGCTGGCGCTTCGCGCGCATCGACCTCTACCCGCCAAAGACATGACACTCAACGCACTCACAGCACTTTCGCCGCTTGACGGTCGCTACGCCGCGAAGGTCGAGAGTCTGCGTATCCATTTCTCCGAATACGGCCTCATACGCAATCGCGTTCGAGTAGAAATCGAATGGCTCAAAGCCCTCGCAGCCGCTGCGGAAATCGCCGAATGTCCGGCATTTTCAGAGGGCACAGTCACCCAACTGAACCGTGTCGCCACCGATTTCGCAATCGCGGATGCAGAAGCCATCAAGACCATCGAGGCGCGCACCAATCATGATGTAAAGGCCATGGAATACTGGCTGAAGGATTGCCTGGCGGGCAACGCGGAAGTAATGCGTGTCAGCGAGTTCATACATTTCGGCTGCACTTCGGAAGACATCAACAATGTGTCACATGCGCTGATGCTGAGGGATGCCGTCGCCGGCAATCTGTTGCCGGAGCTTGACCGCATCATCGCTCGTCTGCGCGAACTGGCGCATCAACTTGCCGAGTTGCCGATGCTGGCGCGTACGCACGGCCAACCCGCGACACCTACCACGCTGGGCAAGGAAATGGCCAACATCGCCGCGCGCCTGATACGCAGCCGCGCCCAGATTGCCGCGGTGTCGCTCACTGCCAAGTTCAACGGCGCCGTGGGCAACTACAACGCCCATCTCGCCGCCTATCCTGATATCGACTGGGAAAGCTTCAACCGCCGCTTCATCGAGTCGCTGGGGTTAGCGTTCAATCCCTACACCATCCAGATTGAGCCCCACGATGCGATGGCCGAACTGTTCGATGCCATGGCTCGCACCAACACTATCCTGATCGACGCCGACCGCGACATCTGGCAGTACATTTCGCTGGGCTATTTCAAACAAAAGCTAAAGGAAGGCGAAATCGGCTCGTCGACCATGCCGCACAAGGTCAATCCGATCGACTTCGAAAACTCTGAAGGCAATCTCGGTCTGGCCAACGCGGTGCTTCGTCACCTGGCAGAAAAGCTGCCGATTTCCCGTCTGCAACGCGACCTTACCGATTCCACCGTGCTGCGCAACATGGGCGTGGCCTTCGGCTATACGCTGCTCGCCTTCGATTCGACCCTGCGCGGACTGAACAAACTCGAAGCCAACCCACAGCGCCTCGCCGAAGACCTCGACGATGCGTGGGAGGTACTGGCCGAGCCGGTACAAACAGTGATGCGTCGCTTCGGCGTGCCGAACCCCTACGAACAGCTCAAGGAATTGACGCGTGGCAAGGGTATCGAGAAAGACCCCTTGCGCCAATTCATAGCAAAACTGCCGTTGCCCGAGGTCGACCGCCGGCGTCTGCTCGACATGACCCCGGCTTCCTACATCGGCAAGGCGGCTGAATTGGCCAAGAAAATTTGAAATGACTTTCGCCGATAACCTTAAACAACTGCCGCGCATCTCGCACCTCAAGGCAGTCCAGTTGATCGATAGCGATGATGCTGTCGCCGCCACGATAGAGAACAAGCCGGGACAAGCCGGCTCGCTTTCAATCTATAACCATCTCGGGCAAATCTACGGCGCCATCACCGTGGAAGCCGCCAGGAAAGGGCTGGAACTCTATGCCGAGCATACCGAGGACGCCCGCCAGAATCCTGGAAAACACCCCAATATAGATCGCCTTCTGGCACTGGCGACCGAGGGCAAGGGACTTCTGCGCGTCAAGCACGTCTTCGCTACCGGGATTGAATAGCCGGGCTCGCGGAGCATCATGGGTGATGCAAGTTTGTTGGTTGCGGACGGAATAATTCCAGAACGCCAATCGTATACTTCATGCCGGTACTCACCGGTATTCCCTCGACAGCACAAGGAGCTTCCATGAAATTCAAGAAAATCGCCATTGCAACTCTTGCTCTCGGCCTTTCCACCGCGGCTCTGGCCCAGGCCATCGGCAAACCCGAAGACCAGATTCGCTGGCGCCAGTCAGGGATGCAGACCCTGGGCTGGAACATGGGCCGCATCAAGGCCAACATCGACGGCACCTACAACAAGGATCAGGTTGTTCAAGCGGCCAACGTCATTCAGGCCCTCGCCAACTCCGGCTCAGGCATTCTCTTCCAGCCGGGCACAGACACTGGCAAGGGCTGGCGCGACACCAATGTGAAGCCTGAATACTTCACCAATGCCGCCAAGTTGAAGGAAGTCGGAACCGCCTATAACAAGGAAGCCAACGAAATGGCCAAGGTTGCCGCCGCCGGAGACGCAACTGCGGTCAAGGCCCAGTTCGGCAACCTGGGCAAGAGCTGCAAGGGCTGCCACGACGAGTTCCGCAAGGAAGACAAGAAGTAATTCGTCAACACCGGAAAGGTCTGAAACGGCCACTCGCGGGTGGCCGTTTCGCTTTAGAAGCTGGGCGCCGCGGCCGGCGCAGGGGCGGGAGGAATCCAGGTGCCACTGGCTCCATAAGCCGCCAGCAGGGCAATCGCCAGTGCGATGCAGAAGGCAATCGCGCCGCCGCCTTTCGCCGTTTCGCCGGCACCAGCCTTCCAGCCCGTAATCATCGGCCTTACCAGGTCCTGATTTTTGACTTTCGTGTAAAACACGATGGCCGCCACATGGGCGAACACCAGCAGCATGATCAGCGGCTCGATGAGGCGATGGATGCCCGCCACCCGATCCGAGAATTCCTTGCCGACCAGGGCATACAACGGTCCCTCGAAAGCGATGTCATCGTTGGCAAACAGTCCGGTCGCCACCAGTAGCGCAAGCACGCCAAGCATCGCCAGCACCGACAGCGCGCCGAGCGGGTTGTGTCCCGCGCCCTGCCACTGCCCGCGCAGATAGGCCTTGATGGCGTCCGGCCCGTGCACGAACTGGGCAAAGCGGGCATAGGTCGAGCCGGCGACTCCCCACACCAGTCGAAACACCAGAAGACCGACGACCGTCACGCCGCTGCGCCCGTGCCAAACCATGGCGTTGCCGCCGATGTTCACCGTGATGAAAGACACAATCACGCACAACGCCAAGGCCCAGTGGAAGATCCTGATCGGCAGGTCCCACAGGCGGAAGCGCTGCATCAGACTACGGCTTCCTGCTTCTCGACCTTGACCTGGATGAACTGCTCGCGGGACACGCCCATCCACATGACCAGGGGGCTGGCGACGAGAACCGAAGAGTAGATGCCGAACAGGATGCCGATCGTCAGAGCCAACGCAAAATAGTGCAGCGCCGGACCACCAAAAATGAGCATCGAGGTCACCATCATCTGCGTGCAGCCGTGGGTGATGATGGTGCGCGAAATCGTGCTGGTGATCGCGTGATCCAGTACCTGCGGCGTCGTCAAACCACGCTTCTTCTTGAAGGTTTCGCGCACGCGATCGAACACCACCACCGACTCGTTGACCGAATAACCCAGCACGGCCAATACAGCTGCCAGTACAGGCAGGGAAAACTCCCACTGGAACAGTGAGAAGAAGCCAAGGATGATCACCACGTCATGCAGGTTGGCGATAATGGCCGAAATGGCGAAACGCCATTCAAAACGCATCGCCAGATACAGCACGATGCCGCATACGACCAGCAGCAACGCCAACGCCCCGTCGGACGCCAGTTCCTTGCCGACCTGCGGACCGACGAACTCGACGCGCTTCAAAGTGGGGGCGGCACTCACGGCACCGTCAGCACCAACCTTGGTCAGCGAGGCCATGACGCGCTCGCCCACTTTGGAAGTCTCCGCATCTTTCGACAAGGGCACGCGGATCAACACGTCGCGCGAGGTGCCGAAATTCTGCACCTGAGTATCGGTAAATCCGTCCGCCTCCATCTGCTTGCGCAGTTTGTCGAGATCGGGCGCCTGGGCATAACTCGCTTCGAGCAGGGTGCCGCCGGTGAACTCGATGGAAAAGTGAAGTCCCTTGTTGACCAGGAAAAACACCGCCAGCAGGAAGGTGACCAACGATATGACGTTGAACACCAGCGCATGGCGCATGAACGGGATATCTTTTCTGATGCGGAAGAATTCCATTATGCCTCCCGAAGGGCCGTCCCGAGGGCGGCAGAGCCCCCTGTGGGGGCAGCGAACGAAGTGAGCGTGGGGGCCATATTTATGCCCCTTTGGTGCTGAGGCCGGGTTTCCACACCTGACCGATGCTGAGACTGTCGAGCTTGCGGCGACGGCCGTAGATCAAATTGACCACGGCGCGCGACAGAACCACGGAACTGAACAGCGAGGTCAGAATGCCGAGGCAATGCACCACAGCGAAGCCGCGGACTGGACCGGAACCAAAAATCAGCAGAGCAACGCCGACGATCAGCGTGGTCACGTTGGAATCGAGAATCGTCGCCCAGGCGCGCTCGTAGCCGGCCGTAATGGCGGCCTGCGGCGTGCTGCCGTTGCGCAATTCCTCGCGTACGCGTTCGTTGATCAGCACGTTCGAGTCGATGGCCATGCCCAGCGCCAGTGCGATGGCGGCAATACCTGGCAAGGTCAGGGTGGCCTGCAGCAGCGACAGCAGGGCCACCAGCAGCAGCATGTTGGCCGACAGCGCCACAACCGAAACCAGGCCGAACAGCAGATAGTAGGCCATCATGAAGGCGGCAATGGCGGCAAAGCCCCATAGCGTCGAGTTGAAGCCCTTGGCGATGTTGTCGGCGCCAAGACTGGGGCCGATGGTGCGTTCCTCGATGATTTCCATCGGCGCCGCCAGTGACCCGGCCCTTAGCAGCAGAGCTACATCGTTGGCTTCCATGGTGCTCATGCGACCGGAAATCTGGACGCGTCCACCGCCGATCTCGCTGCGGATGACCGGAGCAGTGACCACCTCGCCCTTGCCCTTCTCGATCAGCAGAATCGCCATGCGCTTGCCTACGCTCTCGCGTGTAACGTCCTTGAAAATACGCGCCCCGGCTGAATCAAGGGACAAGTGCACGGCAGCCTCATGGGTCTGGTTGTCGAAGCCTGGCTGGGCATCGGTCAAGCGCTCGCCGGTCAGCACCACTTGCTTCTTGACCAGCAACCCGCGTCCACCGCGCTCGACATAATATTCAGTACCGGCAGGTGGCTGGCCGCGGGCTGCCTGTTCCATGACTCCAGCATTGGCGCTGGCTTCGTCATCGACCATGCGCACTTCCAGCGTCGCGGTGCGGCCGAGAATGTCCTTGGCCTTCGCCGTGTCCTGCACCCCTGGCAACTGCACCACGATGCGATCCGCACCCTGCTGCTGAATGACCGGCTCCGCCACCCCGAGTTCGTTGATGCGATTATGCAAGGTGGTAATGTTCTGCTTGACCGCGAATTCCTGAATCCGTTTCTGCGCCTCGGGCTTGAGCGTTGCCACCAGCTTGAGATCCGCACCATCCTGGGCATCGACCAGCAGGAGATCGGGTTGGTTGTCCGTCATGGCGCCGCGCGCTTTTTCGCGCGTTTCCGCCTCGCGGAAACGGATCGCCAGGCTCTGTCCTTCGCGGCTGATGCCGCCATGACGAATGTTCTTGTCGCGCATCAGGCTGCGCAAGTCGGCGCTGATCGAATCGAGACGCTTGGTCAGCGCGCCCTTCATGTCCACCTGCAACAGGAAATGCACGCCGCCGCGCAGATCGAGGCCAAGATACATCGGCAGGGCGTGAATACCACTCAGCCAATTGGGCGAATTCGACACCAGATTCAGCGCCACGCTATAGGTCGCATCGTCCGCCACTGGATTGAGCGCCTTCTCGATGACGTCCTTTGCCTTGATCTGGGTATCGGTGTCGACCAGCCGCACGCGCACGCTATTCAGGTCGAGGACGATGCCCTGCGGGACGACGGAGGCAGCCTTGAGTGCCTCCCCGACCTGGGCCATCAGCTTGGCGTCAACTTTATGCGTCGACTTGACACTGGCCACCTGCACGGCCGGCGCTTCGCCGAAAAAGTTGGGCAGGGTGTAGAGCAGTCCAAGCACCACGGCGATCAACACCGTAATGTTTTTCCAGAGAGGATAGCGATTCATTTGTTAAGCCGTGAAAGGTGAAACGTGAAAAGTGAAAAGTGAAACGCAAGAAACAGCGGGCGCCATGCCTTCCCGTTTCACATTTCACATTTCACGTTTCACAGGTTCTTTAAAGTACCCTTGGGCAGCAACGCACCCACGGCGCTCTTCTGCACGGTAATCACCACCGCGCCATCCTTGCCTTCGGCTACTTCGAGGCTGAGGTAGTTTTCGCCCACCTTGGCAATGCGACCGGCAATACCGCCCTGAGTGATCACTTCATCGCCCTTGGCCAGCTCGCTGACCATTTTCTGTTGTTCCTTGGCCTTCTTCATCTGCGGCCGGATCATGACGAACCACAGCACGATAAACATCAGCAGGATCGGCAACATGCCCATCAGGCCACCCATCGGATCGGCGGCGGCACCGGCCGCCTGCGCGTAAGCATTTGAAATCAGCACTGTGAGTCTCCAGGAATGTCGAACATAACCGGCGAATTATACCTGCTCGCCTGTCCGTCCCCGGTTAAAGCGAAGCCTGAACCCGGCAAAGTCGCCCTGCTCGATGGCGGCACGCATTTCCGCCATCAGGGTCTGGTAATAGAACAGGTTGTGGATGGTATTCAGTCGCGCACCCAGAATCTCGCCGATGCGATGCAGATGATGCAGGTAGGCCCGCGTAAAATTGCGGCAGGTGTAGCAACCGCAGCTTTCGTCCAGCGAACGGGTATCGCTCTTGTGCTGGGCGTTCTTGATCTTCACGTCGCCGTGACGGGTAAACAGCCATCCGTTGCGTGCATTGCGTGTCGGCATGACGCAGTCGAACATGTCGATGCCCTGCTCCACCGCGTAGACAAGATCCTCCGGCGTGCCGACACCCATCAGGTAGCGCGGCTTGTCATGCGGCAGGCGCGGTGCGGTGTGGGCGAGGATGCGCGACATTTCCTCCTTGGGTTCGCCCACCGACAGGCCGCCGATGGCAAACCCGTGGAACCCGATATCGACCAGTGCCGCCAGCGATTCGTCGCGCAGCGCTTCATGCATGCCGCCCTGCACGATGCCAAACAGGGCGTTTGAATTTTCCAGCCGATCATGCTCATCGCGCGAGCGCTGCGCCCAGCGCAAGCTGAGGCGCATTGAATCGGCTGCCTCACGCTCATCCGCCGGATAGGGCGTGCATTCGTCGAAGATCATCACTACATCGGAATTGAGTACATGCTGAATGCGCATCGACTCTTCCGGCGTCAGAAACAGCCGGTCGCCATTGATCGGAGAGGCGAACCTGACGCCCTCCTCGCTGATCTTGCGCAGATCACCCAGCGAAAACACCTGGAAGCCTCCCGAATCGGTCAGGATCGGCCCGCTCCAGCCCATGAAGCGATGCAGGCCACCGTGTGCCGCGATCACTTCCAGCCCCGGCCGCAGCCAGAGATGAAAGGTGTTGCCAAGGACGATGGAGGCGCCGATACCGACCAACTCGTCCGGGCTCATGGCCTTGACCGTTCCGTAGGTACCAACCGGCATGAAAGTCGGCGTTGGCGCGGTCCCGTGAGCCAGCGTCAATGTTCCTCTCCGTGCCGCGCCGTCAGTGGCTAGCAGTTCGAACTTCATTGCGGCCGACTTCTGTGCAGCAACATGGCATCTCCGTAACTGAAGAAACGATAGCGGGCGGATATCGCATGGGCATAGGCCGAGCGAATTTGATCAAGTCCGCCAAAAGCCGAGACCAGCATCAGCAGAGTGGATTTTGGAAGGTGGAAATTGGTGATCAGCATATCTGCCACGCGAAACTCGAAGCCGGGAGTAACGAACAGAGCCGTCTCCCGCCAGGGGACTTCCTTCGGCGCGTCGGCAGCGCCGACCTTCAAATCCCCTTCCTGCGCCGCAGATTCCAGTACGCGCAAGGAAGTAGTGCCGACCGCCACGATGCGTCCGCCGCGCGCCTGGGTGGCGGCGATTGCATCTGCCGTCACCTGCGGCAGCACATAGCGCTCGATATGCATGCGATGCTCCGCCAGATCGTTTACCCGCACCGGCTGAAAGGTTCCGGCACCTACGTGCAAGGTAACGTAGGCGATACCGACACCGATTTCGCGCAAGTTCGCAAGCACGTCCTGGTCAAAGTGCAAACCGGCGGTAGGTGCAGCCACCGAGCCCTTCTCCCGCGCATACACCGTCTGGTAGCGCTCCTCATCAGGAGCCCCTGCCTTGCGCTCGATATAGGGCGGCAGCGGTAGTCGGCCATGACGCTCGACCAACTCGGCAGCATCGCCCGGAAACCGCAGCCGATAGAACTCGCCTTCGCGCCCCAGCACCTCGACATCGAGCGCATCTTCGAGCCACAGGCGACTGCCCGACTGCGGTGATTTGCTCGCCCGCACCTGTGCCAGCACGACGCTGTGATCGACCAGGCGTTCGACCAGGATTTCGACCTGCCCTCCGCTGTCCTTGCGCCCCAACAGGCGGGCATGCAGGACCCTGCTGTCGTTCATGACGAGAAGATCACCCGCACGCAGCCACTGCGGCAAATCAAGGAAATGAGCGTCCTCGTGCCGGTGGCCGTCGACCACCAACAGGCGACTCGCCGAGCGCTGAGGCAAAGGCGCCTGGGCAACAAGTTCCGGCGGCAGCGCGTAGTCGAAATCGGCGAGTGTTAAAGGCATCAGGATGACGGGAATGGCTTTGCGGCAGTTTGATTGTCGCGATTCAGGCAACAAGCAGCCGCCTTTACGGCGACCGCCGCGAATAGTAGCAGGGCGCTATCCCTGATCCGCCAGCGTCAGCCGATGCAGAAGCCTGTGATGCTCAAAGTGTTGCATCGACGTCACCATGCCGTTTGAACGCCTCGAGATCGACCAGAATCAACTGCCCATCCCTCTCCTGGATCAGCCCTTGCGCGAGAAGATCGCGCATCACGCGACTGACCATCTCGCGCGAAGCACCTATCATCTTGGCGATATCCTGCTTGGTGAGTTTGTGCGTCACCACCTTGCGACCATCCACCGTCTCTGCTGCCTCGAGCAGCAAGCGCGCAACGCGCCCATAAACGTCGAGCAGGGCGAGGCTCTCTATGTTGCGATCGGCCAGACGCAAGCGCTTGGTCAGATTGCGCATGATGAAAAGGGAAACGTCTGGATTTTCCACCAGGCACTGCTTGAAATCCGCCTTGCCGATCACCACGACTTCGCTCGGCTCGACCGCCAACACGGTCGCCGAACGCGGATGGTCGTCGAGCACTCCCATTTCCCCAAACAGTTCCCCCGGCCCGAGCATGGAGAGGATGACCTCGCGCCCCTCCTCGTCGCTGATCTGCACCTTCAAGGCACCCGACAAGACAAAGTAGATGTTATCGGTACTGTCGCCGTCATGCAGCACCACGGTATGCCGCGGAATCTGGCGCAGCATTGCGACTCGGGTCAGCGGCTTGAGACTCTCGTCGTCGAGCATCTCGAAGATCGGCAACGCCCGCAGGATGGTCAATGAAACTCCGGCATTCGGCGAAATCACAACATACCCTCCGCGAAGACTGAGAATGTGCCCCGGCATAAAAAGGTGCACCAAGGGTCAAGTGTAATCCGGAATACCCGCTTTTCTCCTGCCACAAGACTGGATTGCCAGTCTTGCTCCACGTGTTTTGCAAATGTCTTGGTGCCGGGGGGGGAAGTCGAATCCCCATGCCTTGCGGCGGCGGTGTTTGAGACCGCTACGTCTACCGATTCCGTCACCCCGGCCTGGGATGTCGCAGCACTGGACAACGTTCTGCGCGAGGCGCGCATTATCCGACAAACTTGACCGTCCCACAATCTCCAGCGCGCATGCTGTTGCGATCTCAATCCGGGTAAGGACTTTCACCTGGCCGGAAATCCGCGCCTGCAGCGGGCATCTTCCTTATGGCTAAAGTCTGAGTTCTCGAAGCACAACGCGCGACTCGCAATACGCCTATAATCTTTTAATGGTGCAGAGCAACAATACCGGCCACACGTCAAATCCACGCCTCGCCGCTATTGCCGTGGCAGCCATGGGCGTAGTTTACGGCGATATCGGCACCAGCCCGCTTTACACCATGAAGGAAGTCTTTAACGGCCCGCATGCCGTGGCCGTATCGCCGGACAATCTGCTGGGCATTCTTTCGCTGATTTTCTGGGCGCTGACCATCACGGTTTCGCTCAAATATGTGATGTTCATCACCCGCGCCGACAACCGTGGCGAGGGCGGAATAATGGCGCTGACTTCACTGGCATTGCGCACCCGCGGCGCGGGACCGGGAATGTTGTGGCTGATGTCGATCCTGGGGATATTCGGCGCGGGTCTGTTCTACGGTGACGCAGTGATCACACCCGCCATGTCGGTACTTTCTGCCGTCGAAGGCCTGGAAGTCGCCACACCGATGTTCAAACCCTATGTCGTACCCATCACCGTGTTTGTCCTCTGCGGCCTGTTCTTTTTTCAGCCGAGAGGAACAGCCAGCATCGGCGCCTTGTTCGGCCCCGTAATGCTGTTCTGGTTCGGCACGCTTGGCGTGCTTGGAGCCTGGCACGTCCTGAAGCACCCCGCCGTAATCGCCGCAATCAACCCGTGGTACGCGGTGCATTTCTTCCTGGAGAACCGCTCGCACGGCTATCTCGCCCTGGGCGCGGTGGTGCTGGCGATCACCGGAGGCGAAGCGCTGTACGCCGACATGGGTCACTTCGGCCGACGGCCGATCAAGTGGGCCTGGCTCGGATATGTCTTTCCCTGCCTGTACCTGAACTACCTGGGACAAGGCGCGCTGATCCTTGACAATCCGGCCGCGGTAAAAAACCCGTTCTTCATGTTGGTTCCGGATGAATTGCTGTATCCGATGGTCGGATTGGCTACCGCTGCCACGGTCATCGCCTCGCAGGCAGTTATTTCCGGCGCGTTCTCGCTCACCAGCCAGGCCATGCAGCTTGGCTACTGTCCCCGAATCCAGGTCAGGTTCACCTCGGAGCGCGAAAAGGGGCAGATCTACATCCCCAACATCAACTGGCTGCTGCTGCTGGCCGTCGTCATACTGGTGCTCGGCTTCAAGTCATCGTCGAACCTGGCCTCCGCCTATGGTATCGCCGTCACCCTGACCATGATGATCGACACCTTGCTCGCCTTTGTCGTGGTGCGTGCCCTGTGGAACTGGAACTGGTTGCAGGCCGGGCTCTTCCTGGCACTTTTCATTGTGGTCGACTTTGCGTTCTTCTCTGCCAACCTGGTCAAGGTGCTTGACGGGGGCTGGTTCCCGCTGGCGCTCGGCTTAGGCATATTCACCTTGTTTGCAACCTGGAAGCGCGGCCGTACCCTGCTCTACGAGAGGCTTCAGCTGGATTCGATTCCGCTTGATGCCTTTATCTCCAGCCTGCAGTATGGCGGACCGCATCGCGTGGCCGGCACCGGCATCTTCATGACCACGCGCCCCGATGGCGTGCCGCGGGCAATGCTGCACAACATGCTGCACAACAAGGTGCTGCACGAGCGGGTCATCCTGCTCAACGTCAACATGCAGGACATTCCCCATGTCGAGGAGACCGATCGCATCCTTGTCGATCCGCTTAGCGAGGGCTTCTACCGCGTCATCCTGAATTACGGCTTCAAGGACGACCCGAACATCCCGCTGGCGCTGGAACTGTGCGGCGAGCACGGCATGGCGCCGATTGAGATGATGGAAACCTCGTTCTTCCTCGGCCGCGAAACCATCGTCCCCAACCGCGTGCCGGCCATGACCCTGTGGCGCCAGATCCTGTTCACATGGATGTTCCGCAACGCGGATACCGCAACCGACTTCTTCAAGCTCCCGACCAACCGCGTCGTTGAACTCGGCACCCAGGTCGAGCTTTGATCCGAATCATGTCCTTGAATCAGGTTGGTTGATTTCCTCATTATCTCTGGTGATTTGCCAAACGGGATAAAGCGGGAAACAATACGCCATGATAGTTTCAAAGATATAGACTTGAATATTTATAAATCGACCAGAGGAGGAAGCAATCCCATGAATACAACCCGCAGAACGGTACTGAAAAGCGCTACTGCCAGCGGCGTGCTGGCCGGCCTGATTGCCGCCGGCGCCTTGCGCCCGACGCAGGTACTGGCCGCCGAATGGAACAAGGCCGCCTTCGAGGCTCACGATACTGTCGGAGCCCTCAAGGGTCTCGGGGTCGCAGCACCCTCCGACAGCAAGGATCTGATCCTCAAGGTTCCGGATATCGCCGAAAACGGCGCAGTGGTGCCGGTAGACGTCGTGAGCAATATTCCAAATACCAGTTCGATTGCGATTCTGGTCGACAAGAATCCATCCCCCCTTTCTGCCCAGTTTGATTTTGCCAACGGCGCGGTGCCAGACGTTTCGGCACGCCTCAAGCTGAGCCAGACATCCATGGTAAAGGCGGTAGCCAAGGCCGACGGCAAGTTCTATACCGCGCAAAAGGAAGTCAAGGTCACCGTCGGCGGCTGCGGCGGCTGATCCTACCAAACACGGAAACACAACCCAGTGCAGGCTAAGGCCAGCTTTATGTCTCCGCAGAAGGCGGGGACGCTTACCTCTTGCGGACAGCGGCGTTAAGCGCAGCTTCCGCAACTAGAAAGGAACACACCATGGCAGATCCGATGAAGATTCGCGCAAGCATGAAGGGCGATGTCGCAGAAGTTCGCATCCTGATGGCCCACGCGATGGAAACCGGCCAGCGCAAGGATGCCGCAGGCAACACAGTCCCCGCCCATTTCATCCAGTCCATGACTGTCGAGGTCGGCGGCAAGAAAGTAATCGATGGTCACATCGGCACTTCCGTGTCACGCAACCCGGTCTTTGGCTTCAAGGTCAAAGGCGCCAAGGTTGGTGACAAGGTCGTCGTCAACTGGGTAGACAACAAGGGTGAAAAGAGGACTGACGAAGTCGCCGTTGCCTGACCCTATCCGTTACCCCGCAGAAGCCGGCGGTCAAGACCGGCAGCAAGGACCCTGGAGGAGAGATCATGATATATCGCATCGCAGTTGTCGCAATGCTGGCCCTGGCCATTCAGCCGGCAAGCGCCCAGGACAAGAAGGCGGCCAAGCCCTCTGCTGCAGCGCCGGTCGAACAGAAAGATGCGGCCACGCTCGAGTTTGAAAAGTTCCGCACCCAAATGGAACAGGAGGGCAACCCGGCTGAACTGTTCGAAGTGAAGGGCGAGGAATTCTGGAAGACCAAGCGCGGCCCGAAGAAGGTATCGCTCGCCGAGAGTTGTGATCTCGGCCTCGGTGTCGGCGTCGTCAAGGGTGCCTATGTGCAGATGCCACGCTACTTTTCCGATGCCGGCAAGGTCATGGACGCGGAGCGACGCATCGTCTGGTGCATGGTCGAGAAGCAGGGTTTCAAGTTCGACGATCTGGCCAGGAACCCCTTCGCCAGCGGAGAGTACACACCGGAGCAGACTTCGCTGGTCACCTACGTCGCCGGACAGTCGAAAGACATGAAAATCGCCGTCCCGCTCAAGGACCCGCACGTCAGGGATGTCTATGAGATCGGCAAGGAGGTCGTGGCTTACCGCGCCGGTCCGTATGACTTCTCCTGCAATACCTGCCACGGCACCGACGGCAAGCGTATCCGCATGCAGAATCTGCCCAACCTCAGCACTCCTCAGGGAGCCCTAACTGCCGTACTGGGTTGGCCCGGCTACCGCATGACCGGTGGCGTGATGCTAACCCACCAGTGGCGCATGGGCGACTGTTTCCGCCAGCAGCGTTTCCCGCAACCGAAATACGCATCCGACACCGTCACCGCCCTGCTGACCTACATGACGGCCAATGCCAACGGCCAGATGTACAAAGGTCTGGGCATCAAGCGCTAACAAGGGAGACAACATGAACACTACCGCACGCTTCTCGATTCTCGCGGCCGCCATGGTCACCCTGGTCGCCGCCATGCCCGTTGCCCACGCCGACGGCGACCACCGCGCCAGGGCCTTGTCCATGATGAAGCTGGATTTCGTCACGAAGGGACAGGCCACGGCCGATCGCATTTCCGCAGACGGCCTGCAGGCCATCTGCAATCGCACCGGCAACAAGCCACCGGAAACCATTTCCAAGCAGTTGGAAGCCGACCAAATGAACGCGGTCAAGTATCCGGCAGACGGCAAGCTGCTGGGCGATTGGAAGTCGGGTGAGAAGATCGCCCAGTCCGGCGTCGGCTTCACCTGGTCTGACGCGCCCGGCCTGCCGGTTGGTGGCAACTGCTACAACTGCCACCAGATCACGCCCAAGGAAACCTCCTTCGGCACCGTTGGCCCCAGCCTGTTCCAGTTCGGCAAGCTGCGCGGCAACACGGAGGACATCCAGAAGTATGTCTTCAGCAAAATCTACAACGCCAAGTCCTATAACCTCTGCTCGGAGATGCCGCGCTTCGGCCATATCGGCGCGCTGAAGGAACAGCAAATCAGGGACCTGGTGGCGCTATTGCTGGACCCAGAGTCGCCGGTCAATAAGTAAGCTGTCCTTCGACAAAAAGGCCTGGCCACCGCCAGGCCTTTTTTAATCCCCAGGGAGACTCCCATGTCCTCGATGAACCGCCGCGAATTCCTTCAGATGCTCGCCGCCGCCTCGGTAGCCGGCGCCGCACTCGACGCCCGTCCACTGCTCGCAGCAGGAAACGCCGACGCGTTTTACGACGCGCCCAGGTTCGGCAACGTGCATTTCATGCACTTTACCGACTGCCACGCCCAGCTGTTGCCGATCTGGTTTCGCGAACCGAACGTCAATGTCGGCCTCGGGACGGCACTGGGCAAAGCACCGCATCTGGTCGGCGAGCACCTGCTGAAGGCCTTCAACATCAAGCCCGGCACGCGGGAGGCGTACGCATTTACTTATCTGGATTTCGCCCAGGCGGCAAAAACCTACGGCAAGGTCGGCGGCTTCGCGCATTTGGCGACTCTGGTAAAGCGCATGCGTGCGCAGCGCCCGGGGGCGCTGTTGCTCGACGGTGGCGATACCTGGCAGGGCTCTGCCACCGCCTTGTGGAGCAAGGGGCAGGACATGGTCGATGCCTGCAAGCTGCTCGGAGTGGACATGATGTCCGCGCACTGGGAATTCACGCTGGGCGACAAGCGCGTGCAGGAAATTGTCGACAAGGATTTGAAAGGCAAGATCGAGTTTCTGGCCCAGAACATCAAGACCACCGACTTCGGCGATCAGGTGTTCCCGCCCTATGCGATGCGCGAGATGAATGGCGTTCAAGTCGCCGTGATCGGGCAGGCCTTTCCCTACACGCCGATCGCCAACCCGCGCTGGATGATGGCCGACTGGACTTTCGGCATCCAGGACGAGAACCTGCAGAAGATGGTTGACGAGGTGCGCGCCAAGGGCGCGAAAGTAGTCGTCCTGCTCTCGCACAACGGCATGGACGTCGATCTCAAGATGGCCACCCGGGTCACCGGCATAGACGCCATTTTTGGCGGCCACACGCATGACGGCGTACCGCAGCCGGTCACGGTGAAAAACGCCGGCGGCCAGACGCTGGTGACCAATGCAGGATCCAATGGAAAATTCCTTGCCGTGCTCGATTTCGACGTACGCGGCGGGAAGGTTCAGGATTTCCGCTACAAGCTCATGCCGATCTTCTCCAACCTGCTGCCAGCCGACGCCGACATGTCTGCGCTGATTGACAAGGTGCGGGCTCCGCACAAGTCCAAGCTGGAAGAAAAGCTCGCCGTCTCGGAGGGCCTGCTCTACCGGCGCGGCAACTTCACCGGCAGTTGGGACCAGCTGATTCTCGATGCCATCATGGAAGTGCAAGGCGCCGACATCGGCTTCTCCCCGGGTTTCCGCTGGGGCACGACCATCCTGCCCGGCCAGGCCATTACCTTCGAGCACCTGATGGACCAGACCGCCATCACTTATCCCTACGCGACACTCACCGAGATGAGTGGCGAGCAGATCAAGACCATTCTCGAGGATGTGTGCGACAACTCGTTCAATCCCGACCCCTATTACCAGCAGGGCGGCGACATGGTGCGCGTCGGCGGCTTGCAATACACCTGCACGCCGGGAGCAAAGATGGGCAGCCGCATCACCGACATGCGCCTGAAAGACAAGCCCCTCGACGCCGGCAAGAAGTACAAGGTCGCCGGCTGGGCTCCGGTCGCCGAGGGCGCCCAAGGCGAGCCGGTGTGGGACGTCGTGGCACGTTACCTGCGCGACAAGAAGACCATCACGCCGCGCAAACTCAATCAGCCAAAACTGTTGGGGGTACAGGGCAATGCGGGCTATGCCGGCACTTGAAAGGGGCCAGTCGCGACGCGCCCGCTAGGTGACGCGATGCGACGAGCGCCTGGCGTCGTCGCGGTTCAGTTCAAGGCTTGATGTAGGCGAAGCCGCCGCGCGCCTGCAGCTTGCCGATTTCGGCGACACCTGAGGGCACAAACCTGGACTCCGCTATGAACTGCTTGCGTTCCAGCTTGCGGCTCTTGAGGGTTATCTCGCACACGTCGAAGGTCACGCCGCGCTCGACCAGCGCCTCCACGGTGACGTTGTATGGGTTGCCGTTCTTGTCCCTGGCGCCGTCCATCAGGAAGTCCACACCGAGGGCATGCGTGACCACCACAATCTGCGCCTGCGGATTGACGTCGAGATGATTGCCGACGTTGCGTAGCGCCGCCATGGCGTTCGTTGAATCATTGATGTGATAGACCACCTTGTCAGGGTGAACGCTGGAGGTCAGGTCCGTCGCACATCCGCCCAGGATCAATACGCTCGCAACCATCACCGCCGTCATGCCGCTTGTCATCCAGTTCATTCCTTCTCCTCCGTCCGGAATAGGGTGCCGCAGTCGTCGGCCTTGTCCCACGCGCTGAACGTTACTCTCGTCGCGTGCCGATCACAACCCTCGCGACAATGGCGGTATTCACGTCGAACTCCCGTCGGTCACTGAGCCCATAGCCTGGCTCGGGCGGAGATTTGTAACATTTGCTTGCAAGCCCGGTTATGGATCTCTTGCCCACCTCGGCTAAAATCGACGCATGAATAAACGTTTCCTCATCATGTTTCTGGCAGCCCCTCTTGTACTTGGCCTTGGGGGCTACGCCGCATGGCGAACCTGGGACCGCAGCACCGACACGCCGAAATTCAAGACCGCGAAAACAGAATCCGGTCCGCTCACGGCGGCCGTCTCCGCAACCGGGACACTGAATCCGGTGGTCTCGGTTCAAGTCGGTTCACAGGTCTCCGGGCAGATCAAGGAGATTCTTGTCGACTTCAACTCGCCGGTGAAAGAAAACCAGCTGATCGCCCGTATTGATCCGGAAACCTTCCAATACCGCTTGCGGCAGGCGGAGGCGGATGTCGAAGCCGCGCGTGCCGCACAAGGAGTACAACAAGCCGAAGTGCTGCGCGCCAAGGCCAACCTGGCCGACTTTCAGCGTGACTATGACCGCAAGAAACTGCTGGTGGAAAAGAACTTCATCTCCTCCGCAGAACGGGACAAGGCGCAGAGTGTATTTGACGCCGGACGCGCCTCCTTGCAGGTAGCGGAATCGCAAGCAAAGAACAGCGAGGCGCAGGTGCGCCAGCGTGAAGCGCAACTGGCGCAGGCCCGCATCGACCTCGAGCGCACGGCCATCAAGGCCCCGGTCGATGGCATCGTCGTCAAGCGCAGCATCGAGCCGGGACAGACCGTAGCGGCGAGCCTGCAATCGCCCGAACTGTTCGTGATCGCCAAGAACCTGACCGACATGCAGGTGGAAACCTCGATCGACGAGGCCGATGTCGGGCGCATCCGCGTCGGACAAAAGGCCAGCTTCACCGTCGACGCCTTTCCCGGTCGCAACTTTGAGGGTGAGGTAAAGCAGGTACGGAAGGCAGCCACCGTGGTGTCCAATGTCGTTACCTACACCGTGGTGGTTTCCGCCGCCAATCCCGAACTCAATTTGCTTCCGGGCATGACGGCAAATGTGCGCGTCATCACGGCGCAAAAGGAAAAGGCGCTCAAGCTGCCCAACGCCGCACTGCGCTTCCGTCCGCCGGGTGCAGCCGACGAGAAGAAGGCGGTGGCTGCACTGCCTTCCCAGGGGACTTCCTTCGGAGCATCGTCGGCGCTGCCTTCTGCCGGGGGCACCGGTGGGAGTGGCGGAGGCGGCGGTTTTGGGCAGTTGCGAGAGCGCCTGGTTGCCGAACTCAAGCTCGATACCGAGCAGCAGGGCAAACTCGACGCCATCTTCGCCGGCATGCGGGACAAGTTCAGGGCGGCCCGCGATCTTCCAGATGCGGAAAAGACCAAGGCGCAGGAACGCAATCGTGCCGAGATTCGCGAGAAGGTGGCAGCCATCCTCAGCCCTGGGCAGAAAAAGCTTTATGACGAAATTGCCAGCGAGGCTCAGGCAGTGCGAGCCGGTGGCGGCGGTGGCGGCGGGCGAGTCTGGATCATCGGCGAAGATGGCAGCCCGAAGGCGATCAATGTTCGCCTGGGGCTCACCGATGGCAGCATGACGGAGATCGTATCCGGCGACATCAAGGAAGGCAGCGAAGTGATCGTCGGCCAGCAGACGGCGAATGGCGCCAAGCCCTCCGGCATGCCAGGCCCGCGCCTGTTCTGATATCGCTTGCCATGGCGGAAGCGCTGATCCGGGTCGAGGAACTCGCCAAGGAATACCGGATGGGCAACAATGTAGTGCCGGCCCTGTGCGGTGTCAGTCTTGAAATAGCGGCGGGCGAATTCGTCGCCGTCATGGGGCCTTCCGGTTCGGGAAAATCCACATTCATGAATCTGCTGGGCTGTCTCGACCATCCCAGCGGAGGGCGTTACTGGCTGGACGGACAGGAGGTTTCGCAGCTTTCCGGCGACGAACTGGCACGCGTGCGCAATCGCAAGCTCGGCTTTGTTTTCCAGCATTTCAACCTGCTGGCCCGCACGTCGGCACTGGACAATGTTGCCTTGCCCCTGCTCTATAGCGAAATGCCGCCGCCGGAGCGAAAACGGCACGCCGAACAACGTTTGGCCCAAGTCGGCCTGGCCGAGCGCATGGACCATCATCCGGCACAACTCTCGGGCGGCCAGCAGCAGCGGGTGGCCATCGCCCGGGCACTGGTGAACGATCCCCAGCTGGTGCTGGCCGACGAACCGACCGGCGCGCTCGATTCGCGTACCAGCGTCGAGATCATGGCCTTGCTGCAACAACTGAACCGGGAAGGCATCACCATTGTCCTGGTGACCCATGAGCATGACGTCGCCCATTTCGCCGGACGCATTATCAGCTTTCGCGACGGCAAGGTCATCGAAGACAAGCCCAACGTCGCCAACGACGCTGCGACGCTGCTGACATGAACTTCGCCGCGACACTCGGGATCGCGCTGCTCGCCCTGCGCGTAAACAAGATGCGTTCGGCGCTGACCATGCTCGGCATCATCATCGGCGTCGCGGCCGTAATTGTCATGATCGCCGTCGGCGGCGGCGCTCAGGCACGAGTGGAGGACCAGATTCGCAGCCTCGGCTCCAACATCATCATGGTGCTATCCGGCTCAATGACGTCGGGCGGCGCTCGCGGTGGCACCGGCTCACAGCCGACCATCTTCGAAGACGATGCCTACGCCATTGGCCGCGAGATCGAGGAAATCCAGGCCGCAGCGCCCACCCTGCGCGGCACGGGGCAGGTCGTTTCCGGCAACACCAACTGGTCCACCGTCTTCTATGGCATCACACCGGACTACCTCGAGGTGCGCGAATGGGCCATTGTCGAAGGACGCGGCTTTGAGCAGGCCGAGATGTCCGGTGCAGGCAAGGTCGTCCTTATCGGACAGACTGTGGCGAAAAACATTTTTGGCGATGCCAGCCCGCTCGATCAGGTGATTCGCGTGCGCAAGGTACCACTGACGGTGATCGGCGTACTGGACCGCAAAGGCCAGAGCATGACCGGGCAGGATCAGGATGACCTGATCCTGATGCCCATCAGCACGGCCAGAAAGCGGGTGCTCGGTGCGGCGCAGGCCAAGTCGCGCAGCGTGTCGTCGATCATGGTCAAGGTGCGCCAGGGAGCCGACATGAATGATGCCGACCAGCGCATGCGCGAATTGCTGCGCCAGCGGCACCGATTGCAGCAGGGGCAGGACGATGACTTTTTCGTTCGCAATCTGTCCGAGATTCTTCAGGCGCAGGAAGCATCGTCGAAGGTCATGACGCTGTTGCTCGCTGCGGTGGCCTCCGTTTCGCTGCTGGTCGGCGGCATCGGCATCATGAATATCATGCTGGTCTCGGTCACCGAGCGGACGCGCGAAATAGGCCTGCGCATGGCGGTCGGCGCCCGCAGCCGGGACATCCTGACCCAGTTCCTGGTCGAAGCTGTCACGCTGTCCCTGATCGGCGGCGCCATCGGTATCCTGCTCGGTGTCGGCGGCGCGATGCTGATTGCCGAACTCGCTGGCTGGCGCACCGAACTCTCGGGCAGCTCGATCGTACTTGCGGCAGGCTTTGCCGGTGCCGTCGGCATATTTTTTGGATACTACCCGGCAAAAAAGGCCTCCCGCCTGCTGCCGATCGAAGCACTGCGCTACGAATAGGCTAAGCGCAACAGCAATCCCGCAGCCTCTGTGCACGGATCATGGATAATGAAGGCTTTCCGTCGCTTAAATGGCAATGGCTGAAGAAGTCGAACTCAAACTTGCGCTGGCAGAAGGCCATCAGTCGCGTTTTCTGCGCCACCCGCTGCTGAAACAGGCGGTCGAGCGCCATATTGACACTCTCGACAATATCTATTACGACACGACGGATCTTTCTTTGCGTCGTCGTGGCATCGCCCTGCGCCTGCGCCGCAAGGGGCGCGACTGGCTGCAAACCGTCAAGCTTGCGGGAAATTCGGCAGCGGGTCTGAGCAGCCGGCCGGAGTGGGAAGTTCCCTACACCGGACATTTCGACTTCTCATGCGTTGAGCAATCTGCCGTGCGCGAATGGCTGCAGCGACCCAAGCTGCTGGCTCGCATCGTGCCTATTTGCGAAACCCGCTTCCGCCGCATCACCTGGAAATTTTCTGCCGCTCGCGGAGCCGTGCTGCTGACTCTGGATCGCGGCTGGATAATCGCCAATGGTCGCCGGGAAGCAATCTCCGAACTGGAACTGGAACTTGCCGGCGCGCCGGTGCATGCGATTTTTGGCCTCGCCACGCAGCTCGCACAACGAGTATCCCTGACGCCCTCGGTATTGTCCAAGGCAGAGCGCGGCTATCGCTTGCACACCGGTGCACCGTCCGTGCCGTTCAAGGCCGAAACCGTAGCTCTGTCTGCGGCAATGTCGCCGTATGAAGCATTCCGCCGCATTGCGCTGTCCTGTCTTGAACATCTGCAGCAAAATCATCGCGGTGCGCTTTCCAGTGACGACCCGGAGTACATTCACCAGATGCGTGTCGCCACGCGACGACTGCGTGCCGCATTGCGGCTTTTCGGCCCGGTACTGCCAGAGCATCTTGCCGAGTCGCTGCGCACGCCGCTGTCAGCACTGATGAAGCAACTGGGCCGGGCACGCGACCTCGACGTGCTGCTCACCGAAATCGCCAATCCGGTACTGTGTGCCCTGCCCAACGAACCAAGGTTGCCTGCGCTGGCAAGCGATATCACCAACCGCCGTTACGCGGCACGCGCGCAGGCGATTGCGATGCTCGCTGCCCCTGACTATGGACGCATATTGCTGACCGCGCTCGAATCGCTGCACGCCATTCATTTGACTGGCCCGGCAATGATCGCGCTGCTCAGCTTTGCGTCCGAACGCCTGCATCGTCTGCGCAAGAAACTGCGTCGACTGACCGCAGCAGCAGATATCGACGACCCTGCAGCCCTCCATGCCCTGCGCATAGGGGTAAAGCGCCTGCGCTATGCTCTGGAGTTCTTTTCGCCCCTGGCGCGGCAGCATGCCTTCGATCGTGTGCTGAAGCAGCTTGCTGCCTTGCAGGACACGCTGGGCCAGCTCAATGACCTGACCAGTGCCGGCGCCATGCTGATGGATTGCGCCGGTGACGACCCCCGGCTGCGCGAGGCGGTGACGCTGATCGGCGGCTGGCATGGCCCGCGCTACGCAAGCCTGCTGGCAGGTACCTCGCACGAACTGATCCGCCTGAAGCGGCTGCGGCTGCCGAAACTTGCCGCGAACGACAAGTAACAATCATGTAACAGCCATGCGTCAGTCTTGGCAACCCGTAACGGAGGAACACGGATGGACTTGATACTCTGGCGTCACGCCGAAGCCGAAGACGGCGATGGCACCATCCCGGATGGCAAACGGCGGCTTACCGTGCGCGGCGAAAAGCAGGCAAAACAGGTCGCACGCTGGCTGAACCAGCATTTGCCGCGCAAACGCAAGGTTTTCGTCAGTCCGACGGAACGCACCCAGCAAACTGCGCATGCACTGGAACTGCCTTACGAGATCGAGTCCAAGCTCGGCATCGGCGCTTCCGTGATGGATGTGCTGAACGCAGTCGGCTGGCCCGACCAGAGTGGCGCGGTGGTAGTCATCGGGCACCAACCGACCCTGGGACGTGTCGCCGCACTGCTGCTGTCAGGCGCGGAAGCTGACTGGTCGATCAAGAAAGGCGGCGTCTGGTGGTTTTCCAGCCGCATGCGCAACGATGAAACGCAAACCCTGCTGCGCGCAGTCCTGAACCCCGATTTCGCCTGAGTTCGGTGCCTGACCGCAAAATTCTATCTTCATATCAGTTGCGGAAACGGGCGTATTTTGATATTTTAGACATCGATATAAATAAATCGCGCTTCACCAGCAAGCGCCCGACCTTCATGTCCAAGAAATCCGTTCCTGCTGCTTCTGACACCGAAACGCGCGCCACGTCCGAACATGCACCCGATCTCCGGCTGTGGTTGCGCACGCTGGCCTGTACCAATCTGATCGAAAACCACATTCGCTCGCGCTTGCGCGCCGAGTTCGACATCACCCTGCCACGCTTCGATCTCATGGCCCAGCTTGAGCGTTCTCCGCAAGGCCTCAAGATGGGCGAACTGTCCAAGCGCATGATGGTAACCGGCGGCAATGTGACCGGAATTACCGATCAACTGGTCGCCGAAGGGCTGGTTGTCCGCGAAGACAGCCCCAAGGACAGACGTGCCTACATCGTCAAGCTTACGCCGGAGGGCCGTCGCAGCTTCCGCAAAATGGCGGAATCACATGAACAATGGGTGGTCGAACTGTTCGGCGGAATGGACGAGAAGCAGCGCGGCCAGCTCTACGAATTGCTCGCCGCGCTTAAAACAAGCGCCGCCCGAACTGCCGGGAAAAAGTGATCTGACACCCGTGGATCAGGGCGCAGGATTGCAGTAAGGCAGACGCACACGGCCCGCAGGATGCTGACACCACAGCAACTCGACCACGAATACAACGCCCGCGCCGCGATCCCTGATCATCCGCAAATATTTGCCCGCTGGCGCGCAGATTCGCAGGCAGCCCGCAATGACATGTGCCGGGAACCAGACTGCCGCTTCGGCCCGTCGCCCGGCGAATCCCTCGACCTCTATCCCGCCGCCACGCGAAATGCGCCGCTACTGGTTTTCATCCATGGCGGCTATTGGCGTTCCCTCGACAAGCAAGACTTTTCATTTCTCGCTCCGGCTTTCGTGCGAGCCGGGGTTGCCGTCGCCATGCCGAACTACGGCCTGGCCCCCGCCATCTCGATCAAGCACATGGTGCGGCAGATGCTGCGCGCACTGACGTGGCTGTATCGCAATCATGCTCGACTCGATATCGATGCGCGACACATCGTGGTCGCCGGACATTCGGCAGGCGCACATCTGGCCGCCATGATGCTTGCCGCCGACTGGCCGCGATGGGCGCACGACCTTCCCCGGCGCCTGCTGTGCGGCGCCGTATGCATTTCCGGAATCTATGACTTGCAACCCCTGGTGCGTGCCCCCTTCCTGCAGGCCGACCTCAATCTCGATAACAAAGCGGCGCAGCTTGTCAGCCCGACCAACTATCGACCGCAAGTCGCCACCCCATTGGTCACGGCCGTCGGCGGCAAGGAGAGCGCCGAGTTTCAGCGCCAGAACCGCCTGATCCGCAAAATCTGGCCGCATTGCTTCCGGCGAGACGTGCCCCTGCCCAGCCGCCATCACCTGGCGAGCGTCGAAGCTCTAGGTGATCCCGATCACCCTTTGTTCCATGCTACGCTGCGTATGCTGGGAATGACACCGTGACACACGCGAAGATCAGCACCGGGGAGGCGAACCAGCGCCGCAAAACGCTCCAGCGCGGGCGCCGCCTGTAATACAATACGCGCCATGTGCGCCCTGCCGGTTGGCGCCCGATCCGGCATTTCGCCGCATTTCCCTCAAGCGCTTCGCCGCCTGAACCGGTTCCCCGCAAGGGGCAGGCCGATTCAGGAGTTCAATTGAACGCGACCACACAGAGCATTCCCCAGTCCCCAGTCCCCACGCAAGACATTACATCAGCCGTCGCGCCCCCGGCGCCGTCGGAGGGAGTAGCGCCCAGCATGACTTTTGACCAGCTCGGCCTGCTTCCCGAATTGCTGCGCGCCATAAAGGACGCCGGCTACACGACACCCACGCCGATTCAGGTACAGGCCATCCCGATCATCATGGCCGGCAAGGATGTCATGGGTGGCGCCCAGACCGGCACCGGCAAGACCGCCGGCTTCACCCTGCCGCTGCTGCAGCGCCTCGCCCGCCATGCCAGCAGTTCGCCCTCGCCCGCCCGCCATCCGGTCCGTGCGCTGATCCTGGCGCCGACGCGCGAACTGGCCATGCAAGTGCATCAGAGCGTGGTCACCTACAGCAAGCACCTGCCACTGCGCTCCGTCTGCATCTATGGCGGCGTCGATATCAGGCCGCAGATCGCCGAACTGCGCGAAGGCCGCGAGATCGTCGTCGCCACGCCGGGACGGCTGCTCGATCACGTGCAGCAGAAGAGCGTCAGCTTCAACTTCGTCGAAGTGCTGGTGCTCGATGAAGCCGACCGCATGCTGGACATGGGTTTCATTCCCGACATCAAGCGCATCCTCGCCATGCTGCCGAAGGAAAGACAGAGCCTGCTGTTTTCGGCGACTTTCTCCAACGAGATCAAGAACCTTGCCGACAGCATGCTGAAGGCGCCACAGCTGATCGAAGTAGCCCGGCGCAATACGGTCATCGAGACCATCACCCACCGCGTCTATCCGGTAGCATCCGACCTCAAGCGCAGCCTGCTGGTGCACCTGCTGACGCATCAGGAAGGCAGCGGCAACACACAGCAAGTGCTGGTTTTCGTCGGCACCAAGTTCGGTGCCAGCCGTCTCGCGGTCTATCTCGCGCGGCAGGGCATCGCCGCCGACGCCATTCACGGTGACAAGAGCCAGCAGCAGCGCACCGAAGCACTGGAAGCCTTCAAGTCCGGCAAGATCCGCGTGCTGGTGGCCACCGACGTTGCCGCGCGCGGACTCGACATCGACGATCTGCCCCACGTCATCAACTACGAATTGCCTCACACCGCCGAAGACTACATCCACCGCATTGGCCGCACCGGCCGCGCCGGCAAGCAGGGCGACGCCACCTCGCTGTTCGCACCTGAGGAAAGCCAGCGCCTGGCCGACATCGAAAGGCTGATAAAGCGCCCGATCGAACGCGTCGAAATCACCGGCTTCAATATCGGCACGGCGACCCCTGAACGCGGACGCGAGCGCGGCGGTGGCGGCCATCGCCGCGAGCACGAAGAACATCGCCGCGAGCGCGAAGTCAAGCAGCACGACCGCCGGCCGCCGCCCCATCTGCCGGCCCCAGTCGCCCACGTGCCGAGACTCGACCCGCGCCTGCCGCGACTCGACTTCGACCCGAACAAGCCCTATGTCAGCAAACTTGGCGCCGTCGAAACCAGCGCCGAGAAACCCGCCGCTACGCGTCCGCAAAAACCTGTCGCAGCACTTCTCGGTGGGTTTGGAAGGAAATAGATGAAACTGGTCCGCTTCGGCCCGAAGGGTCGCGAAAAACCCGGCCTGATCGCACCAGACAGAAGCCTGCGCGATCTTTCCGCTCATGTCGCCGACATCGGCTGGAACGAACTCTCGGCGATCGGACAAAAGCGCCTGCACGCGCTGAATCCCCTCAGCCTGCCCGCAGTGCGCAGCAAGCCGCGCCTTGGTGTGCCCTTCACCGGGATTTCAAAAATTGTGGGCATCGGCCTCAACTACCGCGCGCACGCCCTCGAGGCGAAGATGCCGATTCCCGCGGAGCCGGTGATGTTCATGAAGGCCACTACCTGCATCAGCGGCCCCTGCGATCCGATCCTGATGCCCATCGACAGCACCAAGCTCGACTGGGAAGTCGAACTTGGCATCGTCATCGGTTGCGAGACGCGGCGCGTCACGGAAGCACGGGCGCTCGATCACGTCGCCGGCTACTGCGTGTTCCACGACGTCTCGGAGCGCGCCTTCCAGCTTGAACGCGGCGGCCAGTGGGACAAGGGCAAGAGCTGCGACAGCTTCGGCCCCATCGGCCCCTGGCTGGTAACGAGGGAAGATGTGCCCGACCCGCAGCGACTGCGCCTGTGGCTCGACGTCAATGGCGAACGCATGCAGGATTCCTCCACCGCCGACATGATCTTTTCCTGCGCCGAGATCGTCAGCTATGTTTCAGGCTTCATGACACTCTTGCCTGGCGACGTGATCTGCACCGGCACGCCGCAGGGCGTCGGCATCGGGCGCGGTCGCTTTCTTCAAATCGGCGACACGGTCAGGCTCGGCGTCGAGGGGCTGGGCGAACAGGAACAGACCGTGATCGCCACGCGCCCGTAAAAAGTCGGCGCCGGTCGCTCTGCGTACCTGGGATTCCGCTTCGCGGGCAGGTATCGGCGCCCTGATCGCACTGCCGGAGGATTGAAGGCCGCCATGGGCAAGGACTACCTGCTCGCCATCGACAACGGCACCCAGAGCGTCCGCGCGCTGATATTCGATCTGCACGGCCACCTGGTCGACAAGGCGCAGGTCGATATCACCAGCTACCAGTCGCCGCAGCCGGGCTGGGTGGAGAACGATCCCGGGGAGTTCTGGGCCGCGCTTGGCACGGCGTGTCAGCGGCTATGGGCGAATACCCGGATTCCAAAAAGTTCGATTCGCGGCGTCGTCATCACCACCCAGCGCGGCACGACCATCAATCTCGACAGCCAAGGCCAGCCGCTGCGGCCGGCCATTGTCTGGCTGGACCAGCGACGCGCCGACGCCAATCCGAAGCTGGCCTGGTGGTGGGAACTGGCGCTGCGTGCCATTGGCATGCGGGAGACCATCCGCTACTTCGCGCGCGAGGCGGAAGCCAACTGGATCGCCCAGCACCAACCGGAGATCTGGGCGCGCACGGACAAGTTCCTGCTGCTGTCGGGCTACCTGAACTATCGCTTCACCGGGCGTTTTGTCGATTCCGCGGCGAGCCAGGTCGGCTACATTCCATTCGACTACAAGCGCGGCCGCTGGGCCTCCGCACACGACTGGAAATGGCAGTGCCTGCCGATCACGCGGGAAATGTTGCCCGAACTGATGGCGGCGGGCGCGCAACTCGGCTGCGTCAGCGCCGCCGCCGCGCGCGACACCGGCATTCCCGAGGGCTTGCCGGTCATCGCCGGCGCCGCCGACAAGGCCTGCGAAGTCCTCGGCGCCGGTTGCCTCACGCCCGAAGTCGCCTGCCTGTCGTATGGCACCGCCGCGACCATCAACACCACCACGCCGCACTATCTGGAGGCGACACCCTTCATTCCGCCCTTTCAGGCGGCGGTGCCAAGGCACTACAACACCGAGATCCAGATCACGCGCGGCTTCTGGATGGTGAACTGGTTCCGCGAGCAGTTCGGCCTGCATGAGGAAATCGAAGCGCGAAAGCGCGGCGTCACGCCGGAGAGCCTGTTCGACGAACTGGTGAACGCCGTACCGCCGGGTTCGATGGGCCTGATGCTGCAACCCTTCTGGAACCCCGGCATCAAGATCCCCGGTCCGGAAGCCAAGGGCGCCGTGATCGGCTTTGGCGAAGTGCATACACGCGCCCATCTCTATCGCGCCATCCTCGAAGGCCTGGCCTACGCCCTGCGCGATGGCCGGGAGCGCATCGAGCGCCGCAGCGGGAGGAGAATCGAGCGAGTGCGGGTATCCGGCGGCGGTTCGCAAAGCGACGCGGCCATGCAGATCACCGCCAACATATTCAACCTGCCGACCGAGCGGCCCCACTTGTACGAGACCAGCGGCTTGGGCGCCGCCATCATCGCCGCCGTAGGCCTCGGCCTGCATCCCGACTTTGCCACCGCCGTACGCGAAATGACCCGCGTCGGCCAGGTGTTTTCGCCCGAAGCGCAGCACGTACACATTTACGAACAGCTCTACGAAAAGGTCTATTGCCGCATGTACCAGCGCCTGCAGCCGCTGTATCAGGAGATACGCGAGATCACCGGCTACCCCGGCCCCGAGCAGTGAACTCCGCGCGCTTCAAGAGCGAACCCGGGCGCGGCAGCGCGGCCGCGCAACTCCCACCGGGGGATACCGTCCGCGGCTGAGCGCCGCGGACATAAAAAAGCCCACCGCGAGGGTGGGCCGATTGATGCCGCTGAAAACAGAAGATCAGGCGGCCGCTTGCGCCGGGATCTGCCGGCTGTGGTGGGTGATGCGGTTTCTGGCATCGACATAAACCAGATCGGGCTCGAATTGCTGCAACTCGATCTCATTCATCATGACGTAGGTGGCGATGATCAACAGGTCGCCAGTGGCGGCCTTGCGCGCGGCGGCGCCATTTACCGAGATAGTGCCGGTACCACGTTCGGCGCGAATGGCGTAGGTCGTGAAACGTTCGCCATTATTCACGTTGTAGATGTCGATCTGCTGGTATTCCCTGATGTCGGCCGCTTCGAGCAGCGCTTCATCGATCGCGCACGAACCTTCATAGTGCAGTTCGGCGTGTGTCACCGTAACGCGGTGGAGCTTGGACTTGAGCATCATGCGTTGCATTGTCAGACCTTTCTCATGCAAAGGCGGCAATAAATCGGGGGCAGTCCAAAAGGACGACATTCCCGTCGTTTCCGCTGCTGGCACACCGCCGGCATGAGCGCATCGCAGTGACCTAAACTTCCAGATTGTCGATGAGGCGCGTGCTTCCCAAACGCGCCGCCGCCAACACCACCAATCCGGAATCGTGAGCGGATGGCAATTGTAGATCAAGTTTTTTACGCAATGCAACATAATCCGGCATCCAGCCACCGGCCTGCAACTCGGACATTGCCCCTCGTTCCAGCACACCCCAGTCTTGCGCTCCGGCGCGCACCGCCTCTACGACTTTAGTTAACACCCTGAACAGGCGCGGCGCTTCGGCCCTTTCGGCGGCAGACAGGTAGCCGTTGCGCGAGGACAGAGCCAAGCCGTCGGTGGCTCTAACCGTCTCGCCACCCACGATTTCGATAGGCGAATTGAACTCGCGCACCATGTTGCGAATAACCATCAGTTGCTGGTAATCCTTCTTGCCGAACAGCGCCACGTCGGGCTGGACGATCTGGAACAGCTTCATCACCACCGTCGCGACACCACGAAAATGCCCGGGACGGAACTCGCCATCGAGAATATTCGCCTGCTCGGGCGGCGGTTCAATCTGGTAGGTCTGGGGCTCTGGATACATTTCCGCTTCGTCCGGAGCAAATAGATGCCCCACACCGGCTGCTGCCAAGCGCTCGCAGTCCGCTGCAAATGTGCGAGGGTACTTTTCGAAATCCTCGCCGGGACGAAACTGCAGGCGGTTGACGAAGATCGTTGCGACCACCTGATCGGCATGGTCGCACGCCTGTGTCATCAGCGCAATGTGGCCATCGTGCAGGTTACCCATGGTCGGCACCAGCGCAACGCGGCCGGCATTCTTCAGCGCGCCGCGCAGGCCGGCGATGGTGTCGTGGATTTGCATCGGAAATGAATCAGTAACTGTGTTCTGACGTGGGGTAGGACCCGTTCCTGACCGCCTCGACATAGGCTCGCACGGCGCCATCTATGCTCTGTGCCTCGAGCATGAAGTCCTTGACGAAACGGCCCTTCTTGCCCGGATAAACGCCCAGCATGTCGTGCAGCACCAGTACCTGGCCCGAGCAACCGGGGCCGGCACCGATGCCGATGGTGGGAATCGTCAGCGCCTGTGTCAGTTCGCTGCCGAGCACGGCCGGAATCATTTCGAGCAGCAGCATCGCTGCACCGGCTTGCTGCAGCGCCAGTGCATCGTCCTTCATGCGGGCAGCGGCTTGTTCACCTTTGCCCTGAATGCGATAGCCGCCAAGCGCATGTACCGATTGGGGGGTGAGGCCGATGTGCGCCCAGACCGGGATGCCGCGTTCGACGAGGAAATGCACCGTCTCCGCCATGACCTCGCCGCCTTCCAGCTTGATCATCTCGGCGCCTGCGGCTAGCAGGCGCACGGCGTTCCTCATGGCCAGTTCCTTCGATTCCTGGTAGCTGCCAAAGGGCATATCGGCGGCCACCATGGCCCGTTGCGCCATGTGGCCGACGCATTCGGTGTGATAGACCATCTGCTCCATGGTCACCGGCAGCGTCGAGGTCTTGCCCTGGATGACGTTGCCGAGCGAGTCGCCCACGAGAATGACGTCGACACCGCAACGGTCCTCCAGCGCCGCGAAGCTGGCGTCGTAGGCGGTAAGCGTGGCGATCTTCTCGCCGTCCTTCTTCATGCGGCCCAACTCGGGCAGTGTGATCGGCTTGTTGCTGGCTAGATAGGTCATGGCGAGCGGAAAATAAAGTAAACGGCGCCTAGGATACACAAACCGGCCCAGAGGTAATCGAGCTTGAGCGGTTCCCGCATGTAGAACACAACAAAGGGCACGAACACCGTGAGAGTGATCACTTCCTGCAGGATCTTCAGTTTCCCCAGCGACATCTCATGATGGCCGATGCGATTGGCCGGCACCTGCAGCAGGTACTCGAACAGCGCAATGCCCCATGAGGCCAGCGCCGCGATCCACCACGGCCGGTCGTTGAGATTCCTGAGATGGGCGTACCAGGCAAAAGTCATGAAGACATTCGACGCCGTGAGCAACAGCGCGGTCTGCCAGACAACAGGAATGTGCAGCACCGACGCCATGGTTCAGGCCGGCTGTGGCAACATTTTTTCTATCTGCTGGTCGGCGCAGCGCAGCAGCAGTTCGGCCACGGCGCCACGACCGGGAATGTTCAGCTGTGGCGCGATTTCGGCCAGCGGTGCGAGCACGAATGCACGCTCATGCAGGCGCGGATGCGGCAGGGTGAGTTGCGGGTCGTTGCTGATCGTGTCGCCATAGAGCAGCAGGTCGAGATCCAGCGTGCGCGGTGCGTTTTTCACGCTGCGCTGGCGGCCGAAACGCGCTTCAATCGCAAACAGGGACTCCAGAAGAGTCGGTGCTGGCACCATGGCAAGCAGTTCTACGACGGCATTGATGAAGTCGGGCTGATGCTTGAGGCCCACAGGCGCCGTGCGGTACAGGGAAGAGGCGGCGACGAATTCGGCCTGCGGCAGTCCGCGCAGGGCAAGGATGGCCGCTTTCACCGTCGCCACCGGGTCCCCCAGATTGGCGCCCAGCGCGATGAAGCAACGCTGGCTCACGTCAGCCTGCGCTGGATGCGCCGCTTGCCATGTCGCCCTCACCCGCCGCCTTCTTGCCGCGAACGCGACGCCGGCGTTTCTTGGGGCCGCTGTCGGGTATCAGCAAGGCCTCACGGCCCTCAGGATCGGCATTCTGGAACTCATGCCACCAGGTCGAGATCTCCATGTCGATCTCGCCGCTCTCGGCGCGCAGCGCCAGGAAATCATAGCCGGCACGAAAACGCGGCAGCTCGATCAGGCGATAAGGTGATTTTCCGGCGCGCTTCTCGAAGCGCGGTTGCAGCGCCCAGATATCCTTGATGTCGCCGACTATGCGGCGCGTGATGGCGAGCTTCTCGCCCTGAGCATCCAGCACCTCGTCCATCGCTTCGTACAGCGCCGGGATCGGCACTTCGCCGCGGGCCTTGCGTGCTTCCCACGCCGCCAGCACTTCGTGCCAGAGCAGGGTGGCGAACAGATAGCCGGGCGACAGCGATTTGCCGGCCTTGACCCGCGCGTCGGTACTGGCCAGCGAGAGCATGACGAACTTCTCGCCCAGCGGCTGCTCCAGAATGACGTCCAGCAGCGGCAGCAGGCCGTGATGCAGGCCATCGTCGCGCAGACGCTTGACGCATTCGACCGAGTGCCCGGAAAACAGCAGCTTCAGCATCTCGTCGAACATCCGCGCTGCCGGCACGTTTTCCATCAGGTCGGCCATCTCGCGAATGGGTGCGCGTACCGCCGGATCGAGCGTCAGCCCCAGCTTGGCGGAAAGCCGCACCGCGCGCAGCATGCGCACCGGGTCCTCGCGGTAGCGCAGCTTCGGCTCGCCGATCATGCGCAGCGTTTTTTGTTTCAGGTCGGCAACGCCGTGGTGATAGTCGATCACCGTCTCGGCGGCCGGATCGTAATACAGGGCATTGACCGTAAAGTCGCGCCGCGCGGCGTCCTCGGCGATGGAGCCGAAAACGTTGTCGCGCAGCACGCGGCCATGCTCATCCTTGACGGTATGGGCATCGTGCGCGGCGCGAAAGGTGGACACTTCGAGCGTCTCGCCGCCCTGCATCACATGCACGATCTGGAAGCGGCGGCCGATGATGCGCGCGCGGCGGAACAGGGCGCGCACCTGCTCCGGCGTCGCATCGGTGGCGATGTCGTAGTCTTTGGGATCGATCCCGGCGATCAGGTCGCGCACCGCGCCACCCACGATATAGGCCTTGTGCCCCGCCTGCTGCAGGGTTTCGCAGGTGCGGCGGGCGCCCAGCGAAACGTGGTCGCGGCGAATGCCATGGCGCGCCACGGGGATGATGGCAGGACCGTGGGACGAAGGGGAGTCGCCGCGACGAAACACGTGGCGCAGGAACTTGCGGATCATGGAAAAGAAATAAGGGCCATGCAGGGCTTGCTTCGAGAGGCGGCAATGATAGCGGAAATGGGCATGAAACCGCAGATTTTGACCGGTCGGAGTACCGGCTTCCGCTAAAATTAACCCCTTTCTACCTCTGCACGACCCATGGAACTCGCCAAGAGCTTTGAACCCTCCGAAATCGAGCGGCGCTGGTACCCGATCTGGGAGTCGCGCGGCTACTTCGCCGCCGGGCTCGATACTGCCAAAACCGACAATTTCTGCATCCTGCTGCCGCCGCCGAATGTCACCGGAACCCTGCACATGGGTCATGGCTTCAACCAGGCCATCATGGATTCGCTGACGCGCTATCACCGCATGCGCGGCGACAACACGCTGTGGCAGCCGGGCACCGACCACGCCGGCATCGCGACGCAGATCGTGGTGGAAAGGCAACTCGACGCCCGGGGCCAATCCCGTCACGAATTGGGTCGCGAGAAATTCCTCGAAAAAGTCTGGGAATGGAAGGATTACTCCGGCAACACCATCACCAGGCAGATGCGCCGCCTCGGAACCTCGCCCGACTGGTCGCGAGAGCGTTTCACCATGGACGCCGGGCTGTCGAAGATCGTCACCGAGACCTTCGTCCGCCTCCACAAGGAAGGCCTGATCTATCGCGGCAAGCGGCTGGTGAACTGGGACCCGAAGCTCCTCACGGCTGTGTCCGACCTCGAAGTGGTGAGCGAGGAAGAAGATGGCTCGATGTGGGAAATCCGCTATCCCTTTGCCGTTGGTGACGGTGCTCTGGTCGTTGCGACCACCCGGCCGGAGACCTTGCTGGGCGACGTCGCGGTGGCGGTCAATCCGGAGGACGAACGCTATGCCCATCTGGTCGGCAAGGAGGTCCATCTGCCGCTGACCGGACGCACCATCCCGATCATCGCCGACAGCTATGTGGACAAGGAATTCGGCACCGGCTGCGTCAAGATCACGCCAGCCCATGACTTCAACGACTGGCAGATCGGCCACCGTCATGGCCTCGTTCCCATCTGCGTCCTGACACTGGATGGACGCATCAACGAGCACGGCCCCGAGCAATATCGCGGCCTGGATCGCTTTGATGCGCGCAAGGCCATCGTCGCCGACCTCGAAGCGCTGGGCCTGCTGGAATGCGTCAAGCCACACAAACTGGTGGTGCCGCGCGGCGACCGCACCGGCGTCATCATCGAACCGATGCTGACCGACCAGTGGTTCGTCGCCATGACCAAACCCGGCGCTGACGGCACCAGCATCGCCGGCAAGGCGCTGGAATGCGTGGCCTCGGGCGAGATTCGCTTCGTGCCCGAAAACTGGGTGAACACCTACAACCAGTGGCTCAACAACATCCAGGACTGGTGCATCTCGCGCCAGTTGTGGTGGGGCCACCAGATTCCCGCCTGGTACTCGGACGACGGTCGCTTCTATGTCGCCCACGACGAAGCCGAGGCCTATGCCGAAGCCAGACGCGACGGCTATACGGGCGGCCTGGAACGCGATCCCGACGTTCTCGACACCTGGTATTCCTCGGCGCTGTGGCCCTTCTCGACGCTGGACTGGACACCTGAATGGCCGACAAAAAGCAACCCGGCACTCGACCTCTATCTGCCCTCGACGGTGCTCGTCACCGGCTTCGACATCATCTTCTTCTGGGTCGCGCGCATGGTGATGATGACGAAACACATCACAGGAAGAATTCCGTTCAGGGACGTCTATGTGCATGGCCTGATCCGCGATGCGGAAGGCCAGAAGATGTCGAAATCCAAGGGCAACGTGCTCGACCCGATAGACCTGATCGACGGCATCACGCTCGACGATCTCGTAAAAAAGCGCACCACGGGCCTGATGAATCCGAAGGACGCAGCCAAGATCGAGAAGCGCACACGCAAGGAGTATCCGAACGGCATTGCCGGTTTCGGCACCGATGCGCTGCGCTTCACCTTCCTGTCGCTGGCCTCGCCGGGGCGCGACATCAAGTTCGATATGCAGCGCTGCGAGGGTTATCGCAACTTCTGCAACAAGCTGTGGAACGCTTCGCGCTTCGTGCTGATGAATTGCGAAGGGCAGGATTGCGGCCTCGCCGAACATGGCTCCGAGGCCTGCAACGGCAGCTATCTGGATTTTTCGCCGGCCGACCGCTGGATCGTCAGCCGCCTGCAACGCGTCGAGCAGGAAGTCGCGCAGCATTTTGCCGACTACCGTTTCGACCTGCTGGCCCGCGCCATTTATGAATTCGTCTGGGACGAGTACTGCGACTGGTATCTGGAACTGGCCAAGGTCCAGGTGCAACAGGGCAGCGAGGCGCAACAGCGCGCCACGCGCCGCACCCTGGTACGCGTGCTGGAGACAGTACTGCGCCTCGCGCATCCGCTGATCCCCTTCATCACCGAAGAACTCTGGCAGACCGTCGCGCCGCTGGCCGGCAGGGCCGACGAGACGGATGCAACGCGGTCGCTGATGCTGCAGGCCTACCCCAAGGCTGATCTTTCGCGTTGTGACCCTGCGGCCGAAGCCTGGGTGGCAAGGCTCAAGGAAATGATCAATGCCTGCCGCAGCCTGCGCGGCGAAATGAACATCTCGCCGGCACAGCGCGTGCCATTGGTCGGCGCGGGAGACACGGCGATTCTGACGGCCTACGCGCCCTATCTGGCTGCGCTGGCAAGGCTCTCCGAGGTCACGACCACAGATACGCTGCCCGATTCAGACGCACCGGTGCAGATCGTCGGCGAATTCCGTTTGATGCTGAAGATCGAGATCGATGTCGCCGCCGAAAAGGAGCGGCTCGGCAAGGAACTCGCCCGTGTCGAAGGAGAAATCGTCAAGGCGGAGAAGAAGCTCTCCACCGAAAGCTTCGTTTCCCGCGCCCCGGCGCAGGTGGTGGCGCAGGAGCGCGAGCGGCTGGAAGGCTTTGCTGCGCTTTGCGAAAAGCTCAAGACGCAACTCGTGCGACTGGGATGACTGAAACAAAGAGCCCGGCTCATGGCCGGGCTTTTTGCAGACTGACGCGCCACAGATTGATCAGCGAGCGTCTTTCTTCCCGCCAACCGTAAGAGCCAAAGCCTCACGAATGGCTTCAGGCGACTTCATGATGTTCATGAAGCTGTTGGCGCCCATCATCGACAAATCGGGGAAGCTGACAGCAATGCGGAAGCGGGCGTACTGGGCAAACACCTTGTTGTCCGAGACGAGAATATCGTAAGGCAAGTGTGCGGCCGACTTCACGTCCTTGAAGTCGATCTCGCTCATGAGGTAGGTGTCGTCCATCATCTTGCTGTCACCCGAACCCTTCATCGCCACGCCGAACAGCACTTCCTTCTTGCCCGTGACGTCGACGCGGTAGACCTTGGTCACGCCCTGCTTGCCGGCTGCCAGGCCCGCCTCCACAGCCTTCACGGCCTCTTCGTGGCTGCCGTAGCTGACAAAGGTATTGTCTTCGTTGAAGTATTCCATGCCAAAGGCGTAGTGGTACTTGCGCAGTTGCTCTGCTGTCAGGCCCTTGGCGCCGAATTCCTCGACCTTGCCCAGTGCCGCCTGCAGTTTGGCCGCCGTATCCTTGAGGTCGCCGCTCATGCGGTAAACGCCGGCCCAGTAGGGAGGATTGGTGTAGGAAACCTGCACGTCGTTGCCGGCCTTGACCACGGCCACGCGCATCGCCGCGCCATAGCCGCCATGCTCGGACTTCGCCGCAGTGCTGCGCAGTTCGTCGTTGGTCACGCCGAGAATGGTCGTGTTCGCATACGGCGAATAGCTGCCGGCCACGGTGAAGCCCGCCTTGGTCAGCGCGACCTTGGCAGCCTCGACTTTCTGTGCCATATCACCCGCCCCTTTCGACGCCAGGACGAAAGGCTTCATCAGGACGTCCTGCGCAAAGGTGGTCGCGGCGCCGAATACGAGGACCATGAAGCAAAAGCTCTTCCAGATTCTGGCCATATCTCTCCCCTTCAGGAATGCGTGTTTTTGGAATTTTCGAGTAAACAAGGGCCGAAAGCGTCACCGCTTTCGGCCCTCATTGAACAACTATTACATTCTTTTCGCTATCGCGCCGATCAGAACTTCAGGCCGTAGGCAATGCCGAGCGAGTTCTGGTACATCTCGATCTTTTCCTGGGCATTGTTGCCCGGCCCCATGAACGTATTGAACAGGCTGGCACCGGAAACCGAGTTCTTGAAGGCGTGCATGTAAGCCATCGTCAGTTCCGAATCCTTGCTCAGGTTATAGGTGAAACCCGCCGTCAGATGGTCCTGAACAACTCCGGGAGCGATGAAGTTGAACGTTACGTCGCGCGACTGGATCGGGTTGTCGGTCCGGTTGTAGCCGGCACGCAAGGTCAGTGCCGAGCTGTACTGGTATTCGACGCCAAACTTCAGCACATTGACGCTTGACCAGCCAAAACCGCGACAGGTATCGCAACCCAGGGAATTGGCAATGCCGGTACCGGCACCGTCAGCACCCGTCCGGCTCGAATTGGCAACCGAATTGATGCTGGAGTAATCAATCCACTGATAGTCTGCCGCCAAGGTCACCGTCGGGCTGGCCTTGTAGGCAATCCCCAAGCTCAGGGTCTGGGGCATGTCGAAATTCCCTTGCCCGGCGAACAGATCCTTGTACTTCTCGAACTTGTCCATCTTGATCTGGCTGGTATAGGAGGCGCCCAGCGTCGTGGCGTCGGATACCTTGCCCATCCAGCCAAGCTTGACGCCGTAGCCCCACGCCGAATCATTGCCCCGGTTCGTGACGAAGTTGTTCGTCGCGAACGGATTCGCACCGTTCGGGGTGAAGCCGTAAAACGCACTCAGGCCTTCGGCCTTGAAGCGCTGATAGGCAATAAGAAGCGATGCGCCAACGGAATTATCTTTGTTGAGTTTCATCGCGAAGGTCGGCGAAATGATCAACTGCTCGAGGTTCATGCCCAGCTTACCCGCGCCGCAAAGCATGTTGTACGGGCCGGCTTGGCCGGATGCATTGTTGAATTGGCCCCCACCGGTGCCGCAAGCATTGACGCCGCCGCCCGGGCTCTGTCCACCGGCATAATCAGTGTTCATGCCGCCGTTGCCATAGACCGTCACGCCGGCGGACATGTCCCAACCAAGCATCTTGTTGTAGCCGAACTCCGGCACGAAGAAGAGATTGCTGTCGCTATCCACGGAGCCGTTAGGAATCGTACCGGCAGCCGCACCCGTGCGTTCGATGCGGCGCTTCGGCGCAAACAGATCCAGACCGATATCGAGTCGGTCGCCCGCCCAGACCATGCTGGCCGGGTTGTTGGCGCCACCGAAGGCATCAATAGCCATCGCAGTCGCCGCACCGCCCATGCCTTTGGCTTTCATGCCGTAGCCGTGCGAGAAATAGCCGTCGGTGGCAAATGCCGAGCCGGATGCTGCGGCGATAGCCACTAGTGCTGCGATTTTTTTCAGTTTCATCCTGATGTCTCCCTGGGATTGATTTGTTAATTTCAACAAGTTATGAACCTAAGCTAAAGTGACTCCAGAAGTCCAGACGCACAGCGCAATAGTCTGGACTGCTGTTGCATTCTTGCTACATGAACAGGCTGACATCGGCTTTCTGCGCCATCGGCAGAAAGGTCGCGGCGCCGACATAGTCAAGGCCGGGGATGAAGTCGTCGTGACTGAAGCCAAACAGTTCTACCGTCATCTGGCAGGCGCTGAACTTGACATCGGCTTCCAGCGCCAGTCCGCGCAATTCTTCGATGGTGGCAACGCCGTTGTTCTTGATGGTCTGTTGCATCAGCATCGTGGCGACGGTTTCAAAGCCGGGCACGCCGGCCTGAATGATGTTGGGGATGTTCCAGTTGATACCCTTGAACCATTCCGGGCCGAAAGGCATTTTCATCGGCATGCCGGGGTTGCCGAGCGGACTGACCTTCAGGTCCGAGACGTCTTTCTTGAGCAGGTTCAGGCCGTAGAAAGTGAAGAAGATCGACACATCCCAACCCAGCGCAGCGGCCGTGGAACCAAGAATGAAGGGGGGGTAAGCCCAGTCCAGCGTGCCGCGGGTGGCGATGATGGCCATCGATCCCGGTTTCGACTCTTCGCGCTTAAGCAGCGCCTCTTCGAGTTTCTGCGGCAGCAACTCATCGATGCGGCGATTGACGAGTTCTTCGATATTGACAATTTCGGGGGTTGCGCCCATGTGTGTTCTCCTGGTCAGAATGACCGACAAGTCTAATGATCAAACAAATCGCAGTGCAGCAACCAGACGATTCTTTCTATGCCCCTATAGCGAACAATGATTCGTAAGCATTAGAGTTCCCAAAGGGGCGCAAGGCGCCAGCCTTGGCGGTACGGTGGATCGCTTCCAAGTGGGCCCGAACAACTGCAGCCTGCCGACCGACCGCCAGGCCGTTTTATGTCCCCGCCCGAGGCGGGGACGGTATCCCCGGACACGCAAGGACCGCGGCTTTACTTGCGCTTCATGAAAAACTCGAATTCCTTGTCCTTTTCCGCACTGGCAAGCAGTTCATTGCCCGTCTGCTTGGCAAAGGCGGAGAAGTCCTTCACCGAACCGGGATCGGTGGCAATGATGCGCAGCACCTGGCCAGACGCAAGTTCGGCCAGCGCCTTCTTGGCGCGCAGAATGGGAAGCGGGCAGTTGAGGCCGCGGGCGTCGAGTTCCTTGTCAAAGTTCATGTTGTCTTCCTCTCTCGTGAATGGATATGGTGATGCGGTTTGTAATTTAGCATTCAATAATAGACCGAAAGCCCATGCTCAACAACAGGCTTTAGGCGATGGACTGGTAATAGAGGTTCTGCGGATGATTGGCCTGGGCGAAGAAGAACCAGCGTTCCGCCAGCAGGCCCGCGTACTGCACGACAAAGGCCGCCACCAGCAACCCGATACCCCCTTCTTGCATGCCTGACAGCAGCATCAGGAAGGGCAGCGGAAACACGGCAAGCATGAAAAACCATTTCACACCGCGCAGCACGGCAACCGACCGGCCATGAAAGAACTCGCGCGTGTTGAAACTGCCTCCCATGAAGCCCTGCGTCTTTTGCGCGATGCGCGGATGCTTGATGCCGATGGCGGTTTGCAGCGTCGATGTCGGCTTCAAGCGCGCGTTGCGATACAGCGAGGCGGTGCGACTGACCAGCCCGAGCAGGGTGATGATTGCGGCCCAGCCGGCGAGGAAGCCGACCAGTTCCGGTGCAGTGGCGGCGGCGAAGGCCGCGGCAAGAGAGAAGCCTGAGGCGCCGCCGAGCAGGACGTAATTGATAACGGTGAGCGGTGAATGCCATTCCTTCAAGAACTTCAGGCAGGCGTAGATCATTGCCGTGCAGAGGAACAAGGCGAAAGCTAGTACCCAGCCGGCCACGCCAAGAATCGCGGTGGGATCGACTGGCAGCCCGCCGGGCAGGGTCATCAACACCGGATGCCAGTCCAGCCAGTGGGCCAGTCCATACAGAAAAACCACACCCATGAAGGCTGGCAGCACGATCACCTCGCGCGACAGCCATGACGTGCGCCACATCGCGGCGGAACGCCATGCCCGCTCTGGGCGCCCCAGATGGAAGAACGAAGCGCCCAGGCCGGCGACCAGCAATGCCAGCGCGAGCAGGCTGCCCTGCCCGTAAAAAGCGTGTGCGTCCGGTTGCGGCAGCAGTTTGAAGGCAGCATAGGACTGCGCCGTGAACAGCGCGAGAAACAGCCCCTGCGCGGCGCCGATCAGGGTGGTCAAAAAGATGACGGAAAAGGCCGGATGCATGGTTAATTCGTGAAAAGTGAAACGTAAAAAGTGAAACGTGGAAAAGCCTGGGACGAGACGCCTTTACGTTTCACTTTTCCCGTTTCACGTGTCACGCCTTTGATCACCATGTGGTGACGTCGTCGAGGGTCGGCTCGTTCATGGCCGGGCGCGGCAACTGGCGATCGACCTTGAGCGGGTTGTCGGCGCGCTCAAGCTCATCCAGATGAATCTTGATGCGGGTCTTGCGCCGCGGCAGGTAGTGATTGGCCGGGTGCGTACCCCACTCGGGCATCAGCGGATAACCACCACTCTCGCGAATCGCGATCGACACTACCGATTCCGGATCATGGATATCGCCGAACAGCCGTGCCGAGGTCGGGCAGGCCTTGACGCACGCAGGCTTGCGGTCGTCTTCGGCCATCGAGGTATCGTATATCCGATCGACGCACAGCGTGCACTTCTTCATCACCTGCTGCTGCTCGTCGAGCTCGCGCGCGCCGTAGGGACAGGCCCAGGAGCAATATTTGCAACCGATACACTTGTCGTAATTGACGAGAACGATGCCATCTTCCTTGCGCTTGTAGGAAGCCCCCGTCGGGCACACCGGCACACAGGGCGGATCCTCGCAATGCAGGCAGGATTTCGGGAAGTGCACCGTTTCGGTGTTGGGGAACTCGCCCACCTCGAAGGTCTGCACGCGATTGAAGAAGGTGCCGGTAGGATCGGCGCCGTAGGGATTCTGATCACCCATCGGCCCCGCACTGCCCGAGGTATTCCACTCCTTGCAGGACGTCACGCAGGCCTGACAGCCGACGCAGACGTTGAGGTCGATCACAAGGGCGAGTTGTGTCATTTCGGCTTGACTCCGAGAAACGCAAGAATGCTGCTGCGCGTCTTCATTCCCGGATAGGGCTTCATCGTCTCGAATTGCGGCGAGGTCTGCTCGGGTTCACCTTCCTCTGCCTTGCTGATGCGCACCCGCACGTCGTACCACGCTGCCTGCCCCGTGATCGGATCGGAATTCGATATCCGCCGGCCTGCTTCAGGCAGTTCTTCCGAAATCAGGTGATTGAGCAGAAAGCCCTTCTGCGACTCGTTGGCGTCCGGCGTCAGGTTCCACGCCCCGGCCGCCTTGCCAATGGCATTCCAGGTCCATACCGTACCGGGTTCCACCGCCTCCGAGTGGCGCGCCATGCAGCGTACCTTGCCCCATTGCGACTCGACCCAGATCCAGTCGCCATCCGCGATGCCCTGGCGGCGCGCCGTAAGCGTATTGACGTAGAGATAGTTGTGGGTGTGTATCTGGCGCAGCCAGGCGTTCTGTGAATCCCATGAGTGGTACATCGCCATCGGTCGTTGCGTCACAGCCGCCAGCGGGTACTTGTGCTTGTCGGTGACCTGCGCTTCGAGCGAATCATAGTAGAAGGGCAGCGGATCGAAATAGGTATCGATGCGCTTCTTCAGATGCTCCGGCGGCTTGCGCGTCAGCCCCTTGCCCTGCGCGGCACTGCGGAAGCGCTGCAGCACTTCGGAATACAGGTGGATCAGGATCGGTTCGGCGTAGCGCGTGATGCGGTTGCGCTGCGACCATTCGAGGTAACCCTTGTTCCAGTTGCGCATGTACTGATAGGACTTGGGCAGTTCGTAATGGAACACGCAATTGTTCTTGGCGTACATTTCCCACTGATTCGGGTTCGGCTCGCCGCGCAGGAACTTCTCGCCGCCCTTGCCCCGCCAGCCGGACAGAAAGCCGATGCCCGAACCCGGCTCGGTTTCCCAATTGACCACGAAGTCTGGATAGTCACGGAACTTACGCTCGCCTTGCTTGGTGACAAAGGCGGGCAGCTTGAGACGCGTACCGAGTTCGATCAGTACTTCCTGGAATGGCTTGCAGTCGCCCGATACCGGCACCACGGGAATGCGCACGGCATCGACCGGCCCGTCGAACTCGGAAATCGGCCGATCGAGCATGGACATCACATCATGCCGCTCGAGGTAAGTTGTATCCGGCAGGATCAGGTCGGCGTAGGCCGTCATCTCGGAATGGAAGGCGTCGCAGACGACCAGGAAGGGAATCTTGAATTCTCCCTTCTCGTCCTTGTCGTTCAGCATCATCCGCACCTCGGCCGTGTTCATGGTCGAGTTCCACGACATGTTGGCCATGAAAATCAGCAGTGTGTCGATGCGGTAAGGGTCTCCGCGCCAGGCATTGGTAATGGCGTTGTGCATCAGGCCGTGCACCGAGAGCGGATACTCCCAGGAGAACGCCTTGTCGAGGCGCACCGGGCTGCCGTCATCGTTGACGAACAGATCATCGGGATCGGACGGCCAGCCCAGCACCATGCCGTCGAGCGGATGGTTGGGCTGCACGGCACGCGGATCGTTTGGAGTGCGGGCACAAGGTGGAATCGGACGCGGGAAAGGCGCCTTGTGGCGGAAACCACCGGGGCGGTCGATGGTGCCCAAGAGCGACATCAGGATCGCCAACGCGCGTATGGTCTGGAAGCCGTTGCTGTGCGCCGCGAGGCCGCGCATGGCGTGGAAGGCGACCGGGTTGCCGGTCACCGTGTCGTGCTCATTGCCCCAGGAATCGGTCCAGGCGATCGGCAGTTCGATCTTCTGATCGCGCGCGGTGACACCCATCTCGTGAGCCAGGCGACGGATGATCTCGGTCGGAATGCCGGTGATCTGGCTGGCCCATTCCGGCGTGTAATCCTTGACCCGCTCGTGCAGCAACTGAAAGGCCGGTTTCACCGGGGTGCCGTCCGACAACTTGAACTCGCCCAGCAGGTAGGGGTCGGCGCCTGGCTTGTGCGTCACTACGGCGCGATCGGTATTGCGGTCCCACCAGAGCTTGTCCTGCGGTTCGTAACAGGCTTCTTCGGTCGGTACTTCGGTGCGCACGAAAAAGCCGAACTCGTCGTTGGTCTCGCTAACATTGATCAGTTGCCCGGCATTGCTGTACTGAACCAGGAAATCGCGGTCGTAGAGTCCGGTGGCAATGATCTCGTGGATGATGGCGAGCAGCAGCGCACCGTCCGTACCAGGGCGGATCGGTACCCATTCGTCAGCGATGGCCGAATAGCCGGTACGCACCGGGTTGATCGAAATGAAACGCCCGCCGTCGCGCTTGAACTTGGACAGCGCTATTTTCAGCGGGTTCGAGTGATGATCTTCAGCGGTCCCGATCATGACAAACAGCTTGGCGCGATCGAGGTCCGGCCCGCCGAATTCCCAGAACGAGCCGCCGATGGTGTAAATCATGCCGGCGGCCATGTTTACCGAACAAAAGCCGCCATGCGCCGCATAGTTCGGTGTGCCGAACTGGCGCGCAAACATTCCGGTCAGCGCCTGCATCTGGTCACGACCGGTGAACAGCGCAAATTTTTTCGGATCGGTCGCGCGTATTTTGCCCAGGCGTTCGGCCAGCGTGGCGAAGGCCTCGTCCCACTCGATTTCCTCGAAATCGCCGGCGCCGCGCTCTGCTCCGGCCTTGCGTTTCAGGGGCTTCAGCAGGCGCGCCGGAGAATACTGCTTCATGATGCCCGACGAACCCTTGGCGCAGATCACTCCCTTGTTGAGCGGATGATCCGGGTTGCCATCGATGTAGCGCACCACGCCATCACGCAGATGCACCCGGATGCCGCAGCGGCAGGCGCACATGTAGCAGGTCGTGTTCTTGACTTCCTGAACCGAAGGAGAGGGTGTGTCAGCGGCTTGCATGTAAGGAAGTCGTCACGAGGCCGGGCCGGCACATTAGAAGGTTCCGATATTCTGACGACAAGCCCGGTGCCGGCACAAGGGGATAATTTCTATTTTTGGATAAGCAACAGTGATTGCCCGAAATCACCTGGCCGCTGTAGAGTAGCCGGCCCGTGCTTGATGCGTGCCGAGCACTGCTTGAGAGCTAATTGTGATGAATATCCCCGACTTCACCGATACCGAATGGCAACTGGTCAGCCAGATTCTGCTCGAGCGTTACAGTCGCCTGGTGCCACTGCAGGCGGCCGACGTCGAACTGCAACTCGACCCCTCCAGCGAAACACTAACCACCTGCCCCTCGCTTTACTGGAACGAGCTTGGCGCCGAATTCATCGTCAGCAAGCTGGCGGACCAGCGTTACCGCTGCCAGTTCTTTTATTCCGCCGACGAGCAGTTCGGCACCGGCCGGGACTTCTATGACAATCTTGGCGATTGCGTGACCAACCTGCTGCAGCTCCAGGCCGACCATCACAGCACACGATCCTCGGCATTGACCGAAACCCTGGGCAACAAGGCGCCGGCGCAGGATGACGACTACCACGGCCCGCTGGTGATATGACGCTGGAGAGGGCGCGACAGCTGCTGCGCACCCAGGCGGACTTCGGCGGCGGCTACAATCGCAATTCCGCACGCCTGATCCTCGCCGAGGTGGTGCGGGAGCATGGGCAGGCTGCGGCTGACACATTGATCCGCGAACTTCGTCTCGGCGAAATCTTCGGCTTGACGGCCGGCAAGGAAAAATGAAGGTCTGCATTCTCTCCGATAGCCACGACCGCGGCCCCCTGATGGCAGCGGCGGTATCCGCCGCCATGGACGAGGGCGCCGAGGCAGTGATCCATTGCGGCGACATCATCGGCGGCAACACGCTCAAAGCGTCGCTCAAGCTCGGCCTGCCGATCCATGCCGTGCATGGCAACAACCTGGGCGACCCGGTTTCCATCGCCCGCATGGCCTGCCATTCGGACGACCTGCTGCACTATCACGGCCAGGATGCCGAGATCGAACTCGGCGGGCGACGCATTTTCCTCACCCACTATCCGCACCTGGGTCACGGCATGGCCTGCACCGGCAACTACGATCTGGTCTGCTATGGGCACAGCCACAAGGCCGAAATTCGCCAGCAGCCCAACGTCAGGGGCGGCCTCACCTGGCTGGTCAATCCCGGTACCGTCGCCGGTCTCGGCGCACCGAAGGCCACCTGGATACTGGGCGACCTGGAGACGCTGCGGTTCGAGATCCGCGAATTGGTAACCGTACCGGCGACGAGCACATAGCAGAGCCCTGCAGACGCCGTTGCCGCAATAGTTTCGGCGCATTCAGCTTTTCTATTCAAACATTGGAAGATTGCACAGGCTGGAGACGGTGCAGCGGCTAGAATTGCTTGCACACAAGATCATTCTTCCGGGAGCTCGATGTGACGGCTTCAATAGCAACCAACCAGACCATTCTGGTCGTCGGCGGTGGCATCAGCGGCATGACGGCGGCGCTGGAAGCCGCTGAATGCGGCAAGCAGGTGATTCTGGTCGAAAAGACCCCCGTCCTCGGCGGCCGCACCGCGCGGCTCTACCGCTACTTTCCCAAGATGTGCCACCCCACCTGCGGGCTGGAAATCAACTTGCGGCGCCTCAAGCAGAACCGCAACGTGCGCCTGATGACCATGACCGAGGTCACTGCCGTTTCGGGCAGCCGCGGCAATTACGAAGTAACGCTGAAGGTCTCCCCGCGCTACGTCAATGAAAACTGCACTGCCTGCGGCAAGTGCGGCGAGGCGGTGACCGCCGAAGTATCGAACCCCTGGAACTACGGCCTGGACAAGATGAAGGCGGCCTACCTGCCGCACAACATGGCCCATCCGCAGCGCTATGTAATCGACCCCTCCATCATCGGCATGCCGGAGGGCGAGAAGGCCAAGGCGGCCTGCCCGGTCGGTGCCGTTGATCTTGACATGAAGGAAGAGTCCGTCACGCTGCAAGTTGGCGCCGTGATCTGGGCCACCGGCTGGCGACCCTACGATGCCGCCAAGATTCAGCCCTACGGCTACGACCGCTTCCCCAACGTGATTACCAGCCTCGAGTTCGAGCGTCTGGCCGATCCGCAGGGCCCCACTGGCGGCAAGATCCTGCGCCCGGGCGACGGCAAGGAGGCGAAGAATGTCGCCTTCATCCAGTGCGCCGGATCGCGCGACGAGAACCACCTGCGCCACTGCTCGCGTATCTGCTGCATGGCCTCGCTCAAACAAACCCAGTACGTGCGCGAAGCCTTCGGCGACACAGGCAAGTCAACGATCTACTACATCGACATCCGCGCCATCGACCGCTTCGAGGACTTCTACCAGATGGTGCAGAAGGATGCGACGGTCAGCTTCGTCAAGAGCAAGGTCGCCAAGATCGTCGAGAACCAGGAGAACGGCAACCCGATCCTGCACGGGGTGGATACCGAGGGCTACCATCGTTACGCCACCGAGCACGATCTGGTCGTTCTGGCGGTCGGCATGGAGCCCGAGATCACCGGCGTAAAGCTGCCAGATGACATCATCCTCGATTCATCGAACTTCATTGAGGGCAGCAAGGACGGTGGCATGTTCGGCGCCGGCGCCGCGGCCAGCCCGCTCGATGTCAATCGCTCGGTTCAAAGTGCCACTGCGGCGAGCTTGCACGCCATTCAAGTGATTCGTAAAACCGCTTCAACAGAGGCCGCGTAATGAAGGCCTTCCCCCTGCCCCCCTTCCCGAGGAAGGGGGCAATCACGGTTCGCGGGCTGTGCCCGCTCCAGTGCAATGACTCGCTGCCCCCTTGGGGCGGCCCTGCGGAGGCAGCACATGGCTGACAACAAATTCGCCGCGTATATCTGCTCCGGCTGTGGCATCGGCGATGCCATGAAGGTGCCGCAGCTCGAAGCCATCGCCAAGAAGGAAGGCAAGATGGCCATCGTCAAGAGCCATCCCTTCCTCTGCAACGCCGAGGGCGTGCAGACGATCAAGGACGACATCGCCAACGAGGCGGTGACGCACGTCTGCATCGCCGCCTGTTCGCGCCGCGCCAAGACCGAGGCCTTCCAGTTCGACGGCGTTGCCATGTCCCGCGCCAACCTGCGCGAAGGCGTGCTTTGGGTAGTCGCCGCCGGCAAGGAGCACGACGAAGTGCGCCAGGAAATGGCGGCCGACTACGTCCGCATGGGCTGCGCCGAACTCAAGAAGATGACCCAGCCCACCGGCAACGTCAAGGAAAGCTCTAGCAAGCGCATCCTCGTCGTCGGTGGCGGCATGAGCGGCATGACCGCCGCGATGGAAATCGCTGCAACCGGCTATGAGGCAGTGCTGGTCGAGAAAACCGGCGCATTGGGCGGCATGACTGCGCAACTGTGGAAGCGCCAGCCCTTCAAGGAGCCCTACGCCGCGGCACAGGAGACCGGGGTGACCGAGATGGCAGCGAAGATCGCCGCCAACCCGCTGATCAAGCTGCACCTGAATTCGACCATCGCCGAAACCTCAGGCGCCCCCGGCCGCTTCGTGATCAAGGTCGCCCAGGAATCGGGAGCCGTGACCGAGGAAACCGTCGGCGCCATCGTGCAGGCGACGGGCTTCACCACCTACGACATGGCCAAGCTGCCCGAACTCGGTGGTGGCCAGCCCAACGTGGTCGACCAGGCCGGACTCGAAAAGTTCGCCCTCCAGGCCAACGGCGGCGCCATCAAGCGCGCCGACGGCAAGGAAGTCAAATCGGTGGTCTTCGTCCAGTGCGCCGGCCAGCGCGATGATACCGGTACGCACCTGTCCTACTGCTCGGGTCACTGCTGCGGCACAAGCATCAAGCAGGCGACCTACTTCAAGGACCAGAATCCCGACATCGACACCGTGATCGTGTATCAGGATCTGCGCGTGCCGGGCATGGGCGAGGATTTCTACCGCAGCGCCCAGGAACGCGGCGTGATCTTCAGCAAGGGCAAGGCGAGCAAGGTTGCCGGCGGCGATAGTTGTGCGGTGACGTTCAAGGACCTGATCCTCGACGAAGAGAACACCATTGCCGCCGATCTCGTGGTGCTCGCCACCGGCCAGGTGCCGAATGCCGGTGTCGACCTCGAAGCCTGGAATCCGGTGGTAACGGCAGCCGACGGTGGCGACGCCGCGGCCAAGGCCGCGCGCGACGAGATGAAGACGATTTCGATCCTCAATCTCAACTACCGTCAAGGCCCGGACATGCCGCAGTTCAAGCATGGCTTCGCCGACTCGCACTTCATCTGCTTCCCCTACGAGACGCGTCGCACCGGCATCTATGCCGCCGGCCCGGTGCGCCGTCCGATGGACATCCTGCAAGCCACCGACGACGCCACTGGCGCCGCACTGAAGGCGATCCAGGCGGTGGAAAGCGTTGCCGTCGGCCGTGCCGCGCATCCGCGCTCGGGCGACCTGTCCTTCCCCACGGCCCGTCTCGAAGGCTGCACCCAGTGCAAGCGCTGCACGGTGGAGTGCCCCTTCGGCGCCATCGACGAAGACGAACGACGTTTCCCGGTCTTCAACGAGGAGCGCTGCCGCCGCTGCGGCACCTGCATGGGCGCCTGCCCGGTGCGCGTGATCTCCTTCGAGAACTACTCCTGCGACACCGTCGGCAGCCAGGTCAAGGCGATCGAGATCCCCGAGGAGGACGAAGAGAAGCCGCGCATCCTGGTCCTTGCCTGCGAGAACGATGCCTACCCGGCGCTCGATATGGCGGGTCTGGCACGCCTGAACTACTCCGCTTTCGTCCGCATCATCCCGGTGCGCTGCCTCGGCTCGGTGAACACCATCTGGATCACCGACGCAATGAACTCCGGTTACGACGGCGTGATGATGATGGGCTGCAAGAAGGGCGACGACTACCAGTGCCACTTCGTCAAGGGCTCCGAACTCGCGCACTACCGCATGAGCAAGATCGGCGACACGCTGACCCAGCTCGGTCTCGAACCGGAACGCGTCGTCACGCAGGAAGTCGCCATCACCGACAACCAGCGCGTGGTCACGCTGATCAACGACTACGTCGCCGAACTCGAAAAGCTCGGCCCCTCGCCCATGAAGGGCTTCGGCTAAGCCAACACTGGAGACGAGACAGATGACTACCGCCACTCAAACTGCGAACTCGGGTGCCCTGGAACGTTACCGCAACAACTTCCTCAAGGAAGTCGAAGCCAACGTCGAAGAAGGCCACATGGTCAAGATGTGCATGCAGTGCGGCGTCTGCGCCGGCTCCTGCCCCTTGGGCAACGCGTGGGAACATTCGCCGCAGAAGATCTTCATGATGATCCGCGCCGGCAAGCGCGACGAGGTGCTGGGTTCCGACTCGATGTTCATGTGCACCTCCTGCTACAACTGCATCGTGCGCTGCCCGCGGCAACTGCCGATCACGCACATCATGCACGGCCTGGCCAATTACGCCCATCGCCTCAACCTGGCACCGAAAGGCCAGCCGACGCGCGATTTCGCCACGCTGTTCTGGAACAACGCGATCAAGAAGGGCCGTGTCAACGAACTGACGCTGACGCTGCGCCACTACTTCAGGGGCGGCCTGGTGTCCGGCATCAAGGAGGCGCTGGGCATGCAGAGCATTGGCCTCGGCCTGTTCCTGGCCAAGCGCCTCAACCCCATGGAAATCTTCGGCGGCCACGGCGTCAAGGACCTCAAGGGATTCCACGCCATCATCGCCAAGGCGAAAGAAATCGAGGATCGCAAAAAGGGCTACAGCGCCTGAGGAGGCAAGACAAATGGCAAAGAAAGAATACGCGTTCTACCCCGGCTGCTCCTCGCAGCTCAAGGCCTCGGCATCGAACTACCTGGTGTCGACCAATGCCATGTGCAATGCGCTCGACATCAAATTGACCGAGATTCCGGACTGGAACTGCTGCGGCGCCTCGGTCGGCTACTGCGAGGGCGGCGAATTGCCGCGCATCGCCATAAACGCGCGCAACTTCGCCCAGGCCGAAGCCCATCTGCCGGGACAGGACATCGTCGCCACCTGCGCCGCCTGCTGGCTGGGCGCCCGCGAATCCAAGGAACGTCTTGACGGCTCTGCGCAGTTGATGAAGGAAACCAACGAGGCCCTTGCCGCTGCCGGACTGCACTACAACGGCGGCGCGAATGTGCGCCACATGGTCGAGGTGCTGATCGAGGACTTCGGCTACGACGGACTCAAGCAGCCGATGAAGAAGTCGCTGGAAGGCATCAAGTTCGCCGGCTATGTCGGCTGCCAGACCAACCGTCCCTTCGGCATCGTTGGCGAATCCTTCGAGAACCCGCTTTACCTCGACAAGATGGTCGAAACCTTCGGCGGCGAAGCGCTCACCACCTACGACCAGAAGGTCACCTGCTGCGGCGGCGCACTGGCCTTTTCCGAGCCGGAGAAGAGCCAGAAGCAGATTCGCGACATCGTCGAATCGGCCTACGATGCGGGCGCGGAAATGATCGTCACCCCCTGCCCGCTGTGCCAGGCCAACGTCGAGGTCTACCAGTCGGAAATCAACAAGAAGCAGGGCACCAAGTTCAACATGCCGGTGCTCTACTATTCGCAACTGATGACCATCGCTTATGGCGGCAGCGCCAAGGACGCAGGCCTGAACGGCCAGCTGATCCGCGCCGAAAAGCTGGAGAAGATTGCCGGCAAGTAAGCGGCTCCAGACATCGTGAAGTCTGGCGGCAAGGCGCGGGAACCTGCATCAAGGAGTGCGCGAGCACCAGCCCCGCGCACTCCTTGCCGTGCAAGCTCAAATGCGATTTCCGGTCGCCACCGTTGTGCCATTTGTTTCCAGCGGCACCCGTACGCAGGCGATGGTGCCGCCACCCATCCGCGGGGATAGTTCCACCGACCAGCCGTTGGCGCTGGCGAGTTGGCGCACGATAGCCAAACCGAGGCCGCTGCCACCGGTGCGACTGCTGCGCGAGGGTTCCAGTCGGTAGAAGGGTCGAAACACCGCTTCACGCTCACCCTCCGGAATCCCCGGGCCACGATCCTTTATCAGGATATCGACATGGTCGTCGACAATGCGATATTCAATATCAATCGCTTCTCCCGCGCCATAGCGCTGGGCGTTGTCGATCAGGTTGGACAGGATGCGCTTGAGCGCAAGCGGGCGTACACGCAGTTGGCAATCGGGCCCCTGGTGGCCACGAATCTCTGTTCCCGGATGCGCCAACTCAGTGATGACGTCGGCGAGCAGGTCGCACAACTCTATCTCGGCCGTCTCTCTCTCCGAAAAATCGCGGCCAACCTCCAGGCAGCGGGCAATCAGCTCGTTCATGCCCTCGACATCGCGCAGCACTCGGCCCAGGAGCTCCGCGTCGGGCTTTTCAGAGATCATCCCAAGTGCCAGCTGGATACGAGCCAGCGGCGTACGCAGGTCGTGCGAAATACCCGCCAGCAGGGTGGTGCGATTGGCCAGCAGTTCCTCGACCTGCTCCCCCATCCGATTGAACTCGCGCGCCAGAGTCGCGAGTTCGGCTGGACCATCTTCGGGCAGCGGTTCGAGGCGCCGGCCCTGGCCAATGCGCTGGGTCGCTGCCGACAGACGCGAAAGCGGCGCGATCAGCCGATGTGCCAGCCAGGCCGACGTAATCAGGGCAACCAGGGCGCCAACCGACAGGATGAGCAACACCGCGAGCGAGGGCTGCACCGCAACGCGGCTGGCCGGGAAACCGACACGCACGGCGGTGCCGGCTACCGGCAGGTCGGCCCAGTACCATGACTCGCCATCCTCGGCATGGCTGGTGCGCAGCGCGATGGGCTGGCCACTGCGGGTACTCAGGGCTGACTCGAGAAGGCCGAAATAGGGAAGCAGACTTGTGAACTCGGACACCTCACGCGAGGGGTCCTGCACCTGCAGGCGATGCAGGCGGTTGATGCGCTTCTGAAGCTTCGGTTTGTCGGCGGCCGAAGTCGACTGCCAGGCTTGCGCCGTTCCCAGCATCAGCGCGGCGAAATCGTCGGTGGCGTCACGACCGAGCGGGGTCAGGGCGAAAAACGTGATGACGGCGAGAGTGAAAACCTGGAAAACGAACGAAACCAGCGCGATGACCAACGCTGTGCGGCCAAACAGCGTGCGCGGCGCCATCATGTCGCGCGCGTGCCACCCGGTGAGAAGAGATAGCCCTCGCCCCAGATGGTCCGGAGGTAAACCGGGTGTCCGGGATCGGCCTCGATCTTGCGGCGCAGGCGGGTGACGCGTACATCGACCATGCGATCAAAGGCCGCTCGCTCGTAGCCCTTGAGCAGATCAACCAGGGCATCACGACTCAAAACCCGGTCCGGATGCTCAAGCAAAACCTTGAGTAGAGAGAACTCCGCACCTGACAATTCAACTTCCGCCCCATTGCGCGTCAGACGGTGTGCCTCGATATCGACCTCGAAGGGACCAAAATGGCGGAAGCGGCCAGGCGCCGTCGGCGGGCGCCGCCGTCGCAGCACGGCGGTCAGGCGTGCCAGCAGTTCGCGGTGACTGAATGGTTTGGGCAGGTAATCGTCGGCGCCGACCTCGAGGCCGACAATGCGGTCGACTTCCTCGCCTCGCGCCGAAAGCATGATGATGGCCGGCGAACCCTCGGCACTTAGCGAACGGGCCAGGACCAGTCCATTCTCTCCGGGCAGCATGACATCGAGCAGAATCAGGTCGACCCTACGGGTGGCAAGGTGGCACTTCATCGCGGTGCCGTCTGCCACCGCAGAGACTTCGAAGCCGTTGTCCGAAAGATAGCGCACCAGCAACTCGCGCAAGCCCTCGTCATCGTCAACCACCAGTATGCGACCGCGCCATTCAGTCATGGCTTTGCTATCTCCCTGAAACAACCTGTAACAACTGTGGCCTTCCTGCAACCTGTCGGAAATTCCTTCGCCCTACTCTTGCAACAAGCATCCGCCGGATCACTCCCGAAAGTATCACAAGGCAGCAGGGATGACGATAGGCCCAACCGGGGGATTTGCCAGAGTCACATTTTTTTACTGAAAAAGGAGAAAATTCATGTCCAGGAAACAGTCATTTATTGCGGCCGTCGTTGCCATCGCTATGGTTGGTACTACCGCAGTCAACTCCGCGTACGCCGATACTGCCAAGTACCCCAGCGTGGACAAGACATCAGCGGATTCCGCAAAGCAGTACAAGATGTCAAAGGAATTTGTGGACCAGGTGTCAAAGCTGCCACCTGAATTCGTGGCGCAGTTCAAGAAGATGACGAGCAAACACACCCGCTTCAGCGAGGATGCCACGGCGCGGCAGGTCATGATGGAACTCCTCAGCGATACCCAGTGCGTGACAACCATGTTGATGGTCGAGAACGGGGAGATGGCTGCCGATTGCGCGATCCGCGCATCCGCGCACCGCTGGCCGAAAGGACACTTGTTGGCTTATGTCCAGCTCAATCAGATCAATGCCGATTCGCTCGGCGCGCTCCCGGGTATAAATGAATTGGTCGAAAGGGGTCTGGAACGTGTCGCTGAGTTTGCCATCAAGAAGGATTTCATCAGCGCGGGCGCCGAGATGGGCAATGTTCTAAAGGGGTGTGCGACATGCCACAGCATGTTCCGCTTCGACAAAGGAACATCTCCTTACATCAGGGAATAGCCGGAGCTTGCGTGAGGCGGCGCTGTAAAAGCTGGATAAGATTGCGGGCAAGTAAGGCATAAACCCAGTCATCAGGGATATAAAAAGGCCGGAATCCACCGGCCTTTTTTATGGGTAGGCTGTGATGCACAAAATAGCCGAGGAGGAGTCGAATATGGAGCGAGCCAACTACAAACCCCTGCCATTCCAGAAGCTCAAGGCTGGAGCCGGGTATTTCCAACCCAGCACCTACCGGCTGGTGCAGGTGGATTCGCCGGCGATCGAGGTCATGACCGATCTGCAGCATGTCTCTGCGGCTACCACCGGACCCGACGTCAAACTGTCCCAAGCCACGCAGATGATGATATCGCGCGGCGTACGCCTGCTGCTGGTCGTGGATTCGAATAACGACATTCTCGGCCTGATCACGGCCCGCGACACGATGGGCGAACGCCCCATCAAGTTCATCCAGGAGAACGGCGGCAAACACGGCGACTTGAAGGTATGCGATTGCATGACATTGCTCAACACCATCGAAGTGCTGGCGTTGAGCGATGTATTGCGGGCAGAGGTGGGGCATATTGTCACCACGCTCAAGAATGTAGGACGGCAGCATGCGATGGTGGTTGATACCGACGTCCTGTCAGGCAGGGAGTCGGTCAGGGGCATCTTCTCGATCACCCAGATTGGCCGCCAGCTTGGCATGTCCCTGCAGGCTTTTGAGGTCGCCAGAACCTTTGCCGAAATCGAGGCGGCACTGTCTGCGAGATAAAGGCACCCCGGCGGGCAGACATCGACGCCGGTGAGTTCTCAAATAGTTGTTGGCGCCCCCCGGTATTCGGTGCCAATATCGCTAGTCGTCCTCGGCGATGTCGCCTTCGCCTTCCTCCGCCCGTCGCTTGGCGGCCTCGCGTTCTTCGATCAGGCGCTTTTCCTGCACCTTGGTGAGGCGTTCCTGTGCCGCCTCGGAATTGAGCGCAATGCTTTCTTCGCCAAACAGCACCTGACGCAGGAAGCGGAAGGCGAATTGCAGCAGCGCGACATCGTCGGCGAGCAGTGCCTCCTTCTCCGCCTGAGGCAAGTCGAATAGCTTGTTGAAGGATTCCGCACCGACGAATTCGCGAAAGCGGTCGATGTCGTAGCAAGCCATGAAAAACAGCTGGCGACTGCGCAAAGTTGGCTTGCCGATTGACGGGCCGGAAGATTGTTTCTTCAGGACCAGTTGGCGCCAGCCGCGCGCCAGCTCGTCGTACTCCGGCAGGCCCTGCTCCTGGCGATAGTCATTGATGGTGATGCTGCGCGGTTCATTGTGGCCCTTGCAGTGGTCTTCCTTGACGATGGCGTAAGAGTCACGGTCAACGTACTCGTCCTGCTTGCGCATCGATAACAGCGCCACAGGGTAATAGCGGCAGGCGGTTGGCCTGTCTTCATAGATGCCGCAGCCCTCTGGCTTCATGAAACGGCAGGCGGTACCTTCCTCGACGGGGCGCAGCTTGACCCCGGCGATACTGTCCTTGTCCATTTCATAGGGCACCGTGTAGTTCTTGAGGAACTCTGTGGACGTAATGCCGAGGCGGGATTTCATCCGCAGTACATCATAGGGCGTCAGCGAAATGTCGATGTTGGAACAGCAGGCATTCCAGCAGCCAATGCCCTTGTGGCAGGAGAACTGGATGACATGGGTGCCCTCCACCATGGTGGGGAGAACAGGACTTTGCGGAAAGGGAATATCGGGACGTGACATGAAAGACCTTTCAATTGCCGGGGTATGCATCCCCTCGAAATGAAACAGGCCGAAAGCCTCACGGCTTTCGGCCTGCCATGTTACCGCTGACTGGGCTCTTAGTGCGGAGCGGCGGCCTTGAACAGCTTGGACTTGTCGACCAGATCCACGTGCTTGCGCTTGAAGCAGGTCCACTTCTTGGAGTGCTTGTCGTAGATCGAATTGACGAAGCAGTGCCAGTTCTTCTCGTCGACGAAGTTCTTGTCGGTGCGATAGTAGAAGCCGGGGTAACGGCTTTCCTCACGGAACTGGATGTGCTTCATGTGGGCTTCGGCCGTCAGGATGCGATGGTAGTTTTCCCAGGCGCGCAGCAACTCGTGCAGATCCTTTGCACGCAGCTTCAGCGAATCTTCCTTCAGCATCTCGAGCTTCTCTTCGGCAACCGCCAGCATCTTGTCGTTGGTGTTGTAGTAAGTAGCGACACCGGCAACGTACTCGTCCATGATTTTCTGCAAGCGCATCTGCAGCATCTTGGGCGTGATGTAGTGCGGGTTGACGTCGATCGCCGTGGTGTAGTCCTTGTGCTGCAGGAAGGTACGCACCGGCCTCCAGATCGTTTCGGCGATCTGTTCAGCGGTCTCGTCGAACTCGAGCTTGTAATCGGGATTGTCGAGTACGTACTTGATCATCGACTTGGCGGCCAGACGGCCCTCCGTATGCGAACCGGAGGAGAACTTGTGGCCCGAGGCGCCGACGCCGTCGCCGGCGGTGAATAGGCCCTTGACCGTGGTCATCGAGCGATAGCCCCAGTTCCAGCCCTTCGGCAGGTGCGCGGGAATGCCGTCGTATTCTTCGGTGGTCGGTGCGCCGACGTCGGTCGGGCCGGACACCCAGATACCGCAGCAGCCGGAGTGCGAGCCGAGCAGGTAGGGCTCGGTAGGCATCAGCTCGGAGTTCTTCTCACGCGGGTCGATGTTCTCGCCGACCCAGATGCCGCACTGGCCGATACACATGTCGAGGAAGTCTTCCCAGGCTTCGGCTTCCAGATGCTTCACTTCCTTCGGCGTCAGGGTCTCAGCCAGCTTGGCCAGGGCAGTGACGGTGTCCATGTAGATCGGGCCGTGACCGTCCTTCATTTCCTTCAGCATCAGGTGGTTGCGCAGGCAGGAAGCGGGAACGGCGGCCTGCCCGTAGGGCGGGTAGTCGTTCAGCATTTCCTTGTTCTTGACCATGTAGTCTTCGCCGTAGGCATTGGTGGCCTTGGCCTTGAACAACAGGAACCATGCGCCCACCGGACCGTAGCCGTCCTTGAAGCGGGCGGGCACGAAGCGGTTTTCCATCATGGTCATCTCGGCGCCGGCTTCGGCAGCCATGGCGTAGGTGCTACCTGCGTTCCACACCGGGTACCAGGCACGGCCCGAGCCCTCGCCCACGGAGCGCGGACGGAACAGGTTGACGCAACCGCCGGCAGCCAGCATCACGGCCTTGGCCTTGTAGATGTAGATCTTGTTCTCGCGCACCGAGAAACCGGCGGCGCCGGCGATGCGCGTCGGATCGTTCTTGTCGTTGATCAGATGAACGATGAATACACGCTCCTCGATGCGATCGAGGCCGAGCGCCTTCTTGGCGGCTTCGGCTACGATCCACTTGTAGGATTCGCCGTTGATCATGATCTGCCACTTGCCTGAACGCACGGGCTGGCCGCCGTCCTTCAGGGCCGGCAGGCCTTCCTTCTGTGCTTCAGCGCCGTCATGACGCACGCCTGCAGCGTCGGTTTTCCAAATGGGCAGGCCCCACTCTTCGAACAGATGCACGGAGTCGTCAACGTTGCGGCCCACGTCGTAGGCCAGGTCGTCACGGGTGATGCCCATCAGGTCGTTGGAGACCATGCGCGTGTAGTCGGCGGGATCCTGCTTGTCGCCGATGTAGGTGTTGA
>JAPLQY010000054.1 GCA_026399475.1 Rhodocyclales bacterium
GCCGCCTGATCCGTCCGCCAGGCTCGCCGTTGGAGGCGGAAACCGGCTTCGGGCTACGCCCTTCGCCGCTTCCCGCCTCCAACAGAAAAAGCGGACAATTCATGTGCTACAGAACCGGACAAGTCTAAAAACCCGCGACAGCTGCAGAAGCGCTTTACGCGGGAACCCGCTCGATGCCTCCAGGCACTCCCGCCTGCGGTTAAAATGCCCTTCCCCAACCCCGCCCAGCCTCCATGGCCATTTCCATAAAGACCGCCCAAGACATCGCCGAGATGCGGGTCGCCTGCCGCCTGGCGGGTGAAGTCCTCGACTACATCGAGCCTTTCGTCAAGCCCGGCATCACCACGACTGAACTGGATCGACTCTGTCACGACTACATGGTCGAGGTTCAGGGCTGCATTCCGGCGCCGCTCAACTATGCGCCACCAGGCTACGCGCCCTACCCCAAATCCATCTGTGCCTCGGTCAATCATCAGGTCTGCCACGGCGTTCCCAATGAGCGCGCGCTGAAGAAAGGCGACATCGTCAACCTCGATATCACCACGATCAAGGATGGCTGGCACGGCGATACCAGCCGCAGCTTCTGCGTCGGCGAAACCTCGATCCTGGCCCGACGCCTGGTGTCCATGACGCACGAATGCATGTGGATAGGCATCGCCCAGGTCAAACCCGGGGTGCATCTGGGCGCGATCGGCGCGGCAATCCAGAAGCATGCCGAAGCTGCAGGATTTTCCGTGGTCCGCGAATTCTGCGGCCATGGCATCGGGCGCAATTTTCATGAAGAACCGCAGGTATTGCACTATGGCAAGGCAGCCGATGGCCCCTTGCTGGTGCCGGGCATGGTATTCACCATTGAGCCGATGATCAACGCCGGCAAGGCGGCGATTTCGGAACTGCCGGATGGCTGGACCATCGTCACCAAGGATCGCAGTCTTTCCGCCCAGTGGGAGCACACCGTCTGCGTTACCGAAACCGGCGTCGAGGTGATGACGCTCTCTGCCGGCGCGCCAGCCTGCCCGCCGCACATCCGGATCAATCCCTGAGCCTGACGGCTCAAGTCCTGCCCCCATCGACTGCATGAGCGAACTTCGCGAACTGGCCGCCACGGCGCGGCAGCGCCTGACCGCGGGACAACAGGCGCTGGGCGCCGCCTGGCGCGAGAGCAGAAATGGCCCGGCCCTGCTGAGCGGTCGCGCGGCGCTGGTGGATGGCGTGCTGCAGGACGTCTGGATGGCGCTTGCCATGCCTGACAACTGCGCGCTGGCAGCAGTGGGCGGTTACGGGCACGGCCAGCTTTATCCCGGCTCCGACATCGATCTGCTGATCCTGGTGCCCGATGAACAACATACCTGCAATGACTCCCACGCCGCCCAGCAGCTCGAACGCCTGATCGGCCTGCTGTGGGACATCGGCCTCGATATCGGCCACAGCGTGCGCAGTGTCAATCAGTGCCTGGACGAAGCCGAACGCGACATCACGGTCAAGACCTCGCTGCTCGAAGCCCGCTACCTGGCCGGCGCGCGCTCACTCTACGAAGATTTCGAGCAGAGCTGCAACGCCGCGCTGGAACCGGCGGTTTTCTTCAGGGCCAAGCAGCTGGAGCAGGCTGAGCGCTACGCCAAGTTCAACGACACGCCCTACAGCCTCGAACCCAACTGCAAGGAAAGCCCCGGCGGCCGCCGCGACCTGCAGGTGATCCAGTGGGTCGCGTGTGCCGCAGCCATCGGCGACGACTGGAAATCGCTGTCAACGGCCGGGCTGATTACCGCAGCCGAGGTACGCCAGTTCGAACGCGCCGACCGGCTGCTGAGCGACTTGCGCATAGAACTGCACCTGATCGCCGGCCGCCGCGAGGACAGGCTGCTGTTCGATCACCAGGAAAAGCTCGCCAGTGCCATGGGCATCGGCCCGACAGAGACCAAGCGCGCTTCCGAAGTGCTGATGCAGCGCTACTACCAGAATGCCAAGCTGGTCACGCAGCTCAATTCGCTGGTCATGCAGGTGCTGGCCGATCGCCTGCTGCCGGCGCGACAGGGGCCGCCGATCGTCATCGATGCCCACTTCCAGATGGTCAGGGAGCAACTCGACGTGCGCGAGGAAGACGTCTTCCGGCGCCATCCGCGCGCCATGCTCGAATGCTTCCTGCTGCAAATGCAGCGCTCGGAAATCAAGGGCATGACGCCGCGCACCATGCGCGCCCTGTGGCGCGCACAAGGCCGCATCGATGCGGGTTTCCGCCGCGACCCGCAAAACCGTGCGCTGTTTCTCAGGCTGTTCCAGCAAAAGCACCTGATCCACCCGATGCGGCGCATGAACCAATTCGACATCCTGGGCCGCTATCTGCCGGCTTTCGGCCACATCGTCGGCCAGATGCAGCATGACCTGTTCCATGTCTACACCGTGGATCAGCACATCCTGCAGGTGATGAGCAACCTGCGGCGCTTCGCCATGCCCGATTTCGCCCATGAGTACCCGTTCTGCTCGCGCCTGATGACCGGCTTCGAGAATCGCTGGCTGCTGTATATCGCCGCCCTGTTCCATGACATTGCCAAAGGCCGCGGCGGCGACCACTCCCAGCTCGGCAAACGGGACGCCGCACGCTTCTGCCGCGACCATGGCATCACGGGGGCCGACGCCGAGCTGGTGGGATTCCTCGTCGAGCAGCACCTGACCATGTCGCAAGTGGCGCAGAAGCAGGATTTGGCCGATCCCGAGGTCATCCTCGCCTTTGCCGGCAAGGTCGGCGACCTGCGCCGGCTCACCGCGCTCTACCTGCTCACCGTGGCCGACATTCGCGGCACCAGCCCGAAGGTATGGAACGCATGGAAAGGCAAGCTGCTCGAAGACCTGTTCCGCATGACCGCCAGCGTCCTCAAGGGCACCGCGGTGCTCCAGCTCACCGGCGTCGCCGAGCGCCAGGAGGAAGCGCGCCGCATCCTGCGCTACCACGGCCTGCGTCCGGACATCGAACTCGAGCTGTGGAGCCAGCTCGATACCGGCTACTTCATGCGCCACGCTGCCGAGGAAATCGCCTGGCATACGCGCACCCTTTACCATCGCCCCGCCAGCGCGGAGCCCGTGGTACGGGCACGCCTCAACCCGATGGGCGACGGCTTGCAGGTGATGGTCTATGTGCCGGACCAGACCTTGCTCTTCGCCCGCCTCTGCGGCTTTTTCGCCCGGCTCGGCTACAGCATCGTCGATGCCAAGATCCACACCACGCGCCATGGCTATGCGCTGGACAGCTTCGTGGTCTTCGCTTTCGACGCAACCCAGGCCTATCGCGACATGATCGCCCTGATCGAGCATGGCATTGTCGAGCAACTCAAGCAGCAACCACCGCTGCCGGCAGCGGTCAGCGGGCGCCTGTCGCGTCAGGTGCGCCACTTCCCGGTGACGCCGGAAGTGGAAATCCGCGCCGACGAGCGCGGCAGCCAATACCTGATGTCGATCAGTGCCGCCGACCGGCCGGGGCTCCTGTATGCCATAGCGCGGGTGCTGGGCCAGCACGGCATCACCCTGCACACCGCCAAGATCGCCACCCTCGGCGAGCGCGTCGAAGACGTGTTCCTCATCAGCGGCGGGGAACTGGCGCAGACGGCCACGCTGGTGAGGCTGGAACAGGATCTGCTGAGCGTGCTGCAAGTATGATGGCGCCATGAGCTGGATTCGCGAGCAATTCACCTTCACCGACCTGCAACGGCTACTGTTCAAACTCGCGGACCGCGTCAAGGCCTTCGAGGGACTGACCCCTGCCGAAATCACCGACCTGCTGGGCAGTTCCGAGAAATGCACCTTCGGACCGGGCGGCTTCATCGTCAAGGAAGGCAACATCGGTACGCACATGTACATCATCCTCGATGGCGAAGCGCGGGTGATGAAGTCGGGCCGCGACGGCGCAGTTGAACTCGCCCGGCTGAAGCCCGCCGACAGCTTCGGCGAAATGGCGCTGGCGGATAACGAGGCGCGCAGTGCCAGCGTGATCGCCGACACCGAATGCGCGCTGGTCCGCATCAACCACCAGATCATCAACTCGCGGCCCGAGATCGGCCTCAAGGTCTATCGCAACATCGCCAGGGTGCTCTCCACCCGTTTGCGCACGGCGGACGAACTGCTGGCCTGGCGGCTTTAACCGCCAGGCCAGCCGCCTACTGCTTCGCCACGTCGGCGGGCACCACCCCGGTTTTTACCCATGAGCGCATGGCCAGCACGGTCTCGCGCTCGATCCCGATGAAGCCGTGTGCGCTGCGGGCTTCGCAGGCCGACCCGCTCGCGGGGCCGCCGCCGCGCACGGTCAGCAGCGGGCTGCGGGTCATTTCCGCATGCTGCCGTGCCGAGCGGTAAGGGGTGTAGCGACAGGGATCGAACTCGTGGTGCACCCACAACAAGCGCGGCGTCAGGCCGTCCCAATTGACTCCGGACAGACCCGGCCCGTAGCCGCCACCGAGAAACAGCGACGAGGTAAGTATCAGCCGCTGCGCCAGCCCCGGATTCATGCGCGCCGCATGGAAGGCGCTGACCGAGCCTTCGCTGGTGCCAACCAGCGTCCAGTCGCTGATTGCATAACGGCGCGCGGCTTCCGCCAGCAGCGCCGCCACGTCCCCGCCATAGCGCGGCTCCTGGCGAAACTGCTGGCTGAAGCCAGCCCATTCGTCGGAAGGCGCATCAATGGCCATCACCAGCGTCTCCTCGTCGAGCCAGTGCCGCCGCGAACGAATCAGGAAGTTGCCTCCCATCTCGAACCTCGGCTGTCCGCCTTCCTCGCGCAGCCTCATGATCGATGGATAACCCGGAAACAGGACGATGCCGTACTTGAAGTTCTTCGCTTCCGGCAAATGGCTAACCAGTCCCGCAATGCTGTAGCCCTTGAGCGGGACGGTAAGCACGATGCTCGTCGCCACGCTGTTCGGATCGGTGGGCGCGGCTGCGGTGGCCTGGGCGTGAGCCGGTGGCTGGCCGGTGACCAAGGCCAGCGCGAGTATCGCTGCCGGAAAGCTGGAGCGATGACGGACCGGCCCTAGGGCGCGCTTGCTACGGCAGTCGTCCATTCGACAATCTCCCTGATCGATGCCGAGGGTGCGTTCAAGTGGCTCGAGTTCGGCTCGTACAGCCGGGTACGCGGATTCCTGGGCAGCGCATCGAACACCTGCTGCTTGACCCGGAGCAGGCCCGGATAGTCGCCGGTCGGAACTATGAGCAAGACCGGTAGCGCCGGATTCAGGCTGCGCAGCGCCTTGGTCTGGTTCATCGCGCCCTCGGGATCGAACCAGCTCAGATACACGGCAGGGGTGGTGATGATCGGGTAGCTTCCCTTGCCGCTCTCGAAATCGGTCAGGTGGGTCTTTTCATCGCCCTTGCCTTCGCTGACCAGCTTGCGCGCCAGATCCACCGACTCTCCCAGCTTCTCGCGGAATATCGGGCTGCCCGCATTTCCTCCGGGCGCGATCGCCACGACGCCATCAAGCAGATGCCTGCCGCCGAAATAAACTGCGAACAGTCCACCCTGGCTGTGTCCGGCGACAAACAGCTTCTTCGCTCCCTTGTCGCGTAGCGAACTCAAGGCCGATTCCACTTCTCTTTCGGCTGCGCCGACATCGACGTCGTAATCGCGCCGTCCGGACCAGGGCATGTCCAGATTCGCGACCAGGAAACCCTGCCCCTCGAGCGAGGAGGCCAGCTCCGAGACATGTTTCGTCGGCGCGCCGCCCTTGCCGTGCATGACCACGATCCCGATCCTGATGCTTCCGGTGTCGGCAACCGCCGTCAGCGGAAACAACAGGCTCACCGCAGAAACTATCAGTGCGGCCATGAAACGGCTTGGGGAAGAGGACATGACTTTCATTTGGCAGGATCAACTCTTGCTGCCACGCCGAGCTTTTGTGGATTTTGCCGGCGGCAGGCAGGTGAGTTTCTGGTAGAAACTATAGGGGTCAGTGTCTGAGGTTTCCCCACGAATACTACAAACGAATTAGTAGGTTAGTGTCCGGAGTATGCGCAAAAAAGGACTGTTATTGGCGAGCTGTTGCGTGGGTGTTCGCATGACGAGATATTTATCCTTGTCAGTGACCAAACCTTCAAGGAGCCCGCCATGCGAACGGCTACGATTGTGTCGCGATTGGTTGATCTGAGCAACGCCGCCCTGAATGGACGAGCGCTTGCACTCACTCAATTGGCGCTGGGCAGCGCCTCGAATACTACCGTGCGGCATCGCGTCAAAGCCGTAGATCGCTTCTTGGGCAACCCTGCTTTCGCCACCGAGCATCTCGATATCTATCGGACGCTGGCCGCCCGTTGGCTGAAGGGCGTCAGTCCCTTGCTCGTCGTCGTCGACTGGTCCAGCCTCTCGGCGGACATGGCCTGGCACTGGTTGCGCGCCTCGGCGGTGGTCGAAGGACGATCCATCACGCTCTATGAAGAAATCCATCCGCGCAAGCATCTGGCAGCCTACGTCGTCCATCAGCGGTTCCTGGATCGTTTGGCCTGCGTACTTCCGGAACAGACCTTGGCACCGATCATCCTGACCGATGCCGGGTTTCGCGGCACCTGGTTTGCGCTGGTCAAGGCGCAGGGCTGGGACTGGGTGGGGAGAATCAGGAATCGGGAATTTGTCTGCCGCGTTGATGTCGGCCAAGTTGCGGCGGCCACCAAAAAGAGTCCGCGCTGGTTTCCCGCCAAGGCGCTCTATGCTGATGCACGCACCACCAGCGAGGACTTGGGAATATTCGACAGCACACGCAACAAGCCCCACCGTTGCCGCCTCGTGCGCGTCAAGCGCTTACCCAAGGCCAGGAAGCGGCGTTACCCCAGTGGCAAGGCGCATTGCAACAGCCAATCGAAAAAGCTTGCGGCGGCAGCGCGCGAGCCGTGGCTGCTATCGTGTTCGCCGGGATTGGCGCACTTCTCCGCAGAGATGATTGTGCATCTGTACGCGCAGCGGATGAAGATTGAGCAGGGCTTTCGAGACACCAAGAATGAACGATTGGGGCTGGGGCTGACGCGCTCACGCTCGCAGGGACAGCAACGG
>JAPLQY010000073.1 GCA_026399475.1 Rhodocyclales bacterium
GGCCGAGGAGCCGCCGGGGATCACGGCCTTGAGCTTGCGCCCGCCGCGCATGCCGCCGGCCATTTCGAGCAGCCTTGCGAAGGGCGTACCCATCGGTACTTCGTAGTTGCCGGGACGATTGACATGGCCGGACACCGAGAACAGCTTGGTGCCGCCATTGTTGGGCTTGCCCAGATTCAGGTAAGCCTCGCCGCCCATGCCCATGATGAAGGGGATCGCGGCGAAGGTTTCAGTGTTGTTGATCGTGGTCGGCTTGCCGTAGAGGCCGAAATTCGCCGGGAAAGGCGGCTTGTAGCGTGGCTGGCCCTTCTTGCCCTCGATGGATTCGAGCAGGCCGGTTTCCTCGCCGCAAATATAGGCGCCCCAGCCGTGATGCGCGAAGAGATCAAAACTGAAATCCGAGCCAAGAACATTGTTGCCCAGATAGCCGGCGGCGCGAGCTTCGTCTAGCGCTTCTTCGAAACGCTGGTAGATATCGAAGATCTCGCCGTGAATGTAGTTGTAGCCGCGCTTCGCACCCACCGCATAGGCGGCAATGATCATGCCTTCGATGGTCGAGTGCGGGTCGTAGCGCAGCAGGTCGCGATCCTTGAACGTGCCGGGCTCGCCCTCGTCGGTGTTGCAGACGACGTACTTCTCCGGTGCGGCCTTGGGCATGAAGCTCCACTTGAGGCCGGCGGGAAAACCCGCACCGCCGCGACCACGCAATACCGACTTCTTGACTTCCGCTATAACATCGTCCTGAGGCATCTTGCTGGACAGAATCCGCTTCAGCTGGACGTAACCGCCGCGCGCTTCGTAATCCTTGAGGCTCCAGCCGGCATCGCCCTTGGCCCAGCCGGTCGTGAGCAGGGGATTGATGGTGTCGATCAGAGCCATGTTATTTGCACTCCGCCAACAGCTTGTCGATCTGTTCGGGCAGCATGAAGCTGCACATGCGCTTGTTGTTCACCAGCATCACCGGCGCATCGCCGCAGGCGCCCATGCACTCGCCTTCCTTCAATGTGAACCTGCCGTCCGCGGTGGTCTCGTTGAAATCGATGCCGAGCTTTTCCTTGACGTAGTCCGCTGCATGTACGCCACCCGACAAGGCGCAGGGCAGGTTGGTGCACACCGTCAGCTTGTATTTGCCGACCGGCTTCAGATCGTACATGTTGTAGAAACTTGCCACCTCGTATGCGGCGATCGGTGCCATGCCGAGATAGCCGGCTACGGCAGCGATGGTCTCCTTTGACAGCCAGCCCTTTTCGTCCTGCGCGATAACGAGCGCCGCCATCACCGCGGACTGCTTCTGGTCCGCCGGATACTTGGCCACTTCCCGGTCAATTTTCGCGAGCGCTTCGGAACTCAACATGTCGTATTGGTTAGTCATGCGGCGGTCTATCGGTCAACGTCACCAAGCACCAGGTCGATGGTGCCGATAACGGCGGTCGCATCGGCCAGCATGTGGCCTCTGACCAGCTCATCGACGCCTGCCAGATGCGGAATACCTGCGGTGTGCAACTTGATGCGGTAAGGCTTGTTGGCGCCGTCGGACACGGCCCAGACACCCATCTCGCCCTTGGGGTGCTCGATGGCGGCATAGGCTTCGCCAGCCGGCACGTGCATGCCCTCGGAGAACAGCTTGAAGTGGTGGATCAGCTCTTCCATGCTGCCCTTCATCTTCTCCCGCGATGGCGGCGCCACCTTGTGATCATCGGTGATGACCGGGCCGGGATTTTTCCGCAGCCACTCGATGCACTGGCGGATGATGCGGTTGGCCTGGAGCATTTCTTCCATGCGCACCAGGTAGCGGTCATAGCAGTCGCCATTCACGCCCACCGGAATATCGAAGTCCATGCGGTCATAGACTTCATAGGGCTGCTTCTTGCGCAGGTCCCATTCGACGCCCGAGCCGCGCAACATTGGCCCGCTGAAGCCCTTCTGCAAGGCACGCTCCGGGCTGATGACGCCGATGCCGACGGTGCGCTGCTTCCAGATCCGGTTGTCGGTCAGCAGGGTATGGTATTCACTTACATACACCGGGAAACGCTTGGTAAAGTCTTCAAGAAAATCGAGCAGCGAACCGCTGCGCGCCTCGTTCAGTTCCTTCACCGTCTGCGCGTTCTTGAACTTGTTTTCCTTGTACTTCGGCATCTGGTCCGGCAGATCACGATAAACGCCTCCGGGCCGATAGTAGGCCCCGTGCATGCGAATGCCGGTCAGTGCCTCGAGCACGTCGAAGATGTCCTCGCGCTCGCGGAAGGTGTAGAGCACCATGGTCATGGCGCCGATATCGAGCGCGTGGGTGCCGATGCTGAGCAGATGGTTCAGGATGCGCGCCATCTCGTCGATCATGACCCGTATGTACTGGGCCCGGATCGGCACTTCGACACCCAGCAAACGCTCCACGGCCAGGCAGTAGGCATGCTCGCTGGGTATCATCGACGTGTAGTCAAGGCGATCCAGGAAGGGCAGTGTCTGCAGCCAGGTGCGCGATTCCGCCAGTTTCTCGGTGCCACGGTGCAGCAGGCCGATGTGCGGATCGGCGCGCACGATGACCTCGCCATCCAGTTCCAGCACCAGGCGCAATACGCCGTGGGCAGCCGGATGCTGCGGGCCGAAATTGATGGTGTAATTCTTGACGTCAGCCACGGCCGTCGCCTTTTCCGTAGTTTGCTTCGCGCACGATGCGCGGCGTGACTTCGCGCGGCTCGATGGTCACCGGCTGATAGATCACGCGCTTCTGCTCGGGGTCGTAACGCATCTCGACATAGCCGGAAATCGGGAAGTCCTTGCGGAAGGGATGTCCGACGAAGCCGTAGTCGGTCAGGATGCGGCGCAGATCGACATGGCCCTCGAAATGGATGCCGAACAGGTCGAAGGCTTCGCGCTCGTACCAGTTGGCGCTGTCCCAGATATCAGTAACCGAGGCCACCACGGGGAACTCGTCATCCTCGGCAAACACCTTGACGCGCAAGCGCCAGTTATGGGTGATCGACAGCAACTGGCTGACCGCCGCATAGCGCTTGCCCTGATAGCCGGTGAATTCGGAATAATCGATGCCGCTGAGATCCATCAACTGCTCGAAGCGCAAGGCAGGATCGTCGCGCAACTGGCGCGCCACATCGAGATAATTCGCGGCGGGAATCGCGATGGCGAGCTCGCCCAGGGCCAGCACCGGTTCGCCGATGCGATCACCGAAGCTTTCCTTGAGTTGCCGGCAAAGACGATCCAGTTTGACGCTCATGGCATGGGATTGTTCAGGTCAGCGGGCAATGGTGGTGGTACGACGGATCTTGCTTTGCAACTGGATCAGGCCGTACAGCAGCGCCTCGGCCGTGGGCGGACAGCCAGGCACATAGACATCGACCGGCACGATGCGATCCACGCCGCGCACCACCGAATACGAGTAGTGGTAATAGCCGCCGCCATTGGCGCACGAGCCCATGGAAAGCACCCATCGCGGTTCGGCCATCTGGTCATAGACCTTGCGCAGGGCCGGCGCCATCTTGTTGGTCAGCGTACCGGCGACGATCATCACGTCGCTTTGCCTCGGGCTCGGACGAAAGACGATGCCGAAGCGATCGAGGTCGTAGCGCGAACAGCCGGTGTGAATCATTTCAATGGCGCAACAGGCCAGCCCGAAAGTCATCGGCCACATCGAACCGGTACGCGTCCAGTTGATGATCTTGTCCAGCGACGTGGTGACGAAGCCTTCCTGCAGAATGCCTTCGATGCTCATGCGCCGATCCCTTGCGGTGAATGCGCCCGGACAACGCGCCCCAAGACAATCGAGCGTAGCGAGCCAAACTGTTGCCCCCGCCCCGGGGCGGGGGTCGGGGAGTGGGGGGCGACCAATTCGCAGTTACGATTGTTCATTCCCAATCCAGCGCCCCTTTGGCCCACGCATACACATAGCCAACGACGAGGATGCCGATAAACACGAACATTTCGACGAAACCGAACATCTTCACCGCGTCGGTATTGACGATCTCCTTGAAGATCGCTGCCCAGGGAAAAAGGAAGGCGATTTCAAGGTCGAACAGGATGAACAGGATGGCGATCAGGTAATAGCGCACATCGAACTTCATGCGCGCATCTTCAAAGGGCGCGAAGCCGCACTCGAATGCGGAAAGTTTTTCGCTGTCGGGACGATTGGGCGCAATCAACCAACCGAGGAGGATGGGCACACACCCGAAGGCGAGGCCTACCAGTACAAAGACGAGGATCGGAAAGTAATTATCCAGCATGTTGGTGGCGCGGCCACTTCACTCGTTATTGTCGGCCGGCGAACCCGCAATGCTCTGCAAGACAACCGACGCTCAACTGCATTTTTGCTGCTCTGCCTGTTGCCAAATTCCTTGGTGCCGACGGTGAGACTCGAACTCACACAGCTTTCGCCACTACCCCCTCAAGATAGCGTGTCTACCAATTTCACCACGTCGGCTTTGCGCTACTGCGCGAGTGGCGCGAATTATATATCAAGCGATTGACTCGCTCGTGCGCCGCAACAAAAAAATCCATCGACAGAAGTTTCTGCCAGCTATTTCGGAATGTCCTTGGCCTTGGAGTCAGGCACTGCGGGCGTCTGCACAGGAACTGCAGGAGTCGTCTGGGCCGGAGCCGAATCCATCACGCTGCCTGAAACCCTCGGGCTCGAAGTAGCTATATAGGAGAGCGCAAGACTGGTCAGGAAGAACACCGCCGCAAGGACTGCTGTCGCGCGCGACAGAAAATTGGCGGAACCCGTGGCACCGAACAGGCTGCCCGATGCGCCGCTGCCGAACGCCGCGCCCATGTCCGCACCCTTGCCATGCTGGAGCAGCACGAGGCCGATAACGCTGAGACCGGCGATGATATGCACGGTCAGAATCACGGTATGTAATAGATCCATGAAAACCTCTTGAGATTATGTTCAGGCAGCGGCGCAGATCGCCAGAAAATCTGCCGCTACGAGTGAAGCGCCGCCGATGAGTCCGCCATCGATGTCGGCCTGACCGAAAAGCTCGGCCGCGTTGTTCGCCTTGACGCTGCCGCCATACAGGATGCGCAGCTCGGCCGCGATATCGGCGCTGTCGCGCGCAAAACGGGCCCGAATCAGGGCATGAACGTCCTGCGCCTGTTGCGGTGATGCGGTACGCCCGGTGCCGATCGCCCATACCGGCTCATAGGCCACGACTGCGCCGGCAAAGGCAGCAACCCCGGAATTCGCCAGCACTGCGTCTATCTGTCGCGTCACCACCTCGCCGGTAATGCCTGCCTCGCGCTCGGCCAGCGATTCGCCCACGCACAGCACCGGCATCAGCCCGGCTTTCAGCGCTGCGGCAAACTTGGCAGCAACCACGGCGTCGGTATCGCCGAAGAAGGAACGGCGTTCGGAATGGCCGACCAGGGCGTAACGGCAACCGAAATCCGCCAGCATCGCCCCGCTCACTTCGCCGGTCCAGGCCCCTTGCGCATGCTCGGAGACGTCCTGCGCCCCCCAGGCGACGCCGCTGCCATCGAGCACGGCGCGCGCCTGTGCGAGGTAGGGATAGGGCACGCACAAGGCGACCCCGGCAGTACCTTTGGCGCCATCGCGCACGGCATGCAGCAGCCCCAGATTGGTGGCCAGGCTGCCATGCATTTTCCAGTTTCCAGCAACAAGTTTGGTGCGCATAGACGGCACGGAAGCGTGTAGACGAAGCCCGCGATTATAGCTGCTGCGTCAGGCGAATGCCACACCGGCCGACTTCCGGGACCGCACAAGGGATGGCTTGAAGCGCTGTCCAATGGATATCGGCTCTTATGTCTTACCGTTGCGTTTGACACAAATCAACAAGACGCCTTGCAAAACCCCGACAATGGCGACCCAAGATCAACGTATAAACGGATGGGCTTAATGGACACGATATCGACCGATGTTGCAATCATAGGTGCCGGAGGCGCGGGTCTGCGTGCCGCCATCGCCCTGGCTGAAACCGACCCCTCCCTGCGCATTGCGCTGATCTCCAAGGTATACCCGATGCGCAGCCATACCTGCGCTGCCGAGGGAGGCGCCGCCGGCGTGATCAAGCCCGACGACAGCTTCGACATGCACTTCGACGATACCGTGGGCGGCGGCGACTGGCTGTCCGACCAGGACTGCGTCGAATACTTCATCCATGAAGCGCCCAAGGAACTGCTGCAACTGGAACACTGGGGCTGCCCCTGGAACCGCGAAGCCGATGGCTCGGTAGCCGTGCGGCCCTTCGGCGGCATGAAGAAGAAGCGCACCTGGTTCGCCGCCGACAAGTCCGGCTTCCATATCCTGCACACCCTGTTCCAGACCTCCCTTAAGTTTCCGACCATCACCCGCTACGACGAATATTACGCACTCGACCTGCTGGTCGATGATGGCCGCTGCCAGGGCGTGACCGCCATGGAAATGCGCAGCGGCGAATTGCGCCAGATCCACGCCAAGGCAGTGATCATCGCCGGCGGCGGTGCCGGCCGCATGTTTCCCTTCTCCACCAACGGTGCGATCAAGACCGGCGACGGGATGGCCATGGCCTACCGCGCCGGCGCCCCGCTGAAGGACATGGAGTTCGTCCAGTACCACCCGACCGGCCTGCCCAACACCGGCAGCCTGCTGACCGAAGCCTGCCGCGGCGAAGGCGGCATCCTGGTCAACAAGAATGGCCGCCGCTACCTGCAGGATTACGGCATGGGTCCGGAAACTCCCGTCGGCCAGCCGCAACTCAAGACCATGGAGCTCGGTCCCCGCGATCGAGTCAGCCAGGCCTATTGGCATGAACTGCAGAAGGGCAATACGGTGACGACGCAGTGGGGCGAATGCGTGCTGCTCGACATGCGCCACCTCGGCGAAAAGAAGATCAACGAACGCCTGCCCCTGGTGCGCGAACTGGCCGATGCCTACCTCGGCGTCGACATCGTCAAGGAAGCCGTGCCGATCCGCCCCGTGGTGCACTACATGATGGGCGGCATTTCGACCAACACGGCGGCGGCCACGCCTCTGCCCGGCCTGTTTGCCGCCGGCGAGTGCGCCTGCGTCAGCCTGAACGGCGCCAATCGCCTTGGGTCGAATTCGCTGGTCGAGCTGCTGGTCTTCGGCCGTCGCGCCGCGCTCTCCGCCATCGAGCACATCCAGGGCCTGCCTGCCTCCAGCGCACCGGCGCTGAATGCCCGCGCCGAAGAAACCCAAAAACGGATCGACGAGCTCTTCACGCGCACCGACGGTACGGAATCGATGTCCGGCCTGCGCAAGGAAATGATGGACACGATGGAAAAGAACGTCGGCATCTACCGCACTGAAGAGGGCCTGCAGGAAGGCGTGAACAAGATCCACGAGCTGCGCCAGCGATACTGCCGGGTGAAACTGACCGACAAGAGCAGCGTCTTCAACACCGACCTGTTCCAGGCGCTCGAACTGGGTTCCATGCTCGATTGCGCCGAAGCCGTGACGGTCGGTGCGCTGGCCCGCAAGGAATCGCGCGGTGCGCACCAGCGACTCGATTACGTCGACCGCGACGACAAGAAATTCCTGTGCCACACGATGGTCCATCACCAGGGCCTGGACGTTCCCCGCGTGGACTACCTTGACGTGGTGATCACCAAATCGCCGCCGGGCGTGCGCGACTACTCGGGAGACCACAAATGAAAGAGCGCACCGTCCAGCTCGAAGTCCTGCGCTACAACCCGGACACGGATACCGAGGCCCACTTCCAGAGTTATGAAGTGGTCTGCCAGGAAGAATGGGTCGTACTCGACGCCCTCAACAAGGTCAAGGCAGACATCGACCCGACGCTCAACTACCGCTGGTCCTGCCACATGGCCGTGTGCGGCAGTTGCGGCATGATGATCAACGGCGAACCCAAGCTGTCCTGCCATGCCTTCCTGCGCGATTACGAAGGCGTGATCCGGGTCGAGCCGCTGGCGCATTTTCCGATCGAGCGCGACCTGGTGACCGCGCCCGACGACTTCATGGAAAAGCTCAAGCGCGTCAAGCCCTACATCATTCCGAAAGAAGAAAAGCCGATCAGCGAGGGCGAGTACAAACAGACCCCGGCGCAACTGATGAAGTTCCGCCAGTATTCGATGTGCATCAACTGCATGCTGTGCTATGCGGCCTGCCCCGAGTACGGCCTGACGCCGAGCTTCATCGGCCCGGCGGCCCTGACGCTGGCGCACCGCTACAACATCGATTCGCGCGACGGCGGCCGCAAGGAGCGTCAGGAAGTCGTCGCCACCCATGAAGGCGTCTGGGAGTGCACTTTCGTCGGCGCCTGTTCCGAAGTCTGTCCGGCCCACGTCGATCCGGCCAGCGCACTGCAGCAGATGAAGATCACCAGCTCGATCGACTGGATAGTCGAGCACCTGATTCCGGGAGGAAAATGATGAGCCGCAGACCCCTGGTTAGAGAAGTACCGCCGACCTCCTGGTTCTTCCGCCATCCGCGCTACATGCGCTACATGTCGCGCGAGATCACCTGCATCTTTGTCGGCGCCTACTGCGTGCTGCTGGTGTTCGGCCTGCAGGCGCTGGCCGCCGGCCCCGCCGCCTATGACGGATTCCTGCTGGGGCTGAAGAGTCCGGCTTCAATCGTGTTTCACCTGCTGGCCCTGGTCGCTGCGGTGTATCACGCTGCCACCTGGTTCAACGCCACGCAAAAGGCCATGCCGCTGCAGATCGGCGAGGACTTCGTGCCCGGCAACGTGATTTCCGGTGCGCACTATGTCGCGTGGGTAGTGCTGTCTTTCGGCATCCTCTTTCTTGCAGGAGCGTTCTGACCATGGCCAAGTCACACAAACCTGTCGTCTGGTTCCCCTTCGCCGCCGGCGGCACGGTCATCGCATTCTTCATTCCGGTAATCGTCCTGCTCACCCTGATGGCCGCTCTGGGCCATGTGCCGGCCGGCCTCGGCTACGAGAAGATGCACACCTTCGCCGCCAGCGGCCTCGGCAAGCTGATCATTTTTGGCGTAGTCGCCCTCTCGCTGTGGAGTTCCGCGCATCGGCTGCGCTGCACCTTCTATGATTTCGGCGTCCGCGCCGACACGCTGGTCGCGACTGTCCTGTATATTGCGGCGATCACGGGCAGCCTTTATTCAGCGGCCTACCTGCTGCGAATCTAGTCGGCGCCAGACCGAAACGACTCACCCCCGGAGGAAAGCACAACAATGGCACCACCCCCACTGGCCTCGCGCGAGGCGGTACGCGAAGAACGTTTCAGCGATGTCTGGAGCAATGACCTGAACGACGTCTTTGCCGACATCGCCCCCTATTACGACCGCGCCAACAACATCGCCGCGCTGGGGCAGTTCGGCAATTTTCTCCGGCGCTTCATGCAACTGGTGGATTTGCAGCCGAAGCAAAAGGTGCTGGACGTCTGCGCCGGCACCAACGCCATCGGCATCGCCCTGCTCAAGCGCGAGCCAACGCTGGACGTGCATGCCATGGACCGCAGCGTCGCCATGCAGACCGTCGGCCATCAGCGCGCCGCCGCGCTGGGCTTCCAGATCAAGAGCACCATCGGCGACGTGCACACGCTGCCCTTCCCCGACAACCATTTCGATGTCGTCACGCTGCAGTTCGCCTCGCGCCACCTGCGCGTGCGCGAAGTGTTCAGCGAGATCCTGCGGGTACTCAAGCCCGGCGGCCATTTCCACCACTCCGACATGCTGCGCCCGCGCAACGTGATCGTAAAGAATCTGTACTACACCTACCTGCGCGCCTGCCTCGGGCTGACCGGCCTGATCGTCGGCAGCGGCCCGGCGGCGGTCAAGGCCAAGCAGTACTTCATCGACGCGCTGGAACTGTTCTACACCGCCGAAGAACTGTCGATCATGCTGCGCGAACTGGGCTATGTCCAGGTAACCGTGGATAAGGTGTTTCACGGCATGCTCGGTTTTCATCGCGCAGTAAAGCCAGCTAAGACCTGACCGCGCCGGCAACGCGCAAGCGACGTGAAGCGGGCGCACTCACTGGCCAGACTCAACGGCCGGATTCTCAATATCTTCAGCCAGCGCACCACCACCGCGCTGCGCGCCGCCCTGCCCCTGCGCCTGGCCCTGCCGCACCTGGAACCGGTGCTGGCGCTGAACGTCATCAAGGAAGTGCGCAAGGACACCCTGGTCATTCTTCGCGCCCGCGAACTGAGCGTGGAAAGCGCTCTCGCCTGGAGTGAGGTCCTGCCGCCACTGCTGCAGGCAACCAAGGAAATCGACCGCCTGTTCCTCGCCCGCGTCGGCAAATTCCCGGTCGAAATCGTGATCCGCTACGAGGAGATCGCCCCGATCCGCGCCCAGCGCATGAAGCTGCTCTTCAAGGCCGCGCAAAAAATCCATACAACGCGCGATATCCAGTACCCCATGCGCGGTGCATTGCAAGCAACATTCTCGCGCGACGAATTTGCACAACTGCTTTACGAGCTGTTCCGGCTATATGCCGAAGAAACCCGATCCCTGAGCCGCTCGGTACGCCTGCCGGGACCGCTGGCGCTGCTGCGCGAACTCATCGCGCAGGAGCTACTGAACGTCATGCTCAGCGTCGCACGGCCGCTGGCGCTGGAGATCGCCGCGGCGGCTTTTCGCGCAGCGCCTGCAAAGGCCGAGCCTGTATCGGACACGGAGACCTGAAACAAGCCTCGATAGACTGCGGCTGCAAAGGCCGGAAATGCTCTCGGTGGTATCGTTGAGCTTTCCATCATTCCAGTGCATCCCTACAAGGAGTGGCTCATGAAACTCCCAACCAGGACCGCAACACCGCAAACTTGGCTGACCCGGATGCTGTTTCGGGCTGAGCGTCCGATGGCGTTTCTGGTCGCGCTGTCGATCCTGCCCACGGCTGCGGCCGCCGAGCCGAAAATGCCGATCTTCGACGCCCACATCCATTACAGCCACGATGCCTGGGATCGCACGCCGCCGAAAGAGGCCATCGCCATCCTGCGCAAGGCGGGTCTCAAGCGGGCGATGATTTCCAGCTCCAGCGACGACGGCACGCAGATGCTCTACGTCGAAGCGCCGGACCTCGTGGTGCCCTCCTTGCGGCCCTATCGCAAGCGCGGCGAGATTTCGAGCTGGGTACGCGACGAGACCATCATTCCCCACCTCGAAGCGCGCCTGAAAAAGTATCGCTACGCGGCGATCGGCGAGTTCCATGTCTATGGCGCCGATGCCGACTTTCCGGTGGTGCGGCGCACGGTGCAACTGGCGAAGCAGTACAGGCTCTGGCTGCACCTGCATGGCGACAGCGACGCCATCGAGCGGGTGCTGGTGCAGGACCCCGAGGCGCGCATCCTCTGGGCGCATTCCGGTTTCGACCGGCCCGAACAGGTGCGCGCGATGCTGAAGAAACACCCCAAACTGTATGCCGATCTGGCTTACCGCAACGATCACGCCGTCGGCGGCAAGATCGATCCGGCCTGGCGCGTGGCCTTCCTGGAATTCCCCGACCGCTTCCTGGTCGGCACCGACACCTTCACGCCCGAGCGCTGGTACTACATCGCCGAGCATGCCGACTGGTCGCGTGCATGGCTGGCCGACCTGCCGCCCGAGGTCGCCGAGCGCATCGGCTGGCGCAATGGCGAAGCCCTGTTCGCTTCGATGATGGCGACCAGACCATGAAGCACCGACGCCGGATGTGCGGCGCGCCGGCTGCTTTGGCCTTGCTTCTGATGGCAGCCGCAGCGCAGGCCGCCTGCCCGCCGGGCGAAGCCGATGGCACGGTGGTCAGCAAGGACGAACTGGTGCTCGCCTACCGGCCGGCGCTGAACCCCGACAAGGGGCCGAAGGCGAACCGGGTACCGATGGCGAAACACTTCGCGCTGGAGGTGCAGTTGTGCGACAAGGGCGGCGTCTCCGGCGCTCAACTCACAAAGGCCGATGCCACGATGCCCGAGCACAAGCACGGCATGAACTATCGGCCGGTCGTGACGCCGCTGGGCGACGGGCGCTTCCGGGTCGAGGGCATGATGTTGCACATGGCGGGCCATTGGCAACTTGCCTTCGAGGCGCAAGCGGGCAAACAGGTGACGCGCTTCACCCATGACGTTCAGATTGAGTAAGGACGCGGTGAATCGCGTGGCCATCGCGGCCGCCTTGCTGCTGCTGTCGGCAGCAGCATTCGCCGGCGAAGGCATCGAGGGTTTCACTGCCGCGGAACTCGGCCGCATCGCCTCGCACGGGCCGTGGCCACTGCCGTGGACGCCGGATCCCGGCAACCGGGTGTCGGGCAATGCCGCCGCGATCCGGCTGGGCCACGAGCTGTTTTTCGACAAGCGCCTGTCGGCCAACGGACAGGTGGCCTGTGCAAGCTGCCACGACCCGGCAAAGGGCTTTCAGGACGGCCGCGCCACGGGCCGCGGCCTGGCGACAGGCACGCGCAATACACCCGGCCTGCTCAACGTGCGCGACCAGCGCTGGTTCGGCTGGGACGGCGGGCACGACAGCCTTTGGTCGGCGAGCCTGCGCCCCATCCTCGATCCGCGCGAGATGGGCGGCAGCGCGGTACGCGCCGCACACCTGCTGCGCAACAAGGTCGAACTGGCTTGCCACTACGCCCAAGCTTTCGGCAAGCCACCTGATGCGCGCGACCCGGAACTGCTGGTGAATGTTGCCAAGTCCATCGCGGCGTGGCAGGAGACGCTGGCCTCGCCCGCCAGTCCCTTCGACCTGTTTCGCGATGCACTGGAACGCCAGGATGCGCAGGCGACCGCGGCCTATCCGGCAACAGCGCGGCGCGGATTGCGCCTGTTTCTGGGCCGGGGGCAATGCGCCACCTGCCACGCCGGGCCGCTGTTCAGCAATGGCGAGTTCGGTGATACCGGCATACGCTTCTTCATCCAGCCGCATGGCGTCGATCCCGGCCGCCAGGGCGGCATCAAGCGCCTGCTGGCCAGCCCGTATAACCTGCTCGGCGCGTTCAATGACGACGCCATGCGGGACAATGCCACGACGACGCGATTCCTGCGGCCGGAGCATCGCAACTTCGGCGAGTTCAAGGTGCCGAGCCTGCGCAACCTGACGCTCACCGCGCCCTACATGCACAACGGCAGCCTCGCCACCCTGCGCGACGTGGTACGGCACTACTCGGAACTGGATGAAGACCGACTGCACGCCGACGGCGAGCGTATCCTCAAGCCGCTGAAGCTCAGCGAGGAGGAAATCAGTGATCTGGTGGCGTTTCTGGAGTCGCTGTCGCCGCCTACCCCGTTGCCGGCGCCTGTCGCGCCGACTGCTGTCAAGGCCTGTCGCCGCTAGGTCGAATCCGGCCGCCGCGTCAAAGCTTGTGAAGAAATCGTAGCGAGCGAGCCGCAGCGGGGTGCGGCCGGAGCGCAGCTACCGGAACGTATGTTTTATACGTGAGGATAGCGAGCACCGCCCAATCCCCGATCCGGCTCGCGCAGTAGATTTATTCACAAGCTTTCAGCCGAAGCGTCCGGTGATGTAGTCTTCCGTCGCCTTCTTGGTCGGCTTGATGAATATCTGGTCGGTGACGCCGAATTCGATCATCTCGCCGAGATACATGTAGGCGGTGTAATCGGAGATGCGCGCCGCCTGCTGCATGTTGTGGGTGACGATGGCGATGGTGAACTCTTCCTTGAGTTCGCCGATCAGTTCCTCGATGCGCATGGTCGAGATCGGATCCAGCGCCGACGTGGGTTCATCGAGCAACAGGACTTCGGGCTTCACGGCAATGCCGCGCGCGATGCACAAACGCTGCTGCTGGCCGCCCGAAAGACTCATGCCGCTCTGGCCCAGCTTGCTCTTGACTTCTTCCCACAGCGCCGCCTTGCGCAAGGCCCACTCGACACGGTCCTGCATGTCGCCCTTCGACAGGCTTTCGTGCAGACCGACGCCAAAGGCAACGTTATCGTAGATCGACATCGGGAAGGGCGTCGGCTTCTGGAACACCATGCCGACCTTGGCACGGATCGAATTGGCCTCGATGCCCCTGGCCAGCATGTCCTTGCCATCGAGCAGCAGTTCGCCGACGGCACGCTGCTCCGGATACAACTCGTACATGCGGTTGAAGGTTCGCAGCAGGGTCGACTTGCCGCAGCCGGAAGGGCCGATGAAGGCGGTGACATTCCTCTTGTAGATATCGAGGTTGATGTTCTTCAGCGCGTGGTACTTGCCGTAATAGAAATTGAAATTCCGGCAGGATATCTGCGCCTGCAAATCGAGGGAGGGTTCATTCATCATCATCTTGGAGACTCATCTCGGCAAATCAAACTCGGTGTTTATCGCGGAACAGCACGCGGGCAAGAATATTCAGGCTCAGCACGCCGAGCGTGATCAGCAGGACGGCGGCCCAGGCCAGATCCTGCCAATCCTTGAACGGGCTCATGGCGAACTTGAAAATCGTCACCGGCAAATTGGCGACGGGCTGGTTCATGTCCAGTGTCCAGAACTGGTTCGACAGGGCGGTGAACAGCAAGGGTGCGGTTTCACCCGAGATGCGCGCGACGGCGAGCAGTACGCCGGTGAGTACGCCGGCCACCGAGGCGCGCAAGGTCACCCGGGTGATGACTTTCCATTTCGGGGTGCCGAGGGCGAACACGGCTTCGCGCAGTGTGTTCGGCACCAGCCGCAGCATGTTCTCGGTGGCGCGAATCACCACCGGGATCACCAGCATGGCCAGCGCGACGACGCCAGAGTAGCCCGAGAAATGCCCCGCCGGAGCTACGTAGATTGCATAGACGAAGAGGCCGATCACGATTGAAGGCGCCGACAGCAGGATGTCGTTGATGAACAGCGTGCTGCGGCCCAGCCAGGTATGCTGCCCGTACTCCGCCAGGTAGATGCCGGCAAGAATGCCGATCGGGGTTCCCACCAGGGTCGCCAAGGACACCAGCATCAGGCTGCCGACGATGGCATTCAACAATCCGCCTTCGGAACCCGGCGGCGGCGTCATTTCTGTGAACAGCCGCAGCGACAGGCTGGAAAAACCCAGCTCGAAAGTCGTCAGCAATATCCAGAACAGCCAGAACAGGCCGAACGACATCGCCAGCAATGCCAGCGTCAAGGCAATGCGATTCGTGAGCTTGCGTTGCGCGTGCAGATCCATGGCGGGCTCAGGTCGTTGTGCCTTCCTGGCGCGACAACTGCATCAGCAGCAGCTTGGACAGCGACAGGACGATAAAGGTGATGAAAAACAGGATCAGGCCGAGCTCGATCAGCGATGCCGTATAGATCACCGATTCGGCCTCGGCAAACTCGTTGGCCAGTGACGAGGCAATGCTGTTTCCCGGCAGGAACAGCGAGAAACCGCCGAACACATTCATGTTGCCGATCAGGAAGGTGACGGCCATGGTCTCGCCCAGGGCACGTCCGAGACCGAGCATGACGCCGCCGATGACCCCGATCCTGGTGTAGGGCAGCACCACGTTCCAGACCACTTCCCAGGTCGTGGCGCCGACGCCGTAGGCCGACTCCTTCAGCATGGCCGGCGTTACGTCGAAGACGTCGCGCATTACCGAGGCGATGAAGGGAATGGTCATGATCGCCAGTACGACACCCGCACTGAGAATGCCGATGCCCAGTCCGGGGCCGGAAAATAGCTCGCCAATCACGGGCAATTTGCCCAGCGTATTCGCCAGCATCGGTTGCGCATACTTGGCAAACACCGGCGCAAAAACCAGCAGGCCCCACATGCCATAGACGATGCTTGGAATGCCCGCCAGCAACTCGATGGCAATGCCGAGCGGGCGCTTCATCCAAGGCGGGGCCAGTTCGGTCAGAAACAGCGCGATGCCGAAGCTGACCGGAACGGCGATGACCAGCGCCACCAGCGAAGTCACCAGCGTGCCGTAGATTGGAATCAGGGCGCCGAAGCGCTCGGCGGGTGGGTTCCATTCGCCGGACCAGAGGAAGCCGAAGCCGAAGCGTTCGATGGCCGGCCACGCTCCATAGACCAGCGAGGCGATGGTTCCGGCCAGCATCAGCAGCACGAAAATCGCCGCAGATCGGGTCAGGTTTAGAAAAACCCAGTCGCCCAGATTGCCTTGTCGGAATGTGCTCATTGGTCTTCAATCATCCGGGAAAGGACGGGCAGCAGCCCAAGTCTGGCGGCACGGGCCGCTGCGCCTGGACTGCCATGCTTACTTGCCCGTCCAGACTGGCTTGCCCGAGGTGTCCTTGATATTGCCCCAGGCAGCGCGGATCAGCTTGACCACGCTCTCCGGCAAGGCCACGTAGTCGAGCTCATCAGCCATCTTGGCGCCGTTCTTGTAAGCCCACTCGAAGAACTTGAGCGCTTCCAGCGCCTGGGTCGGCTTGTCCTGAACTTTTTGCATCAGGATGAAGGTAGCGCCCGAAATCGGCCAGGCATCCTTGCCCGGCGCGTTGGTGAGAATTTCGTAGAACGCCGACTTGGTCCAGTCGGCGCCGGCGGCGGCGGCCTGGAATGTCGTGTCGCTCGGCTGCGGGAAGTTGCCAGCGGCATTTTGCAGCAGGGCATAGGTCAGCTTGTTCTGCTTGGCGTAGGCAAACTCGATATAGCCGATCGAACCCGGCAGGCGCTGGACGAAGGCGGAGACGCCCTCGTTGCCCTTGCCGCCCAGCCCCACCGGCCACTGCACCGCCGTACCCTCGCCGACCTTCTGCTTCCACTCCGGACTGACCTTGGACAGATAGCTGGTGAAGATGAAGGTGGTGCCGGAACCGTCGGCGCGGCGCACCACGGCAATCGGCTGATCCGGCAGCTGCGTCTTCGGATTCAGATCGGCGATCGCCTTGTCATTCCACTTGATGATCTTGCCGAGGAAAATGTCGGCCAGGACCGTACCGGTCAGGCGGATATCGCCGGTCTTGATGCCCGGCAGGTTGTAGGCCAGCACTTCGCCGCCGATCACGGTGGGGAACTGCACCAGTCCCAGCTTTTCGAGTTCTTCGGGTTTCAGCGGCATGTCGCTGGCGCCGAAGTCCACGGTCTTGGCGGTGATCTGCTTGATGCCGCCGCCGGACCCGATGGATTGGTAGTTCATCTTGTTGCCGGTGGCCTTCTGGTAGGCCTCGGCCCACTTGCCGTAGATCGGCGCGGGAAAGGTGGCGCCGGCGCCGGTGATGTCGGCCGCGCTGGCCGTCGAAATGACCAGCAGTGAAGCGGCGGCTATCCCTGCGTTTCTGAAGGTGCGAATCAGCATGTCCTAACTCCTGTTAAATGTCCTGTGAAATGTTCGGACGGGCCGGAACACCGGCTTCGTATGTTGCAACGCGACAAGTCTAGGCAGCGAATGTTACAAAACAGTGAAATCAAGTGCCGAGGGCAATATTTTTCCTCGGCCGAGGTCACGAGCATGTAACAGGCCGCCCATATTCTTGGCCGATGCCATTGCTTATCCTGATCGCCCGCCTGAGGCTGCTGCTGGTCGGATTCCATATCCTGTCCGGCGCATTCCAGGCAGCTGTGCTGTTCCGTCTGGGCGGTGCCCGGTGGCGACAGCACCTCACCCGCGCCTGGTCGCGCCAGTTGCTGGCGCTGCTCGGAATCCGCGTCGACGCGGATGGGAACGATCTGGCCCGCATCGAGCGCGGCCTGCTGGTCGGCAACCACATCTCGTTCATCGACGTCCTCGTCATCAACGCCCTGCTCCCTTCTGCCTTCGTCGCCAAGAGCGAGGTGGCGCAATGGCCCCTGATCGGCTGGCTCAGTCGCCAAACCGGCACCGTGTTCATCGAGCGCGGCAGCCGCAAGGCCGCTCACCACACCCATCAGCACATGCGGCAGGCGTTCGATGCCGGCCGGCGCCTGGCCATCTTTCCCGAAGGCACCACTACGGCCGGCGACACACTACTGCCCTTCCACGCTGCGCTGTTCCAGAGCGCCATCGACGCCGCCGTGCCGGTCCATGCCATCGCGCTGAGCTACCACGCTGCCGGTGGTGCCCGCTCCGCGGCACCGGCTTACATCGATGACATCAGCCTGCTGGCCTGCCTGATGAGCGTCCTGCAGGCCGGCGGCCTGGTCGCGCGGGTCACGCTGGCAGCAAGCTTCGCCCCGCCACTGCCGGATCGCCGTCACCTTGCCCACCGCGCCCACCATGCGGTCGCGGCTGCGTTGGCACGCTTTGATTCAGCGCAACCCCCAACGCAACCTCGCCGTAACGAAGCGGCAATCAGGCGGTAACGCAGGTTTTTGAAAATGCAGGCGAACCCCGAAAGCCCAAAGGAGAACGCCATGCAAAAACACCTGATCGAAAACACCGCGGCCGGCCAGCACGTCGGCTACACCGTTGCGCTGGCGCGCAGCGAAGCAGAAGTCCGCGAAGCGCAGCGCCTGCGCTACAAGGTATTTGTCGAAGAACTCGGTGCCCACATCCAGTCGCGCGTGCAGAACCACGACATTGACCTCTACGATCCGTTCTGCGAGCACCTGATCGTGCGTGAAAGTCATGCCGACCGCATTGTCGGCACCTATCGCATCCTGTCGCCGGACGCTGCCCGCCGCGTCGGCAGCTACTACTCGGAAAACGAGTTCTACATCAACCGGCTGCAGAACCTGCGCAGCCGCATGGTGGAAGTCGGCCGCTCCTGCATCCATCCCGACTATCGCAGCGGCGCCGTCATCACGCTGCTGTGGGCCGGACTGGCCGAATACATGGTGAGCAACAACTACGAGTACCTGATGGGCTGCGCCTCGATCGGCATGGCCGACGGCGGACACAATGCGGCCAACCTGTTCGCCCAGATGGATGCGGCCCACATGGCGCCGGCGGAATACCGCGCCTTTCCCCAGCACAGCCTGCCCTTCGAACGGCTCGCCAACGGCCAGCCGGCGCTGGTCCCGCCGCTGATCAAGGGCTATCTGCGCGTCGGGGCCTGGGTCTGCGGCGAACCGGCCTGGGATCCCGACTTCAATACCGCCGACCTGCTCATGCTGCTGCCGATGTCGCGCATGAATCCACGCTACATGCGTCACTTCATCAAGCCCGCAGAACCGGTCGCGGCATGAGTGTTGTCGAGGTCGCACTGGGGCAGGGCATGCCCGGTCGCAGCCCTGCCCGCGCAAGGCACGACGGCCGCTCGCTGCATGTACTGACGATCAGCGATGTCTACTTTCCGCGCATCAACGGCGTCTCCACCTCGATTCAGACCTTCCATGCCGAACTCGCCCGCCTCGGCATACGCGTCACGGTGGTGGCACCGGACTATTTTGCAACCAGCAGCACCGGCGATGCCCTGGCCAATATCGTCCGCCTGCCCTCGCGCGCCGTGCCGCTGGACCCGGAAGACCGGCTGATGCAATGGAGTGCGCTTGCCGATCTGGACCACCGTCTGGCCGGAGTCGGCATTGATGTGGTGCATGTCCAGACCCCCTTCGCCGCGCATTACGCCGGCCTGCGCCTGGCGCGAGCGCGGGGGGTTCCCTGCATCGCCAGCTATCACACGCACTTCGAGGAATACCTGTTCCACTACATTCGCTTCCTGCCCAGGGGCGCGCTGCGCGCTGCTGCCCGCCGGCTGGCCCGGCACCAGTGCAATGCCCTTGACGCCGTCGTCGTGCCCTCGCAACCGATGGCCACCACCTTGCGCGACTATGGCATCGACATACCGCTGCACGTCATCCCCACCGGCCTGCCGGAAAGCCAGTTCCTGCGCGGCAACGGCGGGCGCTTTCGCCAGGCCTGGGGCATCGCCGCCGAACGCAGCGTAGCGCTCTTCGTCGGCCGCGCGGCGTTTGAAAAGAATATCGGTTTCCTGCTTGAAATGATCGCCTGCGCATGTCGGCGGCGGCCGGAGCTGATGCTGGTCATTGCCGGCGAAGGCCCGGCCCTGCCGGCCTTGCGTCGCCAGGCCGCTACCCTGCGCCTGGACGACCACGTCCGCTTCGTCGGCTACCTGCCGCGCGACGGCGGCCTGCGCGACTGCTATGCCGCTGCCGACGTGTTCACCTTCGCCTCGCGTACCGAGACCCAGGGCCTGGTGCTGCTCGAAGCCATGGCGATCGGCCTGCCGGTGCTGGCCATTCCGGCGCTGGGTGCGGCCGAGATCATTCTCCCGAGGCGCGGCGCCGTGGCCGCCGCCGACACGCCGGATGCGTTTGCCGAGCAACTGGTGGCCATGCTCGACCGGCCTGGCAAGCTGGCTGCCATGGCCGTCGAAGCCATCCGCTTCGCCCGCGAATGGGATGCAGCGACACAGGGCGCGCGGCTCGCCGCGCTCTACCGCCAACTGGTGCGCGCCCCGGTCACCGTCGACTGCGTACAGCCCCTGCCCGCCAGCCGATGAATACCGAGCCCATTGTCGAAGAAAGCCCCTTCAAAGGCCAGACCGGCCTGCGCCGCATCTGGAATGCCTTCAGCTATTCGCTGTCCGGACTGCACGCCGCCTATCTCAACGAAGATGCGTTCCGCCAGGAGAGCCTGCTCGCGGCGGTATTGATCCCGATCGCCCTGGCCTTGCCCCTGCCCGGCATCTCCAAGGCGCTGATGATCGCCAGCGTGCTGCTGGTTCTCGTGGTCGAGTTGCTCAACTCCGCCATCGAAGCCGCTATCGATCGCATTTCGCTGGATCGGCACCGGCTCTCCAAGCGCGCCAAGGACATCGGCAGCGCAGCGGTGCTGATTGCCCTGATCAACGTATTGACCACCTGGTCGCTGGTGCTGTGGTCGTGAGCACGACATGACAACACCACTGCATGTCGCTGTCGTTACGGAAACCTACCCGCCGGAGGTCAATGGCGTTGCCATGACGCTCGGTCGCATGGTGCAGGGACTGCTGGCCCGCGGCCATAGCGTCAGCCTGATACGGCCGCGACAGGGCGCGCAGGATGCCGCGGATTCATCATCGACACGGCACTCGACCACGCTGGTACGCGGACTGCCGATCCCGGGTTACGCCGGTCTCAGATTCGGTCTGCCGGCGCCGTGGCTGCTGCGCCGCCAGTGGCGCGCCGACCGACCGGACGTGGTGCAGGTCGTTACCGAGGGTCCGCTGGGCGCCTCGGCCATCGCAGCGGCGCGTGAATTGGGCATCCCGGTGGTCTCCGAGTTCCATACCAATTTTCACGCCTACAGCCGGCATTACGGCTTTGGCTGGCTGGAAGGTCTGGTCGCCGCCCATTTGCGGCGCTTGCATATCCGCAGCCGGATGACCCTGGTGCCCTGCCGCCAGCTCGGCGTCGATTTGCTGCGCCGGGGCTACCGCGGCATTCGCGTGGTCGCCCGCGGCGTCGATACGGCGCTGTTCAATCCGGGACGCCGCAGCGCCGCACTGCGCACCTCCTGGGGCGCCGGCGACAACGACCTGGTAGTGGCCCATGTCGGCCGTCTGGCTCCGGAAAAAAACCTGCCACTGCTGCTAGCTGCTTTCGAGGCGATCCACCGCTACGCTCCCGGCGCACGCCTGGTGCTGGTCGGCGACGGCCCATCGCGCCGGCGTCTGGAACAAGAACATCCCGAACACATCTTTAGCGGGATGCGGCATGGCGAGGATCTCGCCGCCCACTACGCGTCGGCCGACCTGTTCCTGTTTCCCAGCCTGACCGAAACCTATGGCAACGTCACCCTGGAAGCACTGGCCAGCGGCCTGCCGGTGGTGGCCTACCGCATGGCAGCGGCGGCCGAACTGATACGCCACGGTGACAATGGCATGCTGGCCGATCCCGGTGCCAGCGATCAGTTCATACGTGCCGCGCTCGATCTGGTGACCCGCCCCGGCGCGCGGCGGCGCGCGGCCGCAGCGGCTCCGCAAAGCGTCGCCGCGCTGGACTGGGAGAGCATCCACGACCGCTTGGTGGATACCCTGCGCGAAGCCATCGCCCGACCGGCGATCCCGATGCTCGACGGCTCGACTTTTCGCTTCCTTCCCGACTAGCCGGCGTCCATGCACGTCCGTTCGATCTTCATCTCCGACGTCCATCTCGGCACCCGCGGCTGCCAGGCGGAGCGCCTGCTCGACTTCCTGCGCGACTACGACAGCGAAAACCTGTTCCTGATCGGCGACATCATCGACTTCTGGTCGATGAACCGCGGCATCCACTGGACCCCGGCGCAGAATACCGTGGTGCAGAAAATCCTGCGCCGCGCCCGCCACGGCCAGCAGGTAATGCTGATCCCCGGCAACCACGACGAGGCCATGCGCGAGTACGACGGCATTTCCTTCGGCGACATCGTGGTCCGGCGCGAGCACATCCACGTCGCCGCCGATGGCAAGCGCTACCTGCTGCTGCACGGCGACGAGTTCGACCAGGTGACGCGCTATCACCGCTGGCTGGCGGTCATCGGCGACGTCGGCTACAACCTGCTGGTGCGCCTCAACGCCTCGCTTTCTCGACTGCGGCGCCTGCTGCGCCGACCGGGCTACTGGTCGCTGGCCGGCTATGCCAAGAGTCGCGTCAAGCGCGCCGTTTCCTTCGTCTTCGACTTCGAGGATTCCCTGATTCACGCCGTGCGCGAACGCGGGCTGGATGGCGTGATCTGCGGGCATATCCACAGCGCCGCCCTGCGCCAGGTCGGCGACGTCGTCTATGTCAATTGCGGCGACTGGGTGGATAGCTGCACCGCTATCGTCGAGCACCACGACGGTCGCCTGGAACTGGTGCGCACCTGGCAGACTGTCGCGACGATGGCGAACCTGGCTGCACCAGCCTTGGATGAAACGCTATCCGCCGGCATCGCTGCTGACCGCGCTGTCATACAAATGTAATAATTTTCGTGGCGGACAGGGGCTAAACTCGTACCCAATCCACTTCCGGCATCGACCCGATGGCTCGACAACTCGCACTCAAACTGGCCATCGCCGAGAACCGCCACAGCGCTCTGCTGCGGCACCCTGCCCTGGCGACGGCAAGCGCGCGTGAGCAGCACCAGCTGGTCAGCATCTACTATGACACGGGTCGCATGGCCCTGCGTCGCGCCGGTGTCCTGCTGCGCCTGCGCAAGCAGGGCGCCTCCTGGCAGCAGACAGTCAAGCGCCAGGAGGAGTCGCACGGCGGCCTGACGCAACGACCCGAGTGGCATGCGCCCTACATGAATCACTTCGATTTTTCCTGCGTTGACGATACGACGCTGCGCGACTGGCTGCAACGGGACAAGATCGCAGGCCGCCTCGCCGCAGTTTTCGAAACCAACATCCGCCGCATTGTCTGGCAACTCGATCCCGATACGGACACCCGCATTCTGGTCAAACTCGACCGCGGCTGGATCGCCGCCAACGGGCGCCGCGATAGCCTCTCCGAACTCGAACTGCAACTGATCTCGGGCAGCATCGACAGTCTTTACGCCTTCGCCCTGCAACTTGCCCAGCGCCACGCACTGCCGCCGCTGCTGCTGTCGAAAGCGGAGCGGGGCTACCGGCTGTTCCACAACACGCCGCAACGCCCGGTCAAGGCCGGCGACGTGCCGATCGACTCCGCAGAAGCGCCGCTGGCGGCGTTCCGCCTGATCGCGCAGGACTGTTTGTCGCATCTGCAACTCAACCACGATGGCGCCGTGACCAGCGACGATCCGGAATACGTACATCAGATGCGGGTCGCCATGCGCCGCCTGCGCGCTGCGCTGCGCATGTTCGGCCCGGTGCTGCCAGCCGGTTTCGCCGAGCAACTGGTGCCGCCGATGCGCGAACTGATGCGCGGACTGGGACAGGCCCGCGACTTCGACGTACTGATGGCCGAGATTGTTGTCCCGGTTGCCAATGCCCTGCCGGACGAGCCGCGTCTGACCGATCTGGCCGGCGCCATCACCGACCGCCTCTATGCTGCCCGCACCGATATCCGCCACGCCCTGCGCCAACCCGGCTACAGTCAGTTGCTGCTGACCGCTGGCAGTCTGCTGCAGCGCACGCCCTTCATCGAACCGCCCACCACCAGCGACGAGTCTCTGTCCCTGTTGCAGTTCGCCGACCGCCGTCTGCGCCGCCTGCTGAAGAAGATTCTCGAACTGGCCGATGCCGCCCGCGTCGACTATCCGCCCTCGCTGCACCAGTTGCGCATCGGCATCAAGCGGCTGCGCTATGCCATCGAGTTCTTCGGCCCGATGATTCCCGGAAAATCCGGCACCGCCGCAATCAAGCGACTCGCCGGGCTTCAGGAGGAGCTGGGCCAGCTCAACGATCTGGCCAGCGCCGGCACCCTGCTGATGGTCTGCGCCGGCCGCGACCCGCTGCTGCGGGAAGCAGTGACGCTGATCGGTGGCTGGCACGGACAGCGGCATGCCGCCCTGCTCGACGACATCCCCAACAAGCTGAAACTAATCCGCGGCCTCAAGCTGCCACGACTGGAACAGAAGCAGGCATAAGGTACTTCGAGGCAGAACAGGAAACGCGATGGCATCTCATCATGCCGATTCACGGGAACAGTCAGGAGGCGAAGGGCAGCAGCTGAGAATTGTTCAGGGCCTGCTGGCCCGTCAGCGAAGAGTGGAGAACCTTGTCCACCGGCAGGACATGCCGCGCCACCAGCTTGTCGAAAATATGGTGCATAAGCAGCACCTGTCGGAACTCAAGAACCGGCTTGATCAGATGGCGCCTGACTGCTTGGCCCGCATACTCGAGGCGCTACCCCAGGGCGATAGCCTCCTGGTTTGGGAACTGCTGGCTCCAGAGCGTGGCGATGAAATCCTCGACGAGTTCTCTGACGCACTGCGTGATACCTTTTTGGCCTCGCAAGTTTCGCCCCGCAAGCCGATCATGCTCAGCGCCTTCGACCTTCAGAATGGCCGACTGCACCAGATTTCCATTGACTGCCGGGAAGACCTGACCAGAGCGAAACCGATCTGGGTTGATCTGATCGCCCCCTCGCGCACCGAGCGAAAATGGATTGAAGAGATCTTTTGCCTTCATCTTCCTGATGCGGACGACCTCACCGACCTTGAGGAGTCCGCACGCTGCTATATTGAGGACAACGGCGAAGTACATCTGCACTCCTATTTCCTGCTCGACAAGAAAGACGAATCGCGCAGCGTTGCTGTCGCCTTCATCCTGCACAACAACATCCTTTTCTCGATGCGCGGCGAGGAACTACCTGTCTTCCGCCTGCAGCGCTTGCGCGCACGCATCCAGCCCGGCTACGTTACCGAAGGCAAGGATGTGCTGATCGACCTCTACGCAGCCGACGTCGAATATTCGGCGGCCGCGCTGGAGGAAATCTACGTCGAGCTCCAAGCCGTGGGGTGCACGGTACTCTCGCCGCAAGTTACGGATGACCGGGCGGCCGAGATTCTTTCCGAGATCGCACGGCAGGAAGATCTCAACGGCCGCATCCGGCGCAACGTTCTTGATACCCGCCGCGCCTTGTCATTTCTGATGAGAGGGCGGCTGCTTTCACCCGACCAGCATGACGACACGAGGCAGATCCTGCGCGACATCGAATCGCTCGACGGGCATACATCATTCCTCTTCGGCAAGATAAATTTCCTGATGGACGCGACGATAGGCTTCATCAACATCAACCAGAACAAGCGCGTGTCTTCGCTCACGACAATCAGCGTCATATTCATGCCCATGAATATTCTTGCCGGCATTGGTGGCATGTCTGAATTTTCGATGATGACGAGTGGAACTCCATGGCCTGTCGCTTACAGCGCCTTCGTAGCAGGAGTGGTAGCCGTAGGTTGGCTTACGTTTGCCGCTCTGCGCTTATTCGAGAAACGAACGCTGCGAAAAGGCTCCGTTCGCAGGAGCTAAATGGGGCCGGAAGCGATCAGTCCGATAGCATTCAGTGCGACGACCGTTGCATCATCGGCCTCATTCACTATGCTCTTCAGCGAATCGCCTTCTCAGCTCGACTATGCGCGCGCGCCATTCGGTTAGCTGTTCATCCTCGATCTGCATCTGCAATGCCACGGCTTGCAGCGGATCAAGTTCGTCGCGCTCGAGCTTGCGTGTCAGCTTTTTTCGCATTCGCGCCAGAATGCGTTCCGCATCGTCTTTGCTCAGAAGCATGGCCTTCTCGACCCATTCCGGTGAAGGTTCTTTCAGTTTCATCGTAACTGTTCCTTTCTCTGTCGTAAGCCGGGAAACAATCCATACAAGGCTGCAACGCAACGTCGCGATACGTTATCGACGGTCTTGGATGGCCCTTTGTTCGCTTTCAAAGTCGCTGGGCGGCTTTCCGGCGAAAGCCTCAATATGAACCACGCATGGTCTGGCAAATGGCCGGATCAACGCGCTGCCAGCTCATAAGCACCCTTGTGCAAGAGCTTCTTGCCGTCCGCCCGCTGCAGGTAGGTGTCCGGGGCAGCCAGATCAGACTGCTCATTCATATCGACGCGGGCACGCAGCCGGCCCCTGTTCCAAACACTTTCCCATAATCCGGAAAGTTCGATACTTTGGTCCATGCGAAAGAATTCACCGGGCCAGCTCTTCCGCGCCTCCAAATGCCAGAACGTTTCCACATTCTCAAGTGCGCTCCACCACGCCTCAAGCTCCTCCTGGGAAGTAGCGGGAAACCAGAGCCATTCACGGTTGCCGAACCCCTCTTCCAATGCGACAACAAACTCCGTATCACATCGGCGAGTGAGTTCCGAAAAGATATTCTCAGAGAAAATGAGTGCCTCGCCTGTTGGAGACGGGGTGACACAAGCGGAAATCCGCCCCGTGTGGCCTCTGTTACTGACCATCTTGAGTCGCAGACGATGTTGCCAGGCATGCCGCCACATGCTCTCCGCACCAGGAATGCGTTGTTACCGGCGGAAAGCACCATCGATGCAGCTCGCGCGGCGACTGCTCGCCGGCAAAGTTCGGTGGGTATCGATGACAACTGCCGACTCCATGATCCTGCTCGATGTAATAGCCGCAGGTGCCGCAAGTGGCATCAAGTTTGCGCGGCGCTTTTTTCATGTGAATAGAAGGATGAAGCATCGGTGTGAGGCAACAGCACTATATCTGGCATCAGCGCCGGGGTTGTTACGGTTTCGTTACAGTTGCTTTCATGTCAACACCTATCCGGCCCACTCGCGCGAAGTCATGGCAGCCAATTCTCGTCGTTCTCGGGCGCTGCGGGACACCGGATTGAGCACGATTTCGACAATTCACCCATGGGGATTTGGACGATATGTTACGGCGACAGCGAGTCCAAAGCACCCCAAAGTCCCGAGGAATGCGCCCCCGCAGCGATCGCCCAGGAAAGTCGGCACCGGCAGAACGGCAACTTGCATATCACGGTGACCCGCCATCCCACTGCAGTCACAAGTCTCGTCACACTGCGTTCACCGAAACGTCACGCTTGAGTCACTTCACCGCAACTTTCGCTGACTACATTGCCTGCTCCGTTTCGATGAAAGTCTCCAATGCTCCCGCGTATTGCAGCGACCCTGACGGTCGCGTTCAGCGTTGCCGTTCCTTCGACAATGGCAAAGCCGACCGGGCGACCGTCCATGTCCAGACTATCGCCGAGGGCACCGAGGTACAGCGCGAGTCAAGCACGCGGATCGCCCGGAACATGCAGGAGGTCAACGTGATGGCCGAGGAAAGCCGTGCCCACGCCCACCCTACGGCGACTGCCATCGATGGCCTCAGGAAACTTGCCGGACACCTGCGCAGTGTGGTGGCGGGCCTGAAAACCGGATGACGCGGTGAAAATCAATGATCGAAGTTCGCGACTGGCTGGGGAGGCCGGATCATCAAGGCTCCGGGAATCATTCCAGGTTTCCTTCTGCCCACCCGGACAGAGTCCCTGATATGGACATCCAGCACGAGGGATCAGCCATCAATCGCGACTCCGGTCCTGCAGTCTTTCCTGGAGCAATCAAAATGAGTAAGGACGATGCCGGCAGCTCTGGCCGGCCGCGATTTCCAGGCCCCCCTGTAGCAGATGAACTTGTGGAGAGAGTTCCGCTGGCGGGCAGCGTGCTGTGCGAGTGCCCGGCGGTTGAGGCCCTGTCCCGCACACGGACCGTGCTTGAGGCCTTCACGATGCACCCAGACCTGATCGGCCTGCCGGTTGTCGACAGCAACACCGGCAGGCCGATCGGCTTGATCAATCATGCGCACTTCATGAGCAACCTGGCTAGACCTTTCTACAGAGAGGTCTACCTTGACCGCAACTGCTGCATCTTCATGGACACCGAGCCCCTGATCATCGAAGAGGAAGTGCCATTGCACGTCGTCTCGACGCTCATCGCCGAGGCAGGGAAGAAGGTGGCGGCCGATGGCTTTCTGATTGTCGCCGACGGTCGCTATCGTGGCGTGGGACATACCCAGGATGTGCTGCGCATCATGGCCGACATTCACCGCAAGCAATCGCACCGACTCGCTCTGAGTCACGACAGACTCGAAGACGTCGTTCTCGAGCGCACCCAGGCGCTGGTCGAGGCCCGGGACGCAGCCCAGGCCGCCAACGTGGCCAAGAGTGCCTTCCTCGCCAACATGAGCCACGAGATCCGCACGCCGATGAACGGCATCCTAGGCATGGCGCATCTGCTGCGGCGCGGCGGCGTGACGCCCAAGCAGGCCGAACGCCTCGACACGATCGACACCTCGGCCCAGCACCTGCTGGCCGTCATCAATGACATCCTGGACATATCGAAGGTCGAGGCCGGAGCTCTTGTGCTGGAGGATGCACTGGTTGCAGTGGACAGTCTGATGGCCAATGTCATTTCGATTCTGGGCGAGCGCGCCAGGGCGAGGAACATTCGCCTGCTGATCGAGGTCGAACCGCTGCTACCCGACCTGGCGGGCGACCCAACGCGCCTGCAGCAAGCCTTGCTCAACTACGCGACCAACGCCATCAAATTCACCACAACCGGCTCGGTTACCTTGCGTGCCATCAAACTGCATGAAATGGACGAAACGGTATTGCTACGCTTCGAGGTCGAGGATACCGGGATCGGCATTGCCGCCGAGGCGCTACCCCGGCTCTTCAGCGCCTTCGAGCAGGCGGACAATTCCACGACCCGAAAATATGGCGGTACCGGACTCGGCCTGGTGATTACCAGGCGTCTTGCGGAACTGATGGGCGGCAACGCTGGCGTAGAGAGCACGCCAGGAGTCGGCAGCACCTTCTGGTTCACAGCCAGGCTGCAGAAGAAGGAACGACGCAAGGCCGAACGCACGCCACATATCGTTGGTCCGGATGCGGAGGCGGAGCTCCGGCAGGGCTACTGCGGTAATCACATCCTGGTTGTCGATGACGAGCCGATCAATCGCGAAGTGGCAAAGATTCAGCTCGAGGACACCGGCTTGGTGATCGACACGGCGGAGGATGGCGCGCAGGCCATCGCCAAGGCTCGGATGAAGGCCTACGCGGCCATCCTGATGGACATGCAGATGCCGAACGTGGACGGCCTGGAGGCCACACGACAGATTCGCCTGACTCCGGGCTACCGGAGCACGCCGATCATTGCCATGACCGCCAACGCATTTGCCGAGGACAAGGCACGGTGCCTGGAAGCCGGGATGAACGACTTCCTTATCAAGCCTTTTGTACCGGACACGCTGTTCGCGACACTGCTAAGGAACTTGAATCAGTGTGATGATTGACCAGGGATGGCAAACCCGGCCGCTATACAGTCAGCTCACCAATGCTTGCGAGCCACTGCCCGATTTGCGCCAGAACCCATGTATCGTCATCGAGCGGCAAATCATGTCCCGCCTCAGGGTGGAGGGCGATCGGGACTTTCCACTGGTCGGCGAGTTGCAGGGAACAGCGCGGATTGACCAGTGCGTCCCGCGCCCCCGCCAGCAACAGCAGGCTGTCCAGTGGCCTCCCTTGCGGCGCGCGGTAGCGAGCCGCTGCCAGCAGTTGCAAAAGTGCGTTGCGCTTCGTTACGGGGCTCTCACGACGCCATTGCAGCCATTGCTCGATCACTTCCGCCGGATTGGAAAGCAGCCGCGTGGTCATCTGCAGGATCGCCGACTCGAGCTCCCGATCGCTCGTCCCGAAACCGAACAGGCGTATCAGCCGCAGGTAGTTGGTCGGCCGCAGCCGGCGATAAAACGGACTGACGGGCCGCAGGCTGGTATTGACCAGCACCGCCGCCGCGATGTCATGCGGATGCCGTGCAGCCCACGCAACTGCAACCATCGCACCCAGTGACATCGCCAACACCTGAACCGACGGCGCTATCCCGAGCCTTGCAATCTCGGCATGACACCAGTCGGCCATCGCTTCGACGCTGGGCAGACTCGCAGTTCCGTTGAGCTTTCCATTGCCGGGCAGGTCGAGACAGATCACCCGTGCATCGCCCAGCGCCGCGCCAAGGTGCTCGGGAAACCGGCCCCAGTGGCGGGATTCGCGCGTCAGGCCGCGCAGCAACACCCAGTCAGTCATTGCACCGCGCCATACCAGCGCCGCATGGCGCGCTGACGGTGCAACTCGCGCTCCTCGCCCACGGGCGCCCACAGCCCGTTACCGCTGGCCGCACGGGTCATGAAATCAAGCCAGGAAAGATGGCGGCGCAACACACGCAGGCGACGATGCTCGATCAGCGGGTTGAAGATTCCGTGGCGTGAAAACAGCTGCCGCGGGTTCTTCTTGACCCACAACCAGGAGCCCATTTCCAGCGTCAGCGGCAGAAACACGCGGTCCGCCTGTTCCAGAGCGCGCAGGTATAGATAGTCCCACAGGTCCCCGTGCGCCAGGTATTGCCGACTTTGCGGTTCGAACACATAACGGTGGTGACTGTGCGTCTGGTCGAGGATTTCGCGCAGCGCATGCATTTCCGCCAGATGGGGAATCGGCTCCGACGTATGCGCGTAGGGAAACCAGATTCGATCGCTAACGCCAAAGCCGGAATGGCAGTCGACGACCATGCTGAAGCGATGGCTGAGCAGTTCGTCATCAACCAGCTGGCACACGGCCGAAGTTTCTGCCTCCAACGGCCCGGCAAGAGGTCCCCGATACCATGGCAAGCGCGGCCCAAGCCGGTGACCACCGATCAGGAATGGGGCCTTCTCCCGCGCATCGAGCGGCGCATTGCGCATCAAATCGACGCCATTGGGATTGGCGCGCGTGCGCCGGAACATGCCACCTGGATTGACCACGGGAACAAAAACCAGGCGCAGATGCTCCAGTTGCCGATTCAGTGTCGTGTCCCAGCGCAGCCGGCTGATGACACTTTTCAAAAAGGCGATCACTACCTGGGCGCCGATCCGCTCCAGCCCATGGACGCCGCCGAATATGCCGATGGCCGGCACGGACGGATCAGGATTGCCAAACGCGATGGCATGCAACGGGAAACACTGCTCGCCGCAGGCAAGCTCGCACAGCGTTCGCGCTTCAAATCGGGAACCGGCACCGGCGACAAGCTGCTCCAGTTCGTCGAGTTCGTGAATGCCTGTTTCGATCATGGCAGAAGGATAGCGCAAGGCCGCACAGAAATTTCCACGCCTCCTGTTTTTCGACGCTCGCCGCGAATTGTCATCAGGATGAAAACTTGCTGCAACACTCGGCCGCTAAGGTGGGCAAACAAGCCACATCAAACGAAGGAGAACCGCCATGCAAGCCTTGATCGACCTGTTCTTCAGCAACGTTGAGCGCATGTTCGATGACCAATGGGTGGTGATCTGGCTGCTGGACGATCTCTGAACCACTTCACAGGACTCGGCTCGCCTCCCCAACTTGACATTCCGGTGACATCATGATGCGTCGCTTCATCTCCCATCCCGCACTGGCCCTGGGCAGCACCCTGCTCTGGGGCGCCATAGAACTGCTGGCCCTGTTTCGTTCGCGCTGGAGCAATCCCGGCCGCGCGCAGCGGGGATGAAGCTCGCGCACGAACAATGTCGAGGCATTCCAGATCCTGACCCGGCGGACGCGGTGCCGACAAGCCCGCAGCGCTACTGCTATTGCTGCCGCAAGCCACACCCGGAAAGCCAGATGCGTCCGGTCGAATCCTGCGTGGGCATGCGCTGGCGCTGCAAGGCGGGAATCAAGGCGGCCCGGCAGGACGGGAGCTGGCGTGAAGCCTGGGGTCGGGCCACATCCGAAGCCAATCGGTCGCAGGCCAGGCACGGGATAGATCATCTAAACAAACTGCTGCGCGAAAGGGAAATTGCCTGATCGCGGGGCCAAAAGAGATATCCGCCGGACAATTAGGCAGCGCCGATCCTTGCCCTGCTGGCCATTGAATGCGGAATGCCTGTTCTCGCCTTTGTCCAATCTGCGGAGCCTGCAGTCGAAATTCCGGCCGCATGACTCCCCGGGATTTCCCGAGTTTGGCGCCGTCATGCCAGTGTCACCGGCGTACCGTAAGCTGCGCGGCTCAATAACTGGGGGATGTGAGATTTGGATCTGATACTCTGGCGTCATGCCGAAGCCAAGGAAGCTTCCGGCCCCGTCGCCGATGGCGACCGGGAACTCACCACGCGAGGACTGAAGCACGCACAAGAGACGGCCGAGTGGCTGCGCACTCAACGGCTGCCCGATGTAATGGTGCTGTCCAGTCCGGCCAAACGGGCTCAGCAGACTGCGCAGACGCTGGGTCTGCCGTTCAAGGTCAAGACACAACTCGGGGTGGGCGCGAGCGTTGCCGATCTGCTCGGCGCCGCGGACTGGCCGGATCATCCCGATGCGATCATCCTGGTCAGCCATCAACCGGCGCTGGGACGACTGGCCTCGCTGCTGCTCGCCGGCGCCGAAGCCGACTGGACCATCAAGAAGGGAGGAATCTGGTGGTTTACCAACCGGGTTCGCCACGACGAAACCCAGACCGTACTGCGCGCGGTGCACAACCCCTGAGAACTTGCGGATCCCGCCATTGGACTTGCTTCGAGCGTAAATCTACTGCGCGTGCCGGATCGGAGTTTGAACGGTGCTCACTCGCCGAAGGCCTGCCGCACCGCTGCGGCGATGGCTTCGGCCCGCGCCAGCACGACCGCAGCGTCGCGCCCCTCCACCATCACCCGCAGCAAAGGCTCTGTGCCCGAAGGGCGCAGCAGCACCCGCCCGTTACCGTCGAGCGTCGCCTCGGCGGCCTTCACCGCTGACTGGATGCCCGAGTCGACGGCCCAGTCAAAACCGACAGGCATGCGCACATTGATCAATTGCTGGGGATAGAGCGTCAGATCGGCGCAGGCCTCGGCCAGGGTTTCGCCGGTCGCGCGCAGCGCGGCCAGAACCTGGAGCGCGGCGATGATGCCGTCACCGGTGGTATGACGATCAAGACAGATGATGTGCCCCGAGTTCTCTCCGCCGAAGAGCCAGCCCCGCTCCTGCATCATCGCCAGCACATAGCGGTCGCCAACCCTGGCGCGACCGCAGGCGATGCCCAGCCGCCCCAGTGCGTGTTCCAGTCCGAGGTTGCTCATCAGCGTGCCGGCCACGCCCGGCACAGTCTGGCTGCGCGCACGATGCCGGGCAATGACGTAAAGCAGTTGATCGCCGTCGTAGAGGTTGCCTGCCGCATCGGCCATCACCAGCCGGTCGCCGTCGCCATCAAGCGCGATGCCGCAGTCGGCAGAGGTCTCGATTACGGCACGACGCAGCGCCTCGGGTGCCGTGGCGCCGACATTCTGGTTGATGTTCAATCCATTCGGCATGTCGCCAACGCCGACTATCTCGGCGCCGAGTTCATGGAACACCCGGGGCGCAACGTGATAGGCCGCGCCATGGGCGCTGTCCACCACGATCTTGAGGCCGCGCAGGTCCAGATCGTTGGGGAAGGTGCTCTTGCAGAATTCGATGTAGCGCCCGGCGGCATCGTCCACGCGGCGCGCCTTGCCGAGCCCGGCCGATTCCATGCAGGTCATCGGCTGATCGAGCCGCGCCTCGATGTCCAGTTCCACCGCGTCCGGGAGCTTGGCACCCTGCGCCGAAAAGAACTTGATGCCGTTGTCGTCATAGGGGTTGTGCGAGGCGGAAATCACTACGCCGGCCTGCAGGCGCAGGGCACGCGTGAGGTAGGCCACGGCCGGTGTCGGCATCGGCCCGCAGAGCATCACATCGACACCCGCCGCCGAAAATCCGGCTTCCAGCGCGGCTTCCAGCATGTAGCCGGAGATGCGGGTGTCCTTGCCGATCAGTACCGTGGGCCGCTCGTTCGCCCGCAGTCCGTCGCGCGCCACCAGGGATGAGCCCGCCGCAAAACCCAGGCGCATGACAAAATCCGGTGTTATCGGCGCCTTCCCGACGCGGCCGCGGATACCGTCAGTGCCGAAATACTTGCGTCCCATTCAGTAGTCCTCCACAGCTTGCAAGACCGCCAGCGCGTCTCGTATCGCCGCCACGTCATGCACCCGCACAATGCGCGCGCCGCGCAGGACCGCGAGCACCTGCGCTGCGACTCCGGCATAGACCCGTTCGGTCGCCGCGCGACCCGTGAGCAGGCCCAGCATCGACTTGCGCGACAGGCCCACCATGAGTGGCAGGCCCGGTACCACCAGTTCACCAAGGCGGCGCAACAGCGCGATATTGTGTTCCAGTGTCTTGCCAAAGCCGAAGCCCGGGTCGACGGCGATGCGGTTCAGGGCGATACCCGCCATCTCTGCGGCGGCGACGCGCTCGGCGAGAAACTCGGCAACCTCGGTGACGATATCAACGTAGTGCGGATCGTCCTGCATGGTGCCCGGATTGCCCTGCATGTGCATCAGGCATATCCCGGCCTTGCTCGCGGCGACCAGTTCCAGGGCGCCCGGCGCGCGCAGTGCAGTGACATCGTTGATCATGTCGACGCCCGCCGCCAGGACGGCATGCATCACCTGCGGCTTGACGGTATCGATCGACAGCGGCGTGCCGCAATCGTGCAGGGCCTCGATCACCGGCAGCAGGCGATCGATCTCCTGCTGCGCCGGCACCGGTATCGCCCCCGGCCGCGAGGATTCGGCGCCGATGTCGAGAATGTGCGCGCCCTCTTCGATCAACCGCCGGCCGAGCGCAATGGCGGCATCAGTATCGCCGTACAGGCCGTCGCCGGAAAAGGAATCGTCGGAAAGGTTGACGATGCCCATGATGAGCGGACGCTCGGCATTGAGTACGAAGCGCCCACAGTGAAAATTCTGTGTCATTGATTCGGAAAACGTGAAATGTGAAACGTGAAACGTGATATCCGCGCGTCACGTTTCACATTTCACGTTTCACGTTTCAAGCGGGTGCCGGCGCGGTCGGCTCGGGGCCCGGCGCGCTATCGCCCCTGGGCGCCGGCGGCGCACTGGAAGGCTTGGGCGGGCGCGGTGGCAGGCCGGCCATGATGTCGTTGATCTGGTCGGCGTCGATGGTTTCCAACTCCAGCAGCGCCGCCGTCATGGCCTCGACCTTGTCGCGGTTGTCTTCCAGCAAACGGCGTGCGCGCGCGTACTGCTCGTCGAGCATGCGGCGAATCTCGGCATCGACTTTCTGCATCGTGGCTTCCGACATGTTCTTGTGCGTAGTCACCGAGCGGCCGAGGAAAATCTCGCCTTCCTCTTCGCCGTACACCATCGGGCCCAGACTGTCGGACATGCCCCACTGCGTCACCATGCGCCGGGCGAGATCAGTGGCGCGCTGGAAATCGTTGGAAGCGCCGGTGGTCATCTGCTGCATGAACAACTCTTCGGCAATCCGGCCGCCAAACAAAACGGCAATGGTGCAGAGCAGGCGTTCACGGTCCTGGCTGTAGCGTTCCTGATCGGGCAACTGCATGGTCAGGCCGAGCGCACGGCCGCGCGGAATCACAGTCACCTTGTGCACCGGGTCGGTCTTGGGCAGCAGCTTGGCCACCACGGCATGACCGGATTCGTGGTACGCGGTGTTCCTGCGTTCCTCTTCGGGCATGACCATCGACCGGCGCTCGGCGCCCATCATGATCTTGTCCTTGGCCCGCTCGAAGTCCTCCATGTCTACCAGGCGCTTGTTGCTGCGCGCGGCGAACAGCGCGGCTTCGTTGACCAGATTGGCCAGATCTGCGCCGGAGAATCCCGGGCAACCGCGGGCCAGGATCGACGCGTCGATGTCCGGCGCCACCGGCACCTTGCGCATATGCACTTTGAGAATCTGTTCGCGGCCACGAATGTCCGGCAACGGCACCACCACCTGGCGGTCGAAACGACCTGGGCGCAGCAGGGCCGGGTCGAGCACATCGGGACGATTGGTGGCGGCCACCACGATCACGCCCACCGAAGGCTCGAAACCGTCCATCTCGACCAGCATCTGGTTCAGCGTCTGCTCGCGTTCGTCGTTGCCACCGCCGAGGCCGGCACCACGCTGGCGGCCGACGGCATCGAGCTCGTCGATGAAGATGATGCACGGCGCTGCCTTCTTGGCCTGGTCGAACATGTCGCGCACGCGCGCGGCGCCAACACCGACGAACATCTCGACGAAGTCGGAACCGGAAATCGAGAAGAAAGGCACCTTGGCCTCGCCGGCAATCGCCTTGGCCAGCAGCGTCTTGCCGGTCCCAGGCGATCCGACCAGCAGCACACCGCGTGGAATGCGACCGCCGAGTTTCTGAAATTTGGACGGATCGCGCAGGAAGTCGACCATTTCAAAGACTTCTTCCTTGGCTTCGTCGCAGCCGGCCACATCGGCAAACGTGATGATGTTGGATGATTCATCCATCATCCGCGCCCGGCTCTTGCCGAATGAGAATGCGCCGCCCTTGCCGCCACCCTGCATCTGGCGCATGAAGAAGACCCAGACGCCGATCAGCAGCAGCATGGGAAACCACGAGACGAAAATACTGGTCAGGAAGGACTGCTCTTCCTCGGGCTTGGCGACGACCTTGACGTTGTTCTTCAAGAGATCGGACACCATCCACAAGTCAGGTGGCGCGTAGGTGGTAATTCGCTTGCCATCGGTCGTGGTGGCTTCCAGCGTGCGGCCCTGAATCACCACCTTGGTGACGCGGCCCTGCTTCACCTCTTCGAGGAACTGGGAGTACTCCAGCGATCCGAGCACGGTCTGGCGGGTATTGAACTGATTGAACACCGTCATCAGGACAATGCCGATCACCAGCCAGATCGCCATGTTTTTGAACATATTATTCAAGGTGAAGCCTCTCTTTCCCTCGATCGGGACTACATATCAGGTCATTCTAGTGCCGATTGCCATGCCCTGCAAACCGCAACAACTGGCGATCAGGCCCGTTTGCCGCGCGCCAGCAAGTAGATCTCGGCGCTGCGATTGCGCGATGCGGCCGGCTTTCTCATCTGCAAGGTATGGAACTGTTGCTGCATGGCGCGCCTCAGTTCCATGAAACCGTCACCCTGAAACACCTTGACCAGCATGTCGCCACCAGACTTCAGATGAAGACCGCAGAACTCCAGGGTCAGTTCCGCCAGTACCATCACGCGCGCCTGATCGACCATGCCGATGCCCGACATATTGGGGGCCATGTCCGACAATACAAGGTCGACCTGCCGGCCAGCGAGGGCATCGGCTAACGATCTCAGCACCGCATCGTCGTGAAAATCGCCCTGGATGAACTCGACGCCATGCACGGGCTCCATCGGCAGCAGATCGAGCGCAATCAGCCGCCCGCCGGGGGCCACGCGCTTCGCGGCAACCTGCGACCAGCTACCGGGTGCCGAACCGAGGTCGACTACCGTCATGCCCGGCCTCAGCAACTTGTCCTTGTCGTCGATTTCGGTCAGCTTGAACGCGGCGCGGGAACGCCAACCCTCCACTCTGGCCCGCTGCACGTAGGCATCATTGACGTGCTCGGTGATCCAGGCCTTGGTGGTCTTGTTCTTCTTGACCTTGTCCTTCTTGTTGCTCTCGACCTTGCCGCTCACGTTACAATCCCGCCATGACTGAACTATCTCCTACACAGCGCCGCGCCCTGAGGGCCGCCGCGCACCATCTGAATCCCGTCGTTTCCATCAGCCAGAAGGGCCTGACGCCTTCCGTCCTGGCGGAGATCGACCGCTGCCTCAAAGCCCACGAACTGATCAAGCTGAGACTTTACGGCATTGAACGGGAAGTACGCGAGGCCCTGTTCATTGAAATCTGTACTGCGCTCAATTGCGCCGAGGTGCAGCACATCGGCAACCTGCTGGTGCTCTGGCGCGAGAATCCCAAGGACCCCGCGGTACAGGAGTCGGCGCTGGCGAGACGGCGTAAGTCCGAACCGATGACCAAGAAGCAGGCCGCTGCGCGCAGCGAAACCCGCAAGCGCTAGACGCTAACGCCCCTTGCCCCGTTCCTGCAGTATCACCAGCGCAATTCCCAGCAGGGTTTGCACCAGGTAAAGCGCGCTCGACACACCGTGCCAGGTGGTGAAACGATCGCGCAGGGCGCTTTCCATGACCCGGCGCGGCAGCGCATCCGCCTGTAGCTGCGCCAGTATCGGCTGAACGCCGAAGTGGCCGGCAACGGTCAGGCCGAGCATCAGCAGCACGATCCAGAATACTCCGGACTGAATCGCCCGCCAGCCCTTGGCAAACAGCACGAACAGGATCAGGTAAGACCCGCAGCCGATGCCGACCCACGCTGTGACGGTGAACATCGCGCCGGCCAGATTGCCCGCCATGCCGCGGTCGGCAAGCTGGGTGAACAGCACGGGCGCAGCAATCAATCCGATCGCCAGCAAGCCGCCGACCCAGGCGGCAATCGCAATGCTGTAGAGCGCCGACGCGAGGCCTCTCATATCAAACGTATTTGACGTCCAGTATTTCGTACTCGCGCCGCCCGCCCGGCGTCTGCACCTCGGCGACGTCACCCGCAAACTTGCCGATCAGCGCGCGCGCCACCGGAGAGTTCAGCGAAATCATCGCGGACTTGATGTCCGCTTCGTCATCGCCGACGATCTGGTAGGTCACGGTGTCGCCGCTGTCCAGATCTTCGAGCTCGACCGTCGAGCCGAACACCACGCGGCCATCGACATCCAGCGATGCCGGATCGATGATCTGCGCATTGCCGAGCTTGCCCTCGACTTCCTTGATGCGGCCTTCGAGAAAGCCCTGCCGCTCCTTGGCGGCATCGTACTCGGCGTTCTCCGACAGGTCGCCGTGCGAGCGTGCCTCGGCTATCGCGGCGATCACCGACGGGCGATCGACCGTCTTCAAACGCTGCAGCTCCTTGCGCAGCAGTTCCGCGCCGCGCAGGGTAATGGGGAATTTTGCGCTCATGCCTTCAGTTCCGAATGGAGGGCCTGCAGGGAATAGGTTTCGAGGCCGGCGTGGCGCATGCCGGCGCAGGCGGCGCGCGCGCCTTCGACCGTCGTGAACAATGTGACCTTGGCGCCCAGCGCCGATGTCCGGATCGAGCGCGAATCGGCAATCGCGGTGCGCTTTTCTTCGACCGTGTTGACGATCAGGACGATCTCGCCGTTCTTGATCATATCGACAACGTGCGGTCGCCCTTCGGTGACCTTGTTCACCATGCCGACCGGAATGCCTGCCGCTTCAATCGCCCCCCCCGTGCCGCGGGTAGCGACCAGCGCAAAACCAAGTTCGTGCAGCTCACGGGCAACATCGACGGCCTTCGGCCTGTCTGCCGGCTTGACGCTGATGAAGACCTTGCCGGATTTCGGCAGCCGCGTGCCGGCGGCAAGCTGCGACTTGACGAAGGCTTCGCCAAAGCTGCGACCAACACCCATCACCTCGCCGGTGGATTTCATCTCGGGACCGAGGATGGTATCGACGCCGGGGAACTTGATGAAGGGGAAGACCGCTTCCTTCACGGAGTAATAGGGCGGGATGATTTCGCGGGTCATGCCCTGATCCGCCAGGCTGCGCCCCGCCATGCAGCGCGCTGCAATCTTTGCCAGCGGCAGGCTGGTGGCCTTGGAGACGAAAGGCACGGTGCGCGAGGCGCGCGGATTTACTTCGAGCACATAGACCACCGCCTCATCGCCCCGGCCCTGAATCGCGAACTGTACGTTCATCAGGCCGACGACGTTGAGGCCTTTCGCCATCATTTCGGTCTGGCGGCGCAACTCGTCCTGGATTTCCGGACACAGCGAAAACGGCGGCAGCGAACAGGCGGAATCGCCCGAATGCACGCCGGCCTGCTCGATGTGTTCCATGATGCCGCCAATCAGCACCTGCGTGCCGTCGGACAAGGCATCGACATCGACCTCGGTGGCATCATTGAGGAAGCGGTCCAGCAGCACCGGCGAATCGAAGGACACCTTGATCGCATCGCGCATGTATCGCTCGAGGTCCTTCTGCTCATGGACGATTTCCATGGCGCGGCCGCCCAATACGTAGGAAGGCCGCACCACCAGCGGATAGCCGATCTCGGCCGCGAGACGAATGGCGTCGGGCTCGGTGCGCGCCGTGCGATTCGGCGGCTGCTTGAGGCCCAGATCATGCAGCAGCTTCTGGAAGCGTTCGCGATCCTCGGCGGCGTCGATCATGTCGGGACTGGTACCGATGATCGGAACGCCATTCGCTTCGAGTTCGCGCGCACGCTTCAAGGGCGTCTGGCCGCCAAACTGCACGATGACGCCGGTCGGCTGCTCGACATGGACGATTTCGAGAATATCTTCCAGTGTCACCGGTTCGAAATACAGGCGATCCGAAGTGTCGTAGTCAGTGGACACCGTCTCCGGGTTGCAGTTGACCATGATGGTTTCATAGCCGTCTTCGCGCATCGCCAGCGCCGCATGCACGCAGCAGTAGTCGAATTCGATGCCCTGGCCGATGCGGTTGGGACCGCCGCCCAGCACCATGATTTTCTTGCGCGTGGTCGGCTGCGCTTCGCACTCGTCCTCGTAGGTCGAATACATGTAGGCGGTCGACGTGGAGAACTCTGCGGCGCAGGTATCGACGCGCTTGTACACCGGACGCACGCCAAGCGCGTGGCGACGCTCGCGCACTGCCGTCTCGCCGCTGGCGCCAGCCGTCGGGTCCGAGGAGGCATTGACCAGGGTGCCGATGCGGCGATCCGAAAACCCCTTGCGCTTGAGATTGCGCAGGGTGACGATATCGAGGTCGTCGAGATTCTGCGAACGCATCCAGGCTTCGGTGGTGATGATCTCCTCGATCTGCACCAGGAACCACGGATCGATTTTGGTCAGGTCGAACACCTGCTGCAGCGTGTAACCCTCGCGGAAGGCCTGCGCCACGTACCAGATGCGCTGCGGGCCGGGACTGGCCAGTTCGCGGTTGATTTCCTCGCGATCGGCTTCGATTTCGTCGAAACCATAGACGCTGACTTCCAGTCCGCGCAGGGCCTTCTGCATTGATTCCTGGAAGCTGCGGCCGATCGCCATGACTTCGCCGACCGACTTCATCTGCGTCGTCAGGCGGTCGTTCGCCTGCGGAAACTTCTCGAAGGCAAAGCGCGGCACCTTGGTCACCACGTAGTCGATCGACGGCTCGAATGAGGCCGGCGTGGCGCCGCCGGTGATGTCGTTCTTCAACTCATCGAGCGTGTAGCCGACGGCAAGCTTGGCCGCCACCTTGGCAATCGGGAAGCCGGTGGCCTTCGAGGCCAGCGCCGAGGAACGCGAAACCCGCGGGTTCATCTCGATCACCACCATCGCGCCGTTCTGCGGGTTGATGGCGAACTGCACGTTGGAGCCGCCGGTATCGACACCGATCTCGCGCAGCACCGCGATGCTGGCGTTGCGCATGATCTGGTATTCGCGGTCGGTCAGGGTCTGCGCCGGGGCGACGGTAATCGAATCGCCGGTATGCACGCCCATCGGATCGAGGTTCTCGATCGAACAGACGATGATGCAGTTGTCCTTGTGGTCGCGCACCACTTCCATCTCGTACTCTTTCCAGCCGAGCAACGATTCCTCGATCAGCAGTTCCTTGGTCGGCGAGGCTTCCAGCCCGCGCTTGCAGATCTCGACGAATTCTTCCTGGTTGTAGGCAATGCCGCCGCCGGACCCGCCCATGGTGAAGGACGGCCGAATGATGGTGGGAAAGCCCATGGCGCCCTGCACCTGCTGCGCCTCTTCCATGCTGTGGGCGATGCCCGAGCGCGCCGAACCGAGACCGATGCGGGTCATGGCCTGCTTGAACTTCTCGCGGTCCTCGGCCATGTCGATGGCCTCGCGCGAGGCGCCGATCATCTCGACGCCGTATTTCTCGAGTACGCCATGCTTGGCCAGGTCGAGCGCGCAGTTCAACGCGGTCTGTCCGCCCATGGTCGGCAGGACGGCATCCGGCCGCTCCTTGGCGATGATGTTTTCCATCACCTGCCAGGTGATCGGCTCGATATAGGTCACGTCGGCCATGCCGGGATCGGTCATGATCGTCGCCGGATTGGAATTGACCAGGATGACGCGGTAGCCCTCTTCACGCAGGGCCTTGCACGCCTGCGCACCGGAATAATCGAACTCGCAGGCCTGGCCGATGATGATCGGGCCGGCGCCGATGATCAGGATGCTGTGTATGTCACTACGCTTGGGCATTTTTTCTGCCTGTCAATTCAAGGTCGAATCGGCGAGTCGGGCGCCGAAACCGATAAACATTGCGCCAATCCCGCCGGTTGCACCGGCCGAAAGGCGACGCCTGCTGCGGAACTGCTCAGCCAGATGGGCGCCCCCCAGAATCAGCACCGAGAGATATAGCCCGCTGATGATCTGGCAGATCAGTCCGAGAATGGCGAAGGAGAGCGCCGGATGGGCGTAGCCCGGGTCGACAAACTGGATGAAGAATGAAACGAAAAACATGATGGCCTTGGGGTTCATGAGGCTGATCACCAGCGCGGCATGGAAAGGCCGTGCCGCATCGACCCGCGGCGTTGCCGCGGCAACCTGCTGCCGAACATGCCAGATCGCCCACGCCGACCGCAACAAGCCGATGCCGAGCCATGCCAGGTAGGCCGCTCCGGCGTACTTGAGTACAACGAACAGCGCAGGACTGGCCTGCAACAACGACGCCACGCCGGTTGCCGAGAGCACCATCAGAATCGCATCGCCGACAAAAATCCCGCAGGCGCCCAGATAGCCGGCGCGAACTCCACGCTGGGACGCCACCGACAATACATAGAGCGAGTTCGGCCCCGGCAGCAGCACGATGAAAATCGTGCCCAGCACATAGGTCGCGAGATCGGTAATGCCGTACGCCATGACCTACTTCGCGGCCATCGACTGAATGAAGCGGTCAAAGAGATAGGCCACATCGTGCGGCCCGGGACTGGCTTCGGGATGCCCCTGGAAACAGAAGGCCGGCCGATCCTTCCAGGCCATGCCCTGCAGGCTGCCGTCGAACAACGAGACGTGGGTCACTTTCACGTTCGTCGGCAGACTGGCCGGATCAACCGCGAAACCATGGTTCTGGCTGGTAATCAACACCTGCCCGGTTTCGAGATCCTTGACCGGATGATTGGCGCCATGATGGCCGAACTTCATTTTCAGGGTCTTGCCGCCGGCTGCCAGGCCCATCAACTGATGCCCGAGGCAGATGCCGAAGGTTGGCAGGCGCCGCTCGAGAAACTCGCGGATCGCCGCCACGGCGTAGTCACAGGGCTCCGGATCACCTGGACCATTGGACAGAAAAACGCCGTCGGGATTCAGCGCCAGCACTTCTGCTGCCGGCGTCTTGGCCGGAACGACGGTAAGCTTGCAGCCGCGCGAGGCCAGCATGCGCAGGATGTTGCGCTTGACGCCGAAATCGTAGGCGACGACGTTGAAACGGAAATTGTCCGGCTGCGCGAAACCCGTACCGAGTTGCCACTCGCCTTCACTCCATGCATAGGACTTCTCCGCGCTGACCACCTGCGCCAGATCCATCCCGGCCAGGCCAGGAAAGGCGCGCGCCTTGGTCACGGCGGCTTCCGCATCGAGATGTTCCCCGGCCATCAGGCAGCCCGCCTGGGCGCCCTTTTCACGCAGGATGCGAGTCAGCTTGCGGGTGTCGATGTCGGCCAGTCCCAGCACGTTCTCGGCGCGCAGGTAGGCATCGAGTGTCTGCTCGCTGCGAAAATTCGAGGCCAGCAGCGGCAGGTCACGGATCACCAGACCAGCCGCATGAATGCGAGCGGCTTCGCAGTCTTCACGATTGACGCCGTAGTTGCCGATGTGGGGATAAGTGAGGGTGACGATCTGACGGGCGTAGGACGGATCCGTGAGGATTTCCTGGTAGCCGGTGAGCGCCGTGTTGAACACCACTTCGCCGACGCTGCTGCCGGTCGAGCCGATGCCTTTGCCTCTGAATACTGTTCCGTCGGCCAGGGCAAGAAGGGCAGGCGGAAAGTGAGGCACGATGAGGCTCCCGGAACAAGACAATTCGGCAATCGGAACCGGACACCGCTTGTTTCACATAGCGTCCGGCAAACCATCGAATTATAGCTCGTCAGGCCCCCAGTCGCAAACCCGCGACAACCCGCGCAACGCACCGGAGTCGTCGCAAGTCGATCCCGCAGCTACTTCAGGCCCAATACGTCCTGCATGTCGAACAGACCGGTCTGGCGACCGCTCATGAAGCGACCGGCACGCAGGGCGCCCAGCGCGTAGGGCATGCGGCTGGCGGACTTGTGGGTGATCTCGATGCGCTCGCCGGCGCCGGCGAACAGCACCGTATGGTCACCGACAATGTCGCCGCCGCGTATGGTCGAAAAGCCGATTTGCGCTGCCGGCCGCTCGCCGGTATGCCCTTCGCGGCCATACACTGCGCACTCGGACAAATCCCGGCCGAGGGCCGCCGCCACCACTTCGCCCATGCGCAAGGCAGTGCCGGACGGCGCGTCAACCTTGTGCCGATGATGCGCTTCGATCACTTCGACGTCATAGCCCTGGTTGAGGATGCGGGCCGCGACATCGAGCAGGCGGAACACGGCATTGACACCGACCGCCATGTTCGGCGCAAAGACCACGGGAATCTCCTGCGCCGCTTCTTCGATGGCTTTTTTGCCCAGCGCGGAAAACCCGGTGGTGCCGATCACCAGGCTGACGCGATGGCGCCGACAGGCCTCCAGGTGCTGCAGCGTACCCTCCGGCCGCGTAAAGTCGATCAGGCAGTCTGCAACTGCCAGTGCGGCATCGAGATCGGCAGTGATCCTGATGCCGCAGGGCGCGCCCACCAGTTCCCCGGCATCCTTGCCGAGAAAGGGACTGCTGCTGTGTTCGAGCGCGGCGGCGAGGCTTGCGCCTGCGTCCTGTTGCACGGCCTCGATCAGGGTGCGCCCCATGCGTCCCGAACTGCCGGCAATGGCATAGCGGATCTTTTCCATGCCCTACTTCTTCTCTTCCTTGACAGCGTCAGGGGCTGCCGGCGCCAGGATCTCGATCACCTGTGCAGCGGGTTTGGGCGCTTCGGCCTTTGTCCCGTCTTCAGCCACGACATCGCCGGTCACGCGCGTGAGTTTGTTGTCCTGGAAGTACACCGCCATGCTGCGCTGCTGTACCTCGCCATTTCCCGGCCGGAAGCGATACACATAGTCCCAGCGGTCGGCATGGAACATGTCGACCACCAGAGGCGAGCCGAGAATGAAGCGCACCTGGTCGCGACTGAGGCCCGGCTTCAACAAGGCCACCATCTCCTGAGTGACGAAGTTGCCCTGCCGCACATCGATGCGATAGGGCGAGAGATAGGACGTGACCTGCGGTGTATTGGAACAGGCTGCCAGAAACGGCAGGAGCAACAGAAATCGCTTCATCGGGAAATTCCGGGAAAACCACTGGTCGGTGATGGCGGCCTATTCTGGCACGCCTCGTCTCTCCCCGATTGCATTATCCCAATCGGGGCGCGAAAACTATATCATAGCTGCCCGCCCATCACTGCGCGTCTCCGCGTGGCCCCGAGGCCACGCTTACTTCTCCATGACCCATCCCGACGACCTCAAGAGCATCGGCCTCAAGGCGACCTATCCGCGCCTGATGATTCTCGACCTCTTCCACAAGCTGCAGGATGAGGGTTCGCCGCGTCACGTCACGGCAGAAGATGTCTATCGCCACCTGCTGGCCGATGGCATGGATATCGGGCTGGCCACCGTCTATCGCGTGCTGACCCAGTTCGAGCAGGCCGGCTTGCTGCAACGCCACCATTTTGAATCCGGCAAGGCGATTTTCGAACTGAACGAGGGGCAACATCACGACCACCTGGTTTGCCTGCAATGCGGCCGGGTCGAAGAATTCTTCGATGCCGCGATCGAGAAACGCCAGATCAGGATAGCGGAAGAACGCGGCTTCACGGTTCGGGAACACGCCCTCTACCTTTACGTCGAGTGCAACAAGACTGACTGTCCCCACCGCAAATTGAGCGTGAAAAGTGAAACGTGACAAAAGCCGCCAGTAACCCAGGTTCTCCTCATCACATTTCACGTTTCACATTTCACGGCTCTTAAGCTTGGAAGCCTTCCTGACTTCGACCACCCTGGTCGCCATCGCCGAAATTGGCGACAAGACCCAGTTGCTGTCCTTCGTCCTTGCCGCCCGGCTGCGCAAACCTCTGCCCATCATTGCCGGCATCCTTGTCGCCACCGTGCTCAATCACGCCCTGGCCGGCTCGGTTGGCGTCTGGCTGGCGCAACTGATCGCGCCGCAATGGCTGCCGTGGATAACCGGCTCGGTATTCATCGTCTTCGGCCTGTGGGCATTGCATCCGGATTCGCTCGACGAGAGTCCGAAGATTCATCGTGCCGGGGCTTTCGTCACCACCACCATCGCCTTTTTCATCGCCGAAATGGGTGACAAGACCCAGTTCGCCACGATGGCGCTGGCGGCGCAATTTCAGGGGGCGCTGCTTGCGGTGGTGATGGGCACCACGCTGGGCATGATGCTGGCCAATGTGCCGGCAGTCATCATCGGGGAAAAACTAGCCAAGCGTCTGCCGCTGACGGCCATCCGCTGGATCGCGGCCGCCGTGTTCATCGCCACCGGTGCGGTCACCATGCTGGGCGCACCCGCTCTGCCGGTCTAACCCGAACCAGGCAAACCAAGCATTTCCGCCGCGTGACGGCGCGTGGTATCGGTGATTTTCTCGCCGCCCAGCATGCGGGCAATCTCTCCGACGCGGGCGTCCGTATCCAGCACCCTGACCGAGGACGTGGTCGCTCCCTTGCTCGTTTCCTTGGCGATCGACCATTGCCAGTCGGCCTGTGCCGCCACCTGAGGCAGGTGGGTGACGCACAGCACCTGGCGGCTCTTGCCCAGTTCGCGCAGCATGCGGCCGACGATCTCGGCGACGCGACCGCCGATGCCGACATCCACCTCGTCAAAAATCAGCGTCCCCGCAGGATTCGCCTGGCTGGCGATGACCTGCAAGGCCAGGCCAATGCGCGACAACTCACCGCCTGAGGCCACCTTGGCCAATGCGCGCAGCGGCTGGCCAGCGTTGGCCGTGACCAGGAATTCGACACTCTCGAGTCCGCTGGAGGCGCCTTCAGGCAAAGACTCCAGGGCAATTTCGAATCGTCCGCCGGCCATCGCCAATTCCTGCATGCCGGCTGTCACGGCCCTGGACAAGGCCTTGGCAGTCTTTGCCCGCAAGGCCGAAAGTTTCTTCGCCAACTCACGAAAAGAAGCTTCCGCCCTGAGTTCCCTGTCGGCCAGCGCCGCCGGGTCTGCACGCAGCGTGAGTTCGGCCAGGCGGGTCTGCAAATCCTGCAGCAAACCAGGCAGCTCCATCGCCGTGACACGATGCTTGCGCGCCATCTGTGTCACCGCATCGATGCGGTTGTCGAGCTCGTTCAGACGCGCCGGATCAAGCTCGAGGCGGTCCTGATAACGCCGTAGCGCCAATGCCGACTCTTCGAGCTGGATCAACGCGGTCTCGAACAACTGGGCCGCTTCGCTCAGCGCCGGATCGAAACCGGTCAGTTCATACAGCCGCGCCCCGGCATGCTGCAGCAGCGGCAGACTCGCCACCTCGCCTTCTTCAAGCACGGCCAGCGCGGCGCTCGCGCCTTCCAGCAAGACATTGGCATTACCCAGCCGACGGTGTTCCTGTTCCGTTTCCTGCCACTCGGCCGCATCGAAGGCCAGCGCGGCAAGCTCTTTCACCTGCCATTCGAGCAGTTCGCGCTCGCGCACCGTGGCCTCGACATCCTTCTCGGCAGCCTGACGCGCCTCGCGCGCAACACGCCATGCGCCGTAAGCTGCGGCCACCTCGCGCGCCAGTGCCTGCGCTCCGGCGTGGGTATCGAGCAAGGCGCACTGGGCATCGCTGCGCAACAGGGATTGATGGGCGTTCTGACCATGAATGTCGGCAAGAAAATCGGCCACTTCGCGCATCTGCCCCAGCGTCGCCGCGGCGCCGTTGATATAGCCGCGGGAACGCCCGGCACTGTCGATCACGCGACGCAGCAGGCAGGTGTCCGTGTCGTAGTCGGCGGCCTGCAACCAGGCGTCGAGTGCGCCTCCGGCCGCGACATCGAACTCGGCAGAAATCTCCGCACGCTCGGCGCCGTTGCGCACCACGGCAGCATCGGCGCGCTCGCCCAGGGCCAGCGACAGCGCATCGACAAGAATCGATTTTCCGGCACCGGTTTCGCCGGTCAGGGCGCCAAAACCGCCGCCGAACTCAAGGTCGAGGCGGTCGACAATCACAAAATCGCGAACGATCAGACGCAGGAGCATGGTTCAGTGACGCGGGGTCGAGCTCCAATGCAGCTTCTCCCGCAGCATGGCGAAATAGCTGTAGCCCGGCGGGTGCAGCAGGGTAATGGCGTGGAGCGAACGGACCAGGCGCACGACATCGCCGGCGCGCGCATCGAAGCGCGTTTGTCCATCGAAGTGAACGCGTGCATCGTGCGGAGGCAGCAAGGCGATATCGATCGTGCTGCTGTCGCTGACGGTAATCGGCCGATTGGAGAGTGCGTGCGGGCACAGCGGGACGATGGCGATGCCGGGCACCGAGGGATGGAGAATCGGGCCGTTGGCGGACAAGGCATAGGCGGTGGAACCAGTAGGCGTGGACACGATCAGGCCATCCGCACGCAGGACGTGGATCAATTCGCCGTCGACCTTCACTTCGAGTTCGATCATGCGGCCGATGTCGCCCTTATTGACTACGACGTCATTGAGCGCCAGTGTCCGATAAGCGGGCTCGCCATCGCGCAGCACTTCGGCATCGAGCAGGAACCTCTGCTCGCGGCTGAACTTTCCCGCAAGCAAGGCGGTGATGCTCTCGATCATGGCGCCAAGGGCGATGTCGGTCATGAAACCGAGCCGCCCCTGGTTGATGCCGACCAGCGGCACATCGAACCGGGCCAGGTGCCGCGCGGCATTGAGCATGGTGCCGTCGCCGCCAAGAATCACCGCAAGCTCGGCACGGGCGCCAATCATCTCGTAGCTGGCTACCGTATAGCCATTGGCGCCGACCGCCGCGGCGGTATCTTCTTCGAGCAGCACCTCGACACCGCGCTCGCTCAGAAAGGTAGCAAGCACCCGCAGGGATTCGGCGATTTCCCGGCTCTGGTACTTGCCGATCAGGGCGATGGTGTTGAAGGCATGGAATGTGGCGGCGTTCATGCGGCCGATTAAACCACAATTGACGATGGCTTTTTTTCACGAATGGGTGACGGACAACGTGCCGGACGGTCCATTGAGAGGCAATTCCGACAGACTGCTAGAATCCGTTCCATGCTCGACTATCGTGCGCAAACCCTGCTGAGAACCCTGATCGAACGCTATATCGCCGAAGGTCAGCCGGTCGGTTCGCGCACGCTTTCGAAATACTCAGGCCTTGAACTCTCCCCGGCCACGATCCGCAATGTCATGTCGGATCTGGAAGAGATGGGCTTTATCGCCAGCCCGCACACCTCGGCCGGACGCGTACCGACGCCCCTGGGCTACAGGCTCTTCGTCGATTCCCTGCTGACGGTGAAGCCCCTGCAGGGCAGCGAGCTTTTCGAGATTCAGGAAGCCATCCAGCCCAACCAGCCGCAACTCGTGATCAGCCACGCATCGCAACTGCTGTCGCAGCTCACCGCATTTGCCGGCGTTGTGGTCGCGCCGCGTCGCCAGCAGCCGCGCATCCGACAAATCGAGTTTCTCAGCCTCTCCGAAAAGCGCATTCTGCTGATCATCGTCACTGCCGATGGCGACGTGCAGAACCGCATACTGTTCACTCAGCACAATTACACCGCATCGGAACTGGTCACGGCCGCGAACTACCTGAACCAGAACTGCTTCGGACTGGATTTCGATCAGGTCCGTGCACGCGTCATGGAAGAACTGCGCCAGCTGCGCGCCGACATGTCCGAGCTGATGACGGCCGCACTCGATGCAGGCAACCAGGCCATCGCCGACACCTCGACGCAATATGTCATCAGCGGCGAAAAGAACCTGCTCGGCATCGAAGACCTGTCGTCCAACATGACGCGCCTGCGCCGCCTGTTCGATCTGTTTGAACAAAGAACCGGGCTGGCGCAGTTGCTCGAGCTGTCCTGCCGCGCCGATGGCGTCCAGGTCTTCATTGGCGGCGAATCCGGCATCGCGCCGCTCGACGAATGCAGTGTGGTGGCCGCACCTTACGAGGTCGACGGCCAGATCGTCGGCACCATCGGCGTCATCGGCCCGACGCGCATGGCCTACGAGCGCGTGATTCCCATCGTGGACATCACCGCCAAGCTGCTGTCTTCAGCACTTTCAACTCCCTGATGTCGCGCTACGCTCCCGAACCCGCGCCACAACATGGCGCGCCTCGACGCACCGCTGTTTTGCTGGTGAATCTTGGCACACCCGAAGCGCCTACCGCGGCGGCATTGCGCCGTTACCTCAAGCAGTTTCTCTGGGACCCGCGCGTGGTCGAAATTCCGCGTCCGGTCTGGTGGCTTATTCTCAACGGCATCATCCTCAACCTGAGGCCCGCCAAATCGGCCGCAAAATACGCAAAGATCTGGATGTCCGACGGTTCGCCGCTGAAGGTCCACACCGAGCGCCAGGCCAGGCTGCTCAAGGGCTGGCTCGGTGAAGCCGGTGCTGCGGAACTCACGGTGGCGTGGGCCATGCGCTACGGCCAGCCCTCGATCGGCGGTGTTCTCGACCAGTTCAAGCGCGACGGCGTCGAGCGCGTCCTGGTAGTGCCGCTCTACCCTCAATATGCCGCCAGCAGTACCGCCAGCGTGATGGATGACGTCGCCGACTGGCTCAAGCGCAGCCGCAACCCGCCGGAACTGCGTTTCATCAAACATTTCCACGACCACCCCGGCTACATCGCCGCGCTGGCCGCCAGCGTGCGCGAATACTGGGCCGCAAACGGCAGGCCTGACAAGCTGGTGATGAGTTTTCATGGTGTGCCGCGCCGTTCGCTCGATCTGGGCGACCCCTACCATTGCGAATGCCAGAAAACCGGGCGACTGCTGGCGGAATCTCTTCAACTCGCCGGGAAAGACTACCTGATCACCTTCCAGTCGCGCTTCGGCAAGGCCGAGTGGCTGCAGCCCTATACCCAGCCAACGCTGGAACGGCTGGGCCGGGAAGGCACGGCGCGGGTCGATGTCATCTGCCCCGGCTTTGTTGCCGATTGCCTGGAGACACTGGAAGAAATCGCAATGGAATGCAAAGAGGCTTTTCTGCATTCGGGCGGCAAGGAATTCCACTACATCCCCTGCGTCAACGAACGACCCGACTGGATTGCCGCGTTTCGCGATCTGGTCTTGACCCATCTCTCCGGCTGGCCGGTCGCCGCTCAGTCCGATCCAGCCGCCACGGACCGTGCGAAGGCGCTCGGCGCAAAAAGCTGATACCGTACTCCTGGAAGCCAGCGAAAGTCGGTGCTGGCAATACGGCGCCGAACTCTACCGCCCGCCATCCCCCACCAGCGAAAAAGGCGCCCAGAACATCGGGTGGGCGTAGGTATAGCCTTTGGTGCCGAGCATGTCGGTCGGCACTCCGCGATCCATCAGGTCAAGCATCGTCGCCCGCAGTGCCTCGGCACGAGTCACAGTCGGGTGGGTGGCCTGATGCTCGAACAGCTTCGTCGTCAGCAACATCGCCGAGACCGTCTCCACCGGCCAGTTCGACACCAGCAGCGTGCGCGCCCCGGCAAAAAAGAAAGCCTTGCCCAGACCCGACACCGCCTCGCTGCCGGCGCCGTCGCCCGCCGCTGTGTTGCAGGCGCTCAGCACCACCCAGTCAGCATTCAGCTTCAGGCCCAGCACTTTCCCCATGGTCAGCAAACCGTCCTCGTCGGCATTGCCGGTGACTTCGGGCGCACTCAGCGCCAGGGCCGGCTGCGTCAGACCGTTGAGATCGCCCGGCACCAGCCCGTGGGTGGCAAACATCACGATGCGACGGTTGTCGAGTTGCCCGGATTTCACGTTCTTCTCGCTGGCGGCCCGGCCGAGAAACACATCGTTGGCGACATCAGCCTGCAACACGCGGGCGATGCTGGTGATCTCCTCGGCGGTATCGGGCAAACGAGCGAGTTGCGCCAAGCCGGCAGAATTGGCGACGGCCACCGTCGGCATGGCGACCGGTGCATCTGCCACTGTCGCCACCGGCGCAGCGGCCACGGCGTCTATCGCCAGATTGCGGAAGCGACGACGGGTGGTCGTGCCGTCGTTTGCCGCAAGGGCCATTGCATTGCTGAACAGCGGATCGCCAAAGCCGATGAATTCTTTGCGCCCCGGCTTGACGGCAGGCATCCGGCGCAGCGCGAGCAAGGTACTGACCGATGGCAATTGCGTGACCGCCGCGCGGCGAATCAGCCAGGGTGCTTTGCGGTATTCCTCGAACAGGCTGCCTTTGGAAGCCACTGCGACAAATGGCGCGGTCGCCAACACCGCGAAGGGCAGTTGTCCCAGCGCCTTGTGCGGCACCACGATCAGGTTCTTCGCCTCGCGCCAACCAGCCTCCACTGGCTGCAACAGTTTGCGGTACAACTCAAAAGATTGCGCCAGATCGAAACGCGGCATGTCCTCCAGGGCGACGTCCCCGACATCCAGCGCCTTGCGCAGATGAGCGACCTGCCGGGCGGCCTCGGCATCGGTCAGCGCCACTTCGGCAAAGGCGGCGCGGCCGGTCTTGGGCACGGCCCAGACGTAGCTGCGCTCGGCACCGACATAGATCGAGATCAAGGCTTCGTCCGCCGCCAGGGCGGCCTGCGCCTGGGCAATAGTGGTGGGCTTGGGTGCAATCAATTCGGCATAGTCGGGAAAGCGCTGGGCCAGTTCGAGCTTGAGCTTGTCGCGTTCGACGCGCAGAGCCTCGATGTCGCGACGCAGGTCGGCGATGACCTCGGGCAACTGCTGTTCGGGAGGTGCCGAGAGCAGGCGGTTGAGCAGGTCGGAGAGCGTCGCGAATCGCTGTTGGGCATCCTGTTCGCGGCGCGCCAGCTCGGCCAGCGCCGGATCGCTGGGCGTGGCGCAGGCGGCACTCTCGGCCAGCGCCCGCTGCACGGCACTGCCGCGCGCGACATCGGCGATGCGGAAGGCTTCGGCGGCGGCGTCGATTCCGGCGGACTTGAGCAATTGCGAATCGCGCAAATCGACCAGCAGCTTCATGTAGCTTTCAAGTATCCAGACCAGCCGCATCTGGCGGGCGACGGCGCCGCCTTGTTCGCCGCCACCGCTGCGACGGGCTTCGTCGAGCAGGATGGGGATGGCGCCCTGGAATTCGGCCAGCGCTTTCTCGGCTTGGCCGTCGGCGGCCAGTGCCATAGCGTAGAAGCCATGGGACTGGGCGGTGAAGTATTCGGTTTCAGAAAGGCCCATAGACAGCCGCTTGCGGTACAAGTGGTCGACCATAGCCAAGGACTTCTTAACGTCGCCGGTGCGGAGCAAGGCAATGCTCCAAGTGAGATCGGCACCGCCAATCTTTGCATACTGATCTGGATTCGAAGCCAATGCTTTGTCGCGGACTTCAAATACAGCAATGGCATCCTGCCATCTGGATCGGGCGGCCAATGAGGCACCGAGTAAGGAGCGTGCTTCGCCTAGCAGAACTGATTCGCTGGCCACCCCTGCTCTCTCGAAGCTATCAATTGCCGCTCGTGCCAGCAGCTCCGATTCTCGAGATCGACCAGATTCATAAATAATCTCGCCCAATACTCCAACCGTCAAAGCCGTGAAATGGGAGTAGCGTCCATAGGCTTGAAGCCAATGAAGTAAGGCACTCCGAGCATAGTATTCCGCCTCGGCACTCCGTCCTTGATGGGTCAGGTTACTTGCGAGCGCCATTTCGGCTCTTGCCCATAGCCCAATGACTCCACCTCGAGATACACCTGCGCGATAAAAGTCCTTAGGCATTTTGGTTTGCTGCTTTACTACGAGCTCACTGAGTTCCAGTGCTTTGCGCAATCTTCTTTCCGACTCCTCGTTATTGCCTTCAGCATTGAGCAGCAGGCCGTGACTTAAGTGGCTTTCCATTTCAAACATTTGGCCCAAGGTTGGCCAAATGTAAGTTGATCTAAGTCGTGCGATTCGCGCGTCAGCGTCTTGTGCCGCTTTGCGTGCAGCGTTCATTTCATATAGCGCTGAATGTGCTGTTGCAAGATATCGCTCCGCGGACAGGCCGTAACCCCATCGGTCGCTCTTCGCCAAATCGGTCGATAGTTCTATGCCTCGAATCCAGCTTCCTCCTTGTATTTCTGCATATATCAGATCCAAGGTAATTCGACGACGGTCGCCGATACCTCCGTCTTTTACCAGATCGCTTGGAAAAACATATGAAAGTGCCCTTTCCAAATCAGCAATCTGTTGTTTAGCATTGCCCAATACTGCGTTCGCTTGACCACGCCGATGATAAAAAATCGCCAGTTCCTGTTCATGCCTGGTATCCGGCGGCTGTGCCTCGGCCTGGGCACGCAGTTTCGCAACCGCCGCCGGATCGGGCTTGTACTGATCCAGCACCGCCAGAATATCCGCCACGTTGCGCGGCGGTACCGGTGGCGTTTGCGCGAAAGCCGGAATGACAGGCAGCAAAAAGAAGGCCGCGATCAGTAGCCGGAAACGCATGCGTTACCCTTCGGTCGGGTGTTTGTGAAAGTCGGCGCGGGCGGTACGGCACCGACAAAGACCTCGTGCGCATGCACTTGGGCTATTCCCGTCATGCAGCGAACGCTATCTCACGATTGCAACTATTTGCCGCAGCAAAGCGGGCAGCGATGTCTGCACCGTTTCCCATACTACGTCGAGATCGATGTCGAAGTAGCCGTGAGCCATGCGATTGCGCATGCCGCGCATTTGTTGCCAGGGCAGGGCCGGGTGCGCGGCGGTGAATTCGGGACATTCCGAGGCGATCTTGCTCGCCGCCTCGCCGAGCACAATGAGATTGAGGATAACGGCCTGCTGCGTCTTCCGGTCGGCAAGAAAATCCTCTTTTGCCATGCCTTCGGTAAAGCTCATAGCCAAGGTGATGGCCTCGACCATGTGATCGAGATAGTCGAACGCACGCGAGTTGCCGGGCTCGCTCATACCGGCAGGGCTTCCCGGATCACCTGCTCGCGAAATCGCTTGGGCAGGTCCCCCGGCGTGAGTATGTCGACGGGAATACCCAGTACGGTTTCCAATTCGACCTGCATGGCGCCCAGATCGAACAAGGTGGCTCCCGGCAATGGGTCCACGAGCAAATCGAGATCGCTGCCATCAGCGTCGCAATGATGAATGACCGACCCGAACACCCTCGCGTTGCGCACTGGGTAGCGTGCAACGGCCTGCCTGATGAGTTCCCGATTGTTCTGTAGTGCGATTGACGGCTTCACGGCATCATTGTAGGTCAGGTCGTTTTCAGGACCAAGAATAGCTTGCGGGCCGCGAGCGCCGCTTGAATTTGCTGACGGCATCTATATATCAGTAACATCTGATATATGGAGCGCACCATGTCCGAACCGTTGATCGTCGTTTGCCCCCACTGCCATACGCCCAACCGCCTTGCCGCCGAACGCCTTGCCGACGGCGGCACTTGCGGCAAATGCAAGGCTGGTCTGTTCGCCGGTGAGCCGGTGGAACTCGACGCGACGAGCTTCGATATTCACGCTGGTCGTTCCGATATCCCGCTGCTGGTGGATTTCTGGGCACCCTGGTGCGGCCCCTGCCGCGCCATGGCGCCGGCCTTCGCCCAGGCAGCAAAGCAACTGGAGCCGGAATTCCGCCTGGCGAAGGTCAACACCGAGGAAGAGCAGCAGCTTGCAGCACGCTTTGGCATCCGTTCGATTCCGACACTGGCCCTGTTTCGCCACGGCCACGAAGTCGCGCGCCAGGCCGGCGCGATGGATGCCGCCAGCCTGATTCGCTGGGTGCGCGGTCAAAAGTGAGTCTTTCCCGCGGCGCAAATAATTATTCAGGGCGGGCTTGAAGCCCCGGGATTCACCCTCATATGCGTCGGGTTTCTTCAGGAGCCCTACCCATGCAGGACAATTCATCCATCCCCAGCACCCCGCAGGACGCTGAAAACACCGCGTCACCAGCGTCGGCTTCTGATACGGCGTCCGAAGCCACGGTAATGCCCAGTCTCGAGGAAATGCTCAAGGCGGCTGAACTCAAGGCCGCCGAGCATCACGATGCCTGGTTGCGCGCCAAGGCCGAGACCGAGAACGTGCGGCGTCGGGCGCAGGAAGACATCGGCAAGGCCGGCAAGTTCGCCGTCGAGAAATTTTCCGGCGAAATGCTGGCAGTCAAGGACAGTCTCGAAGCCGCGCTGGCCAGCGAAAACCAGAGCGCCGAACATCTCAAGGAGGGCGTCGAACTGACGCTGCGCCAGTTGATCGCCGCTTTCGAGAAGTCCGGCCTGACCGAGATCAACCCGCTCGGCGAAAAGTTCGATCCGCACAAGCATCAGGCCATCAGCCAGATCGAAGCACCGGACGACGCGACGGAAGCCAACACGGTACTCAGCGTTCTGCAGAAGGGCTATGCCCTGCACGATCGAGTAATCCGCCCCGCGCTGGTGGTGGTTTCCAGGGCCAAGGCTTGAAGCCACCCGCAATACCCCCATATCAGAAGCATGTAAAACGTGAAAAGTGAAATGTGAAACGTGAGGGACGCAATTGAAGGACGTCACGTTTCACGTTTCACTTTTCACCCGGAATTTAGAGAACTCTCGATAAAGGAAATCAAATGGGCAAGATCATCGGCATCGACCTCGGCACCACCAACAGCTGCGTCGCCATCATGGAAGGCGGCAAGCCGAAGGTCATCGAAAACGCGGAAGGCGCGCGCACCACACCGTCCATCGTCGCCTACGCGGAAGACAACGAGATTCTCTGCGGTGCCTCGGCCAAGCGCCAGGCAGTGACCAATGCCAAAAACACCCTGTATGCGGTCAAGCGCCTGATCGGCCGCCGCTTCGAAGAAAAGGAAGTGCAGAAGGACATCGACCTGATGCCCTTCAAGATCGTCAAGGCCGACAACGGCGACGCCTGGGTCGAAGCGCGCGGCAACAAGATGGCGCCCCCGCAGGTATCGGCCGAAGTGCTGCGCAAGATGAAGAAGACCGCCGAAGACTACCTCGGCGAGGAAGTCACCGAAGCCGTCATTACCGTGCCCGCCTACTTCAACGACAGCCAGCGCCAGGCCACCAAGGATGCCGGCCGGATTGCCGGCCTCGATGTCAAGCGCATTATCAACGAGCCGACCGCGGCCGCGCTGGCCTTCGGCATGGACAAGCAGGAAGGCGATCGCAAGATTGCCGTGTATGACCTCGGCGGCGGCACCTTCGACATCTCCATCATCGAAATCGCCGAACTCGACGGCGAGCACCAGTTCGAGGTGTTGTCCACCAACGGCGACACCTTCCTCGGCGGCGAGGACTTCGACCAGCGCCTGATCGACTACGTCGTCACCGAATTCAAGAAGGAACAGGGCGTTGATCTGAAGAACGACGTGCTAGCCCTGCAACGCCTCAAGGAAGCCGCGGAAAAAGCCAAGATCGAGCTGTCTTCCTCCCAGCAGACCGAATTCAACCTGCCCTACATCACGGCCGATGCCACCGGTCCGAAACACCTGGCGATGAAGCTGACCCGCGCCAAGTACGAAGCGCTGGTGGAAGACCTGATCGCCCGCACCATCGAGCCCTGCCGCATCGCGATGAAGGATGCCGGCGTCAAGACCTCCGACATCACCGACGTGATCCTGGTCGGCGGCATGACACGCATGCCCAAGGTGCAGGACAAGGTCAAGGAATTCTTCGGCAAGGAACCGCGCCGCGACGTCAACCCCGACGAAGCCGTCGCCGTGGGCGCCTCGATCCAGGGCGGCGTACTGCAAGGCGAAGTCAAGGACGTGCTGCTGCTCGACGTCTGCCCGCTAAGCCTGGGCATCGAAACCCTGGGCGGCGTGATGACCAAGCTGATCACCAAGAACACCACCATCCCGACCAAGACCAGCCAGACCTTCTCCACCGCCGACGACAACCAGAGCGCCGTGACCATTCACGTGATGCAGGGTGAGCGCGAAATGGCCAGCGGCAACAAGAGTCTCGGCCAGTTCAACCTGTCCGACATTCCGCCGTCGCCGCGCGGCATGCCGCAGATCGAGGTCACCTTCGACATCGACGCCAACGGCATCCTGCACGTCTCGGCCAAGGACAAGGGCACCGGCAAGGAAAACAAGATCACCATCAAGGCCAACTCCGGACTTTCCGAAGCCGAGATCCAGGCCATGGTGCAGGACGCCGCGGCCCACGCCGAAGACGACCACAAGGCCCGCGAGCTGGTCGACGCGCGCAACCAGTGCGATGCCATGGTGCATTCGGTCAAGAAGGCGCTCAGTGAGCACGGCGACAAGATGGAAGCCGACGAAAAAACCAAGATCGAAGCTGCCATCAAGGAAGCCGAAGACGTGCTGAAGGACGGTGACAAGGCGGCCATCGAGGCCAAGACCGAGGCGCTGGCCAAGGCTTCGCAGAAGCTCGGCGAAAAGATCTACGGTGATGCGCAAGGCGCAGCCGGTGCCGCAGGTGCAGCAGGTGCGCCTGGCGGTGGCACCGGTGGCGAAACGAAAAAGGACGACGGCGACGTCGTCGATGCAGAGTTCACCGAAGTAAAAGACAAGAAGCCGTGAAACGGGAAACGTGAAAAGTGAAACGTGGTCACCGCGAGCTCCGGGTATGGCAGGAAGCCATGACGCTGGTGGAACTCGTCTACGCGATTACGTCCAGCTTTCCGAAAGAAGAACAATTCGGTTTGACCAGTCAAATGCGGCGAGCAGCGGTCTCCGTCCCTGCCAATATTGCCGAGGGCGCAGCCCGAAACGGTACTAAGGAACTGCTGCACTTCCTTGGTATCGCTTCGGGTTCGCTATCCGAACTGGATACCCATATTGAACTTTCATCCCGATTGAAGTTCGTCAACGACACAAGCGATGTCCAGAATAAAATCGACCAAGTATCCGCACTGATAATGGCCCTGTCCAAGTCCTTGCGTCAGAAGCTCTGAGCCAGACACGTTTCACATTTCACATTTCACTTTTCACGACTCATGAGCAAACGCGACTACTACGAAATCCTCGGCATCAACCGCGATGCCTCCGACGAGGACATCAAGAAGGCCTACCGCAAGCTGGCCATGAAGCACCATCCCGACCGCAATCCGGACAACCCCAAGTCGGAAGACCACTTCAAGGAAGCCAAAGAGGCCTACGAGATTCTTTCCGACGCGCAGAAGCGTGCGGCGTATGACCAATACGGCCATGCCGGCGTCGATCCGCAGGCCGGCGGCCCGGGCGGAATGGGCGGCTTCGCCGACGCCTTCTCGGATATTTTCGGCGACATCTTCGGCGGCGGCGGGCAGCGCGGCGGCGGCCGCTCCAATGTCTATCGCGGCGCCGACCTGCGCTACAACCTGGAAGTCGCCCTCGAGGACGCCGCGCGCGGCACCGAGACCCGCATCCGCATCCCGACCATGGCCGAATGCGAAACCTGCAACGGCAGCGGCGCCAAGAAAGGTACCGAACCCAAGACCTGTCCCACCTGCGGCGGCCACGGCCAGGTGCGCATGCAGCAGGGCTTCTTCTCGATCCAGCAGACCTGCCCGAAGTGCCATGGCACCGGCCGTTACATTCCCGACCCCTGCGGCACCTGCCACGGCTCCGGCCGCGTCAAGCAGCACAAGACCCTGTCAGTCAAGATTCCATCGGGCATAGACGAAGGCGATCGGATTCGTCTTACCGGCGAGGGCGAACCCGGCGTCAATGGCGGCCCGCCGGGCGACCTCTACGTCCAGATCCACCTCAAGGCCCACGCCGTATTCCAGCGCGACCATGACGACCTGCATTGCGAGATGCCGCTCAGCTTTGCCACGGCGGCGCTCGGCGGCGAAATAGAGATACCGACGCTCGATGGCGTCGCCAAGCTCAAGGTGCCCGCTGAAACGCAGACCGGCAAGGTCTTCCGCCTGCGCGGCAAGGGCATTAAGGGCGTGCGCTCCATCAGCCACGGCGACCTGCTCTGTCATGTCGTGCTCGAAACCCCGGTCAGCCTCACCGAGCGGCAGAAGGAACTGCTGCAGGAATTCGAAATCATCAGCCAGGGCAACGCCCAGCGGCACAGCCCGCGCGCGCAAAGCTGGCTCGACCGGGTCAAGGATTTCTTCAGCAAGTGACCAGGCCAGCGCCGCGAATGTCGGCGGTGGCGCCCCACGGCGAACAGCTTCCTGTCAGGCCTTGCGGCGTGGCGTCGGGGCGCGCTTTCGGGGCGCGGGCTTGGCGGTCTTCGCGCCGGTCTCCCTCGCACCAGACGCCACGGTTTTGGCCGAAGCACCGCCGCTCGTACGTCCGCGCGTCGCCCGCGGCAGGATCGCAGTTTCAAGTTCCTTGAGCGCGTCTTCGGCATACACCGCCAGACGCTGCATGCTCGGCAGCGAGGAGTGGCAGCCGGTGAAGCCGAAGTTCATCGAGCCCGCATAGCTCTGGCAGGTGATGTTGAGCGCCTGTCCGTGGGTGACGATGGAGGCCGGGTAGGTCGCCATCAGTTCGGCGCCGCGGAAGTAGAGAAGCTTGTCCGGCCCCGGAACGTTGGAGATGGTGATATTGAACATCGGTCGCATACGTCCGCCGATGCCCGTCAGCAGCGTGATGATGGTTGGCGCCATGAGCAGTATCGTGTATTGGAGCATGGCCTGCTTCGGCAGGCTCTGGACATGCTCCTTGGCATGGCGGACCGAGTTGCGAATCGCCTCCAGGCGCGCCTTGGCATCGTCGATGTCGGTGCCCAGCGTGGCGATGATGAAGGTGATCGCATTGCCGCTGCCCTCGTCATCCCTGGGGCGCACCGAGACCGGAATGCCCGTGGTCAGGGACTGTTCCGGCAGACTGTCGCGCTCCTGCAGAAAGCTGCGCAGCGCGCCGCCACAAATCGCCAGCACCACGTCGTTGAGTGTGCAATCTGCGGCCTTGGCCAGAGTGCGCATGCGCTCCATGGAGAACTGCTGCGTGGCAAAACGCCGCTTCTCGCGCACCCGCCCGTTAAGCACTGAACGCGGCGCGGCAAAGGGCACGATCAGGCCCTCGCCGGGATCACCGACGCGCTTGAGCATTTTGGCAAAGGCTGCAATCAGTTGCGGCACCGTCTGTGCCTGGCCGCGCAGCGCCTGAACTGCCGCGGCCGCCGCATTGGCGACGGTCGGCAACGGGTTCTCTCGCCCGACCCGCGCCGCCAGCTCCGGACCCGACGCCCAGAACGGCGGAAGCTTGAGGCTCCTGGCGCGGTCGGGCGACATCGCCCGCTGCAGCAGCTTCATTCCACTCACCCCGTCGATCAGTGAATGGTGCATCTTGATGAACAGTGCGAAGCGGTCGGCCTCGAGCCCCTCGATGATGGTGCACTCCCAGGGTGGGCGGCTCAGATCGAGCGGCGTGCTTTGCAGGCGGCCGACCAGTTCGCCCAGCTCGCGCTCGCCGCCCGGCCAGGGCAACGCCGCGTGCCGCACGTGGTATTCGAGGTCGATGTCATCGTCCTCGATCCAGACGGGAACGGGGTTCTTGTTGAAGGCGTACTTCAGGCGACGGTTCCACGGGGCGGAGAACTCGCGGTGGCTGCGGAACTCGGTCATCAACTGGCGCATGAAGTCCCTCGGCGCGCCCTCGGGCAGGCGAAACTCAAGCAACCCGCCAACATGGTTTGGAGTGGCGCGCGACTCGGTGAACAACCAGGCGGAATCGAGCGGATTCAGACGAACGGAAGTCATGGTGTCAGCCCTCGGGCAGAATAACGAACGCACACCATAGCCGATTTTGCAAAACACGGCGCACGGTGGTTCTCCGTGGACTCACGGCGTGCGCCTGGCGGCCGGCGGCACCGAACTCATGATGTGCTCGGCCAGGGCCGTGATGGTCAGGCTGGGATTGACGCCTGGATTAGCCGGCATGATCGAACCGTCGCAGATGATCAGGTTGCGGTAGCCAAAGGCCCGGCCGTCGCCGTCGACTACACCGGTCGTCTCATCGCTGCCGATCACCGCGCCGCCGAGAATGTGGGCCGTGGTGGGTATGTTGGCCAGCGCCTCGGGTACCATGCTTTGGGCAATTCCCCCTGTGCGTTCGGCGAGCCAGGCCGCTGCGGCGTTGCCCTCGGCGATGAAGGTCGGGTTGGGCATGCCGGCGTCCTGCTGCGTGCCGAGCCTGAGCCTGCCGAACAGGCCGCGCCGGGCGACGAAGGCGATGGCGTTGTCGCGGCTTTGCATGACCAGCAGGATCAGGCTGCGCCGCCCCCAGTGCAGCGGCGACATGGATTTGAGGAAGCGCCACGGGTGGCGCAGGACCTGCCCGAGCAGCAGCCAGGGGCGCGTCAAGCGGCTGCCTTCGCCGGTCAGCAGGGTGAAGAAGAACTTCATGAAGTCGCCCTTGTCGCCGTAGGTGACGAGTTCGATGTGGGTGTCGTGGCCGAGGTGCACGCTGGCGCTGATCGAGACATCGTAGGCCGGTCGCAGCGTGTCGTCCGGCAGGGTGACGGCGAGGATCGATTCGCTGTTGGTGCGCACCAGGTGCCCCAGCCGGTCACTCAGGCGCGGCAGGCCGCCGTCGTGCTTGCAGCGCGCCAGCAAGGTGTTGGTGCCGAGCGCGCCGGCGGCGAGCACCACACCCTTCGCCCGCAGGGTACGCGGTCGCCTGGCGAACCAGGCACCGGGATAAACGGTGTCGACGGCGTAGCCGGTCTCGCCCGTGCCGCCGTCGAGCGGCCGGATGTCGCGCACCTCGCTCTGGTCGAAAATCCCGACGCCGAGTTTTTCTGCGAACCAAAGGTAGTTCTTGACCAGCGTGTTCTTGGCTCCCACGCCGCAACCGGCGGTGCAGCCTCCGCAGCGCGTGCATCCGGTGCGCGCCGACCCGCTGCCGCCGAAATAAGGATCGGCCACGGTCACGCCGGGCTCGCCGAAAAACACGCCGCAGGGCGTACGGGTAAAGCTGTCGGCGGCGCCGAAATGTTCGCCGAGTTCCTTCAGCAGCATCTGGCCGTCGCTGGCCCAGGGCACGGTTTGCACCCCCAGCATGCGCTCGGCCGTGTCGTAGTGCGGCTGCAGCACGGCATGCCAGTCTGCCAGCCCGGCCCACTGCGGATGGGCGACGAAGGACGGCTTGGCGCGGTAGAGCGTGTTGGCATAGACCAGGCTGCCGCCGCCCACCCCGGCACCCGAAGCGATGAAGATGTCCTTGAAGATCGAGACGCGCGAAATGCCGCGCAGTCCCAGCGCTGGCGCCCAGAAGGTGCGGCGCAGGTTCCAGGTCGATTGCGGAAAGTCCTCGTCCCGCATGCGCGGACCGGTTTCCAACACGGCGACCGAATAGCCCTTCTCGGCCAGGCGCAGCGCGGCGACGCTGCCGCCGAAGCCGGAGCCGACGACGATCCAGTCGTAGTCGAAGGTGGCATCGCCGGCCATCGTCGGCTCAGCCGACGCGCCGCAGCACCGGCGGGTCGTAGCGCTGCTCGACGATCTCGGGCGCCGGCATGTAGTTGCGCATGGTCAGGTTGAAGTTGCCCTGCTTCGGCGCCGGCAGCCAGTTGGCGACCTTGTCCTCGGAGGGACGCTCGGCCTGGATGTAAATGCGCAGACCGCCGTCGGCATCGAACTTGAGACCCTTCATGTTCTCGCGGATGGCCCAGCGATTGGCGTCGTTCACCACCAGGTTGAAGTCCTGGTACATGGTGATCGACCAGAAGGCCTCGACCTTGGGGAACTGGTCCTTGCGCATGTAAAGCTCGTAGACGCCCTTGCTGCTGAGCCGCTCGCCGTTCTGGTCGAGCGAGGCCCAGAGGTAGGTGCACTCGTAAGGCGGGTGGGCGACGATGCCCCAAAGCGACTGCCATGCCGCGCGCATCAGGTAGTCGGTGGTCTTCGCCTGGCCGATGTTGGTCGGAAAATAGAACCAGCCGTTGACGGAACGTGCCCAGGGCCGCTCGACGTGGGCGCGCAGGGTGCGCAGGCCGTCGCGCGCGGCGCGTGCCAGTCCGCGATTGGTGTCGGGATCGTTCTTCGTCAGGTCCATGCCCGGACCGATGTTCACGGTGCGGAAGCCGTCGAGCAGGATGCGGTCGGTTTCCGGCGGCGGGTTTTGCGTCAGCATGTAGTTGATGAGGACGAAGGGGCGCAGCGGGTTCTGCGCAATCTTCGTGATGTCGAAGACATTGAAGTCGCTGGCGACGAACTCGCGGCCGGCGAGGAAATCATCGAGCGGCGCCAGCCTGGTCTGGGCAAATTTGTCCTTGGCCCACGCAATTTCCTTGGGGTCGTCCTGGTCGATGCGCAGGCGAATCAGGGCGAAGATCCATTTCTGCTCGCATTGCAGGACGCGGTCGAATTTTCCCGGCGGAACCTCTCCCTTCCAGCCCGGCGGCATCAGCAGAAAGTTGCCCCACATCGGTCCGCCCGAACGCTTGCTGATATAGGCGAAGTTGTTGGTGTAGAGGTCGGAGAGCTGCACCGAGAAGTAGTGCCCTTCTGGGTCGACGGTGGTCATCACCACCGGCCCCTTGCGCAGGTCGATGAAGGCGCCGGTATAGACCGTGTCGGTGTTGAAGGAACCGCCGTCGCGGTAGTTCGAGGTGGCGACGAAGTCCTTGGTCTGGATCCAGGAGTTGAGCGGCCGCAGCACCGACTTTGGATTATTCGACCATTGCCACATCAGGTTGGCGAAATAGACCAGGGGCCATCCGTACTGGAAGGCCTGCAGGCCGATCGAATAGGCATGGGTCTCGCGCGGGCTGACGGCGTTGGGATCGCCTTCCTGCCCCTTGAGCAATTCATTTTCGCCGGCGTAGGTCTTCTTTGCCGCGTCCTGCGCCAGGACTGGCGCCACGCCGGTAAAACCCGCACCGGCGGCCAGCAGTGTGTGCTTCAAGAGATCGCGTCGCTTCATTTTTGTCTCCTCGGCTGTTGCGTGAATTATTTGACGGGACAGCCGCGCGCTTCGAACGCGGCCTTGCTGTCGTAGGTGGTCGCCGGGTAATAGTCACCGAGGGCCCGCTCCTCGTCGCCTGGCTTCTGCGTCGCCCACAGGCTGTTGGCGAAATTCGGGTGCGGCAGCATGTGGCGCATGGCGACAAAGCCACCGTGGGGATTGCCGATGCCGTCGCCGACGCCCCAGTCCATCCACGCCACGCCGCAGTCGGCGCGGGCATTGGACGGCCGCGCGGCGGGCGTCGACACCACGATCGTGTAGCGACCCTGCGCATCCAGGGGAACCTGCTCGTCATAGAGGCAGGAATCGACCGCGCCGTCCGCCACCGAGCGGTACTTGCACACCGACCAGTAACGCAGGTCGACATCCGCATCCATGACGGCTGCGCCCTTGAGGGTGCGCGGCGCGCGCGGCGCCTTGCCGCGCATCACGAGTGCGTCGCCATAGCGATTGTCGACATAGGTCGACATGTAGACGTTGTCCAGCGTGCTGTAGAAGCCGGCGCGGCGTGTGGCGTCGATCCGCGCACGCACCGCTTCGTAAGGTGTGTTGATCAGCGCGTTGGTCATGGTGAGCTGGGGGTTGAAGAAGGCATTCCACGGCACCGGAGCCGGTTGCGCGGGATGATGCGGCGCCCGCGCGCCGGGCACGGCGAAGACGTGGCGCAAACCTTCCGGCGTCGCCTTGAAATCCTTGACCGCGCCCTCCTTGACCACGATTTCGCTACAGAGGGCCGCGCCTTCCAGCCGCTTGCCGTCGGCCAGCGTCAGCACCGGACTGGGCAGCGGCACGCCGCCCCTGGCGTCGCGTCCGGTATCCGGCACATAGACGCGCATCCACACCTGGTAAAGCGTATCGTCGGTCGGCACGAACAAGGTGTTGCCCGGCCGCGTGGCGGGGTCGACGCGCACGCCGGCCTGCATCGCGCGGGGCTCGATGCGCACCGTGTAGTCGCGCTTCGCGACCTGCCGCTGCGCTCCGGGAAGAAAGGGATTCTGGCTGCCTGCATCCGGTGCGATCTGCTGGTCGTTCAAGGCATCGACCGGCTGCCCCGTCGGGTTGTATGAATTGAAGGAAAGGTAGCGCCCGTGGGGATACTGCCCCTTGAACTCCAGCCGCGCCCCGACCGGCAGCCGAAACTGGGTGATCCAATACACGAGGCTGGTATCCGGGATCAGGATATTGAAGGTCGTCGGGCTGAGTGTGCCGACCCAGAAGCAGTCGGTTAGGCCCGATGCCCCCGAGATGCGGTCGATCTCTGCGGCGGAAAATGCATGGATAGCCGGCCGCGCCTTGCTAAGGTCAGGCATGCCGGGTGGCAAGGCCTGGGCCGGCGGCTGTTGCGCACCGGCGCTACCCGCCCAGATCAGCAGGGTGGCCAGGATGCGATTCAGCGAGACAGTTGCTTTCATGATGATCTCCGGTGCTTCGTGTTCGGGTTGTGTTGTCGCACAAACGTCCTGTCAGCGGGTGACGATGGGAAAGATCCCCGGCGCCTTCTCGATCATGGCAAAGAAGCGGCCGAGGTCGATCTTGCTGCCTTCGATCTTCGTCTGGTCCGACAGCAGCAGGTCCTTGGCCCCGGCCTGGCCGGTCATCATCTTCAGGAAGAAGGCCTTGGTCAGCGTCAGCGTGGCGTTGGCGTCCTTGTCCGGTGGCGCCTTGTGAAAATGCAGGACGGCGTTCTCGATCTGCAGCACGTAGCTTTCCTTGAGGTCCGAGAACACAAGGTTCAGCTTGAGATTGGCGTCCGCCGCCTTGGATCCGTCGAGCGAGGCCGCCATGCGTTCGAGAAAGCGCTCGATCGGCGCGTATTGCAGCATGTCGACCAGCATGTCGATGGTGATGCCCTTCTGCGGTACGCCGTTGCGCAGCTCGTAGGCGCCGGTCAGGTAGAAGTTGCGCCACGGCGCCGATTCGGCGACATAGCCCAGTTGCTCGAAGGACCGCGCCAGCAGTTCGCTCGCCGACTTGTTTTTCGGCTCGGCATAGACGGCGTGCTTGAGCATTTCCGCCGCCCAGCGGTAATCGCCGGCGTCGAAGGCCGTTTGCGCCGCCGCCACCAACTTGTCGATGCCGCCGGCCAGCGCCACGTAACGCTTGCCGGCTTCGACCGGCGGCAGCGCGTCGAGGTTGGACGGGTGGGCGTCGAACCAGCCCAGGTAGAACTGATACACGGCCTTGGCGTTGTGCCGCACCGTGCCGTAGTAGCCATGCACGTTGAGGTAATCCTCGAGCGACTTCGGCAGCTTCAATGTCTCCGCGATCTCCGGAGCGGTCAGTCCCGCGTTCATCTGGCGCACGGTCTGATCGTGGATGAACTTGTAGGTGTCGCGCTGCTTGACCATGAATTCGCGGATCCGCTCCCTGCCCCACACCGGCCAGTGGTGCTGGTTGAATACCACCTCGGCATCGGCCGCATAGGTCAGCGACTCGTCGATGTAGTCAGCCCACTTCAGTGCGTCGCGCACCTTCGCCCCGCGCAGGGTGTAGAGGTTGTGCAGGGTGTGGCTCAGCATCTCCGCACCGCCGAAAGCCTTGCGCTCGGGAATGTAGAACACGAATTCCGCCGGCGCCTCGCTGCCCGGTACGTTGTGGAAGACGAAGCGCAGGCCATCGATGGTCAATTCCTGATGGGGCTGATCCACCACGATCGTCGGCGGCAGGATGCCGACCTGACCGTAGGCCACCGCCTTGCCCAGCCCCGTGTCGACGGACCCCTTGGCGTCGCGCGGCAGGCGGCCACCGTACATGTACATGGAACGCCGCGCCATCGCCACGCCCATCATGATGTTCTCGCTGGTGGCTTCGTCCAGGAAACCGACCGGCGCCACCACCGGGATCTTGCGCGCCTTGGCCTCTTCGGCCGAAATCACGCCCAGTGCGCCGCCGAAATGGTCGGCGTGGCTGTGGGTGAAGATCACCGCCGACACCGGCTTGTCCCCGAGGTGCTTGCGCGCGAAGGCCATCGCGACCGTTGCCGTCTCGCGCGCCGTGAGCGTGTCGACCACGATCCAGCCGGTCTTGCCTTCGATCAGCGTGATGTTGGCGAGGTCGAAGCCGCGCAGTTGGTAAATGCCCTCGGTGACCTTGAACAGCCCGATCTGGTTGTTGAGCAGGGCTTGTCGCCACAAGCTGGGATTGACCGTGGCCGGCGCCGCGCCTTTGACGAAGGCATAACTGTCGAAGTCCCATATTACTTCGCCGGCGGCGTCCCTGACCTGGCCCGTGGGAGCGGCGATGAAGCCGCGTTTGGCGTACTCGAAGCTCTTCGGATCGGACAGGTCCTGGGCCTTGGCCGCGGCCTCGTTGGCCTTCGCGGTGACGGCCGTAACATCGCCGCCGGCCGCGGCAGGCGCCGCCGGGCCCTTGCCGCAGCCACTGAGCAGCGCGGCGGCACAGAGCATTGCAAGCAGCGAAATCCTGCGGTGAACAAGCATATGGCGCGATCTCATGTCTTCTCCTCCGGCGGTACCGTGGTCCGCCCTGTATTTGTTCGGGCCGCCCTGAAAGCGTCCATGGCCGGATTCTGCGGCCTTGATAGCTATGCGTCCAATGCATTATTATCATGAATATAATAACCAGGAGGAATTGCTTATGTTTGACATGCGCCGTCTGCGCCACGCGCTGGCACTCGCCGAGCACCGCAATTTCGCCCGTGCCGCCACGGCGCTGCACATCACCCAGCCAGCCCTGAGCCGTAGCATCCAGTCACTCGAGGATGCGTTGGGGGTACGCCTGTTCGATCGCAGCCCGCGCGATGTGGAGCCGACCGCCTTCGGCGAACTGGTGCTGCGCCATGCCCGTGGACTCGAGTTGTCGGCGCGCGACCTGGACCGCGAACTGCAACTGGCCAAGGGACTTGAGATCGGAACACTGAACGTCGGCGCCGGGCCCTGGGGCGCGGCATCGATGGTCGGCGTCACCATCGGGAAACTGTCCCGCCTTTACCCCCGGCTGCGTACCCGGGTCCTGATCTCGCCCTGGATGGAATTGCCAGCACGCATCCGCAGCCGCGAGGTGGACCTGATGGTGGCCGACGTCAGCGAGGTACAAGGTCAGGACGATCTGGAGATCACGCCGCTGATGGCGCACCGGGCTTTCGTCGTCTGCCGCCCCGACCATCCGCTGACGCAGCAGGACGGCGTAGGTGCGGCAGACATCTTCCGCTTTCCGCTGGCCGGCCCGCATCTGCCGCAACATGCCGTGGACACGATGCTGCGGCACATGCCGGCAGCCGTGCGCGAGCACGTCAAGGTGCATGGGCTGCTATCGATAACCTGCGACAGCTCCTCGGTGCTGAAGGCGATCCTCGCAAATTCGGATGCCATTTCCATCATGAGCGTGTTCATGGTCATCAAGGAATTGGGCGACGGCGATCTGGCGATGATCCGCGAGCTCGACCTCGGCGTGCAGGGACAGTTCGGCGTGACGCGCCTTCGCGGCAGGAGCCTGTCGGCGCCTGCCGAGGCCTTTCTCAAGCTGCTGACCGAGCACGACCAGAATATATCCGCGATGGAGCAATCCCTGCTGGATGCCGGCGTGGGCAGCCCATCGGCCTCGCGGTCGATCGTTCGCTCGCGTCGCCGCCGCGGCACAACCGGGCGCGCATGAAGAGGCGGCCCGCTGCATTCCCGCCCCCGGCCGCACCTGGGTTGTTGCACACCGCTACGGTCCGGCGTATTGTTGCCGGGCAGTCCAAAAAAGACCATCAACCCAAAGGAGAGAGTTATGCATATCGCAAAGCACGTTGCAGGAACCGCACTGGCATTGGCGGCCACGCTATTTTCATTTGCGGCCCAGGCGCAGGCGCCGATGTATGGCGCAAACATAAACCTGGATACCGCCAGAAAAGTCAGCGCCGCCGCCGAAGCCGAAGCGCGCAAGAACAACTGGAACGTGGTGATCGTCGTCGTCGATACGGGCGGCCACACGGTAAGTTTGCAACGCCTTGACGGCACGCAGTACGCCAGCGTGGCCGTAGCCACCCAAAAGGCGCAGTCATCCGTTGCCTATCGCCGTCCAAGCAAGGTGTTCGAGGACGCGGTCAAGGTGGGCGGCAATCCACAACTCGCCTTTTTGCCCGGTGCGATGCCTGTCGAAGGTGGGCTGCCCCTCGTAATGGACGGAAAAATCGTCGGCGCGATCGGCGTCTCGGGAGTCACTTCGGCCCAGGACGGCCAGATCGCAAAGGCAGGCATGGAGTCAGTCAAGTAGCCTGCAGGGAACGAACTACAGAAAGGCCGCGAGAGCGGCCTTTTTTATTATCTGGCGGAAGTGGCTGACGGCGCAAATAGGGTATGAACACTTCCATTCATCGAACCGGCTGCTCGGCTTGCACGAATGCTTTTACCGCGAACTGAAGCGTAGCTAATTTCCTGCCGCATGGCATTCGCATCGAATAAGATGCTAATTAGGAATGTCATGCGTATGGAGACGGGCGAATGAGCTTCTGGGGAAAGCTTTCCGAGGATCACAGTCAACAATTGCCGTTGGCCGATCACTGCGTCGATGTCGCGAGCGTCTTCCGCGCTTTGTGCGATTTGCCGGCAATCCGGCGCAGCCTTGGACTTGGCGAAAACGCCCGCAGAATGGACCGCTTGGCGGTGTTCGCACTGCTGCACGACCTCGGCAAATGCAACGCAGGTTTTCAAGCAAAGCGCGACCTGAACGCGCGAGACATTGCCGGTCACGTCAAGGAGACTGCTGCTTTGCTCTACGACGAAGCACTCGGCCCCATGGCCAGCGAAGCGCTCGGCCTTGAAAAAATGTGGTCGTGGTTCGGTAACCCGGAAACCGACCTTCCTCGAATGTTGCTTGCGGCTGTCTTTCATCACGGCAAGCCTGCGTTCAAGGACGACATCGGTCAGAGCAACGAAATCGACAGGCTGAAACGGCACTGGCTGCCTCGCGACGGTATCAACCCCTTCGACGGCCTCAAGGAACTGGGTGAGACTGCCCGTCACGCCTTCCCCAACGCATTCAGAGGCAATGCCTCGCCAATTGAAGTCAACATCGAACTGGAGCATCGCTTCGCCGGACTGGTGATGCTCGCCGACTGGTTGGGTTCGCACCGGGAGTCCTTTTTCCCTTTTGAGCACGAAGGGGATCGCATCGAATGGTCGCGTCGCCAAGCGAGAAAGGCACTGGTGGCTGTCGGCTTGGACATTTCGACAGCTCGTACCAAAATCGAACACCGACAGCCGACTTTCGGTGAAGCGTTCGGTATTTGCGGCGAGCCGCGCCCCTTGCAGTCGGCGCTGGCCTGCGCCGATCTCCCGGCCTTGCTGATCGCGGAATCCGATACCGGTTCGGGTAAGACAGAGGCCGCACTGATGCACTTCTTGGCGTTGTTTGCAGACGGCAAGGTCGATGGTCTCTACTTCGCCCTGCCGACGCGGGTCGCCGCCCGCGAACTGTATGGCCGCGTGACCGGCGCGATGAACCGGGTCTTCGGGAGCGTTTGTCCGCCCGTGCTGCTCGCCGTGCCGGGCTATACGCGAATCGACGGTGAACCAATTGACAAGATACTGCCGACCGAAACCCATCTGTTCAATGATGACGAGCAAAGAGCGCGCGACCGAAACTGGACGGCGGAACGTCCGAAGCGCTTCCTTGCCGCGCCAATAGCCGTCGGCACCATCGATCAGGCGTTGTTTTCGGCCATACAAGTGCCCCACGCGCACCTGCGCGCCGCCTGTCTCGACCGATCGCTGCTGGTGATCGACGAGGTGCACAGCTCCGACGTCTACATGCGCTACCTCGCCCGCCGACTGCTAACTCGCCACCTCAAGGCCGGCGGTCACGCCCTGCTGCTATCGGCCACCTTGGGCGCCGCTGCACGGGCGGAGTATCTGCACCCCGGCGATTCCCGGCCGCAGGTCAAGTCGTTTGATCAAGCCGTCGAACTGCCCTATCCGGCCTTGAGCGCACCCAACATGCCGACGCGACATCTGCCGGACCCAGCGTGTCGCAGCAAGACCGTGCGCCTCGAACCGCTGCCACTGCTCAAGTCGCCCGAGGACCTCCTCCCAAGATTGCGCGAAGCGGTGCGAGCCGGACAGCGAGTGCTGGTCATTCTCAATACCGTCGGTCGCGCCATTGCTTTGGCCCGACTGGCGGATGCCACCCCCGAACTGGCGTCGACCCTGTTCGCGGTGAGCGGCGTTCGCGCGCCTCACCACGGCCGCTTTGCGCGCGCCGACCGGGAACAAATGGACCGCGCCGTCAGCGAGCGAATGGGCAGGAAATCGCCGGCTGGAGCGATACTGCTCATCGGAACGCAGACGCTGGAACAGAGCCTGGACATCGACGCCGACTGGCTGCTCACCGACCTTTGCCCGATCGACGTGCTGCTGCAACGCATCGGTCGCCTGCATCGGCACGAACGCGGGCCGCGCCCCATGCCGGTTTGCACCGTGTTGTTGCCTGAAGAATCGGACTTTTCAGTCTTCCTCAACCCGAGAGGCGAGGTACGGCGCGGCAACCTCGCCGGCCTTGGATCAGTGTATGAGGATTTGCGTATTCTGCAACTGACGCGTGATCTAGTCGCCGCCGGGCCAGTCATCGAGATTCCCCGCGACAATCGGCACCTGGTCGAAACCGCAACACATCCGGATAGACTCGACCAACTGCAAGGCGACGCCTGGACGCGACACGCCCTGCATATCGAAGGTGTAGGCGGCGCACAACAATCCGCCGCGCACGCGGCGGCCATGCCGAACGAACACTTCGGCGAGTTCATGTTCCCGAACGCCGTCGAAGAACACTTGGCCACCCGTCTCGGCCTGAGCGATCGCACCCTGTCGCTGGGTAGAAACTTTCCGAGTCCCTTCGGCCATGCCATCGACGAGATCAACATTCCCGGCCATCTGGCGCCGAAAATCGAAATTGAACAGGCTCACCTGGTGAGCCTTGAGGGCGATAACCTGCTTATTCAGGCCGACCCTACTAGCCAGTACATTTACCGGTATTCCCGTTTCGGATTGGAGAAAACCACACCATGAACCTGCTCACCGATCCCGTTTTCCGGGTGCGAACGCCGGAAGGTACAAATGGTGCCAGCCTGCCTGAACTGCTGGCACTGCTGGGCGAAGACCGGGTGGAAAGCCTGCCCGGTCTGCAACGCCACCAGGAAGACGCCTTCCACATCTTCTGCTGCTATCTCGCGGGCGCAGTGCTGGTGCGGCAGGGAGAAACCATCCCCCGGCAAAACGCCAACTTCTGGCGTGAGGGCATACGAGCACTGACACGGCAGGAAGGCTGCGAGGACGACAGCGCGTGGATGCTGGTGGTCGACGATCCGACCAAGCCAGCATTCATGCAGCCGCCAGTTTCAGATCGGACCTCATTTGAACAGCATTACAAACTCACCGCCACAACACCAGACGCTTTGGATGTGTTGATAACGGCCAGGAATCATGATGTAAAAGCCAAGCGCGCCAGACATGCTGACCTTGATGCTTGGTGCTATGCCCTCATCAGTCTCAATGGAACCGTGGGATACAGCGGGCGAACCAATTATGGTGTCGCCCGTATGAACAGTGGTTCTGGAAGTCGTCCCCGCATCGGTTGGCTGCCTACACTACGCACTGGCAGTCAATTTATACGAGATGTTTCCGTCCTCGTGTGCGATAGAGATCGCTTACTTCAGCTCTCTCATTCTTATGACTCGAACGGCAAGGTTCTTCTATGGACAAGACCTTGGGATGGCAAGCGAGGCCATGCCTTAAAAAGCCTCGATCCATTCTTCATCGAGGTGGCACGGCGTATACGGTTTTATTCCGGTGAGGATGGTGTGAAGGCTTTTGCATCGGGATCGGCAGTTGGTTTCATCGCTGCCGACGAGCAAAAAGGCAATCTTGGCGACCTTTGGATACCTATTACCCAAAAAACCAACGGCGCGCTCACGGTTCCAAAATCAGGCCTCACGCCTGAATTGCTACGCAACCTGATCTTCGGCGAAGGATACACGCCAGCGGCCATGCAACGCGTGGACCATTCAACGGCCGGTGGATGGTTCTCGGCCTCTGTGCTAGTGGGCGGGAACTGCACCACCGACGGATTCCACAGCGCGGTATTGCGCGTGCCCGAAAAACCGAAGCTCGCGCTGTTTGGTGGCGGCCCCGCCCGGGACCGGCTCGCTAAGCTCTCGAAGAAGGGTATCGACACGGCGGCCGAAATCCAATACAAGGCGCTCCGCCCCGCGTTGTTCTCGCTACTGGAAGGCGGCCCGGACAATCTGAATGACAAAAACAAACACGTCAAAGGATGGACCGAGGATGCCATCAAACCTTTCACACAGGAATGGAATCCACGCTACTTCAACTGGCTGTGGTCCACGGTCGAAATATTGAACGATGACGAAGCCATTCGCCCGTGGTTCAAAGAACTACGCCGACTGGCACAAGACACATTGGATCGCGCTGCCGAACGCGCGCCGCAGCGGCACGGACGGTCATACCGCGCCAAGACCAAGGCGCAAGGCATTTTCATCGGCAGTTTGAAAAAGAACTTTCCGCAATTCATGGAGGTGACGCATGACAAGCTCTGAATCACGCACTCCTGCCGCCCACGTTCCGGCCTTGGCAGCCCTGCTGGTAAGCGCGGGCATTTCCAACGGCGAGCGTGCGGCGCTCAAGCGCATGGCGCTTGATGGCCCCGCGCCGCTGGCGCTGCACCGTTTGTTGCTGGCACATGTCGATGACGCCTGGCAGGACGAGCGTTGGCTTGCCGACTGGCGCGCCGTTGTCTGTGCGCTGGCCATTCAGCGCGACGGAGGGTTCAATCCGGCCGCGCCCTTTGGTCAGGCACTCGCCGAGGCGCGCTTTGCCGAGAGTCGACTGGAACGCCTGCTCGCCGCCAGCGGCGACACACTGCGCGCGTTGGCACTGCGCGCCGCGCGGCAGGTGGCAGCCAAAGGCATCGCGTGTGACTGGCGCACATTTGCCGAACTGCTCTTTACGCGTGACTCCGAGTATCGAGAACGCATTAACACCCGTATCGCCCGCGACTTCTACCGCACTCTGCAATCTGCCAACAGGGAGGAATAACCATCATGTTTCTGCAAATTCACACGCTCACGTCCTTTGCCGCCGCTCTTCTTAACCGCGACGATGCCGGCCTCGCCAAGCGCATCCCCTTCGGCAACGCCGAGCGCATGCGCGTCTCGTCGCAATGCCTGAAAAAGCACTGGCGCGACGAACTGCACCGCGTGCTCGACCTGCCCGGCGGAATTCGCTCGCGGATGTTTTTCGAGCGCGAAGTATTCCGCAGAGCGATCATGACTGGCGTCGACGAAGCCGTTGCGCAAAAAATGACTGAAGCGCTCCTCAAGAAACTGGTTCAGGGTGGGCAAGACAAGTCCAATCCACTGCGGCTTAACCAGCCAATATTGTTTGGAAAGCCGGAAGCAGACTATTTCGTCAGTCTCATCGCTGAATGTGCTAAGAGCGGGGAAGATCCAGTAGCGACCCTTGACGCTCGCCTGAAAGCCGAGAACGGCAATCTCCGTGCCTTAATGAAAGCCGCGGGCCAGGACGATCTTGTTTCTGGCATTGAGGGCGCTATGTTCGGCCGCTTCGTCACTTCGGACATTCTCGCCCGCACCGACGCCGCAGTGCATGTCGCACACGCCTTCACCGTTCACCCGCTGTCGACCGAGGTGGATTTCTTCACCGTCGTCGATGACCTCAAGGAGGCGCACGAGGATGCCGGCGCCGCGCATGCCGGCGACATGGAACTTGGGGCCGGCTTGTTCTACGGCTATGCCGTAGTCGACGTGCCGCTGCTCGTTTCCAACCTGTGCGGTTGCGAAGCCAAGGATTGGGCCAGCCAGTCGGCAGAAACGCTGACCGACGCACGGAACGTCTTGGCACGGCTGATCGACGCCATCGCCACTGTTAGTCCCGGCGCCAAGCTGGGATCAACAGCCCCCTACGCGCGCGCCGCTTGCATACTGCTGGAGTCAGGCAACGGCCAGCCACGCACCTTGGCCAACGCCTATCTCAAGGCACTCAAACTCAGCGGCGACCCGATGCAACAGGCGGTGGACGCGCTGGGGGAACATCTCGCCGCAATCGACGCCATGTATGGGTGCAAAGAGAAGCGCTTTGTCTCCTCGACGCAGAACGCCTCCAAGCTGGCCGGCATTCCCGCCGCGCCGCTCACCGCCAGTATCGGCGCAGCACTGGACAGCATCTTCGGGGCCGATTGATGGACGCGCTCATCCTGCGTCTTGACGCACCGTTGATGAGCTTTGGTGGCGTTATCGTCGATCACCACAACGTCACCGAACGCTTTCCTGGCCTATCGCTGTTTGCCGGACTGTTTGCCAACGCTTTGGGCTGGAAGCACGGCGAGGGTGAAAAGATCGGTGCATTGCAGGATCGATTGATCGTTGCCTCTCGCTGGGACATCGAACCGGAAGCGATCATCGATTACCACACGGTGGACTTGGGTCAGCCGAAGATGCGCGAGAAAGGCTGGACGACGCGCGGCGAACCGGAACATCGCGACGGCGGAAACGCCAAATTCGGTACGCATATTCGCCTTCGCCACTATTGGGCGAACGGTGTGCTTACCACCGCACTTGCCCTGCGCGATAAAACCTTACCCAATCTCGCTACGTTGGAAGCGGCGCTGCAACAGCCGACACGGCCGCTGTTTTTCGGCCGCAAGACCTGCCTGCCCAACGCCCCCGTCCTTATGGGGAGTGCGTCAGGGGACGACGTCCTCGCCATCCTCAAAACCATCCCTCGCGTTCAATGTCCAATGCGCCCTGCGAAGGGCCGGCAAATGGCCGCCCGCTGGCCGGCGGAAACAGGCGATAACCGGGAAGATCAGCTCAAGCCCATCTACGATCAGCGCGACTGGAAAAACCAATGGCACGCCGGCCGGCGCATGGTGGCGGAAGGCCTGATCGAGGAGGCGTCATCATGTTCATGATCGACCTGCCGCTGGACCCGGCGCGCCTGATGCGCTTTGCCCACCGACAGGGACACGGGCAACTGGCCGACGACGATTTTGGCTACGCCGCGCACGCATGGCTTGCCGCCACGCTGGGAGAACTGGCGCCGAAGCCATTCCGCCTTCTGGAGAACCGACAGGGTTTGCGAATGCTCGGCTATGCCGGCCAGCCCATCGACGCCTTGCGCGATCATGCGCAGACCTTTGCAGAACCGGATGCGCTGAACGTGTGCGAATGGTCCGCTATCGCTGGCAAGTTGATGCCGGCCGACTGGCAAACCGGGCGCCGGCTCGGCTTCGAAGTTCGCGCTTGTCCGGTGAGCCGCGCCGAACAAGAACGAGACATCTATCTCGTTGCCGTGAGCCGGGCACAGGCGGCCGGAACGGAACCGCCGTCGCGACCCGAGGTGTATTCGGAATGGCTTGTTCGCCAACTGACCAAGGAAGATGCGGCGCAAGCTAACCAAGCAGCAGTCGATGTGATCGGCTTCCAGCGAGTGCGCAGCCAGCGCCTGTCGCATGCGTCCGAAGGAACGAAACGCCGGACCGTCGAGCGCCCCGATGCGCTCTTCGCGGGCGACCTGACAATCGAAAACCCAGACGCCTTCGCTCGTCTTCTGGCGCGAGGTGTCGGGCGGCATCGCGCCTTCGGCTTCGGCATGCTGCTGTTGCGTCCGCCACGCCAAACCGGCTGAGCGATTGACATGACGGCCAGCAGCCTGTTCTCCGGCAGATTGGGACTCGCGGAATCGCGTATTCCGCATGCCGATCGGCATGGTTTGATCTGGCTTTCGCGCGGACGGCTTTTCGTCGAAGACGGAACACTGCGCTTCGTCTGCACGAAGTCCGACGATCTCGATGCCGGCGATTACGCGATCCCTTACCAGAACGTCTCGCTCATTCTGCTGGGACCGGGTTCCACCGTCAGCCATGACGTGCTGCGGGTTCTCGCCCGGCACGGCACGCTGCTCGCCGCCGTCGGCGAAGGCGGCACCAAGTTCTACACCGCGCCGCCCATGGGTCAGGGGCATAGCGAAGTTGCGCGAGCACAGGCGCGGCTATGGGCGGATGAAAGCGAACGATTGTCGGTCGCACGACGCATGTATGCGTTCCGCTTCGGAAAAATTCTGCCGCATCGGGACATCGCCGTCCTGCGTGGCATCGAAGGCGCACGCATGAAGGAGACATACAAGCTTGCTGCCGACCGTTTTCGCATTTCGTGGGAAGGCCGCCGCTACGATCGAAGCAATCCCAATGCGACCGATGTCCCCAATCAGGCCATCAATCACGCCGCCACCTTCGTCGAATGTGCGGCGGATGTGGCGGTCGCGGCCGTCGGCGCCCTGCCGCCGCTTGGCTTTATCCACGAGGATTCGAGCAATTCATTTACGCTCGACATCGCCGATCTCTTTCGCGCCGAGGTCACGATACCAATGGCTTTCAAGGTCGCGCGCAAGGCGCTGGACGAGCCCGGGCTGAATCTTGAGCGCACCTTGCGCCGGGAAGCAGCGATGGAATTTCGCCGCGCAAAACTCATCTCGCACATGATTGAACGCATTAAGGAACTGCTCCATGTCGATGACGGTGGTGGTAACACGCAACGTGAGTGACCGCGTACGCGGCTTTCTCGCCTCGTCGATGCTCGAGCTTGCACCAGGTGTCTACAGCGCGCCGCGCATTACGCCAGCCGTGCGGGATCGCATCTGGCGCGTGGTGAGCGACTGGTTTCCCAACGAGAAGGATGCGTCCATCGTTATGCTATGGGCGGATTCGGCCATGCCCGGAGGCCAAGCAACAGCGACTTTGGGCCTGCCACCCATTAAATTGGTTGAAATCGACGGAATGCTGGCAACACTCCGTTGACTCGTTCTTTGACAATTTGACGATAATTCATCTGGTTGAGATGTAGAGTCTCCCCCGCGCATGCGGGGATCGACCTGTGACTCCGTTCGGCCTGCTGCGCCTGAGTATGTCTCCCCCGCGCATGCGGGGATCGACCCTTGACGACCGGCGTGACGCCGATGGCGGTTTCGTCTCCCCCGCGCATGCGGGGATCGACCTCCGCTGCAGATGATCGCCAGCCTGGCCATGATGTCTCCCCCGCGCATGCGGGGATCGACCCATTGTTGATGGACGCTCCTGCTACTGCCACATGTCTCCCCCGCGCATGCGGGGATCGACCCTCAAATGTTCCACGAAGAAGATTCAGCCGGATGTCTCCCCCGCGCATGCGGGGATCGACCTTTTTGACACCCGCCCCGGTTTAGGATACTGTTGTCTCCCCCGCGCATGCGGGGATCGACCAGCCCCGGCGCTGGATACCGGCGCCGCGATTTAGTCTCCCCCGCGCATGCGGGGATCGACCCGACCCACCCGCACCCGGATTTATGGCAATCCCGTCTCCCCCGCGCATGCGGGGATCGACCTTTCAGATGGGTATTCACGGGAACCTCCGTTTTGTCTCCCCCGCGCATGCGGGGATCGACCCTGGATAAGGGCGATGAAAAGCGATGCCGAGCAGTCTCCCCCGCGCATGCGGGGATCGACCCCATGACTCTGCGACTCCACAATACTTGCTGACGTCTCCCCCGCGCATGCGGGGATCGACCCCTGTCGGCCGAAGATGCCGCGCTGATCGCGCAGTCTCCCCCGCGCATGCGGGGATCGACCCGTGGCACAGCCGCCCAGGAATAGCGCCAGGGAGTCTCCCCCGCGCATGCGGGGATCGACCCGCCCCGCAGGTATTCCGTTGCGCGAAGATGCTGTCTCCCCCGCGCATGCGGGGATCGACCCCTGGTATCGCAACGGAACCACCCTGAGCAAGCGTCTCCCCCGCGCATGCGGGGATCGACCCGGACGGGAAGATGATAAAGGACTGGCGACATGGTCTCCCCCGCGCATGCGGGGATCGACCTGAGTACCTGCGTCCGGTATGGAATCTCCTCGTGTCTCCCCCGCGCATGCGGGGATCGACCCTTCAGTTATGAAGGCCGCAACCTGCTTTTCGAGTCTCCCCCGCGCATGCGGGGATCGACCTTCCCAGACCATCTTCCCGCGCAGGGCCGACATGTCTCCCCCGCGCATGCGGGGATCGACCCTGGTTGCATCCGTCGCAGCCGACGATTCGGTAGTCTCCCCCGCGCATGCGGGGATCGACCCCTCGAAGCCGAAGTTGTTGTTGTAGGCGTACTGTCCCCCCCGCGCATGCGGGGATCGACCTCGCCCTTCTCGCTGTCGTCCTCTCCATATTGGGTCTCCCCCGCGCATGCGGGGATCGACCGTAGTGCCAGAAGCTCGATTTCCTCCTCTTTACGTCTCCCCCGCGCATGCGGGGATCGACCTTCAACACCGGCAGCGGGCCATCGAGTACCTCCGTCTCCCCCGCGCATGCGGGGATCGACCTCAGTCTTATGCCCTGCTGCGGGAATGGTTACCGTCTCCCCCGCGCATGCGGATCCGGTTCAACGGTGCAGGTCTCCCCCGCGCATGCGGGGATCGACCCGTACTTCCCACCATTGGCTGTCACCATCGCGCGTCTCCCCCGCGCATGCGGGGATCGACCCGGGCGCTGCGGCCGCCGTCCGTGCGATAGACGGTCTCCCCCGCGCATGCGGGGATCGACCCAGCGCGTCATTCTCGAGAAGGCGGGACATGATGTCTCCCCCGCGCATGCGGGGATCGACCCGCTTGCGCGATCGGATCGATCGCGGGCGGTTTGTCTCCCCCGCGCATGCGGGGATCGACCCGCATCCGAGTTCGTGATATTCCGGCAATCGTCGTCTCCCCCGCGCATGCGGGGATCGACCCGGCACTGTGGGGCCTCTTTTGAAAACGGAGGTGTCTCCCCCGCGCATGCGGGGATCGACCCGGTGCCACGAATGCGGCGGTCGATATTGCGACGTCTCCCCCGCGCATGCGGGGATCGACCCTTGATGCGCAAGACCGGCATCGTGACACCTGAGTCTCCCCCGCGCATGCGGGGATCGACCCGATGCGGCCAGGTCGGTGTTCACCGCGTTGCCGTCTCCCCCGCGCATGCGGGGATCGACCTTTGCAGTAGTATCCGGACCATCACCCTTATCAGTCTCCCCCGCGCATGCGGGGATCGACCCAAAGATGGCGCGTTCCCCTCTCGCGGTCTAAGGTCTCCCCCGCGCATGCGGGGATCGACCTGATCGCCAGCCAAACCGCGCCGACGCCAGCCCGTCTCCCCCGCGCATGCGGGGATCGACCTGCCAGACGTAACGCTTTTGATGGCGCTTGACAGTCTCCCCCGCGCATGCGGGGATCGACCCCCGGCTGTCCTGTCGGCGCTGGTCGCGGCCGTGTCTCCCCCGCGCATGCGGGGATAGACCTGTCCGCCTGATCGGCGCATAGGGTCTGGCCGCGTCTCCCCCGCGCATGCGGGGATCGACCCCGGAGTGCCTGCCGTGACCTCCGGAGCGGAGTGTCTCCCCCGCGCATGCGGGGATCGACCTTCAAGAGACACCGCCGGCTCTTTCCCTCTTCTGTCTCCCCCGCGCATGCGGGGATCGACCCGTGTTTAGTGGAATGGCCGGAGACCTTGGGCCGTCTCCCCCGCGCATGCGGGGATCGACCCTCGCGTTACGAGTGGCGGCAAATATGCTAGGAGTCTCCCCCGCGCATGCGGGGATCGACCCTAATGTCCATTCCCGGACAAGTTAAGTTTGGAGTCTCCCCCGCGCATGCGGGGATCGACCATGATAAAGGACTGGCGTCATGGAGTGGTCTAAGTCTCCCCCGCGCATGCGGGGATCGACCTTGGGGTATTGCTTGACGGCATCGGGGTTGAAAGTCTCCCCCGCGCATGCGGGGATCGACCTTGATCCTTTAGCCCGCGAGCTAAACCTTTCTCGTCTCCCCCGCGCATGCGGGGATCGACCCGCTTGAAGGTGTCAGGCCGGCAGCGGGCTTTGGTCTCCCCCGCGCATGCGGGGATCGACCTATGCCGGCTGGGCCGAAGAAGGCTGGTTGGTCGTCTCCCCCGCGCATGCGGGGATCGACCCGAGTGCAGCCAAATCCCATACAGCAGCGTCGAGTCTCCCCCGCGCATGCGGGGATCGACCCGTGGCACAGCCGCCCAGGAATAGCGCCAGGGAGTCTCCCCCGCGCATGCGGGGATCGACCTGCTGCTTGCCTAGGTGAGGGGTTCCTGGAATCGTCTCCCCCGCGCATGCGGGGATCGACCTGTGATGCACTTGGCAAACGGCGCATCGTCGTCGTCTCCCCCGCGCATGCGGGGATCGACCTCCTTGAGGACCAGGAAGCAACCCTTGATGGTCGTCTCCCCCGCGCATGCGAGGCTCGACCCTGGTACAGGTGCGTCATCTCATGCCCTACCACGTCTCCCCCGCGCATGCGGGGATCGACCCGCATCGTCGCGGAGTGGCTTGCCGAGCAGGAAGTCTCCCCCGCGCATGCGTGGATCGACCTCCAGATCGCGCAGGCTCCTATTGAATTGCACCGTCTCCCCCGCGCATGCGGGGATCGACCTGTCCGGTATCCGGTCGGTTTCGAGCCACGACAGTCTCCCCCGCGCATGCGGGGATCGACCCGTGACAAAGGACGCATCCGCGCCCTGAACCTGGTCTCCCCCGCGCATGCGGGGATCGACCTGACGATGGATTCATAATCGAAGTCTCGCGGCAGTCTCCCCCGCGCATGCGGGGATCGACCCAAGCCATAAACCGTATCGAAGTCATGAAATGCGTCTCCCCCGCGCATGCGGGGATCGACCCGCGGCCCGTACGTCGGCTGTGGGATCGGTGTAGTCTCCCCCGCGCATGCGGGGATCGACCTCCGCCGCGTTGGCCGTGCCCTGCGCTTTTGTCGTCTCCCCCGCGCATGCGGGGATCGACCTGAAAATCACTTCCCAGTCGAGCTTGTTGCCGTGTCTCCCCCGCGCATGCGGGGATCGACCTGTTTCAGGACTGGAACGGAGCGCCACGCTACGGTCTCCCCCGCGCATGCGGGGATCGACCCGTGTCGAACCAGCCCAGCCGCTCGTTGTTGAAGTCTCCCCCGCGCATGCGGGGATCGACCCGGTGACCTTCAAGGTCAATACCGCCGGCTCCTGTCTCCCCCGCGCATGCGGGGATCGACCCTCGGAAGCGTTGCCCAGGGCGGTTTTATCCGCGTCTCCCCCGCGCATGCGGGGATCGACCTGCGAAGGAGGCTGCGTGATTTCACATCCGCATGTCTCCCCCGCGCATGCGGGGATCGACCTTTCGACATTGAGCGCGACATGGAACTCCGCATGTCTCCCCCGCGCATGCGGGGATCGACCTGTTACCCGCGTTGCTACACAGAGTTTTAAGGAGTCGCCCCCGCGCATGCGGGGATCGACCCCGCGCACATTCACTCAAGCCGAGTTGGATGCCGTCTCCCCCGCGCATGCGGGGATCGACCTCACGGTGCCGGTCAGCGTCGGGTTGGTAGTGCGTCTCCCCCGCGCATGCGGGGATCGACCGTTTTATCTTGTTTCCGGCAGACCAGTTTCCCTGTCTCCCCCGCGCATGCGGGGATCGACCTGGCGTAGTCGGTGCCGTCGTTACCGGCTTGCAGTCTCCCCCGCGCATGCGGGGATCGACCCGCGGCTCCCACAAGTCCGTCTTGTCCTCGTCGGTCTCCCCCGCGCATGCGGGGATCGACCCGGATCGCGGCAGGTGAGGACGGTGCACTTCATGTCTCCCCCGCGCATGCGGGGATCGACCCAGCGACGGCGGCGGCCTGGCCGTGCTGACCATGTCTCCCCCGCGCATGCGGGGATCGACCTTTATAACGTACCCGACTCCGTTTCGTTCAACTGTCTCCCCCGCGCATGCGGGGATCGACCTGCGCTGGTCAATGTCGCCGGGGGTGTTGCAACGTCTCCCCCGCGCATGCGGGGATCGACCCTTGACGGGGCTTCCGCTGTATGGTGCCAATCCGTCTCCCCCGCGCATGCGGGGATCGACCTGGACCGACAAGGAAGGCGTCGAGCGCTACACCGTCTCCCCCGCGCATGCGGGGATCGACCCTTGCAAGCGATCCCACTTGTACGACAGCAGGTGCTCCTTGCAACAGTCGGCGCCGACAACACGACGATTTTTCCAGCGCGGAAGTGAATGGCTCGGACACCGATTGCCGCCGAGTAAGTGCGCGGTAGGGCACGTTTTCGCCAGCCCTTGGGCGGGCCGCCGTACTCCCGGCGCCGCGATGGAATTCCCTTGCTCAGCTCGCCGCTTGAAATGCCGCCTGCACGGCGCGTACCAGCGAGGGATGGAGGGTGCCGAGCTTGGGCGTTTGCCCGTTGCGGGCGATCGGCGGCACCGAGAACCACTCGCTGGTATAGGGCAGGTCGATGGCCTGCCTGAGGTCGAACTTGGTGTCGTAGCTCAAGCCGGCGGCCTCAAAGGCGGTGGGGTTGCGGTCACGCAGGATCGAGAACTCGCCCCGGCGCAAGGCTGTGGTCCGCTGGCTGGTGCCGTAGGCGACGCGCACCTCGAAGTGCGGCGCATCGTCGTCAAACACCACCAGGATCAGCGCCGGGCGTGGCTTGGGTCGCGGAGTCATGTTGTCAGGGAAATGGCACCAGACGATTTCGCCCGCAGCGGGTTCTCCCCACCACCGGTGGGTCACGCGGTCTCCACTTGAAACAGACTCGAACGCACCGAACGTTTGGTCCCCTGCGGAATGCGCTTCTTGATCTGGCGTACTTGGGCCACCGTAAGGGAGCCATCGTCGGCCTCGTATTGCGGCAGCAGCTTGATGGCCAGTTCGCGCAGCGCTTGATGGATCGCCTGGGTTTCGTCCACCCCCAGGTATCCCGCCAGACGTTGGGCGGTTTCGCGTGTGACGCCGGTTGCACTGTCGACTGGACGGTAACGAAAAGCAATCTGATTGGCGGTGGTACGAGTAGTCATGTGAACTCCTTTACGGATATGTTGAAGATATCCATTATTGCCCTACCCGTCAATCTGAAACGGCAACCATGGGAACGACGATAAGCCTCGCAGGTGCTATGCACAAGGGCTGCTGCAACTCACGGCGCGGCGCGAAGCAAGCACTCAGGCTCTACGCCAGGTCGTCCCCTGCGGCCCGTCTTCCAGCACGATGCCGGCCGCCTTGAGTTCGTCGCGGATGCGATCCGATTCGGCAAAATTCCTGGTTTTCTTCGCCGTACTGCGTGCGGCTATCCTCGCGTCGATCTCTTCGTTGCTGAGACCACCTGCCGGCGCCGCTTGCAGAAAGATCTGCGGGTCGCGCTGCAACAGGCCGAGCACCCCGCCCAGCGCCCTGAGCTGCCCGGCCAGGACGGTTTCGCCGCGATTCACTGCCGTCGCCAGATCGAACAGCACCGCCATGGCTTCCGGCGTGCCGAAGTCGTCATCCAGTGCGGCCTTGAAGCGTACGGCATGGGCTTCGCTCCAATCCACTTCCGCGTCACCGGTGACGCCCTTGAGCGCCGTGTAAAGCCTCGTCAGCGCCTGCCGCGCGTCGTCGAGATGGACGTCGGAATAATTGAGTGGACTGCGGTAATGGGCACGCAGGATGAAGAAGCGCACCACTTCGGCGTCGTACTTTTTCAGCACCTCGCGAATGGTGAAAAAATTGCCCAGCGACTTCGACATCTTTTCGTCATCGACGCGGACGAACCCGTTGTGCATCCAGTAATTGACGAACTGGCACTGGTGGGCGCCTTCCGACTGGGCGATCTCGTTTTCGTGGTGCGGAAACTGCAGGTCCTGGCCGCCGCCGTGGATGTCGAAATGCTTGCCAAGAAGTTGTGACCCCATGGCCGAGCATTCAATGTGCCAGCCGGGACGGCCCGGCCCCCAGGGCGACTGCCATTTCACTTCGGCCGGCTCGTCGTCCCGGGCGTGCTTCCACAGCACGAAGTCGAGCGGATCCTGTTTGCCGGCCATGACATCGACACGTTCGCCGGCGCGCAGGTCTTCCAGCGACTTGCCGGAAAGCTTGCCATAGCCTTCAAACTTGCGTACCGAGTAGCAAACATCCTGGCTGGCGGCAACATAGGCATAGCCCTGCTTTTCCAGCATGCCGATCATGTCCAGCATCTGCCCTACGTAGTCGGTGGCGCGCGGCTCCGCGTCCGGGCGCAACACACCCAGCGCCGCGGCGTCTTCGTTCATCGCGACGATAAACCGGTCGCTCAACTGCCTGATCGTCTCGCCATTCTCCTGCGCGCGGCGGATGATCTTGTCGTCAATATCGGTGATGTTCCTCACATACTGCAGGACGTAGCCGCTGGTCCGGAGCCAGCGTGCCACCAGGTCGAACACCACCATTACGCGGGCATGCCCCAGGTGACAGAAGTCGTACACCGTCATGCCGCAAACGTACATGTTGACGCGGCCGGGCTCAATGGGAACGAAGGTCTGCTTTTCGCGGGCCAGGGTGTTGTATATCTTCAGCATGGGGAAAGAGGGAAATCGCCTAAACGCAGGGGTAAGCAGGAAAATGGGCGCGAAAGGCCGACATTATCGGCCCATCGATCAAATGCGGTCAGGTTGTGGGGAGGGCGGGCTTCTTGTTAGAATCCACCGTTGAATCCAGCATGGTTTGTCCCCGCGAAATTCATTTTCGGGCAACCGTCAAAGAGAAGCATATTACCATGACCCAAATCCGCCTCAATGCCGCACGCCTACTGGCATCAGCAGTGTCAGTCGCCCTCCTGGCGCTGGCGCCCACCGTCCATGCCGACACACTGCAGGACATCAGCAAGCAGATCAAGCAGGGGCAGCATGCCCAGGCGCTGGAACAGGTCGACAAGTATCTTGCGGGCAAGCCCAAGGATGCTCAGGGACGCTTCCTCAAGGGCATCGTGCTGACGGAAATGAACAAGCCCAACGAGGCGATTGCCGTATTTGCCAAGCTGACGGAGGATTACCCGGAGCTGCCCGAGCCCTACAACAATCTCGCTGTCATCTACGCCCAGCAGAAGCAGTATGACAAGGCCAAGCAGGCGCTGGAAATGGCCATTCGCACCCATCCGTCCTATGCCACCGCTCACGAGAACCTCGGCGACATATACGCCCGCCTTGCCAGCCAGGCGTATGACAAGGCGCTCCAGATCGATTCATCGAACTCCAGCGCCCAGAACAAGCTGGCCTTGATTCGCGATCTGATGAGCACCGCCAGCCGTCCCGGCAAGGCCAGCAAACCGGGAGTGCAGGTTGCCGATGCGCGCCCGGCCGAACCCGTCAAACTTGCCGAAGCGCCCAAACCGGCGCCAGCGCCGGTAGCCGCCACCCCGCCGGTCGCGGCCCCGCCCGTGGCTGCCACAGCGGCGCCAGCACCCAAACCGGCGCCGGCGAAAGCCGCCGGCGATGCCAATGATGAAATTGCCAGAGCCATAGATATGTGGGCCGCCGCGTGGTCGCGCAAGGACGTGAAGGCCTACCTCGCGGCCTATGCCCGCGACTTCAAGACCCCTGCCGGCGAATCGCGTGCGGTGTGGGATGGCGAGCGGCAAAAACGCATCACCAAGCCGGGGGCGATTCAGGTCAGCTACGAAAATCTGCGCATAACGGTAGATGGCGACAGCGCCACGGCGAAATTCCGCCAGCACTACAAATCGGCTTCGCTCAAGACATCGAGCAACAAGGTCCTGCTGATGGGCAAACGCGACGGCAAATGGCAGATCCTGCAGGAGCGGGTCGGTAGCTGATGAGCTGCCCGTTGCGCTCCCTGACAGTCATTGCGGCCTGCGGCCTGCTGCTTGCAGCAGGCGTGGTTGAGGCGGCCGGCAAGGCGCCTAGGCACCTCAAGAAGGACGCCGGCAACCCCGCCATCGAAGCGATCTATACCGATTCGGGGCCCGAACCGCTGCTGGCAAAAGTATTCGATGCCATCGAAAACAACCAGCTTGACGTCGCCATGCAGCAGACGGAAATGCTGGTCAAGGCCTATCCCAATTTTCGCCTGGCGCATCTGGTCAAGGGCGACCTGCTACTGGCCCGCTCCCGCGCCCTGATGGCCTTCGGCGAGGGCGGCGGCCCCGCTTCAGGGGAAAAGGTGGCAGACCTGCGCGACGAAGCCATCGTCCGCCTCAAGGGCTATCGCACCAAGCCGCCGGCCGACTATGTGCCGCGCTACCTGCTGCAGATGCATCCTGAGCAGAAACACGCGGTGGTCGTGGATACGCAGAAATCCAGGCTCTATCTTTACCAGAATGACAATGGCACACCGCGTTTCGTCGCCGACTACTACATCACGCAAGGCAAGCTGGGCGCCGACAAGGCTCGCGAGGGCGACAAGAAGACGCCGATCGGGGTCTATCACGTCACCTCCAGCCTGCCGCGGCAAAAACTGACCGACTTTTACGGCAGCGGCGCCTTCCCCATCAACTATCCCAACGACTGGGACAAGCGCCAGGGGCGCAACGGCCACGGCATCTGGCTGCACGGCACACCCTCCGATACCTTCTCGCGCCCGCCCAAGGCCTCCGATGGTTGCGTGGTGCTGGCCAACCAGGATCTCGACACGCTGTCGAAAAGCCTGCAGATCGGGCTGACCCCGGTGATCATCAGCAACAGCATCGAATGGCTTTCGCTCGACGATTGGCAGAGCGAGCGCACGTCGCTGCTCAAGATGATCGAGGAATGGCGGCACGACTGGGAAAGCCGCGATGTAGAGCACTACGCGCGGCACTACTCGCACAAATTCAATGCCGACGGCCAGGGCTATCAGGGCTGGATCGAACAGAAGCGCAAGGTCAACGCGGGCAAGACCTGGATCAAGGTGGGTACCGGCAATATCAGCATGTTCCGCAATCCGGGTAATGAAGAATACGTCGTTGTCACCTTCGAGCAGGACTATCGTTCCAGCAACCTGTCCAACCAGATGAAGAAGCGTCAGTACTGGATCAAGGAAGGCGGCCGCTGGAAGATCGTCTTTGAAGGCGCCGCCTGAGGAACTGGGTTCTGCGCCACGTTTCTCGCTTCACATTTCACCTTTCACGTCCAAACCCTGGAGGCCCCATGCATCGCCTGTTCCTTTTCGCATTCGCTTTTCTGTTCAGCATCGCCGCGCATGCTGCCAATCCGCAGCTTGAGTTGAAGACCTCGCAAGGCGCGGTGATCATCGAGTTGTACCAGGACAAGGCACCGAAGACGGTGGAGAACTTCCTGCAGTACGCCAAGGATGGCTTCTTCAACGGCACCGTGTTCCACCGCGTGATTCCGGGTTTCATGATCCAGGGCGGCGGCTTCACCGCTGACATGAAGCAGAAAGAGGCGCGCGCCCCCATCCAGAACGAAGCCAAGAACGGGTTGAAGAACGAGTTGGGCACGCTGGCCATGGCACGCACGGGCGATCCTCATTCCGCCAGCGCGCAGTTCTTCATCAACCTCAAGGACAACAGCTTCCTCGATTACCCGGGCCGCGACGGCTGGGGCTACGCCGTATTCGGCAAGGTCGTGCAAGGTCTCGACATAGTGCAGAAGATCGCCACGGTGCCGACCGCGAATGCCGGCCCGCACCAGAACGTGCCGACCACGCCTGTTGTCATCGAATCCGTCAAACTGCTGCCGGCAAAGAAATAATCCACACAGGACCACACCCCCATGATCAAGCTCACCACCAACCACGGCGTCATCACGCTCGAACTCGATGCCGAGAAGGCGCCCAAGAGCGCCGCCAACTTCATCGCCTATGTCGAAGCAGGCCACTACGACAACACGATTTTCCATCGCGTGATCGATGGCTTCATGATTCAGGGCGGCGGCTTCGAACCCGGCATGGACCAGAAGCCGGTCAATGCGCCGATCGAGAACGAAGCCAAAAACGGGCTGAGGAACGAGCGCTACACCGTCGCCATGGCCCGCACCGGCGACCCTCACTCGGCCACCGCGCAGTTCTTCATCAATGTCGGTGACAACGATTTTCTCGACAATGGAAAATGCCAGGATGGCTGGGGCTATTGCGTCTTCGGTCGCGTCGTGGAAGGCCAGGATGTCGTCGACAAGATCAGGTCGGTGAAGACGGCCAACAAGGGCTTCCACCAGAACGTGCCGAAGGAAGACGTGGTCATCGAGCGCGCCGAAGTAGGTTAAAGCTTTCGGGTGAAACGTGAAATGTGAAACGTGATGAGACCCTACTGCGTTTCACTTTTCACGTTTCACTTATCACGCTAAATGCTTTCCATCGGCGGAACTGCCCGCTTCGTCTCCGACCTCCACCTGCGGGCGGAACGACCCGATCTGACCGAACGTTTCGCTGCCTTTCTCGCCGACACGGCAGCCGCCAATGTCGAAATACTGTACATCCTCGGCGACTTGTTCGAGTACTGGATCGGTGACGACGATCTCACGGATTCCTTCAACGCGGAAGTCTGCAATCTGCTGCGCGGCGCAGTCGACATGGGCCCGCGCATCTGCTTCATCGCCGGCAATCGCGACTTCCTGATCGGCGAAACCTTTGCCGCCGCAGCCGGAATTGAGTTGCTGCCAGAGACGGCGACAGTCGGCGCTGGGGGCAAGGCGACCTTGCTGATGCACGGTGATACCGTCTGCACCGACGACCTGCCCTACCAGGAATTCCGGCGCATGGTGCGCTCGAAAAAATGGCAGGCGGATTTTCTTGCGCGCCCCCTGCCCGAACGCCGCGCCGAAGTGGAAAACCTGCGCCGCCGCAGCGCCGAGGCCATGCAGGGCAAGACCGCCGCAATCATGGACGCGAACACCGACGCGATACAGGCTGCACTGACCGCTCATGGCTGCACCCGGCTGATTCACGGCCACACGCACCGGCCCGGACGCGAAGACATCCGGCTTGACTCAGGCAGCGCCGAGCGCTGGGTGCTTTCCGACTGGGATACCGGTCGCGGCGATGCGCTGGAAATCAGCGCCGCCGGCGTGCGACGGGTCGACTGGTCCGGCTAGCGCAAACCGCGCGCCAGGTCGACCTGAAGATCGGCTGGACTTTCCAGTCCCACGGCAATCCGCAACAGACCTTCGCCGATGCCCGACGCTGCCCGCGCCTCGGCCGTGATGCGGCCGTGAGTGGTAGATGCCGGATGGGTAATGGTGGTCTTGGTGTCGCCCAGATTGGCGGTGATCGACAGCAGGCGGCAGTTATCCACCACACGCCATGCGGCTGCGCGCTCACCCTTGACCTCGAAGGACACGATGGCGCCGCCACTCGTCTGCTGCTTCATCGCCAGGGAGTGCTGCGGGTGGGACGCCAGGCCGGGATAAAACACACGAGCCACCTGTGGCTGCGCTTCCAGCCACTGCGCCATTTCGAGCGCGTTGGCCGATTGCCCCTTCATGCGCACCGACAAGGTTTCCAGCCCCTTGAGAATCACCCAGGCGTTGAAAGGCGACAAGGTCGGCCCGGCGGTACGCAGGAACTTGAAGACTTCTTCGGTCAGCGCCTTTGCGCCGCAGACGGCGCCGCCCAGCACACGGCCCTGCCCATCCAGGTACTTGGTCGCGGAATGGATCACCAGGTCGGCACCCAGTTGCAGCGGAAGTTGCAGGGCCGGTGTGCAGAAGCAGTTATCGACCACCAGCAGCGCGCCCGAGGCGTGGGCAACGTCGGCCAAAGCCGCGATATCGAATACTTCGGTCAACGGGTTCGATGGTGTCTCGATGAATACCAGTTTGGTGTTCGGCCGCAGCGCAGCGCGGAAGGCTTCGACTGTGCCGTTATCGACAAAACTGGTGTCGACGCCGAAGCGCGGCAGCAGGGTGCCGAACATTTGCTGTGTGGCGCCGAAGATGCTGCGCGAAGCGACGATATGCTCGCCGGAGTTCATCAGTGCCATCACCGTAGACAGGATCGCAGCCATGCCGCTGGCAGTGGCGACGCAAGCCTCGGCGCCTTCGAGCGCCGCCAGTCGCTCCTGCATGGTGGCGACGGTCGGATTGGTAAAGCGCGCGTAGACATTGCCTGGTTCCGCACCGGAGAAGCGCGCCGCCGCCTGTGCCGCGCTCTCGAAGACGAAGCTGGAGGTCAGGTAGAGCGCTTCAGAATGTTCACCGAATTGGCTGCGTTCCTGACCGGCGCGCACGGCGAGGGTCTCGAACGACCAGCCGGACTTGTCGAGACCGTCATCCACAGCACTCATCCCGCCTGCACCAGGTTCAGGTCGAGTTGTTCGCCATCCTGTCCATCGAAACCGTCCTGGTCGTCCGGCCGCTGCAGCGGGGGCAGGGAACGCTTGTCCTCCATGCTCTGCAGATAGGCGGCGCTGATGTCGCCAGTGATGTACTGGCCGTCGAAACAGGAAGTCTCGAACTGGGTCACGGTCGGATTGACGGAACGCACCGCCGCCTTGAGGGCGTCGAGATCCTGATAGATCAGCGCATCGGCTCCGATCTCGCGGCAGATTTCATCGTCATTGCGAAAGGCGGCGATCAGTTCGCTGCGCGTCGGCATGTCGATGCCATAGACATTGGCGAAACGCACCGGCGGCGAGGCTGAGGCGAAGTAGACTTTCCTTGCGCCGGCCTCGCGCGCCATCATGATGATCTCGCGACTGGTAGTGCCGCGCACGATGGAATCGTCGACCAGCAGCACGTTGCGCCCCTTGAACTCCTGGCTGATGGCATTGAGCTTCTGCCGCACTGATTTCCGCCGCGTCGCCTGGCCGGGCATGATGAACGTGCGCCCGATGTAGCGGTTCTTGACGAAGCCCTCGCGGTAGGGAAGATTCAGGCGCGCCGCCAGTTCCATCGCCGAATGGCGGCTGGAATCGGGAATCGGGATCACCGCATCGATCGCCAGATGGGGCATGGTGAGACGAATCTTGTCGGCCAGGTAGTCGCCCATTTTGGCCCGCGTTTCGTAAACCGAAATGCCGTCCATTACCGAATCGGGACGCGCCAGGTAGACGAACTCGAACATGCATGGCGCATGCAGCGTGCGCTCGGCGCACTGTCGGCTGACGAAATTGCCGCGCATGTCGATCAGCACCGCTTCGCCTGGCTCGACATCGCGCAGCATCTTGAAACCCAGCGTATCGATGGCCACGCTCTCGGACGCCACCATATATTCCATGCCCTGCGGCGTCTCGTTGCGGCCCATTACCAGCGGACGAATGCCGTAGGGATCACGAAAGGCCAGCAGGCCGTAGCCGGCGATCATGGCCACCACGGCATAGGCGCCCTTGACGCGGCGGTGCACGCCGGCCACCGCCTTGAAGATGGTCTCGGCATCGACCTGATACTTGGTCGATGCCGCCTGCAACTCATGCGCCAGCACATTGAGCAGCACCTCCGAATCGGAGTTGGTGTTCATGTGGCGCAAGTCCTGCAGGAACATGTCCTGCTTCAACTGATCGGCATTGGTCAGGTTGCCGTTGTGCGCCAGCATCAGGCCGAAGGGCGAGTTGACGTAGAAAGGCTGCGCCTCGGCGGCGTTGTCGGCTGAGCCGGCAGTCGGGTAGCGGCAGTGCCCGATGCCCCAGTTGCCCACCAGGTTGCGCATGTTGCGGGTACGGAAGACGTCGCGCACCAGGCCGGAACCCTTGTGCATGTGGAAGCGCCCGCCTTCTGCCGTGGCGACACCGGCGGCATCCTGACCGCGGTGCTGGAGCACCTGCAAGCCGTCGTAGAGCAACTGGTTCACCGGTGTGGTGGCCACCACACCCAGAATTCCGCACATGGTCCTTCTCCGCAGGGCCGCCCCAAGGAGAAGCAGCCAGAATTATGGAGCGGGCAGCGCCCGCGAACAATTATCGCCCCGTTCCCCGGGAAGGGGGAAGGGGAGATGGTCATCTTCCTCTATCGAAACCGAATCCGTTTTGCCGCGTCAGCCGGCAGCCATGGTTTTGCCGCAATTACCGCCGTTTCCAGCGGCGGCGCCAGCATCGCATCACGCCACCAGCCCGCCTTGGGCAGCGGTGTCATACCCGCCACCAGCACCGCCACCAATACCACAAGAATCCCGCGCAAGACACCAAAAGCCGCGCCCAGCGAGCGGTCCAACAAGCCCAAGCCCACTGCCTTCAGCATCAGCGAAATCAGCATGCGCGCTATTGCGAAGACCAGCAATACACCAACAAAAACCAGCACATAAGCCACTGCCAGCCGCATCCCCGGTTCGGCGATCTGCCCGCTCAACCAGCGGGCCACTGCCGATGCCTCGGCGCGTGCAACAAGAAACGCTGCCACCCAGGCCGCCAGAGCCATGATCTCGCTCACAACGCCACGCCAGAAACCCAACAGCACCGACGCCGCAATCACCGTCAGCACGGCGTAATCGAATGCGGTCATCGCCCTACTTTGGCGCTACCGGGCCATCTACGCCGATTATCCTTATTTTCGTGCGGGCCTTTTCAGCGGCATCCTGACTGGCGAAGGGCCCGGCCCGAACACGGGTACGTGGCCCCTGCGGAGAATCGAATTTGTCAGTGTAAGCGGGTACCCCCATGCCTTTCAACTTCGACAGCAGCAGTTTGACGTTTCCGGCTTCCTTGTAGGCGCCTAGCTGAACCACCCACTGGCCGGAAGCGTCGCTCGGCGGCTTGGGGTCGGCGGCCGCTTTGGCCGCCGGCTTTTCGGCTATCCCGGCTTTCCTGTCAAGCGTTACCGGCCGTTCCGCAGACTTTGCAGCCGGCACGACAGCCGGCGCACCGACGGATCCGGCCACCACCGGCGCTACCGCGAATGCTGCGGGTGCGGGTTCAGGTTTTGCCTTGATGTCCGTCTTCTGTTCCGCCGCGGGTTCCGCTGCCGGTTTCGACTCGGGCGCCGGCATGGGGCTCGCCACAGGTTTGCGCGACAGAACATTGGCTGCCAGGCCGGTGGAATCCTGACTGGGTATGCGTACCTGAATGTCCTGACTCAGGGGGCGCGGTTCACGATCCATCACCATCGGCAGAACGATGACAGCGCATAGCGCCAGCGCGGCAGCACCGACAAGGCGGCGGCGAGCACGCTTCTTCAGTTGCAAGTCTGCGTCAGGCGATGTGTCTTGTTCCGCCATCGTGGTTATGCTGATCGGCCAAGCGCCTGCAAGGCCGCAGCAACAGTGAGGAAGGATCCGAAGGCGAGGATTCTATCATCTTCACCAACGTTCTTTTGCGCGCAAGCGAGTGCCGCTGCAGGCGACGCGAACCGACCCGCAAGCTTCATTCCCCTGGCCTGCAAACGACCCGCCAAAAACTCGGCGCTGGCGGCACGGTTGCCTTGCAGCGTGCAAGGCAACCAGTGCGTTACCCGCTCGCCCAGTGCGTCGATCACGCCATCGATGTCCTTGTCGGCGAGCATGCCGAACACCGCCCAAGTATTGGGGTGGAAACTCATGTCACTCAAGTTGGCGGACAGCACACGGGCGGCCTGAGGGTTGTGGGCGACATCCAGCACCACGACAGGGCGTCCCGGCAACACCTGAAAACGTCCCGCCAGTTCGACCTCCGCCAATCCCTGGCGTATGTCCTTCATGGCCACCGGCAAATCCAGGTGCAGGGCATCGAGAGTCGCCAACACGCAGGCCGCATTGGCCAGTTGCTGATCCCCGCGCAAAGCGGGAAAAGCCAGCCCGCCGCGACGAAGCACTTCGGTTTCGCCGCCTTGCCTGGCGTCATAGGCAGGACGCCCCCAATACAGCCACTGCTGCTCCTGCCGCAGATAGCCGAAATCCTGTCCCATGACCTGAAGCCTGGCGCCAATCGCCCTGGCTTGATCGGTCAGCGAACGAGGCGGCTGCGGGTCACCGCAGACAGCCCGAACTCCGGCACGAAAAATTCCGGCCTTCTCGAATCCAATAGCCTCGCGATCAGCACCGAGAAAATCCATATGATCGAGATCGACACCGGTCACGATAGCGCATGCAGGCCGGTAAACATTGGTGGCGTCGAGCCGGCCGCCAAGGCCGACCTCAAGAATGATGGCATCGAGACCCGCGGCAGCGAACACTTCCCAGGCGGCCAGGGTGCCAAACTCGAAATAGGTCAGAGCGGTGTCCCCGCGCGCCTGCTCAACGCGTTCGAACGCCGCGCACAGGACAGCATCATCTGCAGCGATCGCGTTGATCCTCACTCGCTCGTTGTAACGCAGCAGATGAGGCGAGGTGTAAAGGCCGATACGATAGCCGGCGGCGAGCAGAATGCGCTCCAGCATGGCGCAGGTCGAACCCTTGCCGTTGGTGCCCCCGACCAGAACCACTGGACAGGTCTCGCGCTGCCCCAGCCGCGACTTGACGGCGGCTACCCGCTCCAGCCCCAGTTCGATGCCCGCGCTGCCGCGCGGGTGCAGCGCTTCGAGGTGCGCCAGCCAGCCGTCCAGCCCCACCGGTGCCGAATACGGCATCAGACGGCTGGCACGCGTTGCAGGAGCGTAAGGAGGGATGCCAGCTTGTCGCGCAGTTCGCGCCGATCGACGATCATGTCGATCGCACCCTTTTCGATCAGGAACTCGGCACGCTGGAAGCCGGCCGGCAGCGTCTCGCGCACTGTCTGCTCTATCACCCGCGGCCCGGCGAAGCCGATCAGGGCGCCGGGCTCGGCGATCACCACGTCACCCACAAATGCGAAGGAAGCTGACACGCCGCCCATGGTGGGATCGGTCAGCAGCGAGATGAACGGCAGCTGATGATGCGCGAGTTGCGTCACGGCGGCGGTGGTCTTGGCCATCTGCATCAGGGAAAACAGGCCCTCCTGCATGCGCGCGCCGCCCGAAGCCGTGATGCAGATGAAGGGCGACTGCAGTTCGATCGCCGCCTTGACGCCGCGCACGAAGCGCTCGCCGACCACGGCCCCCATCGAACCGCCGAGAAACTCGAATTCGAAACAGGCGATCACCACCGGTACGGTCTTGATCGCGCCCTGCATCACCACCATCGCATCGACCTCGCCGGTATCCTCGTTCGCGGCGGCCAGGCGATCCACATAGCGCTTGCTGTCCTTGAACTTGAGCGGATCCATCGGGACGACTTCGGCACCGATTTCGAAACGACCCTCCGGATCCAGCAAAGAATCGAGTCGAACGCGGGCGCGCAGCCGGAGATGGTGGGTGCACTTGGGACAAACGTTCTGGTTGTTCTCCAGATCGGTGCTATAGAGCACCGCCTCGCAGGCCGGACACTTCGCCCACAGTCCTTCGGGAATCGACTTGCGTACCCCTTCCGATCGCTTGATCTTCGGTGGCAGCAATTTTTGTAACCAGCTCATGGCTTTACTCCATCCATTGCCGCGCGCACTCCGCTAAGAAATGCCGTGACCCGCTGCGGCGCTGCGCGGGCCTCGCCGCTTTCTATTTCCTCGATGATGCGACTGCCGATTACCACGGCGTCGGCCACCGCAGCAATGCGCGCTGCGGTGGCGCCATCACGAATGCCGAAGCCGACGCCGACTGGCATCCCGACCTTCTCGCGGATCAGCGGAATGCGGCGCGCAACTTCGTCCAGATCGAGATTGCCGGAACCGGTCACGCCCTTCAGCGAGACATAATAAATGTAGCCGCTGCCGATCTGCGCGACTTCGGCGTAGCGCTTCTCGGTGGAGGTCGGTGCCAGCAGGAAAATCGGATCGATTCCGGCCTGTTTCATCACGACGGCAAACCCGGCACATTCCTCCGGCGGATAGTCCACCACCAGCACGCCATCGACGCCGGCCTGCCGTGCATCACGGGCAAAGGCTTCTACGCCATAGGCTTCGACCGGATTCGCGTAGCCCATCAGGACTACCGGGGTCGTCGCGTTCTCCTGGCGGAATTCACGCACCAGCGCCAGCACGCGGCGCAGGCTCATGCCGTGCGCCAGCGCTCGTTCCGAGGCACGCTGGATGGTCGGTCCGTCCGCCATGGGATCGGAAAACGGCACGCCGAGTTCGATGATGTCGGCGCCGCCCGTCACCAGTGCCCGCATCAGCGGCAACGTGGCATCGGGATCAGGATCACCGGCGGTAATGAAGGGGATCAGGGCCTTGCGGCCCTGTGCGGCAAGCGCGGCGAATGTGGTCGGAATGCGTGACATGTGTATAAAGAGTCAGAACTGGATGCCGGACTTTTCGGCGACCGTATGCATGTCCTTGTCGCCGCGACCGGACAGATTGACCAGGAGCATCTTGTCCCTGGCCAGTGTCGGCGCGAGCTTTGCCGCATAGGCCAGCGCATGGCTGGATTCGAGCGCCGGGATGATGCCTTCGAAATGGCACAGGTCATGGAAGGCCTGCAGCGCTTCGTCATCGGTGATCGTGACGTATTCGGCGCGACCCGAATCCGACGCCGGGATAATCGAGACCGGCCGATACCGAGTGGGTTTCCATCACTTGCCCGTTTTCATCCTGCAACAGATAGGTGCGATTGCCATGCAACACGCCGGAACGGCCGGCCGTCAGCGAGGCCGAATGCTTGCCCGAATCCAGGCCGTGACCTGCGGCTTCGACACCGATCAACTTGACGTCGGCGAGCGGAATGTAGGGATAGAAGATGCCCATCGCATTGGAGCCCCCGCCGACGCAGGCGATCACGGCATCCGGCTGGCGGCCGACGAGTTCCGGCATCTGCGTCTTGCACTCCTCGCCGATCACTGCCTGGAAGTCGCGCACCATCATCGGATAGGGGTGCGGACCGGCGACGGTGCCGATGATGTAGAAGGTATTGCCAATGTTGGTCACCCAGTCGCGCATCGCCTCGTTCAGGGCATCCTTGAGCGTCTTCGAGCCGGATTCCACCGGGACCACCTTCGCCCCCAGCAGTTTCATGCGATAGACATTGGCGGCCTGACGCTTGATGTCCTCGGAGCCCATGTAGACCACGCACTCCATGCCATAACGAGCGGCAACCGTGGCTGTGGCGACGCCGTGCTGGCCGGCACCCGTTTCCGCGATCACGCGCGGCTTGCCCATGCGTCGCGCCAGCAGGGCCTGCCCGATGCAGTTGTTGATCTTGTGGGCACCGGTGTGATTGAGATCTTCCCGCTTCAGGAAAATCTGCGCACCTCCGAGCAGGCCCGACCAGCGCTTGGCGTGATAGATCGGGCTGGGCCGGCCGACATAGTGCTTGAGGTCGTATTCGTACTCGGCGCGGAATTCAGGATCGGCCTGCGCCGCGGCATACGCCTCGCGCAGTTCGGCCAGCGCCGGCATCAGGGTCTCAGCGACAAAAATGCCGCCGTAGGGGCCGAAGTGGCCACCCGCGTCGGGCAAGTTATAGGGAAGGTCCTGCATCTGCATCTCGCACTCCGGCAATGAATTCGGTGATCTTTTGCGCATCCTTGATGCCGCGGGCGGCTTCCACGCCGCTGCTGACATCCACCGCCCACGGCCGCACGGCCAGGCCCCAGTCGAAGGTCTTGCCACCGCCGCCATAGCCTTCGACATCGGCATCCAGCAGCAAGCCCGATACCCCGGGAGCCTGCGCGAATGCCAGCGCGTATTCTAGCAAATCGAAACCCGGCTTCACTCGGGCCGCCTTGATCCAGGGCCGACCGAACTGGGAGCAATAGGCCGCGTCTTCATCGCCATGGAACTGCAGCAGATCCAGCGGCACCTGCGCCAGCACGGTGCGCACGGTCTGCGCTCGCTCGTTGACGAAGAGCCCCACTCTGGTAACGAAAGGCGGCACATGGGCAACCAGTTGCGCGGCCAGCTCCGGCGTCACATAGCGCGGGCTGGGCGCATAAAAGACAAAGCCGAGCGCGTCGGCGCCGGCCGCAACGGCGGCGACAAGGTCTTCCTCGCGGGTGATGCCGCAAATCTTTATTCGGGTGCGGGTCATAAGTTTCAGGGAAGAATCATCGGCGTGTCGCCAGCGCCGACTTTCAACTGCCAGACCGGATCATAATCGACCCCGGCAAAATACAACCCGCAGGCTTCGAAGGTCGGCGCGGCGCGAGCGCGATCGCGGCCCACCAGGAGTTCGCCGAGCCATGCGGGTGGATGTGTGCCCTTGCCCACATACACCAGCGCACCGACGATGTTGCGCACCATGTGATGCAGAAACGCGCTGGCCTCGAAGTCGAACACCAGCAGGTCGCCGTAACGCTTCACGTCAACGCGGCGCAGGGTCTTGATGGGCGACTTGGCCTGACACTCGACGGCCCTGAAGGCCGAGAAATCATGCTCACCCAGGAGCGAAGCAGTCGCCGCAGCCATGGCATCGGCGTTGAGCGGGCGATGAAACCAGCCAACGCGGCGTGCCATGAGGCCGGGCCGTTCGGCGCGATTGAGCAGCAGATAGCGGTAGCACCTGCCGAGTGCGGAAAACCGCGCGTGGAATTCATCGGATACCGGCTGGGCCCAGCGCACCGCAATGCTGGCAGGCAGGTGGGCGTTAACGCCGCGCACCCATGCGGTGTCGGGACGGACTGCGTCGGTATCGAAATGCACCACTTGCGCCAAGGCATGCACTCCGGCATCGGTGCGTCCGGCGCATACCACGCGCGTCGGTGCATCGGCGACCACGGAAAGCGCCGATTCCACCGCATCTTGTACCGCACCCCCGCCCGCCTGCGATTGCCAGCCACAAAAACCGGAACCCTCGTATTCGAGACCGAGTGCGATTCTCATGCCAGCCACGCGCCTAGGAGCAAAGTGCCAGCCAACGCGCAGAGAACAAAATCTGTCACGCCAAAAACCGACGCTGGAAGCCTTAGAGTAGTTGCAATGCCTTCAGGCTCTCGGTCCTCACCGCTCCGCGACGCTTCCACTTCGTTCAAAGTCAGCGCCAGGCGCACGGCGAACCGATTGCGGGAAACCCGCAGCAGAGCCAGCGGCGCCAGGAGCGAGCGCATGCCCGCGACCAGCTCCGCGGAAGACAAGGCCTTCAATATCAACGCGACGATGGCAATTGCGATAAGCAGGCGCGTCAGGTTGTCCGCAGCGAGCAGCAGCCCTTCCTGAGTCGCACCGGGAAGATTCAGGGCGGGAGTTCCCGGTGTCAGCCAGCCGAACATCACCAGCATCGTCAGCAACAGCCAGCGACTGCGTTTCAGCAGCAAGCGCATATGCGACCTTGCCGCGACCAGCGCCAAGAGCGTGAGTCCCGAACCCGCAAGGAACAACGCGATTCCATCACGGGAAGAGGCCGCCAGGAGCGCAGCAACGCCAAGCAGGATCAGGCTTGCGGGATGCGGACGATTCACGGGAAAAACGTCTCCCGGCGCACAGGCACCGGGAGAACGTGGTTGATCAGCCGAGACTGTCAAGCTTGGCGCGGGCCACTTTCTGCTGCGCAGGGCTACCTTCAGCCAGCGCTTCCTGGAACAGTTCGCGGGCGCCGTCGCGATCGCCCATTTCCTCATAGGCCACCGCCAGTTCAAGCTTGGTGGCCACTTCGGGGTTGTCGGGCACATCTGCAGTAACCGGCCCGGGCTCTGCGCCAGTCGAAACCACGGGCGCATCGAGTTCCAGGCTGATGCCGCCCAGATCGAGCATCGCCGGTGCTGGACTGGCAGCCGGCACAGCAATCTCAAGAGACATCTCGGGCAAGGGCGCTGATTCTGCGGCCTCGGGCGTGCCCAGATCGAAGTCGAAATCGATGCTGCCAGAATCTGCAGTTGCCGCAGCGGGTGCTTCCGGAGCTGCGGCGGGCTTCCCTGCGGCAAGCGGGAGATCAAGTGCAGGGGCCGAAGGCGCCTGTGTCGGCATGTCAAAATCGATGTCGAGTCCCGCCAATTCGCTCTTGGGCTCGGCCTCGGGCGCAACAGCAGGGGTTGCAGCCTCGGGGGCTCCCAGGTCGAGATCAAAATCCAGCACGACAGCATCGGCGTCGGCCGCCGGGGCTGCAGAAGCAGCTGCCGGGATTGCCACGTCAGCGGTACCAATATCCAGATCGAAGTCCAGGACAGCAGCCTCGCTATCTGCAGAAACTGCTGCAACAGCCTGCGGCGCTTTCTCCTCGCTACTCTGGTCGTGCTGGAGGACCATCGTGGCATCCATATCCGATGCGACGGCTGGAGTCACCGCCTGAGCCGTGGCGGGCATGGCTCCGTAGAGGGAATTCCCCGGATCGAGAGCGGCTCCCATGGCCGCCGCTTTCTCCCATCCCGCACCGGCACCGCCGGTCACGGCATGTAACTGCTTCGCTACCGATTCAAACTGGGAAACATTCTTGCGCGCGGAATAGATGTCGAGCAGCTTCAGATGAATCGCCTGCCGCTGCGGATCAGTCTTCTGCGCTTCCAGAAGAATCTCTTCCGCCTGCGCATCGCGGCCGAAAGCCAGGAAGGTATCTGCTTCGACGACCGGATCAACCGTCTCCTGGTGAGCGGCCATGCCCATTCCGGTCGAGCTGAACTGGCTGGCTTCCTGCTCGCCCGGGGGGGGGGCTACCGTGGTTGAACTGAACAGCGAATGGGCCGACAGATCAGTTTCGGCGATTGTTGCGTTGGCTTCAGCCGCAGCTGCGCGCTTCTTGCGGAAAGCCGAAATCCCCAACCAGCCAAACAGAAGGGCCAGTACGGCACCGCCACCGAATACCAGCGGCGCGTTTTCATCAAGGAAGTCCGGCTCAGGCGGAGGTGGGGGTGGGAGCGCAGGCTTCTTCTTTGGCGGAGGCGGCTTGGGTGCTTCGGCAGGCTTCTCTCCATCTGCCGGTTTGGCTGCGGCGCCAGCATCGGCAGGCTTCGCCGCGTCGTCTGGCTTGGCGGCTTCTGCCTTGGCGGGCTCAACTGGCTTCGACGGATCGACGGGCTTGGGCGGCTCTGCGACCTTGGCCACCTCCGGCAGCTTCGCCGGCTCTGCTGGCTTCACCGCGGGTGCGGGAACATCCGGCTTCTTTGCCTCTGCCGGCGCGGGTTTGGTCGCCTGAGCCTGCTTCTGCAGATCGGCACCGGCCTGGCTCTTCATCTCTGCGAGTTTCTTCAGGTCACCGAGATTCTTTTCCAGTTCGACAATGCGGCTGCCGGCCTCCTTGAGTGCCCGGTCGCGCGACACCAGATCCTCTTCAAGCGCTGCAATACGGCCCTGTAACGGTTTGCCCTTGGCATCCTTCGCCGCTTCGGTGCGAGAAACTTCAAGCTTGTCCTTGCCCGTCGCCAGTGGCGCCTTATCCTCGACTTTGGGCGCAATCTTGCCACTGACCGCTTGCTTGGCCTCTTGCTCCTTTGCCGGCTCGGCTGCTACGGCACTTGCCAAGCGCTTGCGATAAGCGTTGAAATCCACTGCCTGCGCGACAATCTCCTTGCGTGCGTCGCTGGCGGAAACCCCGCTCGCCGTCTCGGCATCGGGGATTGAAAGAATCTTGCCGGCCTTGAGGCGATTCATATTGCTGCCATCAAACGCCTCCCTGTTGCTGCGGAACAGTGAAACCAGCATCTGATCAAGGCTGACACCGTCCGGCTTTGTCTGCGCCGCAATCCTGCCGAGGGTATCGCCAGCAACCACGGTACGCGAACTACCGACCGCGGACTTCTCAACCGGCGGTTTTGACGCCATCGGACGACTATCGGGTACCGGGCGGGTTTCCGCAAGCAGTGCCTCCGTTTTCTCCGTCGACTTGGCCATCGCGGGCTCGGCCCTGACCTCGGGGGCTGCGATCGGCGCCGGAGCCATTTTGGCAGTGAGATCAGGCGGATCAAGCAGGAACGTGTACTCGCGAACCAGCCGTCCCGAAGACCAGCTCAATTCAACCAGCATGTCGATGAACGGCTCGTTCAAGGGACGATCAGTGCTGACTTCAAGGTAGCGACGGCCACCGCGTTCCTTGATGTCGCGGGAAAACCTCAAGGTTGCCAATGCCGGCGAGTATTCAATCCCTGCCTGACGGAAGGCGTCGGTAGCCGCTACCTTGGCAACCAGTGAAGCCGCTTCATCGCGGGTTGCGGTAACTTCAAGTTCAGCCTTGAGTGGCTGCCCCAATGCCGAGAGCACGGTGATCTTTCCCAACCCGGCGGCATGTGACGCCAGAGGCAGGACAGCAATCGCCGCCGCTATCACGGTGGCTTTGAAACGATTTCGCTTGTCAGTATTGGGCACTGTGACTCCCGACGGGCTTTTTATCATGTTATCAAAACAAGGTTTCTGGAGGTAACACCAGCTATATGTCGCCGCACGAGGCGAGGGAGATATCCCCTGCGGATTTCGGCGTTAAGCGCAACGGTCGTAACTAAAATAACATCATGGTGTTAGCGATGCAAGCTCAACCTTCCCATTACATTCTGTTCGCATCCGGCGCGCGGCGTCAATGCAACAGGATACGCAGCATGCGCCGCAAGGGTTCCGCAGCGCCCCAAAGCAGTTGATCGCCAACCGTAAACGCCGACAAATATTCCGGCCCCATGCTGAGCTTGCGCAGACGTCCCACGGGAACGCTCAAGGTCCCAGTCACGGCCGTCGGCGTCAATTCCTTCAAGGTGACCTCGCGCTGATTCGGCACAACCTTAACCCAATCGTTGTGAGCCGCCAAGATGCCATTGATCTCGTCCAGCGGTACATCCCTCGTCAACTTGATGGTAAAAGCCTGCGAATGACAGCGCATCGCGCCGATGCGCACACAGAGGCCATCGACCGGAATCGGCGCCGCGGTGTGACCAAGAATCTTGTTGGTTTCGGCCTGCCCCTTCCATTCCTCGCGGCTCTGGCCGTTGCCGAGATCCTTGTCGATCCAGGGAATCAGCGAACCGGCCAGCGGTACGCCGAAATTTGCCGTAGGGAAACCGTCGTCGCGCAGAATGCCGGCCACTTCACGGTCGATGTCGAGGATTGCTGAAGCAGGATCATCGAGCAGATTCTTCACCACGCGATGCGTCTCGCCCATCTGCGCCAGCAGTTCGCGCATGTTCTGCGCGCCCGCACCGGATGCCGCCTGATAGGTCATCGACGTCATCCACTCGACCAACCCCGCCTTGAACAGGCCGCCCAGCGCCATCAGCATCAGACTCACGGTGCAATTGCCGCCGATCCAGTTGCGGCCGCCCTGCGCCAGACTGTCCTTGATCACGTCAAGGTTCACGGGGTCGAGAATGATCACGGTTTCATCTTTCATGCGCAGGCTGGACGCCGCATCGATCCAGTGGCCTTTCCAGCCAGCCGCGCGCAGCTTCGGAAACACTTCCGTGGTGTAGTCACCGCCCTGACAGCTGATGATGATGTCCAGCGCCTTCAGTTCATTGATGTCTTTGGCATCCTTGAGCGGTGATGCGCCGCTGGCGAACGCAGGCGCCTTGCCACCGGGATTCGACGTCGTGAAAAATACCGGCTCGATGAGGGCGAAATCATTCTCCTCACGCATGCGCTGCATCAGCACCGAACCCACCATGCCACGCCAACCCACCAGACCTACACGCTTCATGATCTATCTCTCGTTATTGAATTACATTGCCGCAAGTACTGCGTCACCCATTTCCCGTGTGCCGACCTTCTTCATTCCCGCCTCGTAAATGTCGCCAGTGCGCAAACCCTGCGCCAGCACTTTTTTCACTGCATCCTCGACGCGCCTGGCGGCAACCTCGTTGGCAAAAGTGTAGCGCAGCATCATGGCCACGGAAAGAATTGTCGCCAGCGGGTTGGCAACGCCCTTGCCGGCGATGTCCGGCGCCGAACCATGCGAGGGCTCGTAAAGCCCCTTGTTGTTGGCATCCAGCGAAGCCGACGGCAGCATGCCGATCGAGCCCGTCAGCATCGACGCTTCGTCGGACAGGATGTCACCGAACATGTTGCCGGTGACCATGACGTCGAACTGTCGGGGGTTCTTCACCAGTTGCATCGCCGCATTATCGACCAGCATGTGCGAAAGCTCGACGTCCGGGTATTCCCGCCCTGTCTCGGTGGCAACGTCACGCCACAGTTGGGTACACTCGAGCACGTTCATCTTGTCGACCGAACAGACCTTGCGGTTGCGCTTGCGCGCTGCGTCGAATGCTACCCGCAGGATGCGCCGGATTTCGCTCTCGGTGTAATGCATGGTGTTGAAGCCGAAGCGTTCGCCATTGCGCATCTCGATGCCGCGTGGCTGGCCGAAGTAGATGTCGCCGGTCAGTTCGCGCACGATGAGGATATCCAGCCCGGCCACCACTTCGGGCTTGAGGCTGGACGCATTGGCAAGCTCGGGATAGAGGATCGCCGGGCGCAGGTTGGCAAACAGTCCGAGCTGCTTGCGGATGCCCAGCAGGCCACGCTCGGGCCGCTGCTCGCGCGGATTGCTGTCCCACTTGGGGCCGCCTACGGCGCCAAGCAGGATTGCGTCGGCTGCCAGTGCCAACTTCTGCGTCGCTACCGGATAGGGGTCACCGGTAGCATCCACCGCGCAGCCACCGAGCAGGGCTTCTTCCATCTCCATCTTGAGATCGAGCGCCTGCAGGACCCGAACGGCCTCGGCTATGATTTCCGGCCCGATGCCATCTCCGGGCAGAACACAGATCTTCATTGACAATCCCCTAGGCAAATAGCCACGGTTGTTCCGTGCGGCGACGCGCCTCGAACTCACGAATCTTTTCGGCGTGGCGCAAGGTGAGGCCGATATCGTCCCAGCCATTGAGCAGGCATTCCTTGCGGAAAGCGTCGACGTCAAAATGGATTGCGTAACCGTCAGGACGCACGACCCGTTGCGCCGGCAGGTCGATTGTCAGCCGATAGCCGGGCGAATGTTCGGTCAGACCAAACAGTGCATCCATCTCGACCTTTGGCAAGACAATGGGCAGCAGGCCATTCTTGAAACAGTTATTGAAAAAAATATCTGCGAAAGACTCGCCGACAATGGCCCGAAAACCAAAGTCGTGCAGCGCCCAGGGCGCGTGTTCGCGCGACGAACCGCAACCGAAGTTGCTCCGTGCGAGCAGGATCGAAGCACCCTGGTAGCGCTGCTGGTTGAGCACGAAATTCGGATTCCTTACTCTCTTTGAGCTGTCCTGCCCCGGTTCGCCGTGGTCGAGATAGCGCCACTCGTCAAAAGCATTCGGGCCGAAGCCGGAACGCTTGATCGACTTGAGAAACTGTTTCGGGATGATGGCGTCGGTATCGACGTTGGCGCGATCAAGCGGCGCCACCAGACCATCGAACTTGATGAATTTCTCCATTACCTGGCCGACTTCTCGATGGCGTCGCCGCCCTTCTTGAGGTCCTTGCCGATACCTTGCACGGTATTGCAGGCCGACAACACAAGCATCAGGATGGAAACGACAAAAATGCGGATCATGATTTCATTCCTCACAACAAGTGACGGACATCAGCAAAGCGTCCGGCAATCGCGGCAGCAGCAGCCATCGCAGGGCTGACGAGATGTGTTCTGCCGCCGGCACCCTGGCGGCCTTCGAAGTTGCGGTTCGAAGTCGAGGCACAACGCTCACCTGGCTCAAGGCGATCGTCATTCATCGCCAGGCACATGGAACAACCCGGTTGCCTCCACTCGAAGCCCGCCGCGATGAATATCTTGTCCAGCCCCTCGGCTTCTGCCTGCTCCTTGATCAGCCCGGAGCCAGGCACCACCAGCGCCAGTTTGACATTGGCGGCAAGCTTGCGTCCCCTGGCCACCGCTGCCGCTGCACGCAAATCTTCAATGCGGGAATTGGTACAGGAGCCGATGAAAACCTTGTCGATCGGGATCTGGTCGATGCGCATGCGCGGCGTCAAGCCCATGTACTGAAGCGCGCGCGCAACCCCTTCGCTCTTGACCGGATCGCTGAAGTCCTCGGGCGCCGGCACCGTGCCATCGATCCCGGTCACCATTTCCGGGGAAGTACCCCAGGTCACCTGCGGCACGATCTGGCGGGCATCCATTTCGATCACGGCATCAAAGCAGGCATCCGCGTCGGATACCAGCATGCGCCATTGGGCCACAGCCTTGTCCCAGTCCTCACCCTTGGGTGCAAAGTTGCGGCCTTTGAGATAGGCAATGGTCGTCTCGTCGGCAGCAACGAAACCAACCCGGGCGCCGGCCTCGATGGCCATGTTGCACACCGTCATGCGGCCTTCCATCGACAACGCGCGAATCGCCTCGCCACCGAATTCGATGGCGTAACCGTTACCACCCGCCGTGCCGATGCGGCCGATCAGCGCCAGTACGATGTCTTTCGCCGTGACGCCAGCGCCTACCTTGCCTTCGACCCTGACCAGCAGGGTCTTCGACTTCTTCTGCAACAGGCATTGCGTCGCCAGCACGTGCTCCACTTCCGAGGTGCCGATGCCGTGAGCGAGGCAGGCAAAAGCACCGTGCGTCGAGGTATGCGAATCGCCACACACCACGGTCATGCCGGGCAGCGTGGCGCCGTTTTCCGGGCCGACGACATGCACGATTCCCTGGCGTTTGTCCTTGAAGGGAAAATAGGCCAAGGCCCCCACTTCACGAATATTGGCGTCGAGGGTTTCCACCTGTTGGCGCGAAATCGGGTCCTGGATGCCGAGCTCCCAGTGCGAGGTCGGCGTGTTGTGATCGGCCGTGGCGACAATGGATGAAATGCGCCAGGGCTTGCGCCCCGCGAGTTTCAGACCTTCGAAGGCCTGCGGACTGGTCACTTCGTGCACCAGATGGCGATCGATGTAGAGCAGTGCGGTGCCGTCCTCTTCGACATGGACGACATGGCTGTCCCAAAGTTTCTCGTAAAGCGTTCTTGACATGATTTATGAAGCGTCAGCGTGAGCCGGGAATTATCGCACAGCTGACCCCGCCGAATCACCCGGAACACCGCGCCAGACGAGAATCAGGCCGATTGCAGCGAGCAGGGACGCAGCGCTGAAAGTGATTCCCGGGCCGGATCTTTCCCAGAGGACACCCGCCAGCAAGGCGCCACCCAGGCCGCCGGCGCCATAGGCAACGCTGCCATACAGCGCCTGCGCCCGTGCCTGCTGGCCTGGCACGAACCAGCGATTGAGAGCCGCCATGGTCGCTGCATGGTGTGCGCCAAAGCTCGCGCCATGCAGCAACTGGGCGACCACCAGGAGGCCAATGAACTCGACTGCCCAGCCAATCAGCATGAAACGCAAGGCCGCCAGGGCAAAGCAGGCCAGTAGAATCCGCCGCAGGGAAATCTGAACGGAAATCCGTGGCATCAGCAGAAACACCACGATCTCGGCAACCACGCCCAAAGTCCACAGCAGCCCGACCAGCGTTTTGCCGTAGCCTTGCGCCACCAGATGGATCGAGTAGAAGACATACAGGGCGCCGTGCGCCGCAGACATCAGCAGCCCGGCGCCCAGCAGGAACCCTACTTTGCGCTGGCGCACCACCTGCAGAATCGGGCCCGCAGCCAGGCCCGCGTAGCCCTTTATTTCGGTCAGGGTCAGGGCACTGACAAACGTACCCAGCAACAGAGCCCAACTCACCCAGAGTTGTGAACTGATTGGCGCCGAGTCGAGCAGGAAACCGACCCCCATCACCGTGACAATAAAGCCAACCGAACCCCAGAGCCGGATTCGGCCGTAGCGTTCCGGATTGGCGGCAAGATGCCCCAGCGTCAGGGCCTCGACCAGGGGCAGCGATGCGCTCCAGAAGAAATGCAGGATCGCCATGCCGATCAGCAATCCGACAAAATCCTGCGTCAGGAATACCACCGAAAAACTGGCCAGCGAGGCCGCCGTCGACGCAACGACGATGCGCACGCGCCTGCCGCCGCTGTCTGCCAGCCAGCTCCACAACAGCGGTGCCAGCAGCCGCATGAACTGCCCAAGCGACATCAGCACGGCAATGCGTGCAGCAGAAAGACCGATGGATTGCAGGTAGAGCGCGAAATACGGCAGGAAGGCGCCGATGAAGGCGAAATACCAGAAATACCAGGCGGACAGGCGTCCGTTTTGCCCCATGACAAGTACCGCCAACCGTTGCCGGCGGCTCCGTTAATCCAGGAGGCTGCTTCCCTCAGGCCTTGTGGGCCTGCAACATGGCGTAAAGCTCGTCCTTGAGTTTCAGGCGCAGCTTCTTCATGTCCTCCAGCGCCGTATCGGCGACGGGCGAGTCCTTGATTTCCAGTTCCTCTATTTCCGTGGTCAGCGCGTTGTACTCGTCAAACCGATGGGAAAAACGCAAGCTGCCCAGCTTGAGAGCATGGATTGTCTCGGCGTATTCGGGAAACTCGTGCTGCAGGTCGTGATGATCAACGTTCATTGCTTTTCCTGTGATAAACGATTCAATGACAAAGGCTATTTTACCGGTGGTCGGGCAGGAATTCGCGGCGTCGGGCATTCGACATCGGCGCATTGGGCGCGATGATGCAAAGCGGCGTCGATCAGCACCAGCGCCAGCATGGCTTCGGCGATCGGTGTGGCGCGAATGCCGACACAGGGATCATGTCGGCCGTGGGTTTCGATAACTGCCGGCTCTCCGGCAAGATTGATGGTACGGCGCGGCAGACGAATGCTCGAAGTAGGCTTGACCGCCATCTTCACCACCACATCCTGCCCGGTCGAAATGCCGCCCAGTATTCCTCCCGCATTGTTGGCGAGGAAGCCCTCGGGGGTCAGTTCATCGCCGTGTTCGCTGCCCTTCTGCGTCACCGAGGCAAAGCCGGCGCCAACTTCCACACCCTTGACGGCGTTGATGCCCATCATGGCGTAAGCAAGGTCGGCATCGAGACGGCCGTAGACCGGGTCGCCCCAGCCAACCGGAACGCCTCGCCCCACCACGGTAATCTCGGCCCCCACAGAATCGCCCGATTTGCGCAGGGCATCCATGTAGTCTTCGAGTTGGGGAACAATTTCTGCATTGGCGACAAAAAAGGGATTGCCATCGATCGCGGCCTCATCCTGCCAGGGAATCTCGATGCTTCCCAGTTGGCTCATCCAGCCGCGCACCGTCACCCCGTAGCGCTGCTGCAGCCACTTTCTGGCAATGGCCCCGGCGGCAACGCGCACGGCCGTCTCGCGCGCGGAAGAACGACCGCCGCCGCGATGATCGCGAATCCCGTATTTCTGCCAGTAGGTGTAGTCGGCATGGCCCGGCCGGAATGTTTCGGCGATATTGCCGTAGTCCTTGCTGCGCTGGTCTTCGTTGCGAATCAGCAAGCCGATCGGCGTACCCGTGGTGCGACCATCGAATACACCCGAGAGAATCTCGACCGTATCCGATTCGCGCCGCTGGGTGACGTGCCTTGATGTTCCTGGCTTGCGCCGATCAAGGTCGGCCTGGATTTCCGCCGTCGATATCTCCAGGCCCGGAGGACAGCCGTCAACCACGCAGCCAATCGCCGGCCCGTGAGATTCACCGAATGAAGTGACACAAAAAAGGGAGCCGAAGGTATTGCCGGACATGGAATCTCAGCGCTCCAGCAGGCTCAGTTTTCCCGGCTTTCCCACCCACTCGTCGGCATCGGCCGGCGGCTCCTTGCGTTCGATGATGACCGGCCATGTCTTTGTCAGTTCGGCATTCAGCGCGATGAAGTGCTCCTGTCCCTTTGGCACGTCATCCTCGGCAAAGATAGCCTCCACCGGGCACTCGGCAACACACAGAGTGCAGTCGATGCACTCTTCGGGATCGATCACGAGGAAGTTCGGCCCCTCGTGGAAACAATCCACGGGACAAACATCCACGCAATCCGTGTATTTGCATTTGATGCAGGTTTCGGTGACAACGTAGGTCATGGCTTCGCTCCGGTTTCAGCAGGCAATGTACCATTGCCCTGTGGCGTTGGCGCAGGGCAGAGTTCGCCATGGCGGATTTTTTTTGCTAGGATTCGACCATGCAGGCGACTGCAGTCCTTGCAAATCATCGCGCCTACCGGCCGCAGATGCGGCAACCCGAGCGCAAAAACTCCCTGAGGAATCCATGAGCGAACACATTCACCACGTCACCGACAGCACTTTCAAAACAGAAGTGCTCGACTCCGCCATACCGACTCTGGTCGACTTCTGGGCCGAATGGTGCGGCCCCTGCAAGATGATCGCTCCCATTCTCGACGAGGTGGCGAGGGATTATTCCGGCAAGCTGCGTGTGGCCAAGCTGAACATTGACGACAACCCCAAGGTGCCCGGCGAGTTCGGCATCCGCGGTATCCCGACGCTGCTTCTGTTCAAGGGCGGCGCCGTGGAGGCGCAAAAAGTGGGCGCCCTGTCGAAGTCGCAACTCACGGCATTCATTGACAGCAATCTCTGATCCCGTTACATTTCGGCCCGGAGCCTAATTCCGGGCCGCTGAACAGCAAGACAGGCGCCCGCGACTTGATGGCGCCGATTCGGTTCCCTTCCTGACCGAATTCTTTCCCGAATTCATCCCCTACACCCCTCTGTTCCGGCGCATCCCGCCGGGATTTCTGCGCAGGTAGTCCATGCACCTATCCGAGCTCAAAGCCCATCATGTCAGCCAACTGCTGGAGATGGCGGCCGCCAACAATATCGAGAACGCCAACCGGTTGCGCAAGCAGGAGCTGATTTACGCCCTGCTGAAGAACCAGGCCAAAAAAGGCGAAACCATCTTTGGTGATGGCGTGCTGGAAATTCTCCCCGATGGATTCGGCTTCCTGCGTTCGCCCGAGGCGTCCTACCTCTCCAACGCTGATGACATTTACATCAGCCCGAGCCAGGTGCGCCGCTTCAATCTCCACTCCGGCGATACCGTTGAAGGCGAGATCCGCACACCCAAGGAAGGCGAACGCTATTTCGCACTGGTAAAGGTGGATCGCGTCAATGGCGAGGGACCGGAAGCGGCGAAACACAAGATTCTGTTCGAGAACCTGACGCCGCTGCATCCGACGAACCACATGCTGCTCGAACGCGACATCCGCAGCGAAGAGAACATCACCAGCCGCGTGATCGACATGATCGCGCCGATCGGCAAGGGCCAGCGCGGCCTGATCGTGTCGCCGCCCAAGGCGGGCAAGACCGTGCTGATGCAGCACGTTGCCCACGCCATCACCACCAACCATCCCGATGTCACCCTGATCGTCCTGCTGATCGACGAGCGGCCTGAAGAAGTGACGGAAATGTCCCGCACCGTCAAGGGCGAAGTGATCGCCTCGACCTTCGACGAACCGGCCACGCGCCACGTCCAGGTGGCCGAAATGGTCATCGAAAAGGCCAAGCGCCTGGTCGAGCACAAGCGCGACGTGGTCATCTTGCTTGACTCCATCACCCGACTGGCGCGCGCCTACAACACGGTGCAACCCGCCTCGGGCAAGGTGCTCACCGGCGGCGTCGATGCCAATGCCCTGCAAAAACCCAAGCGCTTCTTCGGCGCCGCCCGCAACATCGAGGAAGGGGGCTCGCTGACCATCATCGCCACCGCGCTGATCGAAACCGGCTCGCGCATGGACGACGTCATCTACGAGGAGTTCAAGGGCACCGGCAACATGGAAATCCACCTTGACCGCAAGATGGCGGAAAAACGCGTCTACCCGGCCATCAACGTCAATCGTTCGGGCACCCGTCGCGAAGAACTGTTGCTGGTACCCGCCGTGCTGCAGAAAATGTGGATCCTGCGCAAGCTACTGTACAACATGGACGACATGGAAGCCATGGAGTTCCTGCTGGACAAGGTCAAGGCGACCAAGAACAACGGCGAGTTCTTCGACGCCATGCGCCAGCGCTGATGTCGCGACGCTGATTGCACAGAGGCCGAAATTAGCGGATAATGTCGGGCTCCGTCGGTTCGCCAAAACCACGAACCGCGCCTGCACCTGAAAGGACAATGAAATGAAAGACGCCATACACCCGAACTACGGTGACATCGAAGTCACCTGCAGTTGCGGCAACAAGTTCAGCACCCGCTCCACAAGCATCAAGCCGCTGCATATCGAAGTCTGCTCCGCCTGCCATCCGTTCTATACCGGCAAGCAGAAGATTGTCGACACCGCCGGCCGTGTCGAGCGTTTCCGCCAGAAGTACAGCAAGAAAGCGGCCTGAGTCTGCGCCAGCACCTCACGGCATCACGAAAAGGCAGCTTTCGGGCTGCCTTTTTTATGTCCCGGCCCTTTGGGCCGGGACGGTATCCCCGGACGTTCATGGCGCTGGTAATCTCCCACCGTGCCCGACCTGACTGACCGCAACCACAGCCCCGCGCCGATCCTGGCGCGGCGCGGCGCATTGTTTCTCTGCACCATCTGGCTGTTGGCCGGAGCCGTGGGACACGACCCGTGGAAAGCCGAAGACATGCTGCACCTCGGTGTCGCATTCGGCATGGGCGCGGGCGATTGGCTGGTGCCGCGCATCGCCGGTGACCCCTGGCTGGTTTCACCACCGCTGTATCACTGGGTGGCGGCCCTGTGCGGCAAGCTGCTGGGAGGCTTGTTGCCCTGGCACGACGCCGCCCGCCTTGCTTCGGTCCTGTTCGGCGCTGCCTTTCTAGCAATCCTTTCGCGCATGGCGCAGCAACTGCTGGGAGCAAGCGCCGCGGTGGCCGCTCCCTTGCTCGCCATCGGCACCCTCGGCCTGCTGGTACCACTGCACGAGGCCCAACCGGCCATAGTGGCGATTACCGGTTTCATCATCTCTCTGTGGGGCCTCTCCGCCTGGCGAGCGGAAACACTGCGGGGCGGATTGATCTTCGGCGCCGGGATAGGCATCGGCTTCCTCGGCGCCGGCATCGATAGCGCCGCCATCCAGCTTGCAACAGGCCTGATGCTGTTCCTGCACCCTGCCTGGCGGATGCGCGGCAGCCTTGCCGCATGGCTCGCCGCGGCCTGCGCCGCGCTGCTGCTGATACTGCCGTGGCCCTGGCTGTTGTGGCAGCAGTCCCCCGCCCTGTTCGATATCTGGTGGAACGCCGAAAAGGAAAGCCTGACACTGCGCGGAGGCTTCAGTCGCAACCATCTCGAACTGTTGGTCTGGGCCAGTTGGCCCGTGTTGCCATTGGCCTTGTGGAGTCTCTGGCTGGAGCGGCGGAATCTGTTCAAGCCACCAACCGCCTTGCTGCTGGCCGCCACCGCCGCGGCCCTGCTGGCGTTTTTTGCCGACGTACCCAAAGCGACTGCACTGATGCCCGCACTCGTCCCGCTCACCCTTCTGGCAGCTGCCGGCGCGGGCCGGTTGCGGCGCGGCGCGGCAAGTGCCTTCGACTGGTTCGGCATGATGACCTTTACGCTGGCCGCGTCCCTGATCTGGCTGGGCGGCATTGCCATGCTCACCGGGGAACCGGCAAGAGTGGCCAAGAACTTCAGCAAACCGGCCCCCGGCTTCATTGCCGAGGTCTCCACGCTTGCCATCGTGATTGCGATCGCCGTCACTGTCGGCTGGATCGCGGTCATGCTGCGCTCACCGCGCTCGCCCTGGCGTGCGGCGGCGCGCTGGAGCGTGGGCCTGACCACCATCTGGCTGCTGCTGGTGGCGCTCTGGCTGCCGTGGATCGACTATGGGAAAAGCTACCGCAGCGTCAGCGCCGACTTCCGCCATGCACTGGGCAATCATCCTGGCTGCATCGCGCGGCGCGGCCTGGGGCTGGCGCAACGTGCCTCCCTCGACTACTTCAACGGCATCCGCACCGTCGGCGGCAGCCGTGCCAGGGACTGCCGGCACCTGATCATGCAGGCTGCACCCAACACCGAAAATAGCCTGCCGGGGTGGACGCTGGTCCGCGAAACCGCGCGTCCGGGCGACAAGAGCGAACGCCTGCGGCTCTATCGGCGAGTCGAATGATTACATTTTGAGGAAATGCTCGCGGTAATACTTGAGTTCGTTGATCGACTCGAGCACGTCCGCCAGCGCCTCGTGCTTGCCATGTTTCTTCAACCCCTTCGCCACGTCCGGCTTCCAGCGCTTGCACAATTCCTTGAGCGTCGACACGTCGAGATTGCGGTAATGGAACCAGTCCTCGAGTTTCGGCATGTAGCGCGCCATGAAGCGCCGGTCCTGGCAAATCGAATTGCCGCACATCGGCGTGGTCATGCGCGGCACGTGGCGCCGCAAAAATTCAAGCGCCTGCGCTTCGACTTCGGCTTCGCTCAGAATCGACTCCTTTACCCGCTGGATCAGGCCGGAGCGGCCATGGGTGTTGCGGTTCCACTCGTCCATGCCGTCGAGCACCGCATCGGACTGATGCACCACCCAGGTCGGCACCTCGGCCACCACATCCAGATTCGCGTTGGTGACAACCATCGCCAGCTCTATGATGCGATCATTGTCGGGATTGAGGCCGGTCATTTCCATGTCGAGCCAGACGAGCGCGTTCTGATCCTGTGCCATAATTTTCCAAAGCCTGTCCTTGTGTCGTCGCATTTTCGCACAGCGGGCCCCTGCCCATGACCCCAAGCCAATTCACATTTCTATTCCTTGCCGCCCTTGCCGTATCGACGGCCCTGCGCCTCTGGCTCGACTTCCGCCACCTGCGTCATGTCGTCGCCCGCCGTGAGCAGGTGCCGGCCGACTTCTTCGGCCGCATCGAACTCGTCGACCATCGCAAGGCGGCCGACTACACGGTGGCCAAAGTGCGCGTCGGTCTCGTTGAAATTGCCATCGACACGGTGGTCCTGCTGGCCCTGACACTCGGCGGGGCGCTCGCCCTGATCGACCGCAACCTTGACGGCTGGCTGGGCAGCGGCTATCTGCACGGTCTGGCCCTGTTCGCCTGCGCCGGCCTGATCGGCTTTGTCACCGGCCTGCCGGCCAGCCTCTACCGTACCTTTCGCATCGAAGCCCGCTTCGGCTTCAACAAGCTGACCTGGCCGCTGTGGCTGGCCGACCTGGCCAAGGGCGCAGCGCTCACGGTGCTGATCGGCGGCCCGCTGCTGTTCGCCGTGCTGTGGCTGATGGACGTAATGGGCCGGAACTGGTGGCTATATGTCTGGCTGGTCTGGCTGGCGACCAACCTGCTTATCCTCTTCCTATACCCGACCGTCATCGCGCCGCTGTTCAACAAGTTCACGCCGCTCGAAGATGCCTCGCTGAAAGCACGCATCGAAGCCCTCCTAGACCGCTGCGGCTTTGCCTCCTCCGGCCTGTTCGTGATGGACGGCTCGAAGCGCTCGGCGCATGGCAATGCCTATTTCACCGGATTCGGCCGCGCCAAGCGCATCGTGTTTTTCGACACCCTGCTGGAAAAGCTGGCGCCGCCGGAAATCGAGGCCGTGCTGGCGCACGAGCTCGGGCATTTCCATCATCGCCACGTGATCAAGCGCATCGTGCTCTCGGGCGCACTCAGCCTGGCCTTCCTCTGGCTGCTTGGCCAACTGATCGATCAGCCCTGGTTTTACGCCGGCCTGGGAGTCGCTTCCGGCAATACGGCAATGGGCCTGCTGCTATTCTCCATGGTGCTGCCGGCCTTCCTCTTTCCGCTGGCACCGCTGACCTCCGCGCTCTCGCGCCGCCACGAATACGAAGCCGACGCCTACGCCGCGAAGCAGACCGCCGCCAGCGACCTGATCGCCGCGCTGGTCAAGCTGTATCGCGACAATGCTGCAACCCTGACGCCAGACCCGCTGCATTCGCTGTTCCACGATTCCCACCCGCCAGCCAGCCAGCGCATCGCGCGGCTGCACGGCGCTTAACTTTCATGGCAGCTAGAGTCGCCCGCCGATCATGAAACACGTTAAGAGCGAATTAAAGACCCGCCCCTCCCATCCTCCCCTCACGGGGAGGCTTCCAGTCGGCTCGCTTCGCTCGACTGTCACCCGTTGCACCGAACGAGTTGTTTCACGTTAAAGGAAACACAATGACCATGGTCTGCGATCTGTCCAACGGCAGATGTAAGCCCTGCGAAGGCGGCGTGCCGCCGCTCACCGACGACGAAGCCGCCGCAATGCTGGCCACGCTGCCGGGCTGGCAGCGCCAGGGCAAGGTCATCAGCAAGACCTACAGCTTCAAGAACTATTACGAGACCATGGCCTTCGTCAATGCCACGGCCTGGATCTCGCACCGCGAGGACCATCACCCCGACCTCGCCGTCGGCTGGGGCCAGTGCACGGTCAGCTACACCACGCACGCGATCGGCGGCCTTTCGGAAAACGACTTCATCTGCGCGGCCAAGATCGATGCCCTGCTCACGCTGTAAGACGCATTGAGCAAATCCGCGAACCGCCACGGCCGCATCGTCGCCGCCTTCGGCCGGCACTACGAGATCGAGTTCGCCGACGGCACGCTCGCCACCGGTTATCCGCGCGGCAAGAAAAGCCCCTTCGCCGTCGGCGACGAAGTCGAGCTCACGCCCGAAGGCCAGATCACCGGTCACGCCGTGCGGCGCAGCCTGCTCTACCGCAGCGATCTCTATCGGCAAAAGCTCATCGCCGCCAACGCCACGCAATTGCTGCTGGTAGTCGCCACCGATCCCTCGTTTTCCGACATGCTGCTCAGCCGGGCGCTGGTCGCCGCCGAGCACGAAGGCCTCACCACCACCATCGTCCTCAACAAGTCCGACCTGACGACGGCCCTCCCGGCCGCGAGGAAGCTGCTGGCGCCCTTCGTCGCGCTCGGCTGCCGCGTCGTCGAACTCTCGGCCAAACTGGATGCCTCGCCGCTCCTGCCGCTGCTGGTGGGAGAGAGCTCGGTCATGGTCGGCCAATCCGGCATGGGCAAGTCCACCCTGACCAATGCCCTGGTGCCCGGCGCCGCCGCGCCGACCCGCGAACTCTCGACCGCCCTCGACAGCGGCAAGCACACCACCACCTATGCCCGCCTCTACAAGCTGCCCCAGGACATCTGCCCGGGCGGTACGCTGATCGACAGCCCCGGCCTGCAGGAATTCGGCCTCAAACATCTCACGCCGCAGCAAATCGAATTCGGCTTCGCCGAGTTCCGCCCCTTCCTCGGCAAGTGCCGCTTCCGCGATTGCCAGCACGACGCCGAGCCCGGCTGCGCGATCAAGGAGGCTGTCGCCGCTGGTACCATTCATCCACGCCGCCTCGAACACTTCCGCCAATTCATCTCGGAAAGCCGTCATGGATCGCACTGAGCGCTTCTACAAGATCGACCAGATGATCCATGACCGCAAGCTGGTCACTTTCACGGATTTGATGGAGGCGCTGGAAGTCTCGCGGGCGACGCTCAAGCGCGACCTCGAATACATGCGCAACCGGCTCAACGCGCCCATCATCTGGGATCGCGATGCCGGCACGAGCGGCGGCTACCGCTTCGACACCCCGCATCCCGACGGCGGCGCCCAGTACGAACTGCCCGGACTGTGGTTCAACTCAGGCGAAGTGCATGCGCTCTTGACCATGCAGCACCTGCTGATCGACCTCGATCCCGGCGGCATCCTCACGCCCCACATCCAGCCGCTGATCGCTCGCCTCAACAGCCTGCTCGGCAGCGCCGAAAACACCGCCGATGAAATCCGCCGCCGCGTGCTGATCGTCGGCCTCGGCAAACGCGAACTCAAGCTCGCGCATTTCGAGAAGGTCGGCGCCGCACTGCTGCGCCGCAAGCGCCTGGCCATCACCTACTTCGCCCGCGGCAGCGGCCAGACCACCGAACGCGAAGTCTCGCCGCAACGCCTGGTGTATTACCGCGAGAACTGGTACCTCGACGCCTGGTGTCACCTGCGCAACGACATCCGCAACTTCGCCCTCGATTCCATCAAGCAGGCCAATGTCATCGAACGCAAGGCGCGCGAAGTCTCGCGCCGCAGCATGGACGAAGTGCTCGGCCCCGGCTACGGCATCTTTTCCGGGCGCAAGTTGCAGCACGCCAGGCTGCGCTTCACGCCCGAGCGGGCGCGCTGGGTGGCGCAGGAAACCTGGCACCCGAAGCAGAAGGGGCAACACGAAGCCGACGGCTCCTGGCTGCTGGAATTCCCCTACGCCGACCACCGCGAGCTGATCATGGACATCCTCAAGTTCGGCGCCGATGTCGAAGTGCTGGCACCGCCCGACCTGAGGCAGCGCGTCGCCGACGAGGCGGCACGAATGACCAGGCTCTACGCCGTCGCGCCAAAATCGTGATAGCGTTTCACCGCAGTCCAAAATCATAAATGTCCGCGACAGGAGAGAGACCATGAAGACCGCTTCGTTGCTTTCCGTGCTCGCCGTCGGCGCGCTGATTGCGCTGCCGGCGCTCGCTTCGAATGTGAAAGTCACGCCGCTCGGCGGCCAGGAGGGCGAGCTCTGCCCGCAAGACCGCGCCCTGATCTTCGAGGATCCGAGCGGCACGCGCATCCTCTATGATCCGGGCCGCACCGTCGCCGGCGCGGACGATCCGCGCCTGGGCAAGATCGACGTCATCCTCGTCACCCACATGCATGGCGACCACGTCGGCAACGCGCACAACAAGGCGCCCAACTCGGGCAGCTGCGACAAGCCTGATGTCTCGGTGTCGGCCCTGCCGAACTCGAACACCGTAAATATTGCGCTGGCCAAGAACGCCAGGATCGTCACCGGCAGCGAGATGCCGCCCTTCTTCGCCAGCAAGCTCAAGGCCGCCGGCGGCGACCCGAAGAACTCCATCCTCGCCCGCTTCGGCGGCAGCGTGAAGATCGGTGGCGTCACCATCGCCACGGTGCAGGCGATACACAGCAACGGCCTCGACCCCGACTACATCGGCGGCGACCTCGGCAAACACATGAAGGATGCCGGCATTGCCGGCTATGTCGGCGAGGCCACCGGCTATGTGTTGAAGTTCAGCAACGGCCTGGTGGCCTATCTCTCCGGCGACACCGGCATCACCGGCGAACAGGAGAAGGTCGTGCGCGGCCATTACGCGGCCAGGCTGACCGTGATGAACATCGGCGACACCTTCACCACCGGCCCGAACGAGGCAGCCTATGTGATCAACGACCTGGTCAAGCCCGCCTCGGTGATCGTCTCGCACGTCAATGAAGTCGGCACCAAGGGCGGCAAGGTGCTGCCCGGAACGCGGACGGACACCTTCATCAAGGCCGTCAAGGTGCCGGTGCATGTGCCGCTCAGCGGCAAGACCATGGAGTTCGACGCCAGCGGCAAGTGCGTCGCCGGCTGCTGAGAACGTGTAAATAAACCTACTGCGCGGGCCGGATCGGGGCTTGGGCGGTGCTCGCTATCCTCATGTACTGAAATGTACACTCCGGTAGCTGCGCTCCGGCCGCGCCCCGCTGCAGCCCGCTCGCTACGGTTTCTTCACTCATTCTGGAGCCCACGTAGCGCCGGTTCAGCTACCGAGTCTGCCACCGGGTTTGCAACAATGGCACCCTCGACGCCGTGGCGCCTGAGCGCATCGGCAACGAAGCCCGAGGCCTTCATCTCCTCGACGAAAGCCGCCACGTAGGCCGCCCCCGCCGCGCGGCCCTTCGGCACCGCCATCGCCTGGTTGATGGCCATGAAGCGCCCGTCGAGCAGGCGCAGGCCGGGCACGCGTTTCTGATCGGCCTGCAACTGCTGCTTCGCCCCCGCCGCCACCTCGATCTTCTCCGCCACCATCGTGTTCGTCACCTCCGGCGAGGTCGGCATGCGCAGCAGCGTGGCCTGCTTCAATTCACGGGTGAGGTAGAGGTCGTAGGCGCTGCCGCGCCCGACCACCACGCGCACACCCGGACGGTCGACGTCCTCGTTGCGCCGGATCGGCGAATCCTGCGGCACCAGGTAGGCCCCCTCGATCACCAGATAGGCCGCACTGAAATCGGTATCGGCCGCGCGCACCGGGTCGATGGCGAAGAAGCCGACATCCCAGGCGCCGGCCTTGATGCCCTCGACCACCTTGCCCGCCGCCGTGTAGATCACCGGCTCGAAGGTCACGCCCAGGCGCCGCGCCAGCTCGCGTGCCAGATCGACCGAAACGCCGCGCGGCTCGCCGGTCGTCGCATCGCGCGTCGCCAGGATCGGGTTGCCGTAATTGATGGCCGTGCGGAGCTTGCCGCCCGGCGCCAGTTGCGCGACCACGGCCGACGACGGCCCGGCCGGCATCGTGGCGGAACAGGACGCCAGCAGGGCCGCTGCCGCCAGCAGGGCGAGCTGGCGCAGCGTGCGGAGAGCCGGGATAGCGAGGCGCATGGTCATGGAGGGAAATCCGAAAAGTTTCACTGTACACTCGCCGGCATCGGTTTCCAATCTGCATTCCCCTGATGCCCATGCTTGCCCACAAGAGTCGGCGCCGGCGACACGGCGACCGCCACGCCCGAGGAAGACCCTGATGCCCGCCAGCCTGGAAGGCCAGCTCGTCGTCGCGCTCTCGTCGCGCGCGCTGTTCGATTTCGAGGAGGAAAACCAGGTCTTCGAGGACCAGGACGATTCCGCCTACATGCGCCTGCAGCAGGAACGCATGGACCAGCCGGCGCGACCCGGCGTCGCCTTCCCGCTGGTGCAGAAGCTGCTGGCCTTCAACACGCCCGAACGCCAGCGTGTGGCCGTGGTCATCCTCTCGCGCAACGACCCGGTCTCGGGCCTGCGCATCTTCAAGTCCGCCAGCGCCACCGGCCTCGAACTCGAACGCGGCGTCTTCACGCGCGGCCGGCCGCCCTACCACTACCTCAAGCCGCTGGGCGCCAACCTGTTCCTTTCCGCCAACGAGGCCGACGTGCGCGAAGCGCTCAACGCCGGCTTCCCCGCCGCGCGCGTGTACGCGGCATCGCTGACCGAGGCCGAGAAGCACCCGCTGGAAGTGCGCATCGCCTTCGACGGCGACGCCGTGCTGTTTTCCGACGAGGCCGAGCGCGTGTTCCAGGAACAGGGCCTCGCCGCCTTCCAGGACCACGAGGAACGCCGCGCCCTCCATCCGCTGCCGCCCGGCCCCTTCCTGCCCCTGCTCGAAGCCCTGCACCGCCTGCGCGCCGACAGCGCCGGATGCAAAATGAAGATTCGCACCGCGCTGGTCACCGCCCGCAGCGCCCCCGCCCACGAACGCGCGATCCGCACCCTGATGGAATGGAAGGTCGAGGTCGACGAAGCGATGTTCCTCGGCGGCCTTGAGAAGTCACGCTTCCTCAGCGAATTCGAACCCGACTTCTTCTTCGACGACCAGACAAGGCACTGTGAGCCGGCGTCAAGGCTGGTGCCGACGGGGCATGTGGTTAGCGGGGTGGCGAATGCAAGCAATGAATCAGGATAGTTCTCGATCCTGCAATTTTCCACGCCAATTTTCATTTCGGATGAAGTGCTCTGGGGGGCCAAGCCTGTAACCAAAGGGGTCTAACCAAAGGGGTCAGAGTGATTTGACTTTCTGGCCGCCCGACATGCCACGTCGCGCGGGCATTCTTACTTCGCTAACCTCAGGCTCGAATTGAATTCCCTGCTCGAAAAGTCGGCGCCGGCGACACGGCGATCAGGCCGGCGCCGGCCGGCGCGACGGCAGTCAGGCCGCTTCCAGGGCGCGCAGGACGGTCTTCGGTTCTTTCGCAATGATGTTCAGCAGGACCAATGCCGTGCCTCGCGGCGTACGATCGCCGCGTTCCCAATGGCGCAGCGTGCCCAGACTGATCGCAAACCGGGCGGCGAATTCCGCCTGGGTCAGACCGGTGCGGCGACGCACTTCCTTTACGTCGACCTGCGGCGGCACGTGGAGCTTGACGTCTGCCTGCCCGCCCTGCTGATGCGCGATGGCTTCCTGCAACCCCTGCTTGATGCTTGCGAATGCCTTGCTCATATCTCGTCTCCCGCCAGTTGCTTGAGCAGACCGACCAGTTCGGCCAGCTCGTTGCGTTCCGCCTTGCTCAGATTGTCCTTTTCGCCTTTGCCGAACATCGTCAGCAAATAGAGCGGGATGCGGTCGCTGTGAAAATAGCAGATCACCCGCACCCCACCGCTCTTGCCCTTGCCGCCGCGCGCCCAGCGCAGCTTGCGCACACCGCCGGTGGCTTGCATCAGGTCGCCGGCTCTCGGCTGCGCCGAGAGATAGTCGATTACGTCCTTGCGCTCGACTTCGGAAAGCAAGCGCTCGGCGCAACGAATGTATTCCGGCAGTTCGGCAACGGTGACCCGCATCGATCAATACTAATCCATTGGATTAGTTATGTCGACCCCGGTTCCGCGCCACTGTCGCGGGTTTTTAGACTTGTCCGGTTCTGTAGCACATGAATTGTCCGCTTTTTCTGTTGGAGGCGGGAAGCGGCGAAGGGCGTAGCCCGAAGCCGGTTTCCGCCTCCAACGGCGAGCCTGGCGGACGGATCAGGCGG
>JAPLQY010000068.1 GCA_026399475.1 Rhodocyclales bacterium
GCTTCCTTCAGACAAGCCCTCGCGGGCTTGCCCTTGCCTTCGGCTAGTGGTTATCATGTCTTCATCATGAAGTCATGTCGGTACTCCCACAGGGGACTTCCACCCCATCACATCGCGCCCATGCTGGGCGCACACCCATCATTCCACCGGACCTTGCGCATAAAGCCGCGCAAGGCCGGTGAATTCAAACGTTAGAACTCAAGGGGCGCCTATGGCTATCCGCCAAATATTCGCAACCCACTTGGTTGGCCTCGCGATTGGTCTTTCCATACCTTTAGCATTTGCATCCGACAGTTCCAAAGATATTGCTACCGAGAACCATCTTCCATTGTCCAAAGGAATGTTTGCAAGTGCTCAGCAGGCGAACCGTTGCGCCGAAGCTGCGAGAGAGCAAGCTGAGAGATTGCTGGATTTTCACTATGGTGCCGATCACGCCCCTACTAATATAGATTCGGTGAAGGCACTTCGTCCGATGCGCCACCCAAGAAATCCGAAAGTAATGTTGGATGTCTTGGAGGTGCACGCGTGGATATACAAGAGCGAGTTTCGTATGCGGTTCCGATATATGTATCATCGGTTGAATAATCCAACTTGTGTTTTGGTAGGTCAGGAAATATTCGAGTATTGATCCGTGAATCAATTGAGTTCTAACCCATCCATCAACACGGACGCTGCGCGATGAAGCCGCGCAGCGCCGGTTATGTCAGACGTTGAAGCTGTAGAAAAACCCCATTTCGGGCCGCAAAAGTCTCTCCGAATGGCGCGATTTTCCACGCGCCATTTGTCATCTCATCGTCGAAGTAATCGAGTCGCCGTGCCGCCAGCACCGACTCCTGCCTCAAGCCACCCGCATACCCTGTTGGGCGGTCCTTCCCCGCTCTTCCTTCCTACTGCGCATAGCCGTGATGCGCCAGCTTCTCGATGTTGTGCACCAGGCAGAAGAGCTTCCACTGCGTGTCGACCTTCTGCTGCCCGCGTAGCGTGAAGCGATCCAGCCCCTTGTTGTAGCGGATGTTGGCAAACACCGGTTCCACCGTGGCAAAGCGTCCGCCATACAGCGCCCGCCCGCGTTCCGAATCGATGGCCCGCTTCATGCGGTCGCTGTAGTTCAGCGTGGTGCCGGATGCCTTGCCATAGAAGAAGCTGACCTGCCGGGTCTGGGTGGTCTCCGGTTTCCTCAGGCACTTGTCGCGTTGCGTGCAGGGCAGGCAGTCGCGCAGCGCGCCCTGGAACTTCACCGCCAAGTGGCCGTTGTGGTTGCAGTTGGCCCCGTTCTGGTAAAGCATCTTGCCGGCTGGACAGATGCAGGTACCGGCCGCTGCGTCGTAGTCGAAGTCCTTGGGCCGGTAGTGGCCGCCGCTCTTCTTCGGGTGCGCCTTGTCGTAGAGCGGATCGGGCTGGGCCTTGTACTTTGCCTGGTCCTTGAAGCGCTCATCTCGCTTGCGCATCTGGTTGTCGGCGATCAGCGCCGGCCGGTTTTGCTCTGCCATGGCTTTGAGGTTGGCGTCGGAGTGGTAGCCGGCGTCCGCCGTGATCAGGGTATCGGACGTGCAGTGCGGGCTGACCGCCTCGACCATCGGCATCAGCAATGCCTGTTCGCTGCCGGTGCCGTGGGCTTGGGCTTCGACGATGATCTGGTGGCGGGCGTCTACGGCGGCCACCCCGGTGTAGCCCTGGATGACGCCCTTGCTGGTGGCCATCTTGGCCGATTCGTTATCGGTGCGGTTGCTCTTGATGACTTTGCCCTTCGCGCCCTTGCGCTCGTCCGGATTGGCGCTGAGCCACTGCCGCATTTGGGCGGCTTCCTGCGTCAGACGCTCCACCTGCCGGGTTTCCTTGGCGGCCAGGTCCGGTTCGACCGGCAGAGCGTCGTTGGCCCGATGGCGGGCGAGCATGGCCTGCGCGGCGGCTTCCATCTTGGCGGCCTGACGTTCGAAGTCGGCACGCGTGCCGCTCTTGGCCTTGCTGGCATTGCTGGGCAGCTTGACGCCGTCGATGGCGAACATCTCGCGACCGATGAGGCCCTGGCGGTCGCAGATCAGCAGGACTTCCTTGAACAGCGGAACGATCTCGTCGCCCAGGGTGCTGACGAAGGCGGCGAAGGTGGTGAAGTGCGGGGCGCTGTCGCCAGAGAGCGCAATGAAGGTGACGTGCTCGGTGCAGGCACGCGCGATGTCGCGCGAACTGACGATGCCCCGCGAATAGGCGAACAGCACGACCTTGAGCAGCATGGCCGGCGGGTAGGCGCTGGCGCCGGTGAGGTCGTTCTTGTAGCGGGTGTCGAATCGGGAGAGATCGATCTGGTGATCGATCAGGTAGTTCAGGGCGTGTTCGAAGGTGCCCGGATGCAATTGCCGTTCGAGATCGACGGCAATGAAGCGCGGGCTGGTGTCGATGGGTTTGTAGCGGGCCATGAAGTCTCCTTCGCATGAACTTATGCTTGGAGTCTTGTTATTCCATTTGGTTCACGGCAGGATGCGTCTATGAATGAACTTTTTCTACACCCTCGTTAGGGGTAACAATGAAACGAATCGCTATCTTGATGGTGATGTTTGCAAGCTCGCACGCGATTGCCGATTGCCAAGACGAATGGCTGTCGTTTCATTCGTCATCTTTGTATCTCTCGGTGGGCTACAGCCTCGGTTGTTACGAAGGAGAACGGATAATCAATTTTTCGAAGATTCCAAAGAATGGACCCAAATGGCCATTACCTTTGAAGTCGATACCGTTTGATCAAGAGTGCTCGCCGAAGAAACACGACAAAATCGGAGAAATCGTCGAATTCATCTGTCGCAAAGATGGCGAATCGCCCCTCGCTGGCGCGACTTATCGATACAAACAAATCAGAACTACCATGCGGTGCGATGGCATCGATACGCCAGATTGGGATCTTTCATTCATATGTATTAGCGGCTGTCGGCCTACTACACCGAAAAGATTGACCGTCGTGCATGGCGAGGGGTGCTCGTGACGATGGACAAGGTTTCCTTTGACTACCAGTTGTTTCGCTGCCGACCAGACCCACACCGCAAGCTCCCCTAACATGGCGCTCAACCTCGCTCCCTTCGGTCGCTGGACGCTGCGCGATAAGACCGCGCAGCGCCGGTTAGCTCTACGTTCGGCGTCTTGTAATCTGTAACGTCTCGGGTTACGATGGCGCGTGATCCTAAGTTTCAAACACAAGGGCTTGGCCCGCTTCTTCGCGCACGGTTCCAAGTCGGGCATCCAGGCTCAGCACGCGGAGCGGCTGCGGCTCATACTCGGTCGGCTCCATGTCGCAACGGCCGCCCGAGATATGGACTTGGCCGGTTTGCGCCTCCACGCACTCAAGGGCGAGCGCAAAGGCGTGTGGTCGGTGTGGGTGAGCGGCAACTGGCGGGTCACGTTTCAGTTCGTGGGAAGGGATGCCGAACTGGTGGACTACGAGGACTATCACTGAGGTAATTTGCTATGCGTATGCACAACCCCCCTCATCCGGGTGAAATCATCAAGTCTCTGTGCTTGGAGCCTGTAGGTCTTACGGTTACCGAGGCTGCGGAAGGTTTGGGCGTAAGCCGTAAAACCCTTTCTGCAATCCTCAATGGGCGCTCGGGCATCAGTCCCGAAATGGCGATACGCCTATCCATTGCCTTTAACACCAGCGCCGAGAGTTGGCTGAGCCAGCAAGTGCAATACGACTTGTGGCACGCGGAGCAAGGGCGTAAAGCGCTCAAGGTCATCAAACTTGCCGCGTAACCAGACGCCGAACCCATCATTCCACCGGACGCCGCGCGATGAAGCCGCGTCGCGCCCTTGAACTGCAACGTTCGGCCTTTGAACAACGCCCCACGCTGACACCAATTCCAAGCATCCAATCGATATGCATCGCTCTACCGGAGAACACTGATGACTGCCAATACTGAATCACAACTGTCAGCGGATGAAAGAGCGCTACGTGCAGCGCTTAGAAGTGCGTTGAACGGTGAAGCAAACGGGTTGTCGTCCTGCACGCCTTCATCAAGAAGTCTCAGGAAACACCCGACCGAGAACTGAAGTTGGCGCGAAAGCGCATGAAGGAGGTTTCAAATGGCTGAACTGAAATTTAAGCCCGTCCGCCATTCGCACAAAGAATTTCTTGCCAAGGCGGCAACCCGCAAGGGGTTCGTCGAAGCCTATGACGCCCTCGCCCTTGAGTACCAAGTTGCCGGCCAAATGCTCAAAGCGCGGTCTCGTGCCGGCCTGACGCAAGACGTCGTTGCGGAACGGATGGGAACAACCAAGAGTGCGGTTTCGAGGCTCGAATCTGCTGGAAAGCATGCCCCGTCGCTCGCAACGCTCAAACGGTACGCGCAAGCTGTTGGTTGTGAGCTTCAAGTGAAGCTAGTGCCGCAGAAGGCTGCATGACGCCCAACCCTGCGGTGCAGGGGACGCAGCGCGATGAAGCTGCCGCGAACGCCTCGCATCTACCCAGGCAGTCGCCTGCATTCCTCTCGCGCAAGCCAGGAACACTTTCACGCCGCCTGATCTGTACAAGGGTGTTGTCGGGTGCGTTGCCCGGGACAATTGCGATCTTGCTGCCGGCTTGTTCGCGCTGGCGGGCATTTACGGCAGCTTCGATGCCGCGCGGGTCAGCGACAGGTCGGCTGGACAGGCGAAAGCGGTCCTGGTGATGAACACATTCGCGACCATGTCGCCGGACAGGAAAACCCGGTTCAGTGAGGCGCTGAACGGCGTGGCGAAGAACCCGAAAGCCCTCGGCAGGCTTTGTGCTGAAGTGCGGAAAATCGGCATGCCAAATTACTATCCGGGCTACATGATTCTGCATGGCATCAAGGCGTTCACGGGCAAGCTCCATGACGGGGCGCTGCTCGAGGAATTCGATTCGCAAAAAGTCTGGATGAATCTTCAGGCCACATACCTCCATTGCCCGGCGTGAATTGCCGCACCCGGCTTCCATGGAGCATAATTTTTTCAACGCCACGCAGGAGGCATGAAAAATGGAAAGCGCGAAAATCAGGATGCTGCTGTTGATGCGGGGCAACGCCGGCAAGGAGGTCGCCGCGCTGAAGGCTGCCTTGCGCAAGGCCATGGGCGAGGGCGCCGCCACTTATCCAGGCCTGGCCGCCGGCAATGAATTCGAGGCCGACACCGAGACGGCCCTGCGCGCCTGGCAGTCCGGCGTGGGTCTGGTGGCGGATGGCATCGCCGGGCCGCGCAGCCTGTCCGCGCTGGGCATTGCGCCGACCGCGGAACTGGCCGTCAGCGTGGATGGCGCCCTGGTGGGCAAGCTGTTTCCCTACACCCGGACATCGAACATCGCCAGGAATCTGCCTTACGTGACGGCGGCACTGGCGGCTTTCGGCCTGGGCGATGCCGGCATGATCGGCGTCGCGCTGGGCACGATACGCGCCGAGACCGAGGGTTTCGTGCCGATCGCCGAGTTGCCATCCCATTTCAATACCTTGCCCGGCCAGGCCGCTTTCAGCGCCTACGAATACAAGCTGGGCAACACGAATCCCGGCGATGGCGGAAGGTATCGCGGACGCGGCTACGTGCAATTGACCGGGCGCGCCAACTACGAAAAGTTCGGCAAGGTGCTGGACATTCCGCTGCTGGACAACCCGGACAGCGCCTGCGCGCCGGAGGTGGCCGCCTGCCTGCTGGCGGCCTTTCTCGATGCGAACCGAGACAGTTTGGGCCGGGCACTGGCCAGGGATGACCTGAAGGCGGCGCGCAAGGTCGTCAACGGCGGCAGCCATGGCCTGGAGCGTTTTGCCGATACTTTCCGCATGGCGCAAAAGGCGTGGGTCGCCGCGAAACCGCTGCCGGCAGCGCGGGGCAGGGCAGCCGTCCCCATCGCGGCGCGTCGTGCCAGCCTCGATGTGAAGCGCGATGCCGCGGACCTGCGCGATCGGCCCTACCTGCCGCCGCCGCGCTCGCTGCCGCCGATGTTCCCGGCCGATGGCGACATCCGGGATTTCGTGGGCGCCTATACCCGGGCCGGGCTCATTCTGGATCAGGGACAGGAGGGGGCCTGCACCGGTTTCGGCCTGGCCTGCGTGATCAACTATCTGCGCTGGCGATCTGCCGGGATGCCGAAGACGCTCGAGTCGGTGAGCCCGCGCATGCTGTACAAATTCGCCCGGCGTTTCGACGAATACGAGGGCGAGAGCTACGACGGCTCGAGCTGCCGCGGTGCGCTCAAGGGCTGGTATCACAATGGCGTATGCCTTGAATCGCGGTGGCCTTACGCGGCGGGGGACAATGCGCTGCCGATATCCGGATGGGATGGCGACGCGATCGAACGGACGCTGGGGGTGTATTACCGCATCGACCCGCAGGCCATCACCGACCTGCAGGCAGCGATTCTGGAAGTCGGCGCGATCTACGTTTCGGCCTGTACCCACAAGGGCTGGGATGCGGTGAAAACCAGCGCCCGGGCGCCGACATCGCATGCCACCCTGCCGCTGATCGACTACGACGGCAAGCCGTCGCGCAGCGGCGGCCACGCCTTTGCGCTGGTGGGCTTCAACCGGGCCGGTTTTGTCATCCAGAATTCCTGGGGGCACACGTGGGGAGCCGGCGGCTTCGCCGTGATCAGCTATGCAGACTGGCTGGCCCATGCGATGGATGCCTGGGTTGCGGCGATGGGCGTGCCGGGTGTGGTCTCGGGTCGCCTCGCCGCGGGCGGCAGGGAACAGGCGGGCGCTGCAAGTGCTGCCGGCCATGCCAACTGGTGGGACGAGGCAACGGCCTACCGGCACAGCATCGTGCTGGGCAACAACGGTCGCGTCGAGCGCTTCGACACGCCGGACGGCGTCACGCGCAGCTTGCAGCACCAGGCGTGCGTCATGCCGGACGCCTGGTTCCGGCAGAGCCCGCAGGAGAGGAAGCGCCTGGTGATCTACGCCCACGGCGGCCTCAACAGTGAAGCGGATGCGATCCGGCGCGCCCAGGCCATGGGCCGCTATTTCCTCGGCAACGGCTGTTACCCGCTGTTCCTGGTGTGGAAGAGCGGCCTGCTCGAAGCGCTGGGGAACATTCTTGCGGACAAGGCCAACGCGGGCGCCGCAGGCATTGCCGGGGGCTTCGGCGGCTGGGTGACGGACACGATCAGCGATCCGGTCATCGAAAAGACCATCGGGCGCCCATTCGCCCGTCCGCTGTGGAGCGAAATGAAGGAAAACGCCGAGCTCGCGGCGCAAAGCGGGCGCGGCGGCGATCTGCTGACGGAGGCGCTGCGTTCGCTGGCCGGCAGTTGGGGCGACCGATTCGAGCTGCACCTGATCGGCCATTCCGCCGGATCCATTGCACTCGGCAGAATGCTGGACATCCTGGCGCAGAAAGACCTGGCCGGCAGCGTCAAATCCGTCCATTTGTACGCCCCGGCCTGCACAGTGGCTTTTGCCAACCGGCACTATGCACCGCATGCCGAAATCATGAACAGGCTGCACCTGGACATCCTGGCGGATCGGCGCGAGCAGGACGACAACGTGGCGTATGTCTACCAGAAGTCGTTGCTCTACCTGGTTTCCAACGCGCTGGAAGCCGATTTGCGCACGCCGGTCCTCGGTCTGGCGAACGTTTGCAATCCGCAGTATTCCGGCTGGGATGGCTCGCCAGACAGTGCCGAAACCCTGGCCAACTGGCGCAATGCGATGGAAACAAGCCGGCTGGAAGATCGCCTGTCGATCCACGACGAGGAGAAAATCCTCACCCGGCGCGGGAACGGCGCCGATCAGGAAGAGAAGACCGAAAGCGCATCCCACGGCGGCTTCGACAACAATGTCGAAGTCATCGGCAGGACGCTGGAGCGGATTACGGGGGCGGCACTCGATCTGCCGGTTGACGACCTGGTCGGCTTCTAGCGGAAGCGAGCGAGGACACGGCCGGCCTCAATTCAACGCCAGATTCGATCGGCTGGCCGGGTCGCCGGCGCTGCAATTTCAGGCTGGCTGTGCGAGGCGTGAGCCTCGGCCAGCGGCAGTTCCACCCAGAAGGTGCTGCCCAAACCTTCGATGGACTCATAGCCGATGCGTCCGTGCATTCTTTCAGTCAGTCGTTTCGCTATCGCCAGTCCGAGCCCGGCCCCCTGGACCGATCCGGATTCCGCGCCCAGCCGGGCAAACGGCTCGAACAACTGGTCCCGCCGGTCGCTCGCAATGCCGACGCCGGAATCCGCGACGCGGATGCGCAGGTAGGCGGTACCGGCCGCCTGGCACGAGACCGTGACCGTGCCGCCATCGCGATTGAATTTCACGGCATTGGACAGCAGGTTCAACAGCACCTGCTTTATCAGGGCGTGGTCGGCCCATACGACCCACGCGGCAGCGGATGCGCAGTCGTCGATCAGCGCAATGCCTTTTTTGCTTGCGTTCAGTTCGACTATCGAGAGGCAGGGCGCGATGATTGCGTCGGTGCGAACAGGTTCCATCCTGACTTTCAGTTCGTCTGTCTCGAGGCGGCTCATGTCGAGCACCTGTGTCACCAGTCCCAGCAGATGTTTCGCTTCGCCGGAAATGTGGCCGATGTTGCCCAGTTGTTCCTCGGTCAGCGGATTCGCCTGGTCGGAACGGAGCAGTTCGGCGAGTTCCAGGATGGCGGTCAGCGGGGTGCGAAACTCATGGCTCATCGAAGTCAGGAAAACCGATTTCGCGCGGCTCGATTGTTCGGCGGCATGCTGCGCGGAACGCAAACGGGCCTTGACGATCGCGCGATCGCGCACGACGACGACTCCCGCCAGCACCACCAGCCCGGCCGAGCCCAGCATGGAAGTCAGCATCAGCGCGGGCGTGGCCGAAGCGGGAATGAAACTGGCAGGCAGCCAGCCCAATGCCGTTGCCAGATACAGGAACACCAACGCGGTCGTCAGGAGGGCCCCGGTCGCCAGCAGGATGGCGGTGTTGCCGAAGGTGCTCAGCAGGGCGAGGTTCGCAAGAAATACCGGCAGCGCAACCGAACTGAAGCCGCCTGTCAGGAAGGACCATACGGCGACGATCAGGATGCCGCCGATGTTGGTCGTCACCAGGCCCAGGCTGATGTCGCCTGTTGCCCGAATCAGCAAGGCTCCGAACACGGGCGTCGCTATTCCCGCGGCGAACAGGGCGTACTCGATCGACGGCAGGTCCCCTCGAACGAAGAGGTCGCCAAGGAGCATCAGCGATGCGACCAGCGAAATGGCCAGCAGGGATTTTGCGATGCCTTTGTGCAGCGTGCATCGGCGCGGGTCGTTCAGGACACTCGGCGGCACAAACCAGGTGATGACATCCATGGCAAGCGCACTCTCTCGGCCGCTGCTGGACCGTTGTCGGGGGATCGGAATGACGATTGTACAAGTGGCGGGACAAAGTCGGGAAATGGTAAGGTACATGGACTCTGCCGGCCAATGCCGCGTTCCGGCGAGCCGGTTGTACCCGGTGTCCCCCTGAAAGGAGCCGCAAGTGATTGAAGGAAGCTGCCTGTGCGGAGGCATCCGCTACCGGTATGACGGCGAAATCGATGAGATTTCGATCTGCCACTGCTCGCAGTGCCGCAAGGCACAGGGCTCGGCTTTTGCCGTCGTGAGCCCGATCGCGTCCGCAAAGTTCACGCTCCTCTCGGGTGCCGAACTGCTCAAGGAGTTCCGCGCCACGCCAGGCAAGGCCAGGGTCTTTTGCGCCAACTGCGGCAGCCCGATCTACAGCGCCAAGGACGATTTGCCGGAGATAAAGCGCCTGCGCCTCGGTACGCTGGATACGCCCATTGTGTGCCGCAATGTCTATCATATTTTCGTCGGCTCGAAGGCGTCATGGCTGGACTGCGACGACGCGTATCCGCGCTTTGCGGAACGCAGGCCGTAGCGGGTATCTGAAAGGGGGAATGAAGGTGCTGCCGAAGTCGATAACGGAACTCGAAAAAATACGAGTGTCATGCAGGTCGATGGTCAGGAGGCGTGCGGCAACCTCGGGGGGCATGTCCCTGATTCCCATTCCGGGTGTGGACATCGCGGGAGACGTCGGCATGCTGCTGCAACTGATCCCGGCGATCAACAGGAAGTTCGGCTTGACGCCCGAGCAAATCGATGAGCTCGATACCCGCCACCAGGTGATGATTTACGCGATGGCAAAGAAAGTCGGTACCGATCTGGTGGGCCGCGCCATTACCCAACAGATGGTGCTGGCCGCCCTGAAGAAGGTGGGCGGGCGCATGGCCACCAGGCAGGTGCTCAAGTACATTCCCTTTGCCGGGCAGGCCGCCGCCCTTGCACTCAGCGTGGCGGCGATGATGTATCTGGGTAACGCACATGTCGACGCCTGCTTCGAGGTCGCCAGGGGCGCGACCATCAAGTGAAATTTTGTGGCATAACTTTCCGGAGCAAGGCACATGAACACAGCATCAGGCGCAGTCGCGCCTTCCCTCGTCAAATGGCACCAGATGGTGGCCGCCAGGGATTTCGGCGCCCTGCCGGCGCTGCTGCATCCCGACGCGACCTTCCGCTCGCCGATGGCCCTGAAGCCGTATCACAGCGCGCAGGCGGTGGCGCTGATCCTCGGCACGGTGGTCGGCGTCTTCGAGGACTTCACATACGGCCGCCAGTTCGCTTCTGCGGACGGGTTCGATGTCGTGCTGGAATTCAGCGCACGCATCGGGGAGCGGCAGCTCAAGGGCATCGACATGATCCACTTTGACGAAGAAGGCCGCATCGTGGATTTCGAGGTAATGATCCGGCCCTTCAATTCCCTGCAGACGCTCGGCGAGGAGATGGGCCGGCGCCTCGGGCAGTTTCTGCCGGCCTACAAGGCGACAAAGCCGGTGCCATGACAGGCGCTTCGAGTTTCATGATTCCGCAACGGCTGGAGACCGATCGCCTGCTGCTGCGGATGTTCGTCGAAGACGACTGGCGTGCGTTGCACGAGCACTTCTCGGACGCCGAGAGCACCCGCTACACCTTTCGCCGGGCCTTGACCGAAGCCGGCACCTGGCGGGCGATGGCCAGCATGGCCGGGCATTGGTCTTTGCGCGGCTATGGCCCCTACGCCCTCGAAGAGAAGTCGACCAAAGCCGTGCTGGGCACGGTCGGACTCTGGTATCCCCTCGAGTGGCCGGAGCCGGAAATCAAGTGGGCACTGGCTCGCCGGCACTGGGGCAAGGGCTACGCCAGCGAAGCGGTGCGCGCGGTCCAGCGCATGGCGCATGAATGTCTGCCCGATCTTTCGCTGATCAGCCTGATCGATAGCCAAAATGCCGCATCGATCCGCCTGGCGCTGGCAGTGGGAGCGACACTGGAGCGGGAACTGGAGTTCGCCGGCAGCCCGTTCCACATTTACCGGCATCCGGTGTCCGGTGCAGGCGGGATCGCATAGAATCGATCGGGAGCTTGCAAACGGGGAGAGACAGAATGAAGTCACGCGCAATCATTGCCCTGCTGGCACTAGCAGTCATTGCTCTTGAGTCGGCGGCGGCCGACCTGCCAGCGGGGAACTGCGCTGCACCGATGGCAGCGACGGATCTTTCGCAGTGTGATTTTTCGCGCAAGAAGCTGGCAGGGAAAGACTTGCACGGCGTGCGGCTGGCGGGGGCCAAGTTCGAGAGTACCGATTTCAGCAAGGCCAACCTGGCCGGTGCCGACTTGCGCGGCAGCAATGCCAAATGGGCCAACTTCACCGGCGCCAACCTCGCCGGCGCGGATTTGCGCAATGCGGATCTGTTCCACGCGACCTTCGACGACGGGGATCTGGGCGGGGCGAACCTCGCCGGCGCCTACCTGTTCGGCGCCAACCTGATCAATACCAAGGCGCCGCGGGCCGATTTTTCGGGGGCCTACCTGAAGGACATACTGATGGAAGGAATCGACCTTTCCGGCGGCTCTATTCGCAACTGCTACGCGTTTCGCGGCGTGTTTACCGGGGCGCGGCTGGTCGGCACCGATCTGTCCGGAGCCGATCTGACCGGCGCGGCAATGGAGCAGGTGGATTTCACGAATGCCAGGCTCAAGGGAACCCGGCTGGCGGGCGCGACATTGCGCCAGGCGGTGTTTTTCAAGGCCGACATGCAGGGCGCCGACCTGGCCAATGCAGATGTCTGGAACGCCAGTTTCGACCAGGCCCTCAACCGGGACGATTCGGTGCAGGAGGCGCTGGTGGAGCCATTCGTCGTCAGGGATCGCCGGTAGCCGCGGTCTTTCCTCGTTGCCGAGAGCGGGCGCGAAAATGAGTGCTGAAGCCATTTCTTTCGAACTGCGGACTGCCGATGCAGTGAGCCTTTCGGGTCAGGCATGGATGCCGCCGATGCCACGCGCCGTGGTGGCGTTAGTGCATGGCATAGCCGAGCATTCGGGGCGCTATGGCTTTCTGGCCGGACGGGCCAATGAACGCGGCGTGGGCGTGGTGTCGCTGGATTTGCGCGGTCACGGGCGTTCGCCGGGCGAACGTTCCTGGGTCGAGCGTTTCGACAACTATCTGCTGGACGTGGACGCATTGCTGGCGAAGGCGCACGAACTGGCCGCCGGGCGCCCGGTGTTCCTGATGGGGCACAGCATGGGCGGCGCCATTGCCCTGCGCTGGCTGGCGCAGCGACGGCAGCCGGTGGCGGGGCTGATCCTCTCGTCGGCGGCGCTCAGGATCGGCGGCGATGTGCCGCGCCTGCTGGTGGCGCTGGCGCCGCTCCTGTCACGCTGGCTGCCCCATCTGCGCGGTCAGCGCATCGACCCGGCGGTGATCAGCCGCGACGCGGCGGCGGTAGCCGCCTATGTGGCCGATCCGCTGGTGAGCCTGCAGGCGCCGCCGGCCCGCACCGGCGCCGAACTGTTGCGTGTGATGGCAGCCAATCACGCGGCGGCAGCGGGGCTCGCCGTGCCTGTGTACCTGTTTCACGGCGATGCCGACCGGCTGACCGATCCCGTCGGCAGCCGCGAGATCTTTGACCTGTGGGGCGGATCGGACCGCACGCTGCGCCTGTGGCCGGGCAGCCGCCACGAGACGCTCAACGACCTGGAGCGCGAGGCGGTGGCGGCAGAGCTTCTGGATTGGGTGCTGGCACGCTGCCTGTCGCCTGTCGGTGAATGAAACCGGCAAATGCGGAAATAAAATAATCCATTCCGTCATTCAGGTTATTGGTCTTATAGTTGACTTGTCACAAACACGAGGGGCGCCACCCTGTCCCGCGTGTTAGTTCGGAGCGGCGTTAAGGCGCCTCTCTTTCCTGTACGCCAGGAGCAACTCCCGGCTACGCCGTGATGGAATCCGCCGTTCGCGCCCCCGAGGCTGCGGACGGCTGGATTCGAACTGGCGTTGTTGCACTGCAAGTTGATCCCTTGTTCCAAGTCAACGCGGATTGCCGCGATCGGGGGCATTGTGCAGGTGCAGCAACAAACCCATGAGGCGATCCGGGTATTGTCCGGTTACGGAGAAGGCAGGCAGGATGGAGTCGTTGTCGAATCTGGCGGTGGCAGGCGCTTTCATGGCGGGGCTGGGCGTGGTCCTGGCGCTGATGCTCGCCTTTGCCAACAAGAAGCTCTACGTCTACGAAGATCCGCGCATCGGCGAGGTTGAGGAACTGCTGCCGAAATCGAACTGCGGTGCCTGTGGCCAGGCCGGCTGCCGTGATTTTGCCGAGAAGGTGGTCGGCGGCAGCATCATTCCTGCGCAGTGCACCGTCAGCACGGTGCAACAGCGCCAGGGCATCGCCGATCTGCTGGGCGTTGCCGCCGGCACGGTGGCCAAGAAGGTGGCGCGGCTGGCCTGCGGTGGCGGCCATCACGTTGCTTTCCTGCGCGCCCGCTACGAAGGCCTCAAGACCTGCCGCGCGGCGGCGGTGGTTTCCGGTGGCGGCAAGGAATGCGCCTGGGGTTGCCTCGGGCTGGCCGACTGCTCGCGCGCCTGCACCTTCGACGCCATTGTCATGGACATGCACGGCCTGCCGGTGGTCGACAGCGCGAAATGCACGGCCTGCAACGATTGTGTCGAGGTCTGCCCCAAGGGCCTGTTCAGCCTCGAGCCGGTGAGCCATCGGCTCTGGGTAGCCTGCAAGAACCAGGCGGACGGCGATACCGCCGAGGCCGCCTGCGAAGTGGCCTGCACCGCCTGCGGCAAGTGCGTCATGGATGCCCCGCCGGCGCTGATGAAGCTCGACGGCAACCTGGCCGTCATCAACTACGAAAAAAACGCCCTGGCCGGCCGCCAGCCCATAGAGCGCTGCCCGACCGGCGCCATCGTCTGGTTCGACGATCCCGATACCCCCGTCAAGGGCGCCGCCGCACGCAAGATTCTGCGCAACGACCCCTTGCCGCTGCGCCACTGAACGCCACCGAATTGGAATTTAGAGGAAGCCATCATGTCCATGTCACTTATCAAGAAGATGTTCTCGTTCTCCCTGCTCGAGACCACGGGCGCCGCCAAGACGTCGAAGGCGGTCAAGTATCCCGGCGTGCGCGACGCGGTCGATGGCAATACCGCTGTCATCCACGTTGAACGCGAAGCCTCGGACGCGGCCGGTGCCTACCCGATCACGCCGTCGACGCAGATGGGCGAGTACTGGGCGGAAGAAGTCGCGGCGGGGCACCTCAACATCTCCGACCGTCCGCTGATTTTCGTCGAGCCCGAGTCCGAGCACGCCGCGGCCGGCGTCACCGCCGGCATGTCGATGACGGGCTTGCGCGCCACCAACTTTTCCTCGGCACAGGGCGTGGCCTTCATGCACGAGTCGCTCTACGGCGCGGTGGGCAAGCGCCTGCCCTATGTGCTGAACATGGGCTGCCGCGCCATCACCAAGGCTTCGCTGAACGTGCATTGCAGCCACGACGACTACCACTGCGTTGACGACACCGGCTTCATCCAGGTCATGGCCAAGAACGCAACCGAGGCCGCCGACCTCAACCTGATCGGGCGCAAGATCGCCGAACTGTCGCTGACCCCCGCCATCATCGGCCAGGACGGCTTCCTCACCACCCACCTGATCGAGTCGGCTGTGCTGCCCGAGCGCGAACTGGTGGCCGAGTTCGTCGGCAAGCCGGACGACCTGATCGATACGCCGACGCCGGCGCAGCAGATGCTGTTCGGGCCCAAGCGCCGCCGCGTGCCGGCAATCTGGGACGTGGATGTTCCGGTGGTGTCGGGCGTGGTGCAGAACCAGGACGCCTACATGCAGGCCACCGCCGCGCAGCGCCCGTATTTCTTCGACCACATTGAAGCCCTGACCGATCTCTGCATGGACGAATATGCCGGGCTGACGGGCCGCCGCTACCAGCGTGTGTCCACCTTCAAGGCCGACGATGCCGACTACCTGATCTTCGGCATGGGCAGCATGATCGTGCAGGCTGAGGCGGTGGCCGACTACCTGCGCGAAACGCGCAAGCTCAAGGTCGGCGTGGTCAACCTGACCATGTTCCGCCCCTTCCCGGGCGACCTGCTGGGCCACGTGATGAAGGGCAAGAAGGGCGTGGCGGTGCTGGAGCGCACCGACCAGCCGCTGGCCGAAGACCTGCCGCTGATTCGCGAGCTGCGCGCGACGCTGATCAAGTGCATCGAAAACGGCATGGCAGGTGCGGATGGCATAAAGCCCTTCCCTGATTACGCCAGCTATACGACGGCGGGCGACATGCCGCGCCTGTATTCCGGCTGCTACGGCCTCGGCTCGCGCGACATGCAGCCCGAGGCGCTGATCGGCGCGGTGGAGAACATGCTGCCCGAAGGGACCCAGCGCAAGTTCTACTACCTCTCCGTGGATTTTGTCCGCGATCCGATCAATCCGAAGGACGAGGTGCATCAGCAGGATATCCTCGACAAGTATCCGAGCATTCGCGAGATGGGTGTGCGCGGCTCGGAGAATCCCAACCTGCTGCCCAAGGGCGCGATCACGGTGCGCATGCACTCGGTCGGCGGCTGGGGTGCGATCACCACCGGCAAGAACCTGGCGATGACCCTGTTCGAATTGCTCGGCTGGGACATCAAGGCCAATCCGAAGTACGGCTCGGAAAAGAAGGGCCAGCCGACCACCTACTACCTGTCGGCGGCGCCGGAACCGATCCGCATCAACTGCGAATACGTCTTCGTCGACGTCGTGCTCTCGCCCGACCCCGCGGTGTTCGGCCACAGCAATCCGCTGTCCGGCCTCAAGAAGGGCGGCTTCTTCATCATCCAGTCCAACCTCGGCAAGGAAACCTGGGCCAACTTCCCGCTCTGGGCGCAGAAGTTCATCGTGGACAACGAGATCCGCGTGTTCTACCTCGATGCTTTCCAGATCGCCCGCGAGGAGGCCGGTTCGGCCGAGCTGATGTTGCGCATGCAGGGCATCGCCTTCCAGGGCGCCTTCTTTGCAGCCAGCCCGACCATGGCGAATGCCGGCCTGACCGAAGAAGCGCTGTTCACCGCGATCGAGGCGCAGCTGCAGTCGAAGTTCGGCGGCAAGGGCGCGCGTGTCGTCGCCGACAACCTGCGCGTGGTGCGCCGCGGCTTCACCGAGTTGACCGAGATCATCGACAAGGAAGTCGGCCAGACGCGCAAGCAGTACGCGAAGAAGGATGCCGGCCTGCCCATCATGCTCAAGCAGATGCCTGCCGGTGACGTCAAGCTGGCCGACATCCATCGCTTCTGGGAACAGACCGGCAACTTCTACCTGACGGGTCGCGGCAACGACAACCTGGTCGATCCCTTCATCGGCATGTCCCTGGTGCCGGCCGCCACCGGCGTGTTCCGCGACATGACCGGCATCCGCTTCGAGCATCCGAAGTGGATCGCGGAAAACTGCACGGCCTGCGGCAACTGTTATACCGAGTGTCCCGACTCGGCGATTCCTGGCCTGGTAACGTCGGTGTCGGATGTGTTCGCCACGGCGCTGAATCGCATAGAAACCTCCGGCACGCCGACGCGCTACCTGCGCCGCGCCGTGCGTACCGTCGAGAAGAAGCTGCGTGCGCTGATCGACCGCCAGGGCGGCGCGGTGCGTCCGCTGATCGACATCGCCATCGACGAGGTGATCGCCGAAGCCCCGGATGCCGACCGCGCCGGATTTGCCGCGGAGTTCACCCAATTGCAGATTCAGCTCGGTGGCTTCCAGTTCGGCACCACCAAGCCCTACTGGAATCAGAGGGAGAAGAAGACCAAGGGCGGCGGCGGCCTCTTCTCGATCACCGTCAATCCCTACACCTGCAAGGGCTGTGCGCTGTGCGTGACGGTCTGCGAGGACAACGCGCTGCAGATGGTGACGCAGACCGACGAGTCCGTCGATCGCCTGCGCCGCGACTGGAACACCTGGCTCGGCCTGCCGACCACGCCGAAGGAGTACAGCCGCATCGACAGCCTCGACGAGAAGATCGGTGCGCTGGAGACCCTGCTGCTGGACAAGCAGAACTACAACTCCATGGCCTGCGGCGACGGCGCCTGCCTCGGTTGCGGGGAGAAGACCGCGATCCACTTGTTCACCTCCACGGTGACCGCGCTGATGCAGCCGCGCGTCGAGTCCTTTGTGGCGAAGATCGGCGACCTGGTGGTACGCCTCGAACAGCACATGCGCGTCAAGCTCGCTTCGGCGGTCGACCTGACCGATACCGGTGCCGTGGTGCGCGCGGTGGATGCGACGGGCCAGCACGACCTGACCCTGTCCAACCTGGCAGCCCGACTCACCGCCGACAAGCCGACGCAGTTGCTCGATCCGGCCTGGGTCAAGAACACCGCGCAACTGCTGGAGAAGCTCAAGGACCTCAAGTGGCGCTATGTCGAAGGCCCGACCGGGCGCGGCCGCGCCGAGATGGGCATTGTCAACTCCACGGGCTGCACCTCGGTCTGGGGCTCGACCTATCCCTTCCATCCCTATCCCTTCCCCTGGACTTCGCACCTGTTCCAGGATTCGCCTTCGGTCGCGATGGGCATCTTCGAGGGCCACATGGTCAAGATGGCCGAAGGCTTCAAGGCCGTGCGCATGGCCGAGATGGAACTGGCCGGTGAATACCTGCCGGATCGCGACGACGAGTTCTTCCGCCGCTTCAACTGGCACGGCTTCTCGGCCGACGAATGGCTGCTCTGCCCGCCCGTGGTCTCGATCGGCGGCGACGGCGCGATGTACGACATCGGCTTCCAGAACCTGTCGCGTGCCCTGATGTCGGGCATGCCGATCAAGGTGCTGGTGGTCGACACGCAGGTCTATTCCAACACCGGCGGCCAGGCCTGCACCTCCGGCTTCATCAGCCAGGTTTCCGACATGGCGCCCTATGGCGTGGCGCAGCGCGGCAAGCAGGAAACGCGCAAGGAGATCAGCCTGATCGGCATGGCGCACCGCACGTCCTACGTCATGTCCGGCACCATCGCCCACGTCAACCACCTGCTGGAAAGCTATGTCGACGGCCTCAACAGCCGCCGTCCGGCACTGTTCAACATCTACGCGGTGTGCCCGCCGGAGCATGGCGTCGGCGACGACAAGGCGGTGGACCAGAGCAAGCTGGCGGTCGAAGGGCGTGCCTACCCGCTGTTCCGTTTCGATCCCGATGCCGGCACCACCTTCGCCGAGTGCGTCAGCCTCGAAGGCAATCCTTCAATGGATACCGACTGGCCGGTGTACAACCTCAAGTACGTCGATGGCAACGGTGCCGAGCAGAGCATGGAGCTGCCGATGACCTTTGCCGATTTCGCGGCGACCGAGGCACGCTTCCTCAAGCAGTTCAAGAAGGCGCCGCCGGAAACCTGGAATGACAGCATGGTGGCGGTCGCCGACTTCCTGCAGCTCGACAAGGACGAGCGCGAAGGCAAGTTCCCCTTCATCTGGGGCGTGGACAAGAAGAACCACCTGACGCGCCTTCTGGTGACCGAGGAGCTGATTCTTTCCTGCGAAGAGCGCCTGAGCTTCTGGCGCCAGTTGCGCGGCATTGCGGGCCTCGACGCCCAGGCATCGGACTCCGGCGAATTGGCGGATCGCATTCGCGCCGAACTGCTGGCCAAGGTCAGCGCCAGCCTCGGGCTGGGCGGCGCCGTGGGCGCCGCATCAGAGGCGGCAGCCGGCGCTGGCGATATGGCGGCGGGAAGCGAGGGCGGCGATTACGAGCCGGTCTGGATCGAGACGCCGGAATGCACGGCCTGCGACGAGTGCACCACGCTGGCGCCGAAGGCCTTTGCCTACAACGACCAGAAGCTCGCCATCGTCATCAATCCGAAGGGCGCGAAATTCGCCGACATCGTCAAGGCCGCCGAGAAATGCACCGCGGGTTGCATCCATCCGGGCACGCCCTGGAATCGATCCGAGGCAGGCGTCGAGAAGCTGATCGCGCGCGCAGCGAAGTTCAACTGAGCGTTGACGTGAAACAAACATCGAAGCCGAGTCAACCATCCGAGCGCAGCGAGCCGGTCAGTCGCCCCGCCCTCGGGGCGGGGTCGGGGGTGGGGGGTGACCAATTGCCTTTGCGTGGTTTCATCCTCAGGAGTGCAGATAGGGATAGCGTGAGCGTCAGATGAAGTTTCTCAACTACTTCCGCGGCGAGGCATTTGCCCGCGGCATCCATCCGCCGCAGCACAAGGAGACGGCGGGGATGCCGATCCGGCGCCTGCCGTTCGCGCCGCGGCTTTACGTGCACCTGTCGCAGCAGGTAGGGCGCCCGGCGAAGCCGCTGGTGCGAGTCGGCGAGGAAGTGCTGCGTGGCCAGCCGATCGCGGAGGCGGACGGTTTCGTCTCGGTGCCGCACCATGCGCCGGTGAGCGGCGTGGTGGAAGCGATCCGCCTGCATCCGACGGCCAACGGTCCGTGGAGCGACGCCATCGTGATCCGCTCGCATGCCGGCTCGACCCAGGAAGTGCTGTGGGAGAAGCCGCGCGATGTGTCGACGCTGGATGCCGACGGCCTTGTAGCCGCGGTGCAGGAGACCGGCATCGTGGGTCTGGGTGGCGGGGTGTTCCCGACCCATGCCAAGCTCAAGGTGCCCAAGGAGTGGCCGGTGGATACGCTGGTGGTCAACGGCTGCGAGTGCGAGCCCTACCTGACTTCGGACCATCGCATCATGGTCGAGAAGCCCGCCGACATCATCGCCGGCATCGCCATGGTGCGCCGCATGCTGGGCGGCCCACGCGCGATCATCGGCGTCGAGGACAACAAGCCCGATGCGGTCGAGGCCTTGCGCGCCTGCCTGCCGGATGACGGCTCGGTCAGCGTCGAGGCGGTGCCGACCAAGTATCCGCAGGGTGCCGGCGAGATGCTGATCAAGACCCTGGTCGGGCGCGAAGTGCCGCCCGATTCGCGTTCCTACCAGATCGGCGCCTACGTGCAGAACGTCGTGACCCTGGCCCAGATGGGTTCGCTGGTGCCGCGCGGGCGCGGCTTCATCGAGCGCGTCATCACCGTGGCCGGGACGGCCGTGGAACGCCCCGGCAACTATCTTGTTCCGATCGGCACGCCGCTGCGCTTCCTGCTCGATTATGTCGGTGCCAGGGACGAGTATCTCGAAGTCGTGTTCGGCGGCCCGATGATGGGCCAGGCCGTGGGTTCGCTCGATACGCCGGTGACCAAGGGCGTCTCCGGCATCCTGGTGTTCCGCGGCCGCGACATCGAGGAGCGCGCGGGGCGCAAGACCTATCCCTGCATCAAGTGCGGCGAATGCGTCGAGTCCTGTCCGATGGGCCTCAATCCCTCGACGCTCGGCATGCTGGCGGCAAAACGCGAATACGACCTGATGAGCGAACGCTACTTTCTCGGTACCTGCTTCGAGTGCGGCAGTTGCAGTTACGTCTGCCCGGCCAACATTCCCCTGGTACAGCAGTTCCGGGTGGCGAAGCGCATCCTGCGCGAAAAGGCGGCGGCATGAAATCACCGATGATAGAGATCCGCTCGGCGCCGCACGTCAAGAGCCAGCGCAGCGTCGAGATGATCATGCGCCACGTGGTCTGGTCGCTGCTGCCCATCTGCGCCTTCTATGTGCTCCAGTACGGCATCTCGGCGCTGGCATCGATCGCCGTCATCACCGCGGCCTGCCTGCTCACCGAGCGTGCCTTCGTGCGCACCGGAACACAGGCGGGCGACCTCTCCGACTATTCCGCCGTAATTACCGGGATCCTGCTGGCGCTGACCTTGCCGCCGGGTTTTCCGTTGTGGATGGGCGTGGTGGCCGCCGTGGTTTCCATCGCGCTGGGCAAGGCCTTGTTCGGCGGCATCGGCTTCAATGTTTTCAATCCGGCGCTGGTCGGCCGCGCCTTCGTCCAGGCCGCATTTCCGACATCAATTGCGACCTACACGCCGTCTTTCCTGACCGGCCGCTTCACCGAGTTCATACCGTCCTCGATAGCGTTGCCCTTCATGACGCCGGCCGATGCGGCCTTGTGGCTCAAGTTCAAGAACCTCGACGCCCTGGCCGGCGCGACGCCGCTGGCGAAATGGAAGTTCGACGGCGTGGTGGCCAATGCCTTCGAACTGCTGACCTCGCTTTCCGGGCACATGGCGGTCGGCCCGGCACCGGCCCTGATCCTGGCCTGCGGCATCTACCTGGCGGCGCGCCGCTTCATGGACTGGCGCATTCCGATCGCGATCCTCGGCAGTGCGGCGCTGACCGCCTGGCTGCTGTATGCCATCGATTCGTCGCACTATCCGAACCCCTTCTTCATGCTGTTTTCGGGCGGCCTGATCCTCGGTGCGGTGTACATGGCAACCGACATGGTGACCTCGCCGGTGACGCCCGCCGGGATGTGGGTCTACGGTGCGCTGATTGGGCTCCTGACCGTGGTCATCCGCTATTACAGCGGGCTGCCGGAAGGGGTGATGTACGCCATCCTGATCGCCAATGCCGCTTCGCCGCTGATCGAGAGGATCACCCAGCCGATCACCTTCGGCCGTGGTGCGCCCGGACGAAGTCGCGAGGGTTCGCCGGGCTACGTGTCGCGCACCGATGCCAACGCCGCGATTCCCAAAAAGCGTTTCCTGCGCAACAAGCCTAAAAAGTGAACGGGTTTCCAGGATGAACAGCCCAGACAAGCAATCCGATAGCACACCGCGCGTGATTCCGATCGTCTCAGCCGGCGCAACGCCTCCCGCGCCGCAGGTGACGCCGACCGTCGGCATGGTGCGCACCCTGGGTCTGGTATCGGCCATCTGCGGCCTGATCATCGTCGGCGCCTACCAGAGCACCTACGACGCGGTCGCGGCCAACAAGCGCATCGCCACCGAGCGCGCGGTGTTCAAGGTGATACCGGCGGCGAAGTCGATTGCCGAATACGTGACGCTGCCCGGCGGCGGCATCGAAGCACGCGTCGGCGCCGGCGACGCGGCGCTGGCGCCGGGCACCGTCAAGTTCTTTGCGGCCTACGACGAGAGCGGCAAGCTCGCCGGCATCGCGGCGGAAGGCGCGGCCAAGGGCTATGCCGACACGGTGCGCATCATGTTCGGCTATTCGCCGGCCTGCCAGTGCGTGGTCGGCATCGGCGTGGTCAACATGCGCGAGACGCCGGGCATCGGCGACAAGATCATCACCGACAAGGACTTCGTCGCCAACTTCAATGCCCTCGACACCAAGCTGAACAAGGAACTGTCGGCACTGGCCAACGACGTCAAGACGGTCAAGCACGGGACCAAGACCAATCCCTGGCAGATCGACGCCATCTCCGGCGCGACGATCACCTCACGCGCCGTCGGCCGCGCCATCAACGATTCGGCGCAGGCGCTGCTGCCGCGCCTGGTTCCCAACCTCGAAAAACTAGCGAGCAAATCATGAATCCCGACACCGCAACCACCTGGGACGAATTCATGGAGGGCATCTGGCGCCAGAACCCGGTGTTCGTCATGGTGCTGGGCATGTGCCCGACGCTGGCGGTCACGGTCTCGGCGGTGAATTCCATCTCCATGGGATTGGCCACCCTGTTCGTGCTGGTCTGTTCCTGCGGGCTGGTATCGCTGCTGCGCAAGCTGGTGCCGAAGGAAGTGCGCATCGCCGTCTATATCGTGATCATCGCCACCTTCGTCACCGCGGTGGATTATGCGATCCAGGCCATCAGCCTCGCACTCTACGACGCGCTGGGTGCCTTCATTCAGCTGATCGTGGTGAATTGCATCATCCTCGGCCGCGCCGAGGCGCATGCGGCGAAAAACCCGCCGCTGTCGGCCATGGTCAATGCCGCGGGCATGGGTATCGGCTTCGTCATCGGCCTGCTCGCGCTCGGTGTGGTGCGCGAAATCCTCGGCGCCGGTACGCTTTTCGGCGTGTCGCTGTTCGGCGCCGACTTCCAGCCCTGGGTCATCATGGTGCTACCGCCCGGCGGCTTCTTCGTGCTCGGCGGCTGGCTGCTGCTGTTCTCCTGGCATGCGCGCAGGAAGCAGCGCAAACAGTCAGGCAAACTCGGGGAGGCCACGCAAAATGCATGAGACCGCCTTCCAGATCTTCGTCAATGCGCTGCTCGCCAACAATTTCGTGCTGGCGATGTTCCTCGGCCTTTGTCCCTTCCTCGGCGTCTCGGGCAAGCTCGACACGGCCTTCCCGATGGGGGTGGCGACCACCTTCGTCATGCTGGTTGCCTCGCTCTGCGCCTACGGCCTGAACCTGCTGCTGGGGTATATGCATCTGGAGTTCCTGCGCCTGATCTCCTATATCGTGATCATCGCCTCGTCGGTGCAGCTGGTCGAGATGGTGCTCAAGAAGTACAGCCCGACCCTGTTCCGCGCACTGGGCATCTACCTGCCGCTGATCACCACCAACTGCGCCGTGCTCGGCGTCGCGCTGTTCCAGACTGCGCGCGAATACGACTTCGTCCAGTCGGTCACCTTCAGTGTCGGTGGCGGCCTCGGTTTCACCCTGGCGCTGGTGCTGATGGCCAGCGTGCGGGAGCGCCTGACCCTGTCCAACGTGCCCGACCTGGCGCAGGGCACGGCGCTGTCGCTGATGCTGGCGGGGATTCTTTCGCTCTCCTTCATGGGCTTCGCGGGTCTCGGTGGCTGATCATGACTTACGTCGTGACCATCGGCCTCATTTTCACCATCATGCTCGCCGGCATTGCCGTCGAGCGGCTGTATCGCGCTTTTGCCCAGCACAATCCGCAACTCGGCCCTTTCCGCGATACCAGCAAGTGCGGCAGCTGTTCGGCCGGCAGCGGCTGCAGCGACGCTTCCTGCGCTGACGATCGCGGGGAGCCCGCCGTCGTGCCGCGCCGTTGATCAATTCTTTCCGGAGCCAATGTCATGCAGACAACGAAACCACCCGCGCCCCCGCCCGCCAGAACCTATTCCGCCGTCCTCGTGCAGTCGCGCCGCATCACGTCGCCCGCCTCGCGTGAGGAGGTCAGGCACCTGGTGTTTCGCACCGGGGACACGTCTTTTGGGGGCACGCCGGGCAACTGCATCCGCGTCCTCGCGCCAGGGCAGTTCGGCAATGCCTACCACGGCCGTCTCTACTCGATCATGGATATGGAGCGGCGCGGCGACGCGACCGAGTTCGCCATCTGCGTGCGGCGCTGCTCCTACATCGACGACTTCAACGGTGAGGAATACAAGGGCGTGGCGTCGAACTACCTGTGCGACATGCAGCCCGAGGACGCACTCCAATTTGCCGGCCCGGTGGGCTACCCGTTCGTCATTCCTGAGGACAGGACCGCCGATATCCTGATGCTGGGCATGGGCACCGGCATCGCTCCGTTTCGTACCCTGATCCGGCAGATCTACGAAAAGATCGGCGGCTGGCAGGGCAGGGTGCGGCTGTACTACGGTGCCAGGAGCCCGCTGGAAATGCTCTACATGAACGACGAAAACAGCGACCTCGCCAACTACTTCGACCAGCCGACCTTCAAGGCCTTCCAGGCAGTCAGTCCGCGCCCCGCTTTCGACGCGCCGGTGGCGCTGGACAAGGCGCTGGAGGAGAACGCGGCGGAAGTCTGGGAGATGCTCAAGCGGCCGAACACGCAGGTTTTTGTTGCCGGTTCCGGCAACATGCTGGCACCGGTCGACAAGGTCATGGTCGAGCTGGCCGGCTCCGCCCGGGATTGGGCCTCAGTCCATGCCCAGCTTCGCTCCAGCGGGCGCTGGAGCGAAGTGCTGTACTAGCCGGCGTTTACTTTCCGCCTGCCTGCTGCTTCGGCTGGAAGGCCATCGAGCGGGCCGAGATGGTGAAGGCATCGGAGAAGCACATGCCTTCCTCGGCGCCCTGACTCTTCAGCGTCGGGAAGATGGCTTCGACCATTTTCACCGAGCCGCAGGCGTAGATCTCGTGGCCCCCGAGGTCGGGGAAATCTTCCAGGATGGCTTCGTGCACCAGGCCGGTGCGACCGGTCCAGTGGTCATCGGGCGCGGCATCGGAGAGCACCGGGATGAAATGGAAGTTCGCGTGATCGCGCGCCCATCGTTGCGGCAGGTCCGGCAGGTACAAGTCAGCCAGCTGGCGCACGCCCCAGTAGAGATAGATGGGGCGCTTGAGGCCGCGATGGAAGGCATCCTCGACCATGCTCTTGACAGGCGCGAAACCCGTGGCGCCGGCAACGAACACGATTGGACGCTCGGATTCGCGCAATGAAAAATCACCCAGCGGGCCCTCGAACTGCACGGCATCGTCTTCCTTCATGTGTTCGAACACATGGGTGGTATAGCGGCCACCCGGCATCAGGCGAATCTGCAGTTCGATCAGGTCGGGCAGATGGGGCGGATTGGCGAAGGAGAAGGCGCGGCGCTGGCCGTCGTCGAGAATGATGTTGATGTACTGCCCGGCCTTGAACGAAATCTGTTGCCCGTGCGGCAGCTTGAGCATGACGCGCATGACGTCGTGGGTCAGCTTTTCCATGTTCACCACTCGCGCGCTGTATTCGCGGACGGCACTGGGGGCAGCGGCGGATTCATATTCGATTTCGACGTCGCCCAGCGCGGTGGCGCAGCAAAGCAGGACCTTGCCCGCTGCGAGTTCCTCGGTGGACAACGCGCTCGGCTGATACAGGCCGGGATCGACATTGCCGCTCAGCACCGTGCATTTGCACTGGCCGCAGCCGCCGTTACGGCATTCGTAAGGCAGGTTGATGTCATGGCGCAGGCCGGCATCGAGCAGGGTTTCGTCGAAGCGGATGGCGACGGTCCACCGATGATGCCGAACCAGACATACAGCGGATTGACGACATAGACCAGCGCCAGCACCGGCATCTGGAACCAGTCGAAGGCGATGTTGGTCGGCACTACCAGCATGTCTGCTTCACCGCCCTGGCTAACCACCGGCTTCACCAGCGCGAGGACAACGAACATCAGGGTGAATGCGATGGCGATTGGACGCGGTGGATTGATGTGGGCGCGCGGTACACGTTGCACATGCACCCAGGCGATGACTCCGGCGATCAGCGGGGCGCCGAGGTGGATGAAGGCGAGCAGCGTGAACAAGCGGCTGGTGACGTTTTCCTGATAGATGAAATTGCGGATCAGGGTGCCGTTGAACATCGGCAGCACGTCGAACCACTCGGCGATTGCCACCACCACGAACTGGGCCAGCTTGTCCCACACCAGCATGAAGCCGTTGAGGCCCGAGGCATACACCAGCCAGATCAGGGCGACGCCGGTGGCCCAGGAGAACCAGCGGAAGCCGCGATAACGATCGTAGGCGAAATGCCGCAGCATGTGCAGCAGCATGGTCAGGATCATGCCGTCGGTGGCGTAGCGGTGGATGCTGCGCATGATGCCGCCGGCCCACCACTGCTTGTGGGTGATGCGTTCCACCGACTGGTAGGCGTCATGCACCCCGGTATCGGCGAAGATGTAGAGGTAGATGCCGGTGCCGATCAGCAGCCAGAACTGCCAGAAGCTGATGGTGCCGAGATGGTAGAAGGGATTGATCTTCTCGCCGAAGGCGACGTTGAACAGGTTCTCCGCGCGCATGAAGAACCAGCGCACGAGTTTTTGGAGGAGGGTCAGCATGGTGTCTTTATCCGCGCAGAAGGATGGGGGATTAACGTGGAATACACTCGTTGCGATGAACGAAGTATTCCTTCTCTGTCGAGCGTAGCGAGCTAACAGTCACCCCCGCCCGGGCGGGGGTTGGGGGGTGGAGGAGTTCAATTCGCATTTGCTTTTGCATTTACTGGAAGAACAGGCCGCCCTTGTCCGGGTTGAAGTCGATCACCAGAACCTGTGCCGGCTTGAGGGTGACCTGCGCTTCCTTGACGTAGTTGAAGCCGGGGTTGACCAGGTTGTCGTTCATCTTGACGGCGAGCTTGTAGGTGCCGGCCTTGAGTTCGAAGCGCTTGTACACCGTGCCGACGCCGTCGCGCGAGAGTCCGGTCGGTTGCATGATGAATTCATAGAGTGGCTTGTCGTCGAGTTCGAGCACGATCTTCGTGTCGGACCGGCCGCGCGGACAATCCAGCGGGGCGCGCATGTTGGGTGGCAGCTTCTGCAGTTCTTCAGGGCTGCGCTTGCGGCACTCGCGTCCGCCGAGATGGCTCATCGAGAGCTTGATCAGGGACACGTCGTCCGCTATCTGCTTGTAGGTGGGCGCAGTGGCGAAGTAGCCTATGAAGGCGGCGAAGGCGCCGTAGAGGATGATCTGGCCGACGATGGCGGCGGGTTTAGCCATGATGTGTTTTTCTCCGGGAATAGGCGGGTGGTTTGTTGCTGGCGACCGTCTGGGTTTCGAGTTGGATCCTGAATTCCTTCACCGCGGCGGCGAGTTGCCTGCTCTCGGTGCTGGATGCATAAACCAGTCGCAGCCGATCCTGCGGGACGAGGCTGCGCAAATAAGGTTCGCGCTGGTGGGCCAGGCGTTCCTGCGTCCATTGCATGCCGAGGCGAAAATCGCAGCCGCCCTCGCGGCAGCCCGTGACGACGATGCCATCGACGCCGCTGCGCAGTGCATATTCGATGAAGGAAGGCGGCAGCATGCCGGTGCAGATCAGGCTGATGGTAGCGGTGTCGGTGTTGGCCAGACCGCTTACATCGGCGCCTTTGTCGCAGCCGAAGACAAGCATCTTTGTCGTTCCGTCGAGTTGTGCCAGCCTGGCCTCGAGTTGCTGGCGCATGACATCGACGGGTTGCTGCGGCATGTCGATGCCGGTCACCAGCTCTTTCTGGCTGCGGAAGGGTGTGGATGAGGGACAGGAGCCCGCGCAAATGCCGCAACTGGCGCACAGGTCGGGATCGACAATGGCGATCTTGTGTCCCGGTTTGTGCGGATGCACGGCCATGGTGACTGCCTCATACGGGCAATCCGCGTGGCAGCGGCTGCAGCCGTTGCAGTTGGCTGCATCGACCACGGCAATCGGCTGTGTCTTCGGGTGAGGCAGAAAGGGCAGGGCGAAGAGCAGGATCGTGGCGCCGAATACGAGCGTCCACACAGCAGCGGGCGAGGTGATGTCGGTCAGCGGATGGATGAACAGGATGAACCAGTCCAGCGGAACATTGGCCGGCACCAGGGCCAGGTCGGCAGGCAATTCGCTGAGCGCCGGCTTGGCCACGGACAAGACCAGAAAGCTGGCCAGGGTACCCAGCATCAGTCGCCGCGAAGGCAGGTAATCCACCCGGCTGATGCGATTGACATGAGCCCAGAGGCCGAGGATCAGCATCAGCGGGACGCCGATGTGAATGAAGATCAGCATGGTGAAGAAGCGGTCGTTGATCGAGTCGGGCGCGAGGAAGTTGCGCGCCGTCGGCTCGTTGAAGAATGGCAGCCAGTCCAGCAGTTCCGTGGCGGCGATGGCGGAGTACTGGGCCAGGCGGTCCCAGACGATCCAGTAGCCGCCGATGCCCGAGATATACGCCAGCCAGATCAGCGGCACGCCGGTGACCCATGAATAGAGGCGGAAGCCGTAGTAGCGACCGCAGGCCCACTCCCTGACCAGATGCAGCATCATGACCAGGACGAAGCCATCGGACGCGTAGCGATGCAGGCTGCGCAGTATGCCTCCCAGATACCACTGCTGCTGCGACAGGTGGCCGATGGATGTGTAGACGCCCTGGATGCTGGTATCCAGCACCGTGTAGAGATAAAGCCCGGTGGCCACCAGTATCCAGAGGAAATACAGACCCAGGGCGCCCAGATGGCGCAGGGGATTGTCGCTGCCGCCAAAAAACGCGTCGATGAAATTCTCGATGCGTTCGAAGAGGGTTTGCGCGTTGCCGCGCAAGGTTGCGTGCAAGCTCACGTTGGGAGATTCCGTAACGCCGGGACTAGTTGACGAATGCCGACTATTAGCGATTGATGATATATAAGTCGGGAGTATTCCGACTTGACTCGTATCAACCGGATTGAATCTTGTCGCGGCGGCGACCTCTCATGAAACTCCATGCCACCCAGATCATGAACATCATGAAGCTGATGAACCCGGCGATGTCGAAATACAGCGCGTAGTTGGTGCGGTATTTCCCGCTGATGGGGTCATACACCGAGCAGAGTATCCTGACCCGGTCGACGATCTCCGCCAGGGTGCTGGTCTGGGCCGGGATGGGTGAGCCGGTAATCATTGCCTTGAGCGGTTCCGCAAGGTCTGCGGCGGTAAACGTTTCGCCATAGATCTGCCTGAAAATTTTCCCCTCGGCATCGACAAGGGTAACCTGGTTCATGTGGTCAAAGCCTGCGCTCGTGGCCACATAGCTGAAGCCGAAATTTTTCGTCAGATCGTCGACGATGGCCGCTGCCGGGCTGAGGAACTCCCAGTTGGGCAGATGGATGCCATGCTGGAAGGCGAAAGCCTTCATTGCCTGCGGAGTGTCGAAGGGCTGGTTGAAACCGATGCTGACGATATTGAAACGTTCAGGCCCCAGTACGTTAACCGTTCCCTCCACGGCCTTTTGCAGGTTCTTGGTGGTGGTGGGGCAGACCTGGAAGCAGGCGGTGTAGACAAAATTCACCAGCAGCGGCTTGCCCCGGTATTTGGCAAGCGGCGTCGGCCGCTCCTGGCGATCGAGCAGGACGTGGTCGCCAACGGGCCTGCCGATCACGCTCTGCGACAGGGCAAACGCCGTCTTTTCGTCAAGTGTGGTGAGCGCAAGGCCGGTGCGCGCACCCTGGGGCTGCTGGGCAAGCTTGGGCTCAGGCGCCTTGTCTGCTGACTGGGCACAAGTCGCGGCAATGACCAGAGCCGCTGCGAGTGCAGCACGAAAGAAGGGATACATCACAAGGAGGACGCCAGGCTAGAACCGAGCGTCGATGATTGCAGTAGTGAGTACCAGAGTCAACTGAACCAGCGAAGCATGGAAGCAGCTCATGGCTGTCTCACGGTTTGTGTTCTGCACCAGGCGCCATGCCTTCTGGATGAACAGGAAGCCACCGCTGGCGGCGCCGACGAGGTAGATGCTTCCCAAGCCGAAAGCCAGCGGGATGAAAGAAGCCGCGACCAGTACCAGGGTGCTGGCAAAAATCGTTTGTGCTGCGCGCTTGTCCCCCACGACAACAGGCAGCATGGGTACGCCGGCGGCCGCGTAGTCCTCGCGAAAGGCAATCGCCAGGCTCCAGAAGTGCGGTGGCGTCCACAGAAAAAGAACAAACGCCAAGGCAAGCGGTATGGCGCCAAGCTGCGGATTGGCGGCGGTAGCGCCCGCCAGCACCGCCCAGCTCCCGGCCAGCCCGCCGAATACGATGTTGAGCCAGGTGCGGCGTTTCAGCCAGACCGTGTAGACGATGGCATAGAAGAACGCGCCGAGAAAGGTGAACAGCGCCGTCCAGGCATTCAGCGCAATCCACGCCGCGGCGACCGACAAGGCCATCAGGCCGAAGATCACCACCAGCCAGATGGGCCCGTGCTGGATTTCCCCGGTGGCGAACGGCCTGTTGCGGGTCCGTGACATCAGGGGATCGATGTCGTGCTCATAATACTGGTTGAAGGCCCCTGCGCTGGCTGACGACACCAGTACCGCCAGTGTCAGCGTGATGAGCTGCGCCAGGCTCAGGCTCGGGCCGGCGCTCACCGACAAGCCGGCCAGCGCGGTAAAGGTGATGACCACGCCGATGCGCAGCTTGAACACTCCCATGATGGCACGGAAGGGAAAGCCGGAAGCTTTGGTGGGGGGCAGCGTCGATTCCATCAAGTGTTTGTGAGGTGGTGTCGTTGTAGTTCTTGTCACTGTTGAAACCTGCTTGAATCGGGCCTGTTGGTCAAGTCCGATTCAGGCAGGTTCCCCGCACCGAAGTGCGGGAAAACCTTATACCCGAGTCTTCAGTATTTAGCTGAGACCCCAGACTTCGGACAGGTACTTCCAGTTCACGAAGTAGTAGAGGACGAAGCAGACCAGCAAGGTGATTGCCAGTACCACTGTACCCGGTACGCTGACATGCTCTTCGCTGCCGGTGCGGGAAGCGCTTGCCGCGACGGACTGATCGGGGATCGGCACGGTCTTGTCGGAGGTCGGGCCGCCGTCGAGCTTTTTGCCGAACAGCAGGGAGCCGACTACCAGCAGGATCCACAAACCCCCACCAAGCACGGCCAGCACGCCGAAGATGCCGGTCAGGCCCATCATCAGGTAAGCAGCGCCAGGCCATTCATACTGGAACGGCGCACCCGAGAAGGCCATGTCCCAGTGACGACGGGAAACGCCGAGGGTACCGGCACCCATCATGACCAGGGACAGCACGATCATGCTGAGGCCGTACAGGTAGGGCTGGATCTGGCACAGTTTCGGGAAGATCATTTCGCGCTTGAACAAGGTCGGTACCAGCAGGTAGGTAACTGACATGAACGCCAGCGTAGTGCCGACGACGACTGTTGCGTGGAAATGGCCCGGCACGTAGAAGGTGTTGTGCATCAGCATGTTGATCTGCTCGGTTCCCAGTACGACACCGGAGATGCCGCCGATGAAGCCGAAGCCGACCAGGGAAATGAACATGCCCGAGAACAGCGGATTGCCCCAGGGTGCCTTGCGCAGCCACTCGAACAGGCCGTTGTTGAAACCCTTCTTGCGCTGCGCTGCTTCGATCGCACCCGGAACCGTAAAGCCGTGGATCATTGAGGCCAGTACCGCGAAGTACATGAAGTAGGAGGTATTCAACACCTTCCACTCGGCGCTCATGCCCGGGTCGGACAGCAGGTGGTGCGCGCTGGCCAGTTGCAGGAACAGGATGTAGAGCAGGAAGGCGAAACGGGAGACCTTCTCCGACAGCGGCTTGGCGCCGAAAGCCACGGCAGCGACCAGATACCAGATCGAGACGTGAGCAGCGACGTTGATCTGCTGCGAGGAGTGACCCAGTGCCCACCAGACCATGCGATACAACTCCGGATCGATTTCCTTGATCAGGCCGAGCGACCAGAGGAAGGTCGGGATCAGGATCGCGGCACCGGAAGCAATGGTGAACACCGCGATGATCGCGGCCGTCATGGCGCCGAAAGTGACCAGCGGAATCGAACCCGTGTAGGTCTTTTCCCGCTTGGCTACCACCAGCGTGCCGAAGAAGACGCCGCAGCCGATCAGGGCGCCCACCGCAAACAGGATGATGCCGAGATAGAAGTGCGGTGCGGCCTGCATCGGCACGTAAGACGTGAACATCACGCTCGAGCCACCCTGGAAGATCGCGACGTTGGTCATGATGCCGCCAATGGCCATCAGCCAGAACTGGACCCACGCCAGTTTTGGCGTGGCGAGCCGGCATCGCAGCAGGGTCGACGAGGCGAAGTAGAGCACCGCCATTTCAAAGAAAATGATCCACAGGATCAGCATGTCGATGCCGTGTGCCGTCAGGATCAGGTAGAACTGGTCTGCCGGCAGCAGTTTGATCGCCGGCCAGCGCGTCAGGATCACCAGCAGCGCGGTGATGCCGCCCACCAGCAGCCAGAGGACGCCGGCTACGGCGTTCCAGCGCATCAGTTTGTCGGCATCGAGGTCGAATTGCAGCCCGGTGCGCGGACAGGTACGATATGTAGTTGCCATCTATGGCCTCCCTTATTTCACGTAAATACGGCCAAGCATCGTGTGGTGCCCGATGCCGCAGTATTCGTTACAGACGATGGCGTAGGTGCCGGCCTTGGTCGGTGTCATCTTGACCACATGCTCATAGCCGGGAAGAACCTGGATATTGATGTTCACCGGTTGCAGCGAGAAGCCATGGTTGTAGTCGACCGAGGACAAGTGGATCTTGTAGGTCTTGCCGGCTTCCAGTTCAAGGATCGGATACCAGGACCAGAGGCGTGCCAGCAGGAAGGCCTCGCCCTTGGCGTTCGGCTTGACTACCGGAAGCTGCTGGTCAGGATTGGCCAGATTGGGCTCGGTGCGAATCGTGTTTTCCTTGACGAAGGCATCGGTCTTGGCCTGGAACATCTCGGTAGTCGTCCTGTAAACCTCGTTCGAGAGGTTCTGCTTACCGTTGATATGCCAATAGACCATCATGGTGAACATGATCATGGCCCAGACAAAGGCGATACCGATCCAGGCCCATTCTTGCCCGGCGATCGGCTGTTTCCACCACAACCGCTCTGCTGGCGGCAGGATTGCACTCATATGATTCTCCCTGGTTGACTGGATTGCTTACTTGGCGAGGGGGACACTCATGATGTCCACGACGCCCCATAAAATGTAGATAAGACCGGGAGACGCTACTCCCAGGAACAGGAGCAGGAAGTGGTTGTCCAGCAACTTCTGCATGAATGGAACATCTTCGTCATTGTTATTCGCCATGTGTCTGCCCTCTATCGTTAGCGCGCTGCAGCGCGCGGTTGAAACGAACCTCTGGAAACTGATACGGATGGGGTGCGAGGATAACCCGACCCGGACCATTTGTAATTTGATCCAGAACAAGAAATCGCCCCATTACCAAGGGTTTCCATGCTGCGGTGCGACAAAGCGTCGCAGCATTGTTTTGGCGGCTAAAGCTGGAACAAGCTTCCCTGACTCGGTCAGGCAGCTTCCTGGGCTTCCAGCCAGAAGGCAAGGCCCTGCGCGTTGAGTTCGAGGTCGAGATGCCAGATATCCAGAATCTCGGCATCGCTGAGGCGGCAGCCGTGGATGTGTGCTTCCTGCAGCAGGAGAGCGGTCAGGCCCTCGCGGATGCGTGCCGTCTTGTCCTCGTCTTCGCTGGCGGCGAGCGCAATCGCGACATACTGGTCGAGCAGTGCCAGCACTTTTCGGCCGAGTTCGGCAGGCGCCGCCAGCCGGCTGAAGTGCGTCAGATAGACCGCATCCGGATTGAAGGAGAGCATGCGCTCGATGGAGTTGCGCATTTCGTCAGGATCGAACTGGATCGGTGTCGACGAGGGGAAGATCAGCGGGCGGCCTTCGACATCCAGTTCGCGGTAGGAAATGCCGAAGGTGTCGCCGGTGAAAATCCCGCTGGTCTGGCGGTCCACGATGGCGATGTGGTGGCGGGCGTGGCCGGGCGAATCGATGCACAGCAATTCGCGCGAACCGAGGCGCAACACCGTGTTGTCATGGGCTTCAATGATGCGTTCGGCAGCGATCGGGATCAGCTTGCCGTACATTTTTCGCGCCCGCTCCTGGCCATACACGCCTTCGACGCCGGCCATCAGTTTGGTCGGCTCGATCATGTGCCGCGCCCCGCGCGGATGCACCACCAGCCGGGCGTTGGGAAAGGCTTCCATCATCACGCCGGCGCCGCCGGCATGGTCGAGATGGATGTGGGTGAGGATCACGTAATCTACCGCGTCGGGATCGAGGCCGCGCGCGGCCAGCGCCGCCAGCGCCCGCGGCATGACCTCGAAGTTGGCGGTGTCCACGAAGGCCGCGCGGCCCTCGCTTTCGATCAGGTGGATGGCCGCGAGCAGGGGGCGGACGTAGCCGGCATCGAAGGCGTAGATGCCGTTGTGGTAGTCGATCAAGGCGCTGGTCATGGTGCAATTTTCTCGCAGGAGTGAGCTTGCTCGCGATTGCCTCGGTTCGCCAGTGCTTTGCATGCCGGGGATTCCCCTTCGGGGGCCGGCAAAGCTGGCTCCTACGCCTTCCGCGCGGCGCGGATCAGCGCCGCGCCGCGTTCGGCGATCATGATGGTCGGGGTGTTGGTGTTGCCCGAGGTGATGGTCGGCATGATCGAAGCGTCGACCACGCGCAGTCGCGCCACGCCTCGCACGCGCAGCTCCGGATCGACCACGGCTTGCGCGTCATCGGCCCGGCCCATGGCGCAGGTGCAGGTGGGGTGGAAGATCGTGGTGCCGATGTTGCCGGCGGCCATTGCGAGTTCCTCGTCGCTCTGGAACTGCGCGCCGGGCAGGAACTCCTCGGGCCGGTAGGCTTCCATGGCCGGCTGCGCCACCACCTGTCGCGTCAGGCGCAGGGCGCGGGCGGCGACCTGGCGGTCCTGTTCGGTCGACAGGTAGTTCGGCGCGATGAGCGGTGCGCTGCCCGGGTCGCGGTCACGGATCTTCACCGTGCCGCGCGAGCTGGGGCGCAGGTTGCAGACGCTGGCGGTGAAGGCCGGAAAGCGGTGCAGGGGATCGCCGAACTTGTCCAGCGACAGCGGCTGGACATGGAATTCCAGGTCGGGCGTGGCGACCTCGGGTGCGGAACGGAAGAAGCCGCCGAGCTGGCTCGGCGCCATTGACAGCGGGCCAGAGCGGAACAGCGCATATTCGAGGGCCATCATGGCCTTGCCCCAGAGGCTGTTGGCGGTCTGGTTCAGGGTCTTGATGCCATGCACCTTGAAGATCATGCGCAACTGCAGGTGATCCTGCAAATTGCCGCCGACACCGGGCAGCTCATGCACCAGAGGCACGCCGTGTTGCTGCAACAGCGCGCCGGGACCGATGCCCGAGCGTTGCAGGATCGCGGGCGAGCCGATCGCGCCCGCGGTCAGCACGGTTTCGATGCGCGCCCCGGCGCGGTGCCGAGTGTTACCGTGGCCGCCGAGGCTGAACTCGACACCGCGGGCTTCGCGCCCCTCCATGACGACCTTGTCGATCAGGGCACCGGTGACGACCTTGAGGTTGGTGCGGTGCTGCACCGGGCGCAGCATGGCTTTCGAGGCATTCCAGCGCACGCCCTTCTTCTGGTTGACCTCGAAGTGGCCGATGCCGAAATTGTCGCCGCGGTTGTAGTCCTCAATGAAGGGAATGCCGGCCTGCTGTGCGGCTTCCACATAGCGGTCGAGCACGTCCCAGTGCAGGCGCTGCTTCTCCACGCGCCACTCGCCCTTGTCGCCGTGCATCTCGTCGGCACCGCGCCAGTAGTCCTCGCTCTGCTTGAACACCGGCAGCACGTTTTCCCAGTTCCAGCGCGAGTCGCCCGTGAGCTGCGCCCATTCCTCGTAGTCGCGGACCTGGCCACGCAGGCAGAGCATGGCGTTGATCGAGGAACTGCCGCCCAGCACCTTGCCGCGCGCGTATCCGATGGACCGGCCGTTGAGGCCGGGCTCGGCTTCCGTCTTGTAGCACCAGTCGGTGCGCGGGTTGTTGATGCAGTAGAGGTAGCCGATCGGAATGTGTATCCAGATCCAGTCATCCTTCGCGCCGGCTTCGAGCAGCAGCACCGTGACGTCCGGGTCGGCCGAGAGGCGGTTGGCCACGACACAACCGGCTGTGCCGCCGCCGACGACCACGTAGTCGAACTCGCCGAAATCATTCATTCAAAACCTTTCAAGAATCTACTTGTTCACCGGCATGACGAACTCCGGGCCCTTCGATTCGGAGCCGGGCCAGCGCTGCATGATGCTCTTGTAGCGGGTGTAGAAGCGCACGCCTTCCTCGCCGTAGATGTGGTGGTCGCCGAACAGGCTGGCCTTCCAGCCACCGAAGGAATGCCAGGCCATGGGCACCGGAATCGGCACGTTGATGCCGATCATGCCGACCTCGATTTTCTGCACGAAGGCCTGCGCCGTGCCGCCGTCGCGGGTGAAGCAGGCAACGCCGTTGGCGAAGCTGTGGCGGTTGATCAGTTCCACCGCCGCGGCGAAGGTCGGCACACGCACCACGCACAACACCGGGCCGAAGATCTCTTCACGGTAGATGCTCATTTCGGGGCTTACGTTATCGAACAGCGTCGGGTTGATGAAGAAGCCCGCGGCCAGCTCGCCGGTCAGTCCCTCGCGGCCGTCGAGCACCAGCGTCGCGCCTTCCTGCACGCCGGCAGCAATATAGCTGGCCACCCTGACGCGATGGACCGCGGTCACCAGCGGCCCCATCTCGACGTTCGCCGCATCGCCGGCGCCGACTTTGAGCTTCTTCGCCCGTTCGACGACACGGGCCACCAGTTCGTCGGCACAGCTGCCGACCGCCACCGCCACCGAGATCGCCATGCAGCGTTCGCCGGCCGAGCCGTAGGCGGCGCCGATCAGCGCATCGGCCGCGCCGTCGAGGTCGGCGTCGGGCATCACCACCATGTGGTTCTTCGCCCCGCCCAGTGCCTGCACGCGCTTGCCGTGGGCAATGCCGGTCTGCTGGATGTATTTCGCGATCGGCGTCGAGCCGACAAAGGACACGGCCTGCACGTCCGGATGTTCGAGCAGGGCGTCCACCGCTTCCTTGTCGCCCTGCACCACGCTGAAGGCGCCCGCCGGCAAGCCGGCTTCGCGCAGCAGTTCGGCCGCCAGCATCGAAGGCGAGGGATCGCGCTCCGAGGGTTTCAGCACGAAGGTGTTGCCGCAGGCCAGCGCCATCGGCGCCATCCACATCGGCACCATGAAAGGAAAGTTGAAGGGCGTGATGCCGGCCGTGACCCCCAGCGGCATGCGCTGGCTCCAGTGGTCGATGCCGCCGCCGATGCCGTGCGAATGCTGGCCCTTGAGCAACTGCGGAATGCCGCAGGCGAACTCGATGACTTCAAGGCCCCGCTGCACTTCGCCCAGCGCATCGGGCAGGGTCTTGCCATGCTCGGCGCTGAGCAGCCGGGCGAGGTCGCCGGAATATTGCTCGACCAGGTCGCGGAACTTGAACATCACCCGCGCCCGCCGCTGCGGCGCCGCTCCGCCCCAGTCAGGGAAGGCCGCGCGCGCCGCGGCGACGGCGCGATCGACGTCGCCGCGGGAAGCCAGCGCGACGTGTCGCGCAACGCGACCCTGCGCCGGATTGAATACCTCGCTGCGCCGTGTGCCGGCGCCGGCATCGGCTTGTCCGTTGATCCAGTGGCCGACAAGGTCGGCGGCGTTGATGAATTGCAGGCTCATGGCTTCCTCTGTGCGCGGCACGAATGACCCGCATTGCAGCGTGATGCCGTGACTAAGTCAAGCGCGGACCCTCCGCGCAAGAACAGCGCAAGAACATTTCTTGCGCGGACCCGCGGCGTATGGCAGAATGCGCGCCTTCTCACGTGGAGTGGTAGTTCAGTTGGTTAGAATACCGGCCTGTCACGCCGGGGGTCGCGGGTTCGAGTCCCGTCCACTCCGCCAACATATTTCCGCAAGTTGCTGACTCGGAACAGTTTCAGCAGACGAGCGACCGAAACGCCTCACTTGGCATCCTGCCGGGCGAGGCGTTCGTACTTCCGGGCCGGGGTATTATTCGCGGCAGACACCCATCAGGACTCTTTTGTTGAAAATTCCTCCCGTTGAACCCGGCACCGTCGGCCCGTGCCCGGTAGCACCCGATGCCTTGCAGGGCATCGTTCGCCAGCAGACCAACCCCGCACGCTGGAATGGCGCGGGCTGGCAGGATTTCGTCGCGGCCTTGCGCGCGGTCGGCGTGGAGCTTGCCGAGGGCACTGCTGCCTGCGGCGTATATGCCACCGATGCCGGCGGTACCGCCTACGGCTTGCCGCATGGCGTGGTGATTGCGCGCAGTGCTGCGCAGGTTTCGCTGCTGCTCAAGGCAGCCCAGGCCCACCGGGTGCCGGTGACGGTGCGCGGCGGCGGGCTGACTACCGAGGGCGAGTCGGTGGCCTTCGGCGGCGTGCTGCTCGACATGACCGGCATGAGCCGTGTGGTGAGCGTGGATGCCGCCGCGCTGACGGTGCGCACCGAGGCCGGCATCTACTGGCACAGCCTGGCCGAGGAACTGCGCCGCGAAAATCTCGACTACCTCTCGGCGCCGCTCAATCTGACCGCGTCGGTTGGCGGCACGCTGGGCGTCGGCGGCATCGACGTCAATTCGGCGCGACTGGGCTGCAGTGCCGACCAAGCCCTGTCGCTGCAGGTGGTCACCCCGACCGGCGAGATTGTCGAATGTTCGGACAGCGAGAACCCGGAACTGTTCCAGCGCGTGATCCTGGGTTACGGCCAGTTCGGCGTCATCACCGAAGCGACCCTGCGCGTGCGCCCCTACACGCCGGTCTCGATGCACTACTATTACTATTCCTCGCTGCGCACCGCGATCGAGGATCTGCAAATGCTCGACCGCAATGACGCCAGCGACTATTCGGGCATTCTCACCATCATGGATTGTGCGGTGAACCTGCTGGTGGCCTTCGACTCCGACGAGCGTCAAGCGGCGTTTCGCAAAGACTGGGAGTCTCGCCTGCGCGGCTACGGCGAGTTCGGCTTCGCGCTGTGCATGGCCGGACACTATGCCCTGCGGCCATGGAAGCTGGGCGAGGCCCTGTACCTGCTGCAACGCAAGCGCGAGGTGTTCCCCGAGTTTCGCCGCACCGAGTACATGCGGAACGGCAAGATGCATGACCGCACCGTTGTCTATTCGCGAGCAGTATGGAAATACTGGGGTTCGCGGAACATGGTGATCCCCGATCTGGCGACGTCGGCCGACCGTTTTGTCGAGGCCGTGGAACGTGGCAACGCAGTGTGCCGCAAGTATTTCAGGCGCTACACGCTGTATTGCGTCGGCATCAGGCTGCGATCCGATCACGCGGCCCACTACGAAATGTCCTGCGTCCCGCCCGGTGCGGAGGGTTGGGCCTATGGCTGCGAATTCGAGCCGATGATCGAGGGCAAGGTATACAGCCGCGATCATTTTCAGGCCTTCAAGAACGCAATCTACGACATCGGCGTCGACATGGGCGCCAGCTACTACCGCTTCGGCGGCATGATGAAAGGCTACATCCGCCGCGTGTTCGGTGACGCCCTGGTGGACACGCATCTGGCCATGAAGCGGCGTGCCGATCCGGCGATGATCCTCAACCGGGACGTGATTTTCTGATGTTCGGATTATTTGCCAAAGCGCCTGCCGTGGCGCGCGATTACGCCGCCTGCAGCGGCTGCAACTTGTGCCTTCTGGTCTGCCCGATGTGGCGCACGCACCGCGATCCGCGCTTCAGTCCGGAAGGCCTGGCCAAGGCGCTGCAGTGCAGTGCCACAGCAGCAGAACTGGCGGCGCCGATCGAGGCTTGTTCGTTGTGCGGCGCCTGCGATCCGGTCTGTCCGGAGCGCATCGACCTGTCCGGCATGATCATGGACTTGCGGCTGCGATTGACGAACTCGCTGCCGCCGCGCACACCGCAGCCGGCCGTGCTGGCCGATCTGTCCGCCAGGCTGCAGCAGGCGACCGGCGTGGCCGCGGCGGCAGGCGTCGTCTCGCGCTCGGCCCCGGTGCTGCTGCCGGGCCCGGACTTGCGAGCTGACGCCGCCCTGCTGGCGCGGGTACAGGCCCTGGTTGGGCTTGCCCTGTTCGACGACGATGGCGCCGACATTGCCCTGGCGCTCGAACTCGGTGTCGAGATTCCGCAGCAACGCCTGCACACCTTCCTTGACTCGCTGCGCGGCCACAGCATCGTTGCCTCCGACGGGCTGCTGCTGCGCCAATTGCGCCGCTGGCTGCCCGGATCGCAGCGCATGAGCCTGGGGGCGGCCCTGAGCACCCGGGCAGCGGTACGCAGCAATCTTGTCCCTTCCGACCTTTATGTAATCGAGCCGCGCGCCTTCCATGGCGACTACGAACGCATGGTGGGCTACTATGACCGGCTGCAGCGCGAAACCGGCTGCAGCCTCAGCCTCGACTTGCAGCGCATCGCCATTCCCGCGGCCTCGTCGGAGCTGGCGCAGAAACTGGGTCTGGCCGCCGGCGACGACGTGCAGGCCAGATGGATGTTGCAGGGGCGCAAGCCGGCCCGCATTGTTGTCGAAAATCTGGCCGATCGCGCCGCCTTCGAGCGTGTCTGCGACCTGCCTGTTGTGCACCTTGCAGAATTGGGAGAAGACCCACAGATGATGAAGAAATTTCGACATGCGTTCGGTTGATGTAGTCATAGTCGGCGCCAGCCTGGCTGCGGCCGCCGCGGCCAAGCGCACGGTCGACGCCGGGCTCGAGACCGTGATCCTCGAGCGCAAGGAACTGCCGCGCCACAAGATCTGCAGCGGCATCCTCTCGCCGCGCGGCCATCGTTTCCTGCTGGAGAATTTCGGCCCGCTGCCGCCTGAGACCCTGCACGAGCCGACCTCGTGCCGTGGCGTGACCTTCCATTTCCCGAGCATGGTGTCGATGCCGATGGATTTCTTCCATGGCACCACGCCGCACCTGCATCGCAAGTATTCCGACCACTGGGCGATCCAGCGCAGCGGCGCCGAAGTGCATGACCAGACTTCCTTCGCCGGCCTCGAAGACAAGGGCGACCACGTGCTGGTGCACGCCAGGAAGCAGGGCGAGCCGGTCGAGTACCGCGCGCGCCAGGTGATCGGCGCCGACGGCCCCAGTTCGCTGGTGGTGCGCGCCGTCTATCCCGATTACGCCAAGCAGATTCCGTGGTTCTTCGTCGGCCAGAAGTTCCACGACATCATCGACTGCCCCTTGAGTCCCGACTACTTCCATTTCTGGTTCCACCCCGGCCTCGGCCACTACACCTGGAGCCATGCGCGCGACGGGCGGCAGATCGTCGGCGTCGGCTTCAAGCGCGGCGACAATTTCGCGAAGAAGCACCAGGTGGTGCAGGCTTACCTGCAGGACAAGCACGGCGTACATCTGAAGCCGGCCGGCGATGACGACGAAGGCTGTGCCGAGAATTTCGGCCCCTCGCTGATCAACCGCTACGTCTTCGGCAAGGGCAATGTGCTCGTCACCGGGCAGGCCGCCGGCTTCCTCAACATGATCGGCGAAGGCATGAGCTGCGCCCTGCATTCCGGCGCGATTTCGGGCGAGGCCGTGGTCGAGGCGCAACGCCGCAACCGGCCGGTGCAGGAGATGTACCGGCAGATGATCGCCTCCGAGGTGCAGCGCTGCACCGACCAGTGGAACCCGCTCAAGATCGCCTTCGACAAGCCGCACGAAGCCGATTTTCCCGAGGCGCTGATGGCCCTGAGCTGGCGTGATCGGGCCAAGGTGCTGCGCGACATGTGGCGCTTCGTCGTCCTGTTCAAGGAATTCAAATGGGGCCGGCAGATCGCCCGCGCGGCCCTGCAGCGCCCGATGATCGGCGGCTATCCGGCGCAGCGCTGGTTGTAGGAAACTGCCGCTTGGCGAGGAGCAAGTCAGGTTCCTGATTTCCCTGTCCCGAACACCCGCCGTTATTGGTCGTGCGGATAGCCTGGGCCACTGATCCGAATCAATGGGGCGTTCTGGAAAGGCTAAGCCAGCTTGACCCTCAATACCTCGGCGTTCAGATCCTGGGCGAGTTCTGCAAGCTTCTTGCAGGCAAGCATGCAGCTACGAGCACTTATCGCCGCCTCGTCGGTGCTGTCCTCATTCTCCTTGATGCGTTCCCGTACGACGATGGCAATCGTCTGCTGATCGGAAGCCATGTCCGCGACGTTGGCGATTTCGCCCGTCACGCCGGCGATGTTCTCGACAATCTGCTGCAACGCGCTACCGGTCGCTTCAGACAGCTTGTGGCCTTTGCCCATTTCCTTCAGGCTGTTGTTCGACTTCGTCACGGCCTCGCCGATACGGTTGTGGATATGCTTCAGCACCAACTCGATTTCGCGCGTCGCTGACGTGGTTTTCTCGGCCAGTTTGCGTACCTCGTCGGCCACCACCGCGAACCCGCGCCCGGCCTCGCCGGCGCGCGCCGCTTCGATGGCAGCGTTCAGCGCCAGCAGATTGGTCTGGTCCGCAATCTCACGGATCGATAGCGAGATATGCTGGATTTCCTTCGAGTGGTTGGCGAGATTGCCGATGTCCTCCGTCAACCCCGTGACTGCATCGTTCATGCGGGCGATGCCCTCCTGGGCCCGTTGCACGGTGACATGGCCCTCGGCGGCTGAATTCTTCGAGCGCCCGGAGTTATCCACTGCGGATGAAGCGCTACGGCTGATGCCATCCGCGGCCTCGCTCATGGCGTCGACGAGCCCCACAATTTGCGAGGAATTGTCGTGGTGCGACGCGAGCTTCATGTGGAGGTCTTCCATCAGGCCGTCGATGGCACGGGCTTCGTTGCCCACTCGCGCCGACAGTGTCGATATGACGGACACCATGCGGCGCATGTTCTCCGTCATTTGCCTGAAGGAGTCGGCGATGCTGCCGACCAAATCGTTCGATTCCAGAGTGCATTCGGCCGTGAGGTCTCCGGAACCAAGCTGCCCGGCAAGGTCGGCCATGATCCTCAGTTTCGATAGCAGGATGGCATTCAGGATGGCGTAGGAAAAAATCCCGATCGACACGCCGGCAACCATGCAGCCGAAGATGAACCAGCCGAACATGCCGGGCTTCCATTCGACAAAATACTGCGCATAGAAGGAGAAGGCCAATGCCATAGCCAGGCCGAAGCCGATGTACGACCAGCGAAGTTTTGTGAGTATTGATGAGGTCATGCCAATTGTCCTGTCCTGGTTTCCATATCCTGCACTGCCACCGGGGTTAGCCCTTGCTGGATGAATGGGTGGGCTTGTTGTAATTCATCCTGAAGAAATGCAATCGGTATAGATATCGTCGGCAATGACGGCAATGCGAGTCGGCTTCCAGTGCTTCGGCCAGTGCATGGCCCCGTTGTTCGACGATGTCCTCCCCGTTCACTTGACATGGCATTGAGGACGAAGGCGGATCGGGATTGTTTTGTTGGCCCATGGCATCTTTACAAGGCCATCAGCTAGTCTCCACCGGTCACCCTTTTCAGTCGGGTGGTCGCTTCCCGAAGGCGTTGACTTGTCGAATTGCTGTAATCCTGCAGGTGGGAGATGCGATCGATTCCGTGCTGGGTTAGCGATACGAGTTCTTCCTCCTGCCCCTGGCTGAGTCCAAGGTGAACGAAAGCGCGGGTCAATGATTGCAGCTGGTCGTTGGCGATGAGAAGTACCTGGACGCGGTGGTCCTCCTGATGCCGTTCGATCTCCTCCAGCGTTGCCGTGAGATCGGCAACGGCGGCAATCACTTCCTGTGCCTGGGCGAGTCGCCTTGCCTCGTTCTGCATGGACAGGAACCGCGCTTCCGCGCCCTCGGCCAGCATTACCAGGTGATCACGAAAGCGCCCCATCCGGTCGGCGTCGCTGAGCGGCAAGCCGGAGATGAGCAAGGTGGCATGTCGGTAGTTGATCGCCAGGCGGTCGCGAAACTGGAAAATGCGCTCAAGGCTTTGGGCGTGCCCAAGAAGGGAAATTTCCAGCGCTGTGCATGGACCACGGCTGGAGACGCAGTGGCTGTTCGTCTCATCCCGAAGTTCGACCAGGCCCTGCAGGCCGTATTGTTCCAGTGCACCGCAGACGGCACGGCCGAGTTCGTCCGGTGTCTGGCAGTTGAAGGAGGCGCGCAGGAAGTCCTGCGTTACGCCCATCTCTGCCAACGAGGACATCGCCGTGAAGGCGGTTTGGTGCGCGAACTGCGCCTGCTCGTTCGCGGTGCAGGCCAGCTGGATGGCGCGGGTTGCGATCCCGATTTTGCGGCCCAGTTCCTCTGCAGCGTAAGGCTTGACTATATAGTCGTTGCCGCCGGCGTCATAGGCTGCCAATCGCGTTTCCAGATCGTCGCGGGCCGAGACGAAAATGATCTGGGCGCCGGCGTTGCCTTCGGTACGGATGGCACGACAAACATCTATGCCGCCTGTCCCGGGCATTTCGACGTCCAGGATCACTATGTCGGGCGCCTCCCCAAGAGCAGCAAGACAGGAAGCTCCGTCAGGGAATTCGTGCACATCGACATCCAGATGCTCCATCTGGAACAGCGCGATCATTCGCGCAGAAGGGTCATCGTCGACCACGAAAACCTTCAGTGTCTGTTTTGTCATTGTCATGTATGGCACGGTTTGTGTTTCTATCGGAACTGGCACTTATAGACGGAATGATGCAATCGAGTGCGAGAGGTCTTCGGCCGGATGTTTCAGCAGATGGACGAAAATGCGCCCGGCCAGATGCGGGCCACAGTCGCATGCCCCAGCCAGGCGCAGAGGAAGTAGCCCAGCGTGACAATTGCAATCCGGGTAGGCAGCAGCCAGTCGGGCTTCACCGGCTCTCCTGTTCGCGGGTAAATCCGGCAAGTTCGGCCAGGACGGCTTCCAGTGCCTCGGCCAGTGCATGGCCCTGCTGTTCGACGATGTCTTCCCCGGCGCGCATGGCGGCCTCGACGGCCCTGGCCAGTTCATGCAGCCGACGGGCTTCCAGGTTGCCGCTGACGCCCTTGAGGCTGTGTGCGATGAAGCACAGGGCCTCCCGGTCCCCGAGCCGCGTCGCAGCGCGCAGCCTGGCCGGGGTGTCGGCATGGTGCTCGCATGCCGATGCCGCCAATTTCATGACGAATGCATTACGTCCGCTGAAGCGGGCGAGCAGTGCCGGCCAGTCGATTGCGCTGTCGGCGGGAGGCGGCGAAACAGAAGCTGCCGGCACGGATGTCGGGCCTGGCAAGGCGGCGGATGGGTGCGGCGCCAAAGCGTCGGGCCGTGTGTGACGCTGGATGGCTGCGACCAGGACATTCACGTCAATGGGCTTGGTGACGTGCTCGACCATGCCGGCCGCCAGGCACTTGTCGCGCTCCTCGGCCATGGCGTGGGCGGTCAGGCCGATGACGGGCAGGCCGGGGGCTATCGCGGCGATGCGCCGGCTGGCCTCGAAGCCGTCCATCACGGGCATTTGCACGTCCATCAGCACCACATCGAAGCTGCTGACCCCGGCCTCCTCCAGCCGTTCCAGGGCCTGCCGGCCGTCGTTGGCGACAATGGTGCGGGCACCTTCGTGCGTCAGCAGGTCTTCGAGAATGAGCCGGTTGACTTCCACGTCATCCACCGCCAGCACCGAGAGACCGGCGAGCCGCCGGCCGCTGGCGGTCGGTGTGCCGGCAGGCTGGATGGAGTGCGCGGGGGCATTGGCTGCCGCCATGGGCAGTCGCAGGATGAAACTGCTGCCCATGCCGGGGCTGCTTTCCACGGTGATTGCGCCACCCATCAGGTGGGCGAGGCTCTGGCTGATGGCCAGTCCCAGGCCGGTGCCACCGTAGGTGCGCGTGGTCGAACTGTCGGCCTGCTCAAAGGGTTGGAACAGGCGTGCCAGCTGCTCCTCGTTCATGCCGATGCCACTGTCGATGACCCGAAAATATATGTCCTTGCCGTCGCGCGCGGCCCGCAGTCGCACCTCGCCCTGCTCGGTAAACTTGATGGCGTTGGACAGCAGGTTGGTAAGAATCTGGGACAGGCGCAGCGCGTCGCCCTCCGCCCACTCCGACAAGCCGGGAGCCAGCGAGACGGCTAGTGCCAGGCCCTTGTCCTCGGCGCGCGCCGCGACGAAGCTCGTCACGCTGTCGATGGTGGCGACCAGGGCGAAGGGCCGCTTTTCGATCTTGAGCTTGCCGGCCTCGATCTTGGAAAAGTCGAGAATGTCGTTGATCACGCCCAGCAGGTGCTGGCCGGCGTCGTGGATGCGCTGGCAGGTATCGCCGGTCTTGCGTCCCGGGTTCTCGCGTATTCCGATGCGCGCCAGGCCCAGAACGGCATTGAGCGGCGTGCGGATTTCGTGCGACATGTTGGCGAGGAACTCGCTTTTGACTCGCGCCAGGCGCTCGGCTTCCTCCTTGGCGGCATTTGCCTCACGTTGCAGTTGCTTCAACGCGGAAATATTGGTGGCAATGCCTATGACTCCGCTTACTTGTCCCTGGTGATCGAGCAGCGGGACCTTGGTGGTCAGGTAGTCGTGACGGGTGCCGTCGGCACGCGACGCCGATTTTTCGAAGGTGACGGAAACCGTTCCGTCCATCGCGCGCCGATCCCAGTCCATGATGGCATCGGCGATGTCCAGCGGATAGATTTCCCGGTCGCTGTGGCCGATCACCTGGTCCCTGGCCATGCCGGTCTCCTCGACATACTTGCGGTTAATCATCGTGTAGCGACCCTCCGCATCTTTCATGAAGAATAGCTGCGGCAGGTTTTCGATAATGGTTTCCAGGCGCCGCTGGTTTTCCACAAGTTCGGCGGTTTTCAGGTTCACCCTCTGTTCCAGGTTGGCCTGATGATCGATGAGCGACCGCTCCGCCTGAGCGCGAATGAGATAGGTGATCAGGATGTCGGCCACGGCGGTGACGAACGTCATTTTGCCGGAGTCGAGTTGGGTGCCGGGAGGCAGGAAGAACGCCAGCACGCCGATCACCCGTCCTTGCGCGGCAAGGGGAATGTTGTAGTGGCCGTGGTCGGCCATGGTGGGACAGATGGTTTCGTGGTGCGCATCGACGCAGGGTACGTACTGCGATTCGCCGCTGGCGGCGGCCCGGCCGCAATGACAATGGCCCAGCGGTACATGGGCGCACGCGGCCAGCGACTGCGGCTCGAGGTTGTGCGAGGCGACCAGCCGCAAGCCCTGGCCGTTTTTTTCCATCAGGAAAATTGCGCCCTTGGGTAGCAGGGTCAGCCAGGAGGTTGACAACAGAACCTCAAGGTAATGCCGCAGCGTAGCCTCGACGGGGCCGTTCTCCAGAACGGTTTCGAGCAATCGACGCAATGTCGTCTGCTGATCACGGTCCAGCTCGATCTGGCGCTCGGCCGCCTTGCGCTCGGTGAGGTCCTGCACCGTGCCAACAGAGCGCAGCGGCGTACCGTCTGCGGCATAGTCGGTGTAGCAAACTTCATCGACGTACTTCACCCGTCCGTCCTTCATCAGCAGGCGATGAGTGATTACGTAAGGGCTGCGGTTCACCAGGGATTCTTCGTAGGCGCGTTTGACGGCCTCCCGGTCGTCGGGATGGACGGCGTCGAGAAAGGCCTCGTAGCTCGCACCGAACTCTTGCACCTCGATTTCAAAGATGCGATAAATCTCGGGCGACCATTTCAGCCGGTTATTGCACAGGTCCAGCTCCCAACTGCCGAGCAGGGCAATGCGTTGGGCATTTATCAGGTGAGCCTGCCCCGCGCTGACTTTTCCGAGCGTCTGCTGCAACTGCCGACTCAGGGCGACGATCAGCAGGCTGACGACCCCCATGGTGAACATGAAGGCCCACAGTCGGGGCAGTTGCACCACCCCGGCCGGGGTGACGAAGGGGCTGGACAAATCCAGGACACCCCATACGACGAGAGCACAGACCAGCAGCGTGGCGAGAGGGGCGGCATAACGGTTGCCGCGCTGCGCCAGCCAGATTACAAAGGGCAGGGCCAGCAGGGGTGGCAGACCCTCCGGCACGGGCGAGAGCGGCGTCGCCGCAAGCGCGGTGACGAGCAGCAGGCCGCTCCAGGCGAGCACACTTTCCGGTCCCGACATGTAGCTGTCGCTGGACAGCCGGCGCTCCTGCCACAACAGAAGGGCAGGGCCGACGATCAGTGCGCCGAGCGCGTCGCCCAGCCACCAGGTCAGCCAGGCATGGCCCAGCGCTGTCTCCGGCAGCAGGCCGCTTGCCAGCAGGCTGACGCTGCCTACGCTGGCGTTTATGGCCATGCCGCCCATGACCCCGATGCCGACGAAAAGCAGCATGTCGCGGGCGGTGGCGAAATCCCGGTTGAAACGCAGTCGGCCCAGCAGCCAGGCTGCCAGCAGCGGTCCGGCGGTATTGCCGCAGGCAATCGCTGCCGCCAGCGGCGCGGGCAGGGCAGCGACCAGCAGATTGGCGAAAAATGCACCCAGCCAGATGCCGGGCCACAGTCGCATGCCCCAGCCCAGCAGGGCAAACAGCGCTATCCCGGTGGGCGGCCAGATTAACGTTACGGCATCGCTGTAGGTGGCGAAGTGCAGGCCCAGCCAGGCGCAGAGGAAGTAGCCCAGCGCAATAATTCCAATCCGGGCAAGGAACTGCCAGTCGGGCTTCACCGGCCCTCCGGTTCGCTGGTGAAATCGGCAAGTTCGGCGAGGAGGGCTTCCAGTGCTTGGGCCAGTGCATGGCCCTGCTGTTCGACGATGTCTTCCCCAGCGCGCATGGCGGCCTCGACGGCCCTGGCCAGTTCATGCAGCCGGCGGGCTTCCAGGTTGCCGCTCATGCCCTTGAGACTGTGCGCCATGAAGCCCAGGGCCTCCCGGTCCCCGAGCCGCGTCGCAGCGCGCAGCTTGGCCGGGGTGCCGGCATGGTGCTCACATGCCGACGCGGCCAATTTCATGACGAATGCACTACGCCCGCTGAAGCGCGCGAGCAGTGCCGGCCAGTCGATTGCGCTGTCGACGGCCTTCGCCTCCGGTGACGCGCCGAAGGAAGTCCCCGAAGGATGTCCCGTCGCGGGATTGGGGGATAACGCAAAGGCAGCGTCCTTGCCGGCAGGTTCCGCCGTATCGCGGGATCGCGCCTGGCGGCGAATCGCCTCCACCAGAACCCTGAGGTCGATCGGCTTGGTGACGACGTCGGCCATGCCGGCGGCGAGGCATTTCTCCCGCTCCTCGGCCATGGCGTGGGCCGTGAGGCCGATGACGGGCAGGGCCGGGGCGATTACGCGGATCCTGCCGGTTGCCTCGATGCCATCCATCAGCGGCATCTGGACATCCATCAGCACCACGTCGAAGGCTGTGGTTCCTGCCTGCTTCAGCCGCTCGATCGCCTGCTGGCCATTCTCGGCGAACACGACTTTCGCACCTTCATGCACCAGCAAATCTTCCAGCACCAGCCGGTTGATTTCGATGTCATCCGCCGCCAGCACGGAAATTCCGGACAGCCCTGGCCCCTCTGCGGGCAGCGGTCGCGCAGAGCGTTCCGGTGCCGTCGCCGGCAGTGGCAGTTGGAGTGTGAAGCTGCTGCCCGCGCCGGGACCGCTATCCACGCTGATGTCGCCGCCCATCAGACGGGCGAGGTCGATGCTGATGGCCAGGCCGAGGCCGGTGCCGCCGTAGGTTCGCGTGGTCGAGGTGTCGGCCTGTTCGAAGGGCTGGAACAGGCGTGCCACCTGCTCGTCGTTCATGCCGATGCCGGTGTCGATGATCCGGAACCAGGTGTTGTCGCCGTCGCGGGCCACCCGCAGGCGAACCTCACCGGAGGGGGTGAACTTGATGGCGTTGGACACCAGGTTGGTGAGGATTTGGGCCAGGCGCAGGCCATCGCCCACCACCCATTGCGGCAGGTCCGGCGCCAGTGAAACGCTCAAACTCGTGTTCTTGGCCGCGGCACGACCGCTGACGAAGCTCACCACGCCGTCGATGGCGGCGCGCAGGGCGAAGGGTTGCCGCTCGATCTTGAGCTTGCCGGCTTCGATCTTGGAGAAGTCGAGGATGTCGTTGATGACGCCGAGCAGGTGCTCGCCGGCGTCGGCGATCCGGCCGAAGGTCTGGCCTGCCGGGCTCCCGGCGCCGTCGCGCATGCCGATTTGCGCAAACCCGATTACGGCATTCAGGGGCGTCCTGATCTCGTGGCTCATGTTCGCCAGGAAGCGGCCCTTGGCCTGCGTGGCGATCTGGGCTGCGTGCAGCGCGGCCTTCTGTGCCGTAATGTCGCGGATCACGCCGAGGAAGCTGTTGCCGTGGTCGTCCACCATTTCGTTGACGGCGAGTTCGATGGCGAACAGGCTGCCATCCTTGCGCCGGCCCTCGGCCTCGCGTCGCGTGCCGATAAGTCGCGCCTGGCGAGTCTGCGCATAGCGGTGCAGGTAGCCGTCATGGGCCGCGGCATGAGGCTCCGGCATCAGGATCCTGACGTTGTGGCCGACCAGTTCTTCTTCCTCGTAGCCGAACATTTCCTGGATCGCATTGTTGACGGAAAGAATGATGCCATCCGCATCGATGTGCACCACGCCGTCGAGCATGGTGGTGAGTACGGCGCGGGCGCGGGCTTCGCTCGTTTGCAGTTCCACCGTGCGTGACTTGACCTTCTCTTCGAGACTGTGCTGATGCATGAGCAGCGTTTGCTCCGCTTCGGTGCGCAGGAAGTAAGTCGCCAGGATGTCGGCCACCGACGCCAGGAACTTTTCGGCGTAAGGGTCGCGCGGTGTAGCGACCGGCACATACAGCATCAGCACGCCGAGCTTGCGCGTTCCGGAAGTGATGGGCAGGCAGTAGTGACCGTGATCGGCCATGTCCGGGAAAGCCACATCATGCTTGCCATCGACGTGGGCCGCGTATTGCATTGTGTTGGTGGCGGCGGCCCGGCCGCAATGGCAGTACCCGAGCGGAACCTGGGCGCACAGGAGGAGAAGTTCCGGCGCCAGATTGTGGGCGACGACCAGGCGCAGGCTGTTGCCGTCTTCCTCCATGCGGAAGACGCCTCCCCTGGGCAGCAGGGACAGCCATGAAACGGACAGCAGAAGGTGCAGGACACGCGTCAACGAAGCCTCGACGCTCCTTCCTTCGATAACGATCTCGAGCATGCGCCGCAGCACTTCCTGTTGTTCGCGGTCGCGTTGAGTCACGGATTCGGCCAGCTTGCGCTCCGTGATGTCGAAATGTGCGACCACCAGGCCCTGGTCGGCACCGGCCAGCGGCCGGGCAGACATGATGAACCAGCGTCGGGTTTCGGGACTGTGGCAGGGATATTCGAGGCTGAATGCCGGCAGTCGACCATCCCTGACGGCTTCGAGTCCGGCGAGGGCTTCCGCCGCGAGCGGATCGCTGCCGGCTGCGTCGCGGCAGACCGCGAGATAGTCGAGGCCCATGCCGCCCTGCAGCAGATCGGAGCCGGCGTTCGAAGCGGCAAAGTCGCGCCAGGCCGAATTGACGCCGATGACGATGCCTTGGGGACTCAGGACGGCGATGCTGCTGCGCAGGGCGTCCATGACAGAGCGCAGCAGATTCGTTCGCTCGCTCCGTTCCCGTTCCGCGGCCTTGCGCTCGCTGACGTCGCGCAGGAAGGCAAAAAAGCGCCCGTCGCCGATTGGCCAGTAAGTGACCGTCGCCTCTACCGGCCAGGGCGTGCCATTCTTGTGGCGATGATCCGATTCGAAGCGGTAGGTGCCGATCCGCTTGGCCTCCAGCATGTTGAGCTGGACCTGGTCAGGGCTTTCGTTGGTTTTCAGGTCGGCCACGCGCATGGTCAGCAGTTCGTTACGCGTGTAGCCGGACAGCCTCGCATAGGAATCGTTGACGTCGAGAATGCGTCCCTCTTTGTCGGTCATCCAGAATCCATCGATTGCGGTCTCGACGATCACGCGACTCTGCTCGTCGCGCAAGGCGATGCTCTCCTGCATCGTGCGGAAGCTGTGCACCAGGGTGCCCAACTCTCCCGCGCCGCCCTCGGGCAGCGGTTGGTCGTAACGCCCGGCGGCGATGGCCTGCGCCGCCTGCGTCAAGCGGCCCAGCGGGGCGAATGTCCGCCGCACCAGCCAGAGCAGCAGTACGAGAATGAGCAGACTGCTGATCGCAACCCCGATGAACATATAGTGGCGCGTACTTTGGACGTAATCATCGATGACTGTTTCGGGGAATGTGTAGATCAGCCGGAGATGGCGCTCGGGCTGCAGCGGATCGATAGCCACCTGACGGGTCACTGCATAAACCATCCCGCCCGCCGAGGACAGGCGTTGCAGGGGAGTTTTCTCTTCGGTCGCCATGGCCGGTTGCATCTGCAGTCCGGGCAGTTCGTCCTGCCAGCGGTAGCGCCGGCCGGGGTCGAAGCTGTTTGCGTCGCCGGGATGCAGCAGGTAGTCGCCGGCCGAATTGGCGATATGGGTGGTCACATCAGGTGTCAGGTGGAGCGCAAGATCCTGCGACAGGTAATGGAAGTCCAGATTGACCACCACGACGCCAAATACGGCGCCGTCGGGTCCGAATACCGGCGTGGCGGCTCGCAGCACAGGCGTACGCGGAATCCCGACCTTTCCTTGTTCGGTGTCGAGACTGATTTCAGCCAAATGGACTTCGCCGGCCTTCAGCTTCAGGGCGGCCTGGAAAAAGTCGCGGTCCGCTTGATGCTGAAGCTGCTCGCGGGGGGCGCTCACCGCATAGCCGTCGCGCAGGTCTACGCGCACGATTTCACGGCCCTGATCCGCAACCCCGACGTAGCGGACATGGAGATATTCCGGCCGCGCCTCGGCAAAGGCAGAAAAAATTTCCCCCAGGCGCAGCTTCCAGGTGCCGAGCGAGTTGCCATCGCGGTGATCGAAGCCCTTGTTGCGTGCGGCGCGAACGATTCCCTGTACGGGCGGCGTTTGGGACAGGAACAGAACGTTCCGGCGCAGATCATCAACCTTCTGGCGCAGTCGGGCCTCGTCCGATTGGGCGGTAGCCGAGAGCAGCACGTGACGGTCCGCAGTAACGCTGTCGCGCAGGTGCGAAGCGATCAAAGTCATCATGCCCAGTGCGGTCAGCGCAATGAGCACTGCGACACCCAGCGCGACGCGGGTGCCCAGGGACAGGGAGTCAGTTCGCCGGTCGGCGATGGCGTCGAACAAGGACGCTCCGCCTCGACCAGGGGTCGAAAGCGGGTCAGGAACGGTGGCAGCTGCGGGGATATCTTTCATGCTTCGCTTCATGTTCCTGTAGGCGCATTGCGCAGGGCAATGCGAATCCGGATTCCATAAGCGAGGCAGTTTCTTGGGCCCCAATGGCAAGCAGCCAGAAAACCAGCCGCTTGTGATTTGCGTCTTTCAACCGTTTCAATGCTAACACCCGGATAAATTCTTGCAACAGGACAGAGTCTTCGCCGAAGGCATTCTGTTTGTGCGCATCGCTCCATCCCTGCAAAAGAGCCCCTCCGGCCTCAGGCCGTAACTGCTTGTACCCTGGAGTTGGCGTCAGGTCTTGCCTGAGTCATGCTGAATTGCTCGAACGCCCTCAGGGGCAAGGGTTTGCTGAACAGATAACCCTGGTAGGCATGGCAGCCGGATCTGGCCAAAAAGACCTGTTGCGCTTCCGTTTCAACGCCTTCTGCTATCACGCCCAGGCCCAGGCTGTTGGCCAGTGCCACGACGGTCCTGGCAATCGCGGCATCGTTCGGGTCGGTGAGGACGTCGCGGACGAATGACTGGTCGATCTTCAATTGGTCCAGCGGCAGGCGCTTGAGGTAAGACAGCGAGGAATAGCCGGTGCCGAAGTCGTCCAGCGAGAAGCCCACTCCATCGGCCTTCAGTGCCGACATTTTTTCGATGATCTCTTCCACGTTCTGCACCAGAAGACTTTCAGTCAGTTCCAGCTTCAGTCGCCGTGGATTGGCACCGGTATTCTTGAGTGCACGCAGCACCTGATCGACGAAGTCGGGTTGGCGGAACTGGCGGGCGCTGACATTGACCGCAATCGTGAGATGGGCCAACTGCGCCTGGGTGGCCCAGAGTGCCAGCTGGGTACAGGCGGTTTCAAGAACCCAATTGCCCAGAGGCAGGATCAACCCGGTTTCCTCGGCCAGGGGAATGAACTCGGCCGGCGACACCATGCCGCGTTGGGGATGCTGCCAGCGCACCAGGACTTCGGCTCCGGTCAGCTGGCCTTCACCGGCGACCTGGGGCTGGTAATGGAGCAGGAACTGTTTCTGCTCCAGCGCCTGGCGCAAATCTTCTTCCAGCGCGGCGCGCGCCTTCACGGCGACCTCCATGGCCGGATCAAAGAAACGGAATGTATTGCGTCCCGCTTCCTTTGCCTTGTACATGGCGAGATCAGCCTGTTTCATCAAATCATCGATGGTAGCGAGCTGGCCGCTGAACAAAGTGATGCCTATGCTTGCCGTGCCATGGACGGTCACATTGTCAAGGCGGTAGATTTGGCCGAGTGTGGCGACAATTTTTTCGGCGACTGTTTCGATGCTGGTGGCGGCTTCCATCTGGTTTGTACTGAGGTTCGCCAGCATCACCACGAATTCATCGCCACCCAGTCGCGCCACAGTGTCACCCGTGCGCACGCATAGCGTCAGGCGCTGGGCGGCCTGCTTCAGCAACAAGTCACCCATGTCATGCCCGAGCGTGTCGTTGACCGTCTTGAAATTGTCCAGGTCGATGAACAGCACGGCGCCACGACTGTTGTTGCGGGAGCTGGCTGCCCTGGTTTGCTTCAGACGATCCAGCAAGAGCGTCCGGTTGGGCAATCCCGTAAGCTGGTCGAAGAAGGCCAGCTCATTGATCCTCTGTTCTGCCATCTTGCGTTCGGTGATGTCGGAATGCGTACCGATGTAGTTGGTCACGGTTCCGGCAACGTTCTTCACGGCCGAGATGGTGAGCCATTTCTGGTGCTCCTCGCCATTCTTGTGCCGGTTCCAGATTTCTCCCTGCCATCCACCGGTGCTGTTGATGGTCTCCCACATGCTCCGGTAAAAATCTGCGTCGTGACGGTCCGAGCGGAGCAGGCGTGGCGTCTGGCCGACGAGTTCCTCGGCCGTGTAGCCGGTGCTCTCGGAATAGGCCTTGTTGACCCGCAGGATCACAGCGGCGGTATCGGTGATCACCATGGCTTCCTGCGACTCGAAGGCGGCGGCAGCGATGCGAAGGTCAGCCTCGGTTTGCTTGCGTTCGGTGACATCCCTGCCCACGCCCCGATAGCCGGTGAACTCGCCGGCGGAATTGAACACCGGATCCCCGCTGACGGTGAGATGGTGCGCGGCGCCATTGGCTCTGAGCCGCACGATCTCGAAATCGCGGAATGGCAGATGCGCGTCCAGTAACGCACGATGAGTGTTCCAGCCAGATTCGTCTGGTGCAAGATGGGGTATTTCCCAGCGGCGTTTGCCGATGGGCGATGCGTGCCGGAACACATCTTCCGCCACTTCCCTGGCGGTCTCGGTGCGCTGGGTGATGCGGTGCTCGGCGTCGCTCTCCCAGTAGAAGTCGGATGACATAGCCGTGAGGCCGCGGAAGCGTATCTCGCTTTCACGAAGTTGCTCTGCAGCGCGCCGTCGCTCAATGGCGATGCTGGCCAGGTGGGCGGATTGTTCGATAAGGTGGATGTCGGATTCGCCGGGTGCGTGCGCTTCATGATGATAGATGGCAAATGTGCCCAGCATCTGATTCGCCGAGGAGCGGACAGGCTGCGACCAGCATGCGCCCAGTCCGGCACTCGCCGCGAGTTCCTTGTAGGGCGCCCAATAGGGATGTGTCGCTATGTCTTCAACGATGACTCGCTCGCCCGAAAAAGCCGCCGTTCCGCAGGAGCCGACACCCATGCCGATTTCGATGCCGTCGATTGCGGAGTTATAGAAATCAGGCAGGCTGGTGGCTACGCCCTTGCCGAGATGTCTGCCTTCGTTATCCAGCAACAGGATGCTGCAAAGCATCGCCGGATTGAGTTGCTCCACGCCGCGCACAATGACTTCAAGAATGCGGGTAAGCGGTGCGTCTCCAGCCAGCAGTTCCAGTATGCGACTGCGAAATTGCTCGTATTGCCTGGCCTGTCTGCGCTCGGTAATGTCGGAATAAATCCAGATGCTGCCGTCGTGTGGGTGGGCGGGATCGATTGCGCGACCGCTCAGTGCGCCCCAGAACACGCTGCCATCCTTGTGCCGCAGCTCCACTTCCGTACTGAAGCTCTTGTTTTCCGCCACGGTCTCGTAGGCGACCACGCCGATATTCTCGAAGGTTTCGCGCGAGTCATAGAGCCGCTCGGACGATTCACCGATCAGTTCGCCAGGCCCGTATTGAAAGATTTCCTCAAGGCGGCGGTTGCAGGAAACGATGCACCGCTGTTTGAGGTAGACGATGCCGACCAGTGCGTTGCCCAGTATGGTTTCGTTTTCCGCCAGAAGCTTGCGGGTGTGTTCCTCTTGCTGCCGACGTTCGGTGATGTCGTGGATGACGCTGACGAAATTGGCCACAGCGCCCTGTGCATCGAGAATCACGCTTGTCGAAACGTCACCCCACAGGATGCGGCCGTCGCAGGCGATATACCGTTTCGTGATGCGATAGTGGTCCATCTTGCGGGCGAGTATTTCCTTGACGAAGGCCATCTCCAGTTTCAGGTCGTCGGCATGGGTGAAATCAGCCAGGTTCATGCGTCCCAGCACCTCGGCGTCGCAACCCAGCATGGCGCGGAAGGCCTCGTTGAAACTGCTTACCCGCCCGCTGCTGTCGGTCGATGCAATGCCGGTGTTGGCGTTCTCGAAAATGCTGCGAAACCAGGCTTCGCTTTCGCGCAAGCTCCGCGCTTCACCGGCGTGTGAGGCCGGTTGCTGAATGCAGTCTCGCTGAGACCAGAGGCGGTGCAGGATCGGGGCCATGACGCTGATGACAGCAAAGGCACTCAGCCCAGCCCAGAAGGCGAGGTTCCACGTTGGCTCCATCACCGCGATACCGAGGCCGGCGTCGGAGGCACGCTCCACCTGTGGGCCATGGAGGTTGATCGCCGCTACTACGAGCAGCGACACCAGCAGTGCCAACGATGCGATCAGTGGCACGATCCAGCGCGGCATTCCGAGGGAGTACTCGTCGTCCTGCATTTTTCCTTTGCGCAAACGGTCGGCTGCGACGGGTCGCGCTGAAGCAAGCCCTTTCTGGTCGGAACGCCGCGTGGCCGTCACCTGCGACAAGTCGCCCTGGGGCTGGCTTTTCTCAATCGTCTGGTGATTCATGATCAGGCTAGCGAGGCCAGGCCCCGAAGCGCGGAAAATACGGGAATGGGTAATGGCGTCGAACCGCCCCATATCGACGAGGGGCCGAATGCAAGCCAGAACGGACGGCAACTGCGGAGAATTTTTCCATGCTTCGCTCCATGTTCCTGTTGGCGCATTGCATACGGCAATGCGACTCCAGATTCCATAAGCGAGGCAGTTTTTTGGGCCCCGACTGAAAGCTGCCGGAAAACCGGCAGTCCAGATTGTGTAGTTCAGCTAATTGTCATGCCCGCGTCCAACTGGTTGGAATAATCCCATACGGGCAGCATTTTGTTTATACGTGAAATACGCGACAAACTGCGGTTTCTACGTAGTTCGCCGAACTCCGATGCTTGCTAGGGCTCCTGCCGATGGTCGCCTTCGACCATGGCTCGCGCCAGATCTTCCAGCCTGCAGCGCTGGGTACGGGCCTGCTGACGCAAGCGCTCGAAGGCGGTTTGCTGGTCGAGACCTTCGGCGCGCATCACCATGCCGACAGCGGTTGCGATGGTGCGATTGCTCGACAACGCAGTCTTCAGGCCGCTGAGGTCCTGCGCACGGGCGAGTGCGGCGCGTAGTGTGGGCACTATCGCCGTCACCTGGAGCGGCTTGATCAGGTAGCCGAGGGCGCCGATCTCCACTGCGCGCTGGACCAGATCCTTATCCCCATAGGCGGACAAAAAAAGAAACGGCACTGTCGTTTCATCGCGCAGGCGGCGTGCCAGTTCAAGGCCGCCGAGGCCAGGCATGCGGATGTCGAGTAGCGCCAGCGCGGGCGCCTCGCTCTGGCACACCGCCAGCGCCCGCAAGCCGTCATGCGCCTCGATGACCTCGAAACCGGCTTCGCGCAGGCCCTCGGCCAGCGTAAACAGCACTACCCTGTCATCATCGGCAACAAGAATTTTTGTCATGATCAGGCCGCCTCTTTCGGATGCGTCGCCACTACGACAGGAGATGTCATTTTCAGGGTTGTCAGCATGAAGCCCTCGGCATCGGATTCATAGATCAATTGTGCGCCCTGATCCGGCAGCAGCGAACGGACCAGGCGCAAGCCGGTGCCGAGGCCCTGCCCGGTGTCGATGTTGAAATCGGGCGCGGCACTCAGGGCATTGCGGATGACAATTCGTGCGCTGATGCCGTCGGCGCTCAGCGACACGGTCGGATCGCGACCGCCCTCAGGTGAATGCTTGACGGAATTGAGGATCAGTTCATTGAGCACCAATGCAACCGGAATGGCTTCGTCGCTGTCGATCCGTACAGGCCTGAAGGTGGTTTGCTCGTGCTCTATGTCGAACAGCACCGGACGCTGCGACAGATCCGAAACCGTCTTGCAGATATTGCTGACGCTGTCACACAGCCGAATGGCCTCGTCGGGACCGGCACTTTGCAAGCCATGAACGACGGCGATGGCATGGACCTGGCTGATCGCCGTTTCCAGCTGCGGGTCGAGTTCGACAAACTTGCCCAGTTCGCGCTGCAGCAACCCGGCAACGCTTTGCAGATTGTTCTTGATCCGGTGATGCACTTCGCGCACCAGGGTGTCGCGTTGAGCGGCCAGTTCGACGCGGCGCTGCTCATCCCTGTCCCGCAGCTCGGTGATGTCGGAAATGCAACTGATGTAGCCGACCGGCTTGCCACGCTCGTCCAGTTCGACGGTCGCTTCGCTGAGCACCCAGCGCACCGTTCCATCGGGCCTCAGTACCCGCCATTCGAGCGGCTTCGGTTGGCGAGCGGACATATCCCGGCGCCATTCCGCCAGCACACGGTCGCGGTCCTCCGGATACATGACGCGCAGCCAGCCGTCGCCCAGCAGTTCCTCCACCGGTCGCCCGGTTCCCTCCGCGCAGCGCAAGTTGGCGTAGATACACTGGCCCTGTACATCAATGCGGAGAATCGCCGCCGGCGATATCTGCGCCAGGCGACGGAAGGACTCCTCGCTGCGGGACAGCGCCAGTTCGATACGCTTGCGTTCGCCGATGTCGCTCAACACGATGCGCAGCACCGGTACACCATCCTCCTGCGCGGCGGTGGCCGTCAAATGCGCCCAGAATTGCGTGCCATCATTCTTCAACATTCGCAACTCGCAGGATTGCGGACCATCGCTTCCTGCAAGCTGTCTATGGAACAGGTAGTAGATGTCCTGATCATCCTCGAGGATGAACCGGGGAAAAGGCTGCTTGACCGGCGCGCCCCGGGCCAGGCCCAGCAGGCTGGCGGCGGTAAGGTTGGCTTGCAGGATCCGGCGGCCTTGCGCGCTGACGGTGCAATGGCCTACCGGTGCCAGATCGTAGAGATCCAGGTAACGTGCCCGCTCGGCTTCCCGTGCCGCCTCCGATTCGCGCAATTTCTCGTTCTGCATTTCCAGTTCAATCTGGTGCACCTGGAGTTCGTGCAGCAGTTCTTCGGCCGGGCGCGCAGGAGGCGCTGTCATTGGAGCGCATCCCGTGGTCTTGAGCCACGTCGGGGGCACTTCCATCGGGGCGCCGGCAAGCTGCGCGTCGGCTGCCCCGCTCGTCCTGGATACTTTCTTGTCCACGGAATTCCCTTTCGACCCGCGTCGAGATGCGTTTTCTTGCGAATGCTACTACTGATTTCCGCGGCACGAGAATGCTCTTTGCGTGCCGGGCGCATTTGAAACTGTCGGTCAGGATCGGAAATCCCGGACTTGCTGGTAGGCTGCCGGTTTGCGCAAAGAGAAACGAAAGTGGCGACAAACAGGCGATCAATGCTGCTGCGGTGGCTGGCGGACCGGCTCGCTCGGCGTGAGGCATTGTCCCCGGAGCTGAAACAAGGCAGGGAGCTGCTTGCCGCGATTGACGCCGGGGGCATACCGCTCAATCCGGCGATCATCAACCGGATCGCGCGCAACCTGGGGCTGGAAGTCTCCACCAGCGCTGCGGTGGAGGAAACCATAGGGCGCATCCGCGCAGCGGTCGAGCGAGGGACGAACGCGTTTTCGGCAGAGGACGGTTTGCGGTAGAGTCTGTTGGCAGTGATATCGAATCAGCAAGGAACGCACATCATGAACATCAGAATTGTCGCCACGACCCCGTTCGACGACCAGAAGCCTGGGACCTCCGGCCTGCGCAAGAAGGTCGCCGTGTTCCAGTCGGCCAACTATCTGGAAAATTTCGTCCAGGCGGTGTTCGACACGATTTTCGACAACGCTGCCGCGCCGCCGGGCACCGCGCTGGTGCTGGGCGGCGACGGGCGCTACTACAACCGCGAGGCGATCCAGATTATCCTCCGCATGGCCGCCGCAAACGGTGTCGCGAAGGTACTGGTAGGGCAGGGCGGCATCCTGTCGACGCCGGCGGCGTCCTGTGTCATACGCAAGTACCGGAGCTTCGGCGGTCTGATCCTTTCCGCCAGCCATAACCCCGGCGGCCCCGAGGGTGATTTCGGCATCAAGTACAACACGGCCAATGGCGGCCCGGCGCCGGAAAAGATCACCGACGCGATCTATGCCCGCAGCCGCGAATTGGGCAGCTACCGCATTGTCGATGCCCCTGCCGTGCCGCTCGACAAGACCGGCAACTACCGGCTGGGCGAGATGAATGTCGAGGTGATCGACCCGGTGGCCGACTATGCCGAACTCATGGAGTCCCTGTTCGATTTCGGCGCGATCCGCGAACTCATCGCCGGCGATTTCCGCCTCTGTTTCGACGCCATGCACGCGGTGACCGGCCCCTATGCCAAGGAGATTATCGAGCGGCGGCTGGGTGCGGCGCCCGGCAGCGTGATCAACGGCGTGCCGCTGGAGGATTTCGGCGGCGGCCATCCCGACCCCAACCTGACCTACGCCCACGAACTGGTGGAGATCATGTACGGCGCTAATGACACCACCCCGGCGCCGGATCTGGGCGCCGCCTCCGACGGCGATGGTGACCGCAACATGATCCTCGGTCGCGGCTTTTTCGTCACGCCCTCCGATAGCCTCGCCGTCATCGCCGCCAATGCCACCCTGGCGCCGGGCTATGCGGCCGGCATCGCCGGCATTGCGCGCTCGATGCCGACCAGCGCGGCGGCCGACCGGGTCGCCGAAAAGCTCGGCCTGCCCTGCTTCGAGACGCCGACCGGCTGGAAGTTTTTCGGCAACCTGATGGATGCCGGCCGCGTGACGCTTTGCGGCGAAGAGAGCTTCGGCACCGGTTCCAGCCATGTGCGCGAAAAGGACGGCCTGTGGGCGGTGCTGTTCTGGCTCAACATTCTCGCCAAACGGCGTTTGTCGGTGGAGCAGATCCTGATCCGGCACTGGGCGGAATACGGTCGCAATGTCTATTCGCGCCACGACTACGAGGCGCTGCCCTCGGACGCCGCAGCGGCCATCATGGCGCACTTGAAGGGGCGCTTCGGCGAATTGCCCGGGCAGGGTTTCGGCGACTACCGCGTCAAGTTCTGCGACGACTTCAGCTACACCGACCCGATCGACGGCAGCGTGTCCACGGGGCAGGGCCTGCGCATCGGTTTCGAGGATGGCTCGCGCATCGTCTTCCGCCTCTCAGGTACCGGGACCGAGGGCGCGACATTGCGCATCTACCTCGAAGCCTTCGAGCCCGACCCGGCGCGACAGGGCGCCGACGCGCAGCTCAGCCTCGCCCCCCTGATCGCCATCGCCGACGAACTGTCGCAACTCAGGCAGCGCACCGGCCGTGAGCGGCCCACGGTGATTACCTGAACGGGACGCCCGTCGATGCGCGTTTCGTATCCCCTCCCCAGCCATCTCCTTCAAGGGGAGGGCTGGGGAGGGGATGGGAATGGGGCTCGAGAGGCAGATACCCGCGCAGCGACTGCCGCGTCCGGTTCCGTGACGGCTTCTTTACGCCGACCTGGGCGAATGCAGCCGGAGTTACATGGGCTTACATCTGCGGGTCAGCGTTTCCTGCCCGCTACACGTTATGGTCACTACGGGCCGACGACATGTGCCCATCAACCGGAACAAGGAGACTTTCATGAAACTCAGTACACTGACTATCGCAGCAGCGCTGATCGCCGGCCTTTCCCTCAACGCACAGGCGCAGACCGGCACCGCGCCGGCAGCTACGCCGCAGATGAAGCAGGACAAGGAAAAGCTTCAGGCCGACCGCGCCGCGCTCAAGGCGGACGTCGACAAGGCCAGGGCCGACAAGGCGGCGGGCAACAAGGATGCGCTCAAGGCCGATCGGGAGAAGATCAAGGCCGACCGTGCGACATTGAAGACCGATCGTGCGACGCTGAAGGCCGACCGGGAAAAGCTGCGCGCCGAGAAGCGCGCGGCGAAGAAAGACCAGCCCGCCAAGGCCAACTGATCCCTGCTTTTGTCTTGAAACCCGCCGTACGCAGCGATGCGGACGGCGGCATGCGCCGGGTGCCGGATAGCCCGGCTTTCATTGCGCTAGAACCAGCGCTCCTTCGAAAGCGCAATTGATTACAAACATCTTTTTATCACCGACTCGCTGAACTCTAAAGTATTGTTGGATTATTCCGTTGTTGTTTCATGAGCCGGCTGCCAGGGGGGACTTCGAGTACTCCATGACCTGTGCCCTCAAGTGCTCTCACGCCCTGTGTTCGGAAATGGTGAAACAAGATGGTTGAAACGCTCGTCGAAATCGAGCCATACAGGCTGAGGCCCGGCATGTATGTTCATCTGGACCTGGGCTGGATGGATCATCCGTTTCCGTGGAATCGTTTCAAGATCAGGACCGAAGCGGAAGTCCGGGCCTTGTGCAGCCTCGGGTTGACGACGGTGCGCTACTGCCGTGAACGAAGCGACACCGAGCCTCTGCTTGCCGATGCGCCGTCCATCGTCCACGAACGGGTTCCCGAAGTGACACCACAGGCCCGCAGCGAGATGGCGGCCATCTTCGAGGAAAAGCGCCGCCGCAAGGAGTCGCTGGCGAAATACCGCGCAACGATCGCCGAAGCCAAGCGGATGCTGGCCGTGTCGGGCGAAACCATGCGCAGCATTCACGGTGATGTCTTCGCGCGCCCGCAGGCCAGCCTGGAATCGGCAGGCAGCATGATTGAAGGATTCATGGAGCAGTTGCCACGCGCCGACGATCTGGTCCTGTATTCGATCAACGACAGAACCGCGGGCGCTGCGATCTACAACCACTCGGTGAATGTCGCCATCCTCGGCCTCATGCTGGCGCGGAATCTGGATCTTTCTGCCGAGGCCATCATGCAGCTCGGCATGGGTTGCGTCTTTCACGACATCGGACTGGTACAGATCCCGGCGCGCATCAGGAACAAGACGGAGGCCATGACGGCACCGGAAAAGGCGCTGTTCGAGGACCATTGCATGCTCGGCGAGCGGATAGCCCGCGCTGCCGGCCTGTCGCCATCCGCCGTCGAAATTGTCATGCAGCATCACGAACTGGTGGATGGCAGCGGCTACCCGAAGAAACTGCTCGGGAGCCAGAGTTCCCCGCTTGCCCGCCTCGTCGCAATCATCGAGATCTACGAGCATTTCTGCAACTCGCCCAATCCCGCCCTGAGTCTTACGCCGCATGAGGCCATGTCACAGCTTTTCGTTCGCTACCGGTCCAGGCTGGACCCCGAAATGCTTCAGTCCTTCATCCACATGATGGGCGTGTATCCTCCCGGCAGCATCGTGGTCCTTTCGAACGACACCTACGGGGTTGTCCTGTCGGTGGCCTCGCGGCGGCCGCTGAAGCCGACCCTGATGGTGTTCGACCCCGAAATTCCCAGGCAGGAAGCCGTGCCGCTTGATATGGAAGAGGTACCGGAGATCAGCATCGTGAAGGCCATTCGACCCGCATTGTTGCCGCGGGAAGCGCTGGCCTATCTCTCGCCGCAACGGCGGGCCGTCTACTTCTTCGGCTCCGAAAGCCAGATCTCATGACTGCGTCTTTCGATCGCAGCGAGGACTTGAGTTTCCTGCTGGCCAACCAGGCCGGGGAAATCCTCCTTGCCGTGGATCCGGCGACGCTTTGTATCGTCGCCGCGAACGAGGCGGCCGGCCGCCGTCTGGGTTATTCCCGTGCGCAATTGACAGGGCTGCTGATCACCGATCTGGATTGCACCCTGTCGGGCAGCGTGTTCTGGCCTGGCATCGATCCGGACTCCTTGCAGGAACCCGCGCGGTCCGAGACCGAGTTTCGTCGTGCCGATGGCGATTGCATCGCGGTGGAAAACACGGTGTGCGCGACAAGGCACGAAGGACGGGTATACCTGCTGCTTGCCGCGCGGGATGTCTCTGCCCTGCATCTGCTCGAACACAAGCTCGACGATGCCACGGGGCGACTGCAGTCGATCCTGGAGTCCACGGCAGACGGCATTCTGGCGCTGGACCTCGGCGGCCGGGTGGTGGGGATGAATCACCTGTTTGCCGCAATGTGGAAAATCCCCGGCGCCGTGCTCGATGCCGGCAGCGAAGCCCTGCAGCAATACATGGTGCAGGCCACCACCGACGGGACCGCGATCCGGGAACTGCTCGACCTCGACGCGATTGCCGGCGAGGACGCTGACAGCCTTGTCGTCGAGATTGGCGAAGACAGGATCCTGCGGCTGAATTCCAATCCCCTGATGGTTGCCGGCGCGGTTGCCGGACGCGTCTATTCCTGCAGCGACATCACCGAGCTCACCCGATACCAGGAGCAACTCGCCCGGCATAACGAGACACTCGAGGCTGCCGTAGCCGCCCGCACCGCCGAGCTTTCGGCGGCGGAAGCCAGCGCCCGCCTGATACTGGAATCGACGGCCGAGGGACTGATCGGGATCAGCAGGAGCGGTTCAATCACCTTCATCAATTCCGCTGCCGGCGAATTGCTCGGCCATCGTCAGGAATACCTGATGGGCAAGGACGTGCATGACGTCATCCATCATCCGCACCCCGACGGCCGCCAACATACCGCCGAGGACTGCGGACTGGTCCGCGCGATCCGGGACGGACGGTCGATGCGCGACGATACGGAAATCTTCTGGCGCGCCGATGGTTCCCCGCTGCCCGTGTCCGTTGCCGTGCACCCGATGGGCGGCGACGAAAACTCGATGGGTGCGGTGATGAGCTTTTCGGACACCACCTTGCGCCGCGAAACCGAGATGGCCCGGGCGGCTGCGCTGGCCCAGGCCGAACGGCTGGCGCGAACCAAGAGCGAATTCCTCGCCAACATGAGCCACGAGATCCGCACGCCGCTCAATGGCGTGCTCGGCATGGCACACATCGGCTACCGCAAGAGCGAAGGCAGGAACGAAGCGCGCGAATACTTCGCCCGGATCATCCAGTCCGGCAAAATGCTGCTGGGCGTCATCAACGACATCCTTGATTTTTCCAAGATCGATGCAGGCAAACTGCAACTCGAGCCGCGCCGGACGGATCTGGCCGCATGCCTGCAAAGCTGCATTGCACTGGTCCAGGGAATGGCGGACAGCAGCGAAGTCGCCGTGCATCTCGATCTGGAGCCCGGTCTCCCGGTCGTCTGCATGATCGATTCCCTGCGCCTCGAACAGGTCCTGGTCAATCTTCTTTCGAACGCAATCAAATTCACCGAGCGGGGCAGTGTCACGCTGGCGCTTCACCGAGAAGGAGCGCGCCTGGTCTTTGCCGTGACGGACACCGGGATAGGCATGGATGCCGAGCAGATCGGCCGCATCTTCGAGCCTTTCGAGCAGGCCGACGGCTCGACGACGCGGCGTTACGGCGGCACCGGGCTGGGCCTGACCATCACGCGGCGCCTGGTCGAACTCATGAAAGGCCAGATAAGCGTCGAGAGCCGGCCGGGGAAGGGCAGCCGCTTTGAAGTCCGCTTGCCCCTGATCGAGGCCGGGACGGCCGAACCCCCGCCGAGGGAGCCTGGCAGGCAGGTACCGGCGGTGTCCTGCAAGCGGCTCGACGGTTTGCGGATTCTGGTGGCGGAGGACAACGAAATGAACCAGTTCGTGATCAACGAACTGTTGATTGACGAAGGCTGCCAGGTGGTGCTGGTGGGCGACGGGCAGGAGGCGGTCGATCGTGTCGCGGCTGCCGGAAGCGGCGGCTTCGACCTGATCCTGATGGACATCCAGATGCCGCGGATGAATGGTTACGAAGCGACGCGGCAGATTCGCAGGGTTCACTCGGGACTGCCGATCATCGCCTTGACCGCACATGCGCTTGCAGACGCAAGGGACTTGAGCCTGAACGCGGGAATGCAGGGCGTCGTGCACAAGCCGATCGATCCCGAACAACTCGTGCATGCCGTCCTGCGCCATACCGCAAAGGCATCGCAAGTGACGCCGCCCGCGGCGGAGGAAGATGGGATCAGTGTGCCAGGCATGCCTGGCATCGACCTTGTCGAGATGGAACGTCAGTGGGGTGCGAGATCCGGAATGGTCCTGCGGCTGCTCAAGGTATTCGTCGATACAAGCGCCGCCAAGGCAATGCAGTTACGCGCCGCGGTCGCCGAAGGTGATCTGGAGTCGATCGCCTTCCTTGGACATCAATTGAAAAGCGGGCTCGACGGCATCAAGGCTGCCCAGGGAGTAACGCTCGCGATCCAGGCTGAACAAGCCGCGAAGGGAGGCATGCCGAGCGCGCTGGACCTGGCTGACCGCCTGGCGGAAGTGATGGATACATTGGTCACCGAAGCAGCAGCCGTGCTCGCAAAGAAATAGGAGTGAGCCGCACGCGGGGCGTGCGGCTCACTCCGGCAGGACTACACCGCTGCCAGCGCCTGCTCCAGGTCGGCCTTGATGTCGTCGATGTGCTCGATGCCGATCGACAGGCGCACCATGTCTTCGGACACGCCGGCCTTCTTCATTTCTTCCGGCCCGAGCTGGCGGTGCGTGGTGCTGGCCGGATGGCAGGCGAGGCTCTTGGCGTCGCCGATATTCACCAGGCGCGTGACCAGCTTCAGCGCATCCTGGAAACGGCCGCCACCGGCCATGCCGCCATCAACCCCGAATGACAAAATGCCCGAGGCGCGGCCGCCCATGTATTTCTGGATCAGCGCATGGTCGGCGTGATCGGGCAGGCCGGCGTAATTCACCCACTTCACCTTGGCATGGCCCTTGAGGTAATTGGCCACGGCCAGCGTGTTGTCGCAGATGCGGTCCATGCGCAGCGCCAGGGTTTCGATGCCTTGCAGGATCAGGAAGGAATTGAAGGGCGAGATCGCCGCGCCGGTATTGCGCAGCGGCACCACGCGGGCGCGGCCGATGTAGGCCGCCGGGCCCAGCGCTTCGGTGTAGACCACGCCGTGGTAGGACACGTCGGGCGTATTGAGGCGCTTGAAGCGCTCCTTGTGAGAAGCCCAGGGGAACTTGCCGGAATCGACGATGACGCCGCCGATGCTGTTGCCATGGCCGCCGAGGTATTTGGTCAGCGCGTGCACCACGATGTCGGCGCCGTGCTCGAAGGGGCGGCACAGGTAGGGCGTCGGCACCGTGTTGTCCACGATCAGCGGCACGCCGGCGTCATGGGCGATTTTCGCCAGTGCGGCGAGGTCGACGACGTTGCCCAGCGGGTTGCCGATGGATTCGCAAAACAGGGCCTTGGTGCGGCCGTCGATCAGGGGCTTGAAACTGTCCGGGTTGCGGTAGTCGGCGAAGCGCACCTCGATGCCGTATTGCGGCAGGGTGTGGGCGAACAGGTTGTAGCTGCCGCCATACAGCGTGCCGACCGAAACGATGTTGTCGCCGGCTTCGGCGATGGTCTGGATGGCGTAGGTGATCGCCGCCATGCCGGACGCGACGCCCAGCCCGGCGATGCCGCCTTCGAGTTCCGCCATGCGCTTTTCGAGCACGTCAGTGGTCGGATTCATGATGCGCGTGTAGATGTTGCCGGCCACCTTGAGGTCGAACAGGTCGGCGCCATGCTGGGTGTCGTCGAAGGCGTAGGAGGTTGTCTGGTAGATCGGCACCGCGACTGCCTTGGTGGTCGGATCGGGGCTGTAGCCGCCATGGACGGCGATGGTTTCGATTTTCATTGTTGGTCTCCCTCGGAATGGTGGAAGGCGAGAGTATAGACACCCTCGCGGCGTCCGGGTCAGCGGTTGAGCGCGCCCATCATGCTGGCGGGGTAGCGATCCCCGGCCGCGGCGTTGAACGGAAACGCCGCGTCGAGCGCCGCAAGCTGCGCCGGGCTGAGCCGCACCGCGAGAGCGCCCACGTTTTCGTCCAGGTAGCTGCGCCGCTTGGTGCCCGGGATGGGCACGATGTCATCACCCTGTGCCAGCACCCACGCCAGCGCCAGCTGTCCCGGCGTGCAGCCGATCCCGGCGGCCAGCGTTTTGACCTTGTCGACCAGGGCAAGATTCCTGGCGAAGTTCTCGCCCTGAAAGCGCGGGCTCATGCGGCGGTAATCGTCCTCGGCGAAATCCTCCGGCCGCTTGATGGCGCCGGTGAGGAAGCCCCGGCCGAGCGGGCTGTAGGGCACGAAGCCGACGCCCAGCCGGCGGCAGGCGGCGAGCACTTCGTGTTCGGGGTCGCGCGTCCATAGCGAGTATTCGCTTTGCAGCGCCGTGACCGGGTGCACCTTGCAGGCGCGCTCCAGCGTCGCGGCGGACGCCTCCGACAGCCCGATGTAGCGCAGCTTGCCCGCCTGCACCAGATCGGCGAGCGCGCCGACGGTGTCCTCGATCGGCACCTTCGGGTCGACGCGATGCTGGTAGTAAAGGTCTATCGTCGTCACCCCCAGGCGCCGCAGGCTGGCTTCGATAGCGCTGCGCACATACGCCGGGCTGCTGTCGAAGCCGCGCACCGAGGCGTCCTTCGGGTCGCGCAGAATGCCGAACTTGGTCGCGAGGAACACTTCGTCACGCCGTCCCTTGATCGCACGCCCGACGAGCTCCTCGTTGGTGTGCGGACCGTAGATGTCCGAGGTGTCCAGAAAATTGATGCCGAGGTCCAGCGCGTGCCGAATGGTGGCGATCGACTCGGCGTCATCGCGCCCCGAATAGAAATCGCTCATGCCCATGCAGCCCAGACCGAGGGCGGATACCTGCGGGCCGTTGCGGCCCAGTTGTCTCGTTTGCATCGACTTCTCCTCAGAAAAATCCAGCGTGGCACCGGGCCCCGCCGGCCGGCATCACGGCGCCCGGTCCTTCTTGACCAGCTGCTTCATGAAGGCCGCCTCGCTCTTGGTGATGCGGACCTCCTTCTTCGGTCCCATCGAATCGACGAGTTGCACGAACTCGTCGAGGGCAAGCGCTGCCGACAGCGGGCGGTCTTCGCCGCCAACCCGCTCGCGCAGGATCAGGAGGCCGCTGCCGGTCAGGGCCATCGTGTAGTGATGGCCTTCGCTGCGCCCATTCAGCCGGGCGATGGCGGCGGTGGCACGGGTCGAGCGCATGCGGTCGCGGTGTCCGGGGTGAGGCAAAGCCCTAGGGCGTGCCGATGTAGTCGCGCTTGCCGATTTCCACGCCGTTGTGACGCAGGATGTTGTAGGCCGTCACCAGGTGGAAATAGAAATTCGGCATGGCATAGCCGAGCAGGTAGGGCAGGCCCTTGAAGCTCATGTCCTGTCCGCCCGCCCTGAGCGCGATATCCCGCTCCTCGGAACCATCGATCTGTGCCGCGGAAAAAGATTCCACGAAGGTGATGATCCTGGCGATGCGTTCCCGGAGTTCCTCGAAGCTCTGCTCGGTATCCGCGAATTTGGGCACCTCGACGCCGGCCAGCCGGGCGACGCAGCCCTTGGCGTGGTCGGTGGCGATCTGAACCTGTTTCACCAGCGGCAGCATGTCGGGGAACAGCCGGGCCCCGAGCAGAACGGCTGGATCGATCTTCTTCGCCAGCGCATGGGCCTGCGCCCTGGCGAGGATGGCATCCAGATTGCGCAGCATGTTGGCCAGGCGCGGTGCGCTGGCTTCGTACATCGAGATGGTCATGATCGAGCCTCCGTGAATCGTCCATTCTGCCATTGATGCCGTCGGCGGCGACCCTGGCCGCGTAGCGGGATAGCAGTTTGATCTATCCGGCAAACGGGTCTGGTGGTATGCTGTTATAACGTTACGACGTTTTGGAGATGACCATGGCCACGCAAGCCATCCGTTCCACGCTGTACCTCGAACCCGGGCTGCACCAGGCGCTGCGCCTCAAGGCGGCGACCGCACACCGCTCGATGTCCGAGATCGTCAATGACGCCGTCCGCGCCTCGTTGCAGGAAGACGAGGAAGACCTGGCCGCGTTTTCCGGCCGATCAAAAGAAAAGACCTTGAGCTACGAACAGTTCCTGGCCAAGCTGAAAGCCGATGGCTCGATATGAACTGAGGTTCAAGACCTCGGTTGCCAAGGACCTGCGGGACATTCCGAAGGCAGACTTGCGCCGCATCCTGGAGCGGATCGAGTCGCTGCGCGACGATCCCCGTCCCTTCGGCTGCGAAAAACTTTCCGCCCAGGAGCGCTATCGGATCCGGCAAGGGAATTACCGGATTCTTTACGAAATACTGGACTTGAAGGTGGTGGTCGAAGTCGTGAAGATCGGCCACAGGCGCGAGATTTATCGGGGCTGATCGAAGCGCCGGCCAACATCGGCCTGCTCCATTAGACCCACTACGTCATTCCTATAATCGCCGTGTCGCGAGCGCCGTCCCTGGGGATACCGCTTCGCATAACTTTCCTCCGGGATTGAATTCCCCCCGATTGAGGCCGATGATGAGCCCTGTCAGGAGGAACACAGTGAAGATCGGTTTTTTCGGAGCAGCAGGAGAGGTGACCGGCTCATGCACGCTGGTCGAAACGGGAGGCCTGCGTTTCCTGGTCGACTGCGGCATGTTCCAGGGCGGGCGCGAGGCGCACACCAAAAACCTGAATGCCCTGAAGTTCGGCTTCGACGTTCGTTCCATCGATTTCGTTCTGCTCACGCATGCCCACATCGACCATTCGGGCCTGCTGCCGCTGCTGTCGGTGCTCGGCTATCGCGGGCCTGTGTACGCCACGCCGGCGACCATCGATCTGCTCCATGTGCTGCTGCGCGACAGCGCGCACATCCAGGAGAAGGAATCGGAATGGCAGTTGCGCCATCAGCGGCGGCACGGCCAGAACAGCAGGCCGGCCTTGCAGCCGCGGCTGTACACCGTGGCCCAGGCCGAAGCGTCGCTCAAGCTGCTGCGTCCGGCACCCTATCGGCAGTTAATTCACCCGGCTGAAACCGTCGCGGTCAACTTCCATGACGCCGGCCACATCCTCGGTTCCTCCTGGCTGGAGGTGACGGTCAGCGGCGAGGGCAAGCCGCGCCGAATGGTTTTTTCCGGCGATCTCGGTATGTGCGACCGGCCGGTACTCAATGATCCGGAACCGGTTGTGCCCGAAGCCGATGTGCTGTTCATCGAATCGACCTACGGCGACCGCCTGCACCGCCCCTTTGCCGAAACCGAAGACGAAATCGTCGCCGCCTTCGAGCGCGTGCACCACACCCACGGCAACCTGATCATGCCCGCCTTCGCCGTCGGCCGCACCCAGGAAATCATCTACATCCTGGCCGACCTGGTGCGCAGCCAACGCCTGGCGCCGCTCAAGATCTACGTCGATTCGCCGATGGCCACGGCCGCCACGCGCATCACGTGGGAGCATCCCGACCTGATGGACAGCCACACCCGCGAGCTGATCGCCTGGATGAAGCAGCATTCGAAACAAATGCAAGTGGAATTCGTCGCCGATGTCGAGGGCTCGCGTGCGCTGAACGAGGTTCGCAGCGGCGCGGTCATCATCTCGGCCAGCGGCATGTGCGAAGCCGGCCGCATCAAGTACCACCTGCGCGAGAACCTGCCGCGCAGCGAATGCAGCATCCTCATTACCGGCTTCCAGGCGGCCGGGACGCTAGGCCGCCGGTTGGTCGACGGCGCGCGCCTGGTCAATATCTTCGGCAAGCCGGTGCCGGTCCGGGCCGCGATCCATACCGTGGGTGGCCTGTCGGCTCATGCCGATCAGGCGGGGCTGCTTGCGTGGCTGCGAGGTTTCCACACGCCGCCGAGCCATACCTACGTCGTGCATGGCGAGGCGGCAGCCTCGGCCGCTTTCGCCCAGGCGATCCACGATCAGCTGGGCTGGCCGATGCCGCACCTGCCGCATATAGGCGAGAGGATCAACCTGTAGGGGAAGGACAGCGGCGAGCGGCAAGGGCGGCGGCTGCGGATGGGTTTCGGCGCCGTGCCACCAGCGCCGACTTTCGGGTGGAAGCGAACGTGATTTGCTTGATACGAACGGGACCGGCGTGTCTTGTTCGATGAGGCGCTGAAAATTGTCCGGAGAGGGTGTCCGCTAATTTTCCTGATACGCGCGTTCGATCAGGTTCTTGGCTTTATTGAAATCGGCAGTGGTGCGTAATACAACTTCCAGATCGCCGGTTCCCCAATGGCCAACCGCAGTAACGTCGCGCGTGAAGCCCTTCTCCAACGCAACTGTATTTGGGTCGAGTTTAAGCCACAGCCGCACGTGAGGATCTTCCTTCGAAATTAGGGTCATGCAGATGAAGTTCTTGATACGGCGAAAAGCTACGTAGAGTTTGAGTTGCTTCTCCAGGATATCGTCACCTTGGGCCAAGACAAAGGCACGAGCATCTTCGTGCAGCGCCAAAAGCTCAGGTGCGGCGCTGGCAATTTGATCGGCGTGAGTCTTCATTGCCAGTGTTGCTGGCGCAGGTATCTTGACCGGTTTGGATTCGCGTGAAGCGTCGCCACCGCCCGTTTCGGCCAACTCGACGGTCGCCGCGTTTACCAGCTCAAACAATAGCAAGTCCGGTCCGAAGAGTTTGTAGCGAATGAGTTCGATGTTGCGACTAATCTGTACTACAGCGTGTTCATCGTAACGCGTGAAATCCGCAGCTATACAAAGCAAGCGTGTACCGCTCCACTCGATCCGTTCCGCCGCTTCCTTGCCCAACTTTTCCATTACCAGCAAGCGAAAATCGGCTTTGTGATCGAGCAGCCAGTCTAGGTAGAAGAGCCCCTGGTTCATCACGTTCTCGTTGCTATGGCGTTTGTACTCCACGATCACCGGGCAGCCATTCTCATCAAGCCCGAGGGAATCAATGCGTCCGCGATGTTTGGCGCCAGTGCCAAATTCTGAAGCAAGAAAGCGCACGCCAAGGAAAGTCTCCATCTGCGACTCGATCAGATTCTGAATTGCTTTCTCGACGGTCGCAGACTTGCCTGCCAGTTCCGTGGCCTCATTTGCCGTGTAACGAAAAAGTTTGATATCGCTCATCGTGATCGGTGTTCCTATCGCTTCAGCTGAAACCTAAGAAATGATGAATCCATCGCAATGGAATGTTCGTCGTGGCGATGATCGAAACCTTAAATGTGTCGCAACGCGTATCGCGACCGTAGTGGGTCTTGTAATTGGCTTCAATATGCGAAGGTTAGCAGAGCAAACGATAGGGCAGGACAAATACGCAATGCGACGACCGCCTCGGCCTCGAACCTGACGTCTTGCTTTCCCCGGCGCCGTGCCTTAGCGATTTGGGTCAGGAGTGATTTAGGGTCAGCTTCAGATTGATTTCAAAGTCACACTGAATCGCCGTACCACCAGCGCCGACTCTTGCCTTGCCGCCCGGTCAGATTTATTTTGTAGTGGACATCGCCTGCCGCGCCTTCGGCAGAAGGGCATCGGTCGCGGCGATCAGGTCGGCCAGCAAGGCCTCGTCCACGTCCATATAGCCTTCGTACTCGGCCAGATTTCTGCGTTCATGGCAGAGCGCGAACAGGCGGACCTGCGCCTTGCCCACATCGAGGGTATGCACCAGGCGCTGAAACACCAGGTAGCGCTTGTCCGAGCGGTAACCCTGCAAGCGCAAGGCCGTTAGCGCCAAGGCGTGGGCGGCGTTGTAGGCCAGATCGAAGCGGCTGGCGAAAGACAGCGCCGGGTTGTGGGCATCCTTCAGGCGGTCAATGGCGGAACGCAGCAAGCCTTCGCATTCCTTGCGATCCGGCGGCTCTGCCTTGAGGCCGCCGCTGCGCACCAGGTTTTCCAGGTTGTCCTTACTGCGCATGCGCTGGCTCCTCTGGAGGCGGGCCGCCGATCAGGTTGATCTTGTCCTGTTCTGTCACCCGCTGGACAAAACTGTTGCCGGCGGTCGTCTTCGCCAGCCAGTCTGCTGGGGTATAGATCGTCGGGTTGATGCTGCGGCCCAGGCGCTCTTCCACGGGCAAGAGGCGCTCCACCACGTCGCCGTAGCCGAGGTTCTCGCCGATCAACATCAAGTCGATATCGCTGCCGGCATGATCCGAGCCCTTGGCGATGGAGCCGTAGACAAAGGCCCACACCAGCTGGTTCGCCAGAGGCGCCAGCGCGGTCCGCAGTTGCTCGCCGATGCCGAAGGTCTTGCGCACGATGCCCAGCAGCTCGGCGTAAATCTTGGCCTGGTAGTGGGTCTGGTTGCCCTGGCGGTGCAGCGTCAGAATGCCGGCCCTTTGCAGGTGGTCCAGTTCGCGCATCAGGCTGCCCTTGCCAACCTGCGCCCAGCGGGCAATCTCGTTGGCGTAGAAACTCTGGTCCGGCTTGCCATACAGCAGGCCCAGCACCTTCTGTTGGGTTGCAGTAAATAGGGCATCGCTGAGCGGCAGGGTTTGCATGAGCGTATTGATGAGTCCCAAAAAGGGAATGATAAGTCCCTTTCTGGGACTTATCAAGCGATCTGTTCGTCACAAAGCTTTGATCGCTTGGCAGGAGCAAGCAGCTTGGGAGTGGCTTAACTGGCTTAATGGGTCAGCGTGAATTACTTTGCGCGCTGGTGCGCTTGATGACCGGGCCTAAGCGGTAACTCGACTGACAAGCGGAAACCGTTCGGGATGACGAATGGATTCAACGGCCAGGTCGACGTCGAGATCGGGCCAGTAAAGGTGGTTGGACGAGGGGAGTTCGACGTGCAAAATCTTGCCGACTGCGACATCCCGAAACCACGGAA
>JAPLQY010000105.1 GCA_026399475.1 Rhodocyclales bacterium
AGTATTCGTGATCTTTGGATGAAGGCTCACGGCTACGCATGAGGAAAATCGTGTGCGCCCTGTTGATGAACCGCCCGGTGCGGACCCGCATGCCGGGTGGTGTGGGGAGGGCCGGTTAGAAGCCGGCCCTTACCCGATTGGGCGTCAGTATGGAAGGCACGTCGTCACCAAGGGTGCTATCCATAATTGCCAGACCGGCCCGTGGTGGAGATTTTCCACATGTAGCCGCGCTTACAATAAATCTCGTCCAACTGCGGGCCGGGTGTTCCGGCGACACCCTGCAGGTAGTAGACGACCTTGACCTTGACGCCGGCCACTTCGACGAGGAATACGGCTTTGTCTTTGCCCATATAGCCGGATTCAGGGAGGTAAGCGTACAAGGGATAGGCGGGGTCCAGGCGGCCTTCTCCGAACTTGTTGCCATCGGCCTCGGTCACTTGATGCAGCACGCCGTGTGCGGGTTGTTGTAGCACCGTCACCTTAATGGGGCCGGTATTTCCCACCTTGCGATGCGCGAAGCTCCAGAGGTAGTTGCCTGCGGCCACCCTGGGATCGAGGACATTTTCCAGTGAGTACATATGATTAGGCGCGAGGAAGCAGACGCCAAGGATGTGAACGCGTTTACTCGTGGTTACGTCGATGGCTCTTGCTTTCGACGACACCGGCGCTGTTGAAGTCTGCGCTGTGACGGTGCTAATGCAGCCCGCTAGGGCCAGCACGGCAACAATAGATCTGATGTGCGGTGTCATGACGCCCAACGTGGAGTTCAGCGGGACTCCGGCAGCATTATCGCCGGAGGCTCCGCTGGAACGCCGGGTTGGGGGTGCCGTACCACCAGCGCCGACTTTTGGAGAAAAGGCATGAGCACTCACATTTGCAAATGCACACACAGCGGGCGCGAGGAATACCACCTTCGCTACCCCGGCATGACCGAAGCGGAGGCGCAAGAACTGGCCGACAGAATCAACGGCGGATGGCTCCGACCACCAGAGAAGCCGAAGGGCGGACTGGCCGAAGCGATCAAGATGGCGAGAGGCGGGGATGCACCGATACCGTTCAAGCGATGGTGACCCCCAACGTAGAGGTGACCGGCGCTGCGCGGCTTCATCGCGCAGCGTCCAGCGACCGAAGGGAGCGAGGTCGACCGCCATGTTAGGTTTGGCTTGCCGCATTGCGAAGATTTTCCAGGCGCTGAGCAAGCAGAGCCGGACCATTGGCGGGTAGGCAGTAGCGCATAAACCAATCTGGGTTTTCTTCACTGCCACCGTGATAAGCCTTCCAAGCGCGACTGAATCGCCAATAGTTGAAAGGGCTAAGGTAACGTTGGAATTCGCGAGCGGCGGCGAGGTGCTTGGGAAAAACTTGAATAAGAGACCCATGCAGTGGATGGCCGCGAAGCCCACAAAAAACAGCAGGGTCAACGGCAGCACGGAAGGCAATGGCTGCATTTGCAAGGCGAGCGCGGCGCTCTCGCCAGAACGAAAGACGATGAACAGCGATGTAGCCAAACAGGGCGACGACAGCACCGATGAGCGCTGCAACTACTGCGGGTTCTATGGCTAGCTCTCCTTCATGCTGGAGCACAGTACCAAAGCTTTCTCTCCATCCTTACCGAACGAATTTTCGAAGTACATGGCTTCCCTGCCATCCGTAGTAGACAAAAGCCACATGGAGTACGCATACCACAGGAAAGATGTAGTCAGCCACAGTTGCAGCGCGAAGTTTGTTCGTAAATGGAATTATTTTTGCGATGACGACGGCAATGGCCAGTGGAATCAAAGTAAGTGGGACAGCAATCAGGGCAGCAACAAGAAGGGGCGTAAATGTTAGATGGGCGAAAAATGAGATTCCCGTAATTGCAGAGAATTTGTAGATGACGATCTTCGAGAGGTTATCTCGGCCTTTGGTTTCTTCGCTCGAATCCATGATTTTCCAATCTGAGTTTAGAGTCTGTTGACGATCCCTGACGCAGTATGGCTAAGGTCAGCGGAACACGTAGATGACAAGTTTCACGATCCATGGGACTACGAAGAACACAGTCAACAAGACCGTAAGAATAGCGATAGTCGTATTTTCGTGACGCGTGTTCACCGAGAAACCTAACGTAATGTCGCCGACGAAACGGCAAGTAAACGGGATATCCGACAGTCGGATAAGCTGGCTCGTGCGCATAAGATGCTGTATATTAATACAGTAACTTCTTCGGATGTCGCCATCATGTCGAATAATCCTCCTGAGCTGACTTCCCTGGCGGAGTCGCCCCGCTTGCTGGATCGGGTTCGTGCCCACCTGCGACTCGGACATTACGGCCGGCGCACTGAGACTGCATATGTGAGCTGGATTAAACGCTATATTCTGTTTCATGACAAGCGCCACCCGGTCGGCATGGGCAAAACCGAAGTCGAGGCTTTTCTGACCCATCTGGCGGTGGTGCGCGAGGTCAGTGCATCAACCCAGAACCAGGCCTTGAGCGCGCTGCTTTTTCTCTATAAGGAGGTGCTGGCGCTCGATCTGCCCTGGCTCGCTGACGTGACGAGGGCGAAGAAGTCGTCGCGGCTGCCGGTGGTATTGAGTCGGGCCGAGGTGCAGCGCTTGCTTGCCGAAGTGGCGGACCCCGAGTTGGCATTGATCGTGGGCCTGCTCTATGGCGCCGGGTTACGCCTGGGCGAAGCTCTGGAATTGCGAATCAAGGATATCGATCTCGCCCGCCGCGAGCTGCGGGTGCGCGATGGCAAGGGAGGCAAGGATCGCGTGACCTTGATTCCCGTCAGGCTGCTTGAACTGCTGCGAGCGCGCCTTGCCTGTTGCAGGGCGCTGCACGATGGCGAGCTGGCCCTGGGGCGAGGTGCGGTCGATCTGCCCGATGGCGCGGCGCCCGGGCGCTCTAACGCCGCGCGTACGTTTGCCTGGCAATATGCGTTTCCGGCGGCGGGCCTTGCGCTCGATCCGCGCACGGGTTCGGTGAGCCGTGGCCATGTCGATGACAGGCGCGTACAACGCGCGGTCAAGGCTGCGGCGGCGAGAGCGGGAATTGCGAAGCCGGTTTCACCGCATACGCTGCGTCACTCCTTTGCCACGCATCTGGTCGAGGCCGGCTACGATATCCGCACGGTACAGGAGTTGCTCGGCCATTCCGACGTTTCCACCACCATGATTTACTGCCACGCCCTCAACAGCGGCGAGCGCACCGTGCTCAGTCCGCTTGACGGGCTGCTAGACTCGCGCATGATTTCCCGAGGGAGCACATGACCATGAAATACATCGAGCACGGCGCGGGCGGCGATGCCGACTGCATGACGCTTGCGGAAGGCCCGACACCGCAGGCAGGCCCCGGCCAGATTCTGATCGAAGTGGTCTGCGCCGGCATCAACCGGCCCGACGTGCTGCAACGTTCGGGCCGCTACCCGCCGCCGCCGGATGCCTCGCCGGTACTGGGCCTGGAGGTCGCCGGCCGCGTCGCCGCCGTCGGCGCCGGCGTCACGGAATGGACCGTCGGGACTGGCGTTACGGCGCTGACACCGGGTGGCGGCTATGCCGAGTACTGCGTGGCGGCGGCCAGCCATGCGCTGCCGATCCCGGTCGGGATGGACTTCGCCACGGCGGCGGCGCTGCCCGAGACCTGGTTTACGGTGTGGGCCAACCTGGTCGACCTGGGCCGCCTGAAGCGCGGCGAGCGCTTGCTGGTGCATGGCGGCTCGAGCGGCATCGGGCTGGTGGCGATCCAGCTGGCGAAGCACCTCGGCGTCGAGTGCATCGTCACCGTCGGCAACGAAGAGAAGGCAGCCTTCTGCCGCCAGGCCGGCGCCGCGCATGCGATCAATTACCGCACCGCCGACTTTGCCGACGAAGTGAAGACGCTCACCGGCGGCACCGGCGTAGACGTGATCCTCGACATGGTCGGCGCGCCTTACCTGCAGCGCAACCTGGCCTCGCTGCGGCGCGACGGACGGCTGGTGTATGTGGCTTTCCTCGAAGGTAGCAAGGGCGAGGCCGACCTGATGCCGATCATGCTGAAGCGGTTGACGGTCACCGGCTCGACCATGCGGCCGCGCACGCCAGCCGAGAAGACCGCGATCCGCGATGCGCTGGCCGCCAGCATCTGGCCGGCGCTGGCACGCGGCGAACTGCTGCCGCACCTGTTCGCCCGCTTCCCGCTGGCGCAGGTGGCCGAGGCGCACCGGCTGATGGAATCGAGCCGGCATATTGGCAAGATCGTGCTGGAGGTCGGCAAATGAAAATGACCGTGGATGTGGTGTCGGACGTGGTCTGCCCGTGGTGCTTCATCGGCAAGCGCAACCTCGATGCGGCGCTGCAGGCGTGGCGCGCCGAGCAGCCCGGGTGCGAAGTGACCGTGCAGTGGCGGCCCTTCTTCCTCAACCCGGACACGCCGGAGTCCGGCGAGCCCTACCGGCCATTTCTGGAGAAGAAATTCGGCGGTCCGAAACAGTTGGAGGAACTCTGGCAGCGCGTAAGCGAGGCAGGCCGCAGGGCAGGCATCGAGTTTGCCTTCGAGAAGATCGAGCTGCGCGCCAATACGCTGAACGCGCACCGGCTGATTCATTACGCGCAGACAGTCGGCGTTGACCCTGCGGTGACTGCGGCTCTGGTGGAGGCGCTGTTCGCCGCGCAGTTCCTTGAAGGGCGGCACGTTGGCGACCGCGCGGTGCTCTCGGCGGTGGCCGGCGAGTGCGGCATGGACGCGGTGGCGGTACGGCGCTACCTGGACAGCGACGAGGATGCCGAGGCGGTGCGTAGCGGCGCCGACCAGGCGCGGCGCCGGGGCGTCAACGGCGTGCCCTTCTTCATTTTCAACGACACGCTGGCCGCTTCCGGCGCGCAGCCGCCGGAGGCCCTGCTCAAGGTGATGCGCGACGCCTCGGCGGCGTGATCAGGCCGGCTTGATCAGGCCTTCTTCCGTCATTGCCTGCTGCACGCCGGGCCGCGCCTTGACCCGCGCGATATAGGCCGACAGCACGGCGTTCTCCTTGAGGTCGATGCCGACCAGGCGGCACCAGCCGAGGATGGTGAACAGGTAGGCGTCGGCGACGCAGAAATCGCCCATCAGGTAATCGCTGGCGGCCAGCCGCTTTTCCATCGGTTCGAGGCGGCGCACGACCTGGCCGCGCATGAAGGTCTTCCAGTCCTCGGGCGCGGCCGGGTTGAACAGCGGGCTGAAGGACTTGTGCAGTTCGGTGGAGATGTAGTTGAGCAGCTCCTGCAGGCGCACGCGCTCGAAGCTGCCGGCGGGCGGCGCGAGCTTCTTGGCGGGCGCCAGGTCGGCAAGGTACTGCACGATCGCCGGACCTTCGCTCAGCATCTCGCCGTTGTCGAGCACCAGCGCCGGCACGTAGCCGGTGGGGTTGATGGCGAAGTAGTCGGCACCGGTTTCGGTCTTCTTGACTTTCAGGTCGACCTTTTCGAGGCTGTAGGCGAGGCCGGCTTCGGCCAGCACGATGTGCGGCGAGAGGGAGCAGGCGCCGGGGCTGTAGTAGAGCTTCATTGTGGTTTTCTCCTGTGGGTTGGGGTGCGACTTAACGTGAAACACCATGTTCGAAGTCACCGGTAATGGACGCGTGCAGCGCGCCGACTGGCAACCCCCCGCGAGGGGGGCGAAGGGGGGCGGGTGACCAATTCGCTTTTCGCGTGTTTCATCTTCGGTGGGTGGAGCTTGATGCCCTGAGCGTCATGAAGTGCGCCGGCCCTGCCCGGCGGCCTTTTGCTCGACGGCAAATACGGCGGCCTCGACGCGGGACGTGAGGTTGAGCTTGGCCAGGATGTGCTTGACGTGGAGCTTGACGGTGTCATGACTGATGTCGAGCACACGGGCAATGGCCTTGTTCGACAGGCCTTGCGACAACTGCTGGAGGATCTCGCGTTCGCGGGCCGTCAGCAGTTTCATGGTATCGGCCTTGGTCGCGGCGGCATTGCCGCCCTGCAGCAGGTTGACCAGCTTGAGCGTCATTGCCGGGGCCACCACGGTTTCGCCGCGCACCGCGCGCTGCACCGCATCGACCACGTCTTCCGGTTCCATGTCCTTCAGCAGGTAGCCCTTGGCGCCGGCCTGCAGGGCGGCGGCGAGGTCTTCCTCGGCGTCGCTGACGGTGAGGACCAGCACCGGGCCGTTCCAGCCGTCCGCCACCAGTTGGCGCAGCAGGCTGAGACCGCCGTTGGGCGGCATGTTGAGGTCGGTGATGATGACATCGGGCCGCGCCTCGGCCAACTGGCGACAGGCATCGTCGGCGTTGCCGGCGATCCCGGCGACCTTGATCGTGCCGCGCTGCTCGAGCAGTTCGGCGAGCCCCTTGCGAAACAGGGTGTGGTCGTCCACCAGGAGGACGCGGATCGGTTCGATGCTGGCCGGCATGTTCATCCCGCGACACCCCCTCCGGGCGGAAAACTGAGTCTGACGCGGAAACCGCCCCGCGGCAGATTGGCGACTTCGAGGTGGCCACCGATCTTCTGCGCCCGCTCGCGCATGATGGCCAGGCCGAAGTGATCGCGCAGTCCGGGATGCTCCTGGAAACCGGCGACGCGATTGGCAATGGCAAAAAAGCCCTGCCCGCCCTTGCCGTTGTCTTCGACCGTGGCGTTGTAATAGTCGCCGGCCGCTTCCAGCGTCAGGCTCGCCTGGGTGGCGCCGGAATGGCGGGCAACGTTGGCCAGGGCTTCCTGCAGGATGTGGAATACCTGGCTCTCCTGCTCCGGCGCCAGACGCAGGTCGGTGAGCCGGTTGTCATAGTGCAGCGAAATGCCGGTACGCTCCTGGAAGCCGCAGGCGAGGCCTTGCAGGGCATGCTCGAGGCCCATCGGGTCCATGCGGCTGCGAAACTGCACCAGCAGTTCGCGCAAATGGCCGTAGGCATCGTCCAGCGCCTGGCCGACATCGCCGGCATACTTGGCGCTGCGTTCCAATGACTGCTCGGCAATCGCGTCGTTGAGCATGGCCATGCGCATTTTCATGTAGGCCAGCGTCTGCGCCAGCGAATCGTGAATTTCGGCGGCCATCATCTGCCGTTCGCTGGTCAGCACGATGCGCAGGTTTTCGCGCTTGAGGCGGGCGTTCTCCAGCGCCATGCCGAGATGTTCGCCGATCGAGCGGAACAGCAAGGCGACTTCCTCGGGCAACTCGAAGGCTTGCGGCAGGTACAGGTTGTAGGTGCCGAGCAGTCGCCCGGCATTCGACAGCGGCACCACCACCATGGCCTGGCAGCCGGTCTTGAAAAAGTCGCCGCCGGTGCGCTCGTCGCATCCCTTCAGGTCGATCTCGAACAAGGGCCGGTTCAGGCCGATGGCGATGCCGCACTGGCCGCAATCGCGCGAGACGAGGCGCTCCTTTTCGACCACCGCCGGCGGCAGCCCGCGCGACGCCACCATGCGCAAATGCTGACCGTCGCTGGTCAGCACCCGCACCACGCCGGCGTCGGCCTTGGCCAGGCGAATCATGGTGCCGAGAAAACGCCCCAGCAACTCGTCGAGGTCGTCCTCGTCGGCGAGATTGCTGGAAATCTCCGACAGCACATGCAGCGCTTCCAGCGTATGGCCGCCGGATGGATCGAGATCCAGGTCGGCGTGGTGAATCGGGCTATCGATCTTGTTCATTCGGGAGCAGGCCAGGCGCCGGATTCGATCTTGTCTGCCCACATCAGGGCGGCGATGGTCTTGCCATCCGTGATTTCGCCGTCGCGCACTGCCAGAATCGCATCGGCGACAGTCATTTCGATCACGTCGAGGAACTCGCCATGATCGCGCTGGTGGCCGACGTAAATCAGACCGTGGGCCCGGAAGATCTCGATGCGTTCGTCCGAATAGCCGATGCATGGATGCATGGTGGCCAGATGCCGCCAGGACTTCGCCTGGTGGCCGGTTTCCTCGCGCAGTTCGCGCTTCGCGGTGTCCAGCGGATGCTCGCCGGGATCGATCTTGCCGGCAGGAAGTTCGACGAATATGCGCTGCAGCGGGTAGCGGAACTGGCGCTCGAACAGCAGCTTGCCGTTGTCCAGCGCAGCCAGCACCACGACGGCCCCGGGATGGGCAATCCACTCGCGGACGGTCTCATGACCGTTGGGCAGGCGCACCGTATCGCGGCGCACATGCAGCAGCTTGCCGTCATAGACCGGTTCGCTGCTTACGGTATGTTCAATCAGGTCGGAATCGTCCATCTCGTCATCATGGGAATAGTCGATACTTCTGCTGCCATCGCAGCGCGCTATCTTATATCAGGCAGGTGCCGGAACCGTGCCGCCGGAGGAATCAAAAAAGCCGTCATGCGGGTTGCGCATGACGGCTTCTTCTTTTCGCTTTGGCTGCGCCGCGCGGCGCAGTGACTAGAGCGAGCGCATCAGGGTCGTGGTGCAGACCATCATCACCGCATCGGGGAACAGTCCGAAGCCGGCGACCGCAAGTCCGTTGAGCGACAACAGCACGCGCAGATCGAGGCCGGCCGTGATCGGCGCGGAATCGACCGGAGCGTCAAAGTACATCAGCTTGACCACGCGCAGGTAGTAGAAGGCGCCGACCAGGGAGAACATCACCGCGATCACGGCAACCGCCGTGTAGCCAGCCTTGATGGCGGCCAGCAGTACCGCAAACTTGGCAAAGAAACCGATGAAGAACGGAATGCCGGCCATGGAAAACATGATGATCAGCATCATCGCCGCAAACCACGGACTGCGCTTGTTGAGCCCCTTGAAGTCTTCGAGGTTTTCCGCCTCGTAGCCGGCGCGCGACAGCAGCAGCACCATGCCGAAAGCGCCGAGCGACATCAGTACGTAGGCGACGGTGTAGTACAGCGCCGAACTGTAGGCATTGATCGCGGTGAAGGGATCGACCTGGCCGCCGACCACGCCCGACATCAGGCCGAGCACCATGTAGCCCATGTGCGAAATCGCCGAATACGCCAGCATGCGCTTGATGTTGGTCTGCGCGATGGCCGCCAGGTTGCCCAGACCGATGGACAGCACGGCCATGATCAGCAGCATCTTCTGCCAGTCGGGCGCCAGTCCGAACAGCCCGTACACCAGCAGGCGCAAGGCCATGGCGAAGGCGGCGAATTTCGGCGCAGAGCCGATGAACATGGTCACGGCCGTTGGCGCACCGTGATAGACATCGGGAATCCACATGTGGAAAGGCACCAGGCCGAGCTTGAAGGCGATGCCTGCGACGAGGAAAACCAGGCCGAACACCAGCACCGACTTTTCCGCCTGGCCGTGATACAGCGCCTGCGCCACACCGCCGATTTCAAGGGTGCCGGTGGCGCCATAGATCATCGACATGCCATAGAGCAGCAGGCCCGAAGCCAGTGCGCCGAGCACGAAATACTTCATCGCCGCTTCGGTGCCGCGCCGCGAATCGCGATCGATCGCCACCAGGCCGTAGAGCGAGAGCGACATCAGTTCGAGACCGAGGTACAGGGTCAGGAAATTCGCCGCCGAAATCATCACCATCATGCCCAGCGTGGCGTAGAGCACCAGCAGGTAGAACTCGCCCTTGTCGAGGCGGCGGTCGGCCATGTACTGCCGGCTGTAGACCAGCATCATGATTACCGCGAGGTAGGTCATGAGCTTGAGGAAGTCCGCCAGGAGGTCATCGACGAACATGTTGCCGAAGGTCAGCGTCGTCTGCCCGTCGGAGGTGACCAGCGTGATCGCGGCGCAGCCGAGCAGCGTGACCACGGTCAGCATGGCTGCCATCCAGCGGTGGGTGGCGCCGAAGATCAGGTCGACAAACAGCACCAGGAAGGACATCAGCAGGAGAAAAATCTCCGGCGCCGCCGGGTACAGGTCGGGCATCACGAAATTATTCAGCATCGCTTCTCTCGTGTCTCTCGTATCGTGTGCCGCTCATCATTACAGTTTGCTCATCGCAACATGCTTGAGCAGGTTATCCACCGAAGCGTGCATCACTTCGGTGAACGGGAAGGGGTATACGCCCATGGCCAGAACGCAGGCCGCCAGCAGACCGAGCACCAGAAACTCACGACCGCCGATGTCTTTCAGCTCGGCGACGTGGGCGTTGCCGACATCGCCGAACACCACGCGCTTGACCATCCAGAGGGTGTAGGCTGCACCGAGAATCAACGTAGTCGCAGCGGCGAAGCCGACCCAGAAATTGAACTTGATGGCGCCCAGGATCACCATGAACTCGCCGACGAAACCCGAGGTTGCCGGCAATCCGGAATTGGCCATGGCGAAGAAGACGAACAGGGCGGCGAACTTCGGCATGGTATTCACCACGCCGCCGTAATCCGCTATCTGGCGCGAGTGCATGCGGTCGTACATGACGCCGACGCAAAGGAACATTGCCGCGGAAACGAAGCCGTGCGAGATCATCTGCACCAGTGCGCCCTCGACGCCGATCTGGTTGAAGATGAAGAAGCCCAGCGTGACGAAACCCATGTGCGAGATCGACGAGTAGGCGATCAGCTTCTTCATGTCGGTCTGCACCAGGGCCACGAAGCCGATGTAGATGACGGCGATCAGGGACAGCGCGATGATGAAGGGCGCCATGTGGTGGCTGGCATCGGGCACGATGGGCAGGGAGAACCGCACGAAACCGTAGGCGCCGAGTTTCAGGGCGATCGCGGCAAGCACCACCGAGCCGCCGGTGGGGGCCTCGACGTGGGCGTCCGGCAACCAGGTATGTACCGGCCACATCGGCACCTTGACGGCGAATGAAACAAGGAAAGCGATGAAGATCAGGATCTGCGGCGCCATGCCGATGCGCAACTGGTGCCAGTCGAGGATGTTGAAGCTGCCGCCCGATTCGAGGAACAGCCAGATCAGGGCAACCAGCATCAGCAGCGAGCCGAGCAGCGTGTAGAGGAAGAACTTGAAGGCCGCATAGACACGGTTGGGTCCGCCCCAGGCGCCGATGATGATGTACATCGGGATCAGCGAGGCCTCGAAGAAGACATAGAACAGCACGCCGTCGAGCGCGCAGAAGATGCCGTTCATGAGGCCGGACATGACGAGGAAGGCCCCCATGTACTGGCCCTGCTTCTCTTCGATCACCTCCCAGCCGGCCAGTACCACCAGCACGGTGATCAGGCTGTTGAGCAGGATGAAGGGCATCGAGATGCCGTCAACCCCGAGCAGGTACTGCACATTGAAGCGCGTGATCCAGGGCGATTGCTCGACGAACTGCATACTGCTCTGCGTTGGGTCGAAGCCGGTATAGAGCGGCAAGGTGACCAGGAAGCCGGCGACCGCAACCGCCAGCGCCAGCCAGCGCACCAGCGCGCGGCGCTCGGAGCCAAGCGCAAACACCAGCAGGGCGCCGACGATCGGTACCCAGATGGCGAGGCTAAGAAGTTGCGAGTTCATATTGTTTTCTTTTCAGACAACCGGGCATCAGATGAGGCCTCTCTGCCCCAACCACCACATCAGGGACAGCAGACCGAGGACTCCAAAGACCATTCCGAACGCATACTGGTAGATATAGCCGGTCTGGATCAGGCGCACCACCCCGGAGATCCAGCCGACGGCACCGGCCGAACCATTCACCATCACGCCGTCGATCAGCATCTGGTCGCCGCCCTTCCACAGGCCGCGGCCAATCAGGCGCGCACCACCGGCAAAGAACCAGTCGTTGAACCTGTCGAAGCCGTATTTCTCTTCGAGGATCGTCGCCAGCACGCCGGACTTCTTCTTGATCACCGCCGGCAGGTCGGGGCGCACGATGTAGAGGAACCACGCCGTCGCCGCACCTGAGGCCGCCAGCCAGAAAGGCAGCGTGGTCACACCGTGCATCATCATGCCCAGCACGCCATGGAATTCTTCTGCCATCACCTCGAGGCCCTTGTGAGCCTCGGCGATGTAGATCGCGCCACCGAACCATTTGCCGTAGAGAATCGTGCCGATCAGCCAGCCGGAGGCGATCGCCGGAATCGACAGCAGGATCAGAGGCACGGTAACCACCTTGGGTGTTTCGTGCGGTTCGACGGGGCCATGATGGCCGTGGTCGCCATGGTCATCTGCGTGCGCGCCGTGGCCGTGAGCGTCGTGCGCGGGCTCGCGGAAGCGCTCCTTGCCGTGGAAAGTGAAGAAGATCAGGCGGAACGAGTACAGGCCGCCGACGAAGACCGCGGCAAGCGCGCAGAAATAGGCGAAGCCGGCGCCCGGCACCTGGGCCAGATGCACGGCCTCGATGATCGAATCCTTGGAGAAGAAGCCGGCAAAGGGCGGCAGGCCGGCGTTGGCGATGGCAGCAATGAACATGGTGGCGTAGGTGATCGGCATGTACTTCCTCAGGCCGCCCATGCGCCGCATGTCCTGTTCGTGGTGCATGGCGATGATCACCGAGCCGGCGCCGAGGAACAGCACCGCCTTGAAGAATGCGTGCGTCATCAGGTGGAAGATCGCCACCGAATAGGCCGAGGCACCGAGCGCCATGGTCATGTAGCCGAGCTGCGACAGGGTCGAGTAGGCAACGACGCGCTTGATGTCGGTCTGCACGATGGCGATCAGCGCCATGAACAGCGTGGTGATGGCGCCGATGACGATGACGAAGGACAGGGCCGTGTCGGACAGTTCGAACAGCGGCGACATGCGCGACACCATGAAGATGCCGGCCGTGACCATGGTCGCGGCATGGATCAGCGCAGAGATCGGGGTCGGGCCTTCCATCGAATCCGGCAGCCAGACATGCAGCGGGAACTGCGCCGACTTGCCCATGGCGCCGATGAACAGACAGATGCAGATGGCGGTGATCAGGGGCCAGCCGGTAACGGCTTCGGTGAGCGTCGCCAGTTCCTTGCCCTTGGCGAATACCGTGGCGTAATCGAGGCTGCCGGCGTAGGCGGCGATCAGGCCGATGCCGAGCAGGAAGCCGAAGTCGCCGACGCGGTTGACCAGGAAGGCCTTGAGGTTGGCGTAGATCGCCGTCGGCCGCGTATACCAGAAACCGATCAGCAGGTAGGAGACCAGGCCCACCGCTTCCCAGCCGAAGAACAGCTGGACGAAATTGTTCGACATCACCAGCATCAGCATCGAGAAGGTGAACAGCGAGATGTAGCTGAAGAAGCGCTGGTAGCCGGGATCGTCCGCCATGTAACCGATGGTGTAGACATGCACCATCAGCGAGACGAAGTTGACCACCAGCATCATCATCACCGTCAGCGGATCGATCAGGAAGCCGACTTCAAGCTTGAGGCCGCCGGATTCCATCCAGGTATAAACGGTGCCGTTGAACAGGTGGCCGGCCTGCACGTCCTGGTAGATCATTACCGACAGCGCGAAGGAAATCGCGACGCCGAGAATGGTGACCAGGTGCGAACCGGTACGGCCGAGAATCTTGCCGAAGAAGCCGGCCAGGATGGCACCGGCCAGCGGAGCCAGGGGAACCAGCAGATAGAGAGTCTTCATGCCCATGGTCCCGTTAGCCCTTCAGACTGTCGAGGTCTTCGACATCGATCGAGGACAGGTTGCGGAACAGCACCACCAGAATCGCGAGGCCGATGCCGGATTCGGCGGCAGCAACGACCAGGATGAAAAAGACGAAGAGCTGGCCGGAGAGGTCATTGAGGTAGTGCGAGAAGGCGACGAAATTGAGATTCACTGCCAGCAGCATCAGTTCGATGGCCATCAGCAGCACGATCAGGTTCTTGCGGTTGAGGAAGATGCCGACCATGCCGATGGCGAACAGGATGGCCGCCAGGATCAGGTAGTGTGAAAGCGAGACCATGCCTTATTCCCCTTCCCTGGTCGTCGGAACGGAAAGCTCGACTTCAGGCGCCATCTTGACCAGCCGCATGCGGTCCTTGCTCTTGACCGCAATCTGGTCAGCCGCGTGCATGGCCTTGTTGTCCTTGCGACCACGCAGCGTCAGCATGACGGCAGCAATAATGGCGACCAGCAGGATGACCGAAGCGATTTCGAAGGGATAGGCGTAGTCGGTATAGAGCAGGCGAGCCAGCTCCTTGGTGTTGCTGTAGTTCGCCGGCAGGTTTTGCGGCGGCAGGCTGGCCAGGCCGAAGTAGCGACCGGAGAGCACCGCCGCCATTTCGCCAACCATCAGCAGGCCGACCAGCGCACCCAGCGGCAGGTTGTGCCAGAAGCCCCGGCGCACACGTTCGATATTGATGTCGAGCATCATCACTACGAAGAGGAACAGCACCATCACTGCGCCGACATAGACCATGATCAGCGCGAGGGCGAGGAACTCGGCTTGCAGCAGCATCCACAGCGCCGCGACATTGAAGAAGGCCAGCACGAGGAACAGCACGGCATGCACCGGATTGCGCGCCGTGATCACGCGCAGGGCGGCGAAAACGGTCACTGCCGAGAATACGTAGAAGAGAATGGTCTTGAATTCCATGGCGGGATTAGCGTGGCATTAGCGGTAAGGCGCATCCTGCGCACGATCGGCGGCGATCTGCGCTTCGTTGCGCTCGCCCACGGCCAGCAGCATCTGCTTGGTGTAGTAGAGATCGCCGCGCGTTTCGCCGTGGTATTCGAAGATGCGGGTCTGCACGATGGCGTCGACCGGGCAGGCTTCTTCGCAGAAACCGCAGAAAATGCATTTGGTCAGGTCGATGTCGTAGCGTGTGGTGCGCCGGCTTCCATCATCCCGTTCTGCCGACTCGATGGTAATCGCCAGCGCCGGGCAAACCGCCTCGCACAGTTTGCAGGCAATGCAGCGTTCCTCGCCGTTCGGATAGCGGCGCAGGGCATGCAGACCGCGGAAGCGGTTGCCTTGCGGCGTCTTCTCTTCCGGATACTGGACGGTGATCTTGCGCGCAAACATGTAGCGGCCGGTGACCGCCATGCCCTTGAACAGTTCCTTGAGGAACAGGCTACCGATGAAATCTCTTGCACCCATGGTGATCTCTCCCGGCCCCTATTTCCAGATGGTCAGCGGCGACATCATCCAGACGCCCACGACGAGAATCCAGACCAGCGTCAGCGGCACAAACACTTTCCAGCCCAGGCGCATGATCTGGTCATAGCGATAGCGCGGGAAAGTGGCTCGAATCCAGAGGAAGAAGAACAGGATCGCGGCCATTTTCGCGGCCATCCAGTGGAAGCCATCGGGCAGGAAACCGACCGGGGACAACCAGCCGCCGAGGAAGAAGATCGAGGTCATCGCCGCGATCAGGATCATGTTGGCGTATTCGGCGAGGAAGAACATCGCGAATGCCATGCCCGAGTATTCGACCATGTGACCGGCGACGATTTCCGATTCGCCTTCGACGACGTCGAACGGCGCGCGGTTGGTTTCTGCGACGCCCGAAATCAGGTAGACCGCGAACATCGGCAGCAGCGGCAGCCAGTTCCAGGAAAGGAAGCCAACGCCCATGCCGGCAAACAGGCCTTTGTTCTGGATGCTGACAATCTCTGTCAGATTGAGGCTGCTCGACACCATCAGCACGGTGATCAGGCCCAGGCCCATCGAGATCTCGTAGGAAATCATCTGCGCCGAGGCGCGCATGGCGCCGAAGAATGGGTATTTGGAATTTGACGCCCAGCCGGCGATGATGATGCCGTAGACACCGACCGAACTGATGGCCAGCAGATACAGCACACCCGCATCGACGTTGGCCAGCACCCAGCCCGGAGAGAAGGGAATCACGGCCCAGGCGGCGAGCGCCGGCGCGATGGCCATGATCGGACCGAGCACGAAAAGTTTTTTGTCTGCGGCGGTCGGAAACAGGACTTCCTTCAGGAACAGTTTCAGACCGTCGGCGATCGGTTGCAACAAGCCCCACGGACCGACCCGGTTGGGGCCGATGCGAACCTGCATCCAGCCGATGACCTTGCGCTCCCAGAAAGTCAGGTAGGCGACCGACAGCAGCAGGGGAGCGAGAATCAGGACGATCTTGAGCAGAGTCCAGATCAGCGGCCACACGGGCTTGACGGAAGACCACAAGGGGCCCAGCAGGCTTTCGACGAAGGGCAGAACGGTGGCTTCCATCACGCCTTCTCCACGCTCAGAACGGAGCACATCGCACCCAGCGCCAGCGTATCGGCATGCGCTGCCGCGACACGAACCACGCCATCGGGCAAGCCGGCATCGAGTTGCGCCAGAAGTGTCACGGTCGCGCTACCCCCAATCCTCGCCTGTTCGCCCGAAGCCAGCCCGAGCTTCGCCAGCAGCGCCGCATTCATGCGCGCGGTGGGTGCTGCCGAGTCGCGCGCCTGCTGCAAGGCGGGAGAACGTCGCACCAGGGAATCGGCAAAGTGGATCGGTACATCGGCGACGCGTTCGATACCGGTAACCGATGCGGTCAGGTTCAGCGCAGCGGCACCGACGCCGTTATCCAGGCCGGAAACAAACTCGGGTGTGCCGCCCAGCGCTTCGGCACGGACATCTTCGCTGCTGTTGAATTCAAAACCGGCGACGTCCAGCAGGTTGCCCAGTACGCGCAACACCTTCCAGGCCGGACGCGCCTCGCCCAGGGGCTTGGCGGCGGCGTAGAAGCTCTGCACGCGGCCTTCGGTATTGACGAAAGTACCCGAGGTCTCCGAGAACGGCGACACCGGCAAGAGGACAGCCGCGTAATCGAGCATCGCCTGCGACTTGAAGGGGCTGAGGACCACCACGGCTGCGGCCCTGGCAAGTGCTGCCAAGGCCTGCGCGCCGTCTGCGCAATCAAGCTCCGGCTCAGCACCGACGACCACATAGGCCTGGCGCGGATCCTTGAGCATCGCGGCGGCATTGAGGCCAGCGCCCGACGGAACTGCCTTGGCAACATAGCCGCCGACGCTGTTGGCCGCCTCGCCGAGGAAGCCGAATTTTCCGCCGAGCGCCGCCGCCAGCTGGCCAGCCAGTGCCTGAAGCGTCGCCGCCTGCGGGTGCTGCTGGGCGAAGTTGCCGAGCAGGATGCCGCTGCTGCTTCCCGATGCGAGACTTTGCGCGATGGCTTGCGCCTCAGCCGATACCGTCACATCCGCCAGCGCTGCATCAGGCGCCACGTTCTTCAACTGGCATACGGCCTTGACGATCTGGGCCAGCACGGCGGGCAACCGCGACGGCGCGGCAATGGCACGCGCCGCGAGTTTGATCAACAAGTCGTCGTCGGCACTGTGCAGGACGCTGACCTCCGTGCCACGCTTGGCCGACTGGCGCAAGCGCTGGGCGATCAGCGGATGATCCTTGCGCAGGAAGGAGCCGACCACCAGCACGCGATCGAGACGGCCGATGTCGGCGATCTTCATGCCCAGCCAGGGCGCGCCCTTACGCTTGCCGTCGGCCGAGAAATCGCTCTGGCGCAGGCGGAAGTCGATGTTCTCGCTGCCCAGACCACGCAGCAGCTTCTGCGCCAGATACATTTCTTCCAGCGTCGCATGCGGGCTCAGCAGCCCGCCGATGGCCGCGCCACCGTGGGTTTTGGCGACATCACGCAGCGCGTGCGAGGCGTAATCGAGGGCGACATTCCAGTCGACCTCTTTCCATTCGCCGCCCTGCTTGACCATCGGCCTGGTCAGGCGGTCGACGGAGTTCAGGCCCTGGTAGGAGAAACGCTCCTTGTCGGTCAGCCAGCATTCGTTGATGTCTTCGTTTTCCAGTGGCAGCACGCGCATTACCTTGTCATGCTTGGTCTGCACGATAAGGTTGCTGCCCAGGCCGTCATGCGGGCTCACCGACTTGCGCCGGGAAAGCTCCCAGGTGCGCGCCGCGAAGCGGAAGGGCTTGGAGGTCAGCGCACCGACCGGGCACAGATCGATCAGGTTGCCGGAGAGCTCGGTATCCACCGTCTTGCCGATGAAGGGCATGACCTCAGCGTGTTCGCCGCGGAAGGACTGACCAAGTTCCATGAAGCCGGCAATCTCGGCCGTGAAGCGGATGCAGCGCGTGCAGTTGATGCACCGGGTCATGTCGGTCGCTACCAGCGGGCCGAGATTCTTGTCGGGGACGACGCGCTTTTCCTCTTCGTATTTCGAGGCGGACTCGCCGTAACCGACCGCGAGATCCTGCAACTGGCACTCGCCGCCCTGGTCGCAGATCGGGCAATCCAGCGGGTGGTTGATCAGCAGGAACTCCATCACGGCCTTCTGCGCCTTGACCGCCAGGGCTGAATGCGTGAACACCTTCATGCCCTTGGTCACTGGCGTTGCGCAGGCCGGCATCGGCTTCGGCGCTTTTTCCACTTCAACCAGGCACATCCGGCAATTGGCCGCGATGGACAGCTTCTTGTGATAGCAGAAGTGCGGGATGTAGGTGCCCAGTTGATGGGCCGCCTCGATGATGGTGCTGCCCTCGGCGACCTGCAGCGTCTTGCCGTCGATTTCGATCTCTACCATTACGCTGTCCCCGCTGTTGACGAAGCGCGGAAGAATCCGCTGCCCGCACGCTGGACTTCGGGATCGACGAGGCACTTCTTGTGCTCGATGTGGTATTCGAATTCGCTCTGGAAATGCTTGATGAAACTGCGCACCGGGAAAGCGGCGGCATCGGCCAGCGCGCAGATGGTCTTGCCCATCATGTTGTCGGTCACGCGATTGAGCAGATCGAGATCCTCGGGACGGCCCTGGCCATGCTCGATGCGATGCACGACGCGATACAGCCAGCCGCTGCCCTCGCGGCAGGGTGTGCATTGACCGCAGGACTCTTCGAAATAGAAATAGGACAGACGCTCCAGCGCCTTGACCATGCACACGGTTTCGTCCATCACGATGACCGCGCCCGAGCCAAGCATGGAGCCGGCCTTGGCGATGGAGTCGTAATCCATGGTGCAGTCCATCATCACGTCAGCGGGCAGCACCGGGGCCGAGGAGCCGCCGGGGATCACGGCCTTGAGCTTGCGCCCGCCGCGCATGCCGCCGGCCATTTCCAGCAGTTTGGCGAACGGCGTGCCCATCGGCACTTCGTAATTGCCGGGACGATTGACGTGGCCCGACACGGAAAACAGCTTGGTGCCGCCGTTGTTGGGCTTGCCGAGGTTGAGGTAGGCCTCGCCGCCCATGCCGAGGATGAAGGGAATCGCGGCAAAGGTTTCGGTGTTGTTGATGGTGGTCGGCTTGCCGTAGAGGCCGAAGTTCGCCGGGAACGGCGGCTTGTAGCGCGGCTGGCCCTTCTTGCCCTCGATGGACTCGAGCAGACCGGTTTCCTCGCCGCAGATATAGGCGCCCCAGCCGTGATGCGCGAAGAGGTCGAAGCTGAAACCGGAACCGAGGATGTTGTCGCCCAGATAGCCGGCGGCACGGGCCTGGTCAAGCGCTTCTTCGAAACGCTGGTAGATGTCGAAAATCTCGCCGTGGATATAGTTGTAGCCACGCTTGGCACCGACTGCGTAGCCGGCGATGATCATGCCTTCGATGGTCGAATGCGGGTCGAAGCGCAACAGGTCGCGATCCTTGAAAGTACCCGGCTCGCCTTCGTCGGTATTGCATACGACGTACTTTTCCGGTGCCGCCTTGGGCATGAAGCTCCACTTCAGGCCGGTGGGAAAGCCGGCGCCGCCGCGACCGCGCAGCGAGGACTTCTTGACCTCGGCGATCAGGTCGTCCTGGGGCATCTTGCTGGCCAGGATCCGCTTCAATTGGGCATAGCCGCCGCGCGCCTCGTAGTCCTTGAGGCTCCATCCGGCGTCGCCCTTGGACCAACCGGTAGTCAGCAGGGGATTGATGGTGTCGATCAGAGCCATGTTATTTGCACTCCGCCAACAGCTTGTCGATCTGTTCCGGCAACATGAAGCTGCACATGCGCTTGTTATTCACCAGCATCACCGGTGCATCGCCGCAGGCCCCCATGCACTCGCCTTCCTTCAAAGTAAACTTGCCGTCCGCGGTGGTCTCGTTGAAATCGATGCCCAACTTTTCCTTGACGTAATCGGCCGCATGCACACCGCCCGACAGGGCGCAAGGCAGGTTGGTGCACACCGTCAGCTTGTATTTGCCGACCGGCTGCAGGTCGTACATGTTGTAGAAGCTTGCCACCTCATAGGCGGCGACGGGCGCCATGCCCAGATAAGCGGCGACGGCAGCGATGGTCTCCTGTGACAACCAGCCCTTCTCGTCCTGTGCGATCACCAGCGCCGCCATCACGGCGGACTGCTTCTGGTCGGCCGGATACTTGGCCACCTCGCGGTCGATTTTTGCCAGGGCTTCCGGACTCAACATGTCGTATTGATTATTCATGCGGCGGTCTATCTATCAACATCGCCAAGCACCAGGTCGATGGTGCCGATGACGGCACTCGCATCGGCCAGCATATGGCCCCTCACCAATTCATCAACACCAGCCAGATGCGGAATGCCTGCGGTGTGCAGCCTGATCCGGTAGGGCTTGTTGGCGCCGTCCGATACCGCCCACACCGCCATCTCGCCCTTGGGATGCTCGATCGCGGCATAGGCTTCGCCCGCCGGTACATGCATGCCTTCGGAAAACAGCTTGAAATGGTGAATCAGTTCTTCCATGCTGCCCTTCATCTTCTCCCGCGGTGGCGGTGCCACCTTGTGGTCATCGGTGATGACGGGACCGGGATTCTTGCGCAGCCACTCGATGCACTGGCGGACGATGCGGTTGGCCTGGAGCATTTCTTCCATGCGCACCAGATAGCGGTCATAGCAGTCGCCATTGACGCCCACCGGAATATCGAAGTCCATGCGGTCATAAACCTCATAGGGCTGCTTCTTGCGCAGATCCCATTCGACACCCGAACCGCGCAACATCGGTCCGCTGAAGCCCTTCGCCATGGCACGCTCCGGGCTGATGACGCCGACGCCGACGGTGCGCTGCTTCCAGATCCGGTTGTCGGTCAGCAGGGTATGGTATTCACCTACATAGATCGGGAAGCGCCTGGTGAAATCTTCGACGAAGTCGAGCAGCGAACCGCTGCGTGCCTCGTTCAATTCCTTCACGGTCTGCGCGTTCTTGAACTTGTTTTCCTTGTACTTCGGCATCTGGTCCGGCAGGTCGCGATAGACGCCGCCCGGACGGTAGTAGGCGCCGTGCATGCGGATGCCGGTCAGCGCCTCAAGGATGTCGAAAATATCCTCGCGCTCGCGGAAAGTGTAAAGCACCATGCCCATGGCGCCGATATCGAGGGCGTGGGTGCCGATGCTGAGAAGGTGATTGAGGATGCGCGTCAGTTCATCGACCATGACGCGTATGTACTGGCCCCGGATCGGCACAGCGACGCCCAGCAGACGTTCCACCGCCAGGCAGTAGGCGTGCTCGCTGGGAATCATCGAGGTGTAGTCGAGACGATCCAGAAACGGCAGGGTCTGCAGCCAGGTCCTTGATTCCGTCAGTTTCTCGGTGCCGCGATGCAGCAGGCCGATGTGCGGATCGGCGCGCACGATGACTTCGCCTTCCAGTTCCAGCACCAGTCGCAATACGCCGTGGGCCGCCGGATGCTGCGGACCGAAATTGAGGGTGTAATTCTTGACGTCAGCCACGGCCGCCACCTTTTGCATAGGTTTCTTCACGCACGATGCGCGGCGTCACTTCACGTGGCTCGATGGTCACCGGCTGATAGACCACGCGCTGCTGCTCGGGGTCGTAACGCATTTCGACATAACCGGAAAGCGGAAAGTCCTTGCGATAGGGATGTCCGACAAAACCATAGTCGGTCAAAATGCGGCGCAGATCGACATGACCTTCGAAGTGGATACCAAACATGTCGAAGGCTTCACGCTCGTACCAGTTGGCGCTGTTCCATATGTCCATGACGGACGACACCACGGGAAACTTGTCGTCCTCGGCAAACACCTTGACCGTCAAACGCCAGTTATGGGTGATCGAAAGCAACTGGCTGACAGCGGCAAAGCGCTTGCCCTGATAACCGGTAAATTCGGAGTAATCGATACCGCCGAGATCCATCAGTTGCTCGAAGCGCAGCGCCGGATCATCGCGCAAACGAAGCGCTACCTCAAGATAGTTCTGCTCCGGCACCACGATGGTGACCTGGCCGAGCAACAGGGCCGGGGCACCGATACGATCACCGAAAGTCTCCTTCAGCTGTCGTATAAGGCGGTCCAGTTTTGCGCTCATGTGATAGGCCTGTAAGGATCAGCGGGCGATGGTGGAAGTGCGCCGGATCTTGCTCTGCAACTGGATCAGGCCGTACAGCAGCGCCTCCGCCGTCGGCGGACAGCCCGGTACGTAGACATCGACGGGCACAATGCGGTCCACGCCGCGCACCACTGAATACGAGTAGTGATAGTAGCCGCCGCCATTGGCGCAGGAACCCATGGACAGAACCCAACGCGGGTCGGGCATCTGGTCGTAGACCTTGCGCAAGGCCGGCGCCATCTTGTTGGTCAGCGTACCGGCGACAATCATGATGTCCGAATGGCGCGGACTCGGCCGGAACATGATGCCGAACCGGTCAAGGTCGTAGCGCGAGCAGCCGGTGTGAATCATTTCGATGGCGCAACAGGCCAGACCGAATGTCGCCGGCCACATCGAACCGGTACGCGTCCAGTTGATGATCTTGTCCAGCGACGTGGTGACGAAGCCTTCCTGCAGAATGCCTTCGATGCTCATGCGCTGTAGTCCTTGATCATCTTCAGTCCCAATCCAGCGCACCCTTGGCCCACGCATAAGCGTAGCCAACGATGAGGATGCCGAGAAACACGAACATTTCGACGAAACCGAACATCTTCACTGCCTCGGTATTGACGATCTCCTTGAAGATCGAGGCCCAGGGAAAAAGGAAGGCGATTTCGAGATCGAACAGGATGAAGAGAATGGCAATCAGGTAATAGCGCACGTCGAATTTCATGCGCGCATCTTCGAAGGGAGCAAAGCCGCATTCGAAGGCGGACAACTTTTCGCTGTTGGGATTATTGGGCCCTATTAACCAACCCAGAAGGATCGGAACACAGCCGAAGACGAGGCCAACTGCAACGAAGACGAGTATCGGGAAGTAATTATCCAGCATTTTGGTGGCAAGCCACTTTATTACTCATTATTGTCGGCCGGTCAGCCCGCGTTGTACTGCAGGAAATCCGGCGCTCGACTACTGTGCTGCTTTGCTTCTGTGCGTCTGTTCTTCTGTGTTGCCGTACTGCTTTGTTGCCGCTGTACCAATACCATATTCCTTGGTGCCGACGGTGAGACTCGAACTCACACAGCTTTCGCCACTACCCCCTCAAGATAGCGTGTCTACCAATTTCACCACGTCGGCTTTGCGCTGCTTAACGAGTGGCGCGAATTATATATCACGCTGTTCACTCTCTGATGCGCAGCACCAAAATTTTTTAACGCGCCGGGACTTCATCCCCCGCCATTTATTTCGGAATGTCCTTGGCCCGCGAATCCGGCACTGCCGGCTGCGGCGCAGGAACAGCGGGGGTCGTCTGCGCCGGCGCCGAATCCATCACGCTGCCTGAAACTCGCGGACGTGATGTCGCAATGTAGGAAAGTCCAAGACTGGTCAGAAAGAAAACTGCGGCGAGTCCTGCCGTCAAGCGCGACAGAAAATTGGCGGAACCCGTGGCACCGAACAGGCTGCCCGACGCGCCGCTGCCGAAAGCCGCGCCCATGTCCGCACCCTTGCCATGCTGGAGCAGCACCAGGCCGATGACGCCGAGACCGGCGATGATATGCACGGTCAAGATAATGCTATGCAATAAATCCATGAAAACCTCGTGAAATTATGTTCAGGCAGCGGCGCTGCAAATGGCGAGAAAATCCGCCGCCACAAGTGAAGCGCCGCCGATGAGTCCGCCATCGATGTCGGCTTGACCGAAAAGCTCGGCCGCGTTGTTGGCCTTGACGCTGCCGCCATAAAGAATGCGCAGCCCGGCGGCAATATCGCCACCGGCACGCGCGAAACGGGCACGGATCAGGGCATGTACTTCCTGCGCCTGCAGCGGTGATGCGGTACGTCCGGTGCCGATCGCCCACACCGGCTCGTAGGCGACCACGGCATCTGCGAAGGCGGCAATGCCTGCTTTCGCCAGAACCGCATCGATCTGCCGCGTCACCACCTCGGCGGTAACACCGGTCTCGCGCTCGGCGAGCGATTCGCCGACGCACAGCACCGGCGTCACGCCGGCCTTCTGCGCCGCGACAAACTTGGCGGCAACCACGGCATCTGTGTCGCCGAAAAAGGAACGCCGTTCGGAATGGCCCACCAGGGCATAACGGCAATCGAAATCTGCCAGCATCGCGCCGCTGACTTCTCCCGTCCAGGCGCCCTGCGCATGCTCGGAGACATCCTGCGCACCCCAGGCAACGGCACCGCCGGCAAGCACCGAGCGGGCTTGCGCCAGATACGGATAAGGCACGCACAGAGCCACTTCGGCTCGCCCCCGGGCGCCGTCGCGCACGGCGTGCAGCAACCCCAGGTTGGTAGCGAGGCTGCCATGCATTTTCCAGTTTCCGGCAACAAGTTTGGCGCGCATGGTGGTACAGGGGCATCTACAGGAAGGGCAGGATTATAACGACTGCGCCAGGCAAACGCCAGACTGAAAGCCACGGCAGTTTGCTGCGCGACTGATCGGGCCGCTTTCCGGTTTCGCCCTGCCGACATTTGACAAAGATCAACAAGACTCGCCGCAAAACGTCGACAATGCCCGCCCGAGATCAACGAACACCTTATGGATGGGCGGAATGGACACGATATCGACTGATGTAGTAATCATTGGGGCTGGGGGAGCGGGTCTGCGTGCCGCCATCGCTCTGGCTGAAACGGACCCCACCCTGCGCATTGCGCTGATCTCCAAGGTCTACCCGATGCGCAGCCACACCTGCGCCGCCGAGGGAGGCGCCGCCGGCGTGATCAAGTCGGACGACAGTTTCGACCTCCACTTCGACGACACGGTGGGTGGCGGCGACTGGCTCTCCGATCAGGACTGCGTCGAGTACTTCATCCACGAAGCTCCCAAGGAACTGCTGCAACTGGAACACTGGGGCTGCCCATGGAACCGCGAAGCGGACGGGTCGGTTGCGGTCAGGCCGTTCGGCGGCATGAAGAAAAAACGCACCTGGTTCGCCGCCGACAAGTCCGGCTTCCACATTCTGCACACCCTGTTTCAGACGTCGCTGCAGTTTCCCTCGATCATCCGCTACGACGAATACTATGCACTCGACCTGCTGGTCGATGACGGTCGTTGCCAGGGCGTAACTGCACTGGAGATGCGCAGCGGCGAGTTGCGCCAGTTCCATGCCAAGTCGGTAATCATCGCCGGCGGCGGCGCCGGTCGCATGTTCCCCTTCTCCACCAACGGCGCCATCAAGACCGGCGACGGCATGGCGATGGCCTACCGCGCAGGCGCGCCGTTGAAAGACATGGAGTTCGTCCAGTACCACCCGACCGGACTGCCCAACACCGGCAGCCTGCTGACCGAAGCCTGCCGCGGCGAAGGCGGCATTCTGGTCAATAAAAACGGGCGCCGCTTCCTGCAAGACTACGGCATGGGTCCCGAGACGCCGGTGGGAAAACCGCAGCTCAAGACCATGGAACTTGGCCCGCGCGACCGCGTCAGCCAGTCCATCTGGCACGAAATTCAAAAAGGCAATGCGGTGTCGACCCCGTGGGGCGAATGCGTCCTGCTCGACATGCGCCATCTCGGCGAGAAGTACATCGACGAACGCCTGCCCCTGGTGCGCGAGTTGTGCGCGAGTTACCTGCAGGTGGATATCGTCAAGGATCCGGTACCGATCCGCCCCGTGGTGCATTACATGATGGGCGGCATCTCCACCAACACCAAGGCGGCAACGCCGATACCGGGCCTGTTTGCCGCCGGTGAGTGCGCCTGCGTCAGCCTCAACGGCGCCAACCGGCTGGGATCGAATTCACTGGTGGAACTGCTGGTGTTCGGTCGCCGCGCCGCCCTGTCTGCCATCGAACATATGCAGGGCCTGCCGGCCGCAAACACGGCGGCACTGAATGCACGGGCCGAACAAACCCAGGTGCGCATCCGCGAACTGTTTTCGCGCACCGGCGGCACCGAATCGATGTCCGGCCTGCGCAAGGAAATGATGGACACGATGGAGAAGAATGCCGGCATCTATCGCACCGAAGAAGGCCTGCAGGAAGGCGTCACCAAGATCCACGAACTGCGCCAGCGCTACGGCAAGGTCATCCTCACCGACAAGAGCAATGTCTTCAACACCGACCTGTTCCAGATGCTCGAACTCGGATCCATGCTCGATTGCGCTGAAGCAGTCATCGTCGGCGCACTGGCTCGCAAGGAATCGCGCGGCGCTCACCAGCGGCTCGATTATGTCGATCGCGACGACAAGAAATTCCTGTGCCACACGATGGTCCACTATCAGGGCCTGGACGTTCCACGCGTCGACTACCTTGACGTGGTGATCACCAAGTCGCCGCCCGGTGTGCGCGACTACTCGGGAGACCACAAATGACACAATTGAAACAGATCCGGGTCCAGTTGGAAGTCCTGCGCTACAACCCGGACACCGACACCGAAGCCCACTTCCAGCACTATGATCTGACCTGCCCGGAAGAATGGGTGGTACTCGACGCCCTGAACAAGGTCAAGGCAGACATCGATCCGACGCTCAACTTCCGCTGGTCCTGCCACATGGCCGTCTGCGGCAGTTGCGGCATGATGATCAACGGCGAGCCCAAGTTGTCCTGTCATTCCTTCGTGCGTGATTACGAAGGAACCGTGATCCGCGTCGAACCGCTGGCACACTTCCCGATCGAGCGCGATCTGGTGACGGCGCCTGACGACTTCATGGAAAAGCTCAAGCGCGTCAAGCCCTACATCATCCGCAAAGACAAGAAGCCGATCAGCGAGGGCGAATACAAGCAGACACCGGCGCAGCTGATGAAGTTCCGCCAGTACTCGATGTGCATCAACTGCATGCTGTGCTACGCCGCCTGTCCCGAGTACGGACTGACGCCGGACTTCATCGGCCCCGCCGCCCTGACCATGGCCCACCGCTACAATCAGGATTCACGCGATTGCGGTCGTGCCGAGCGTCAGGAAGTGGTCGCCACGCATGAAGGCGTCTGGGAATGCACCTTTGTCGGTGCCTGTTCCGAAGTCTGTCCGGCCCACGTCGATCCGGCGAGCGCCCTGCAGCAGATGAAAATTACCAGTTCGATCGACTGGATCGTCGAGCACCTGATTCCGGGAGGGAAGTCCGCAGGGGATACCGTCTCCCGCGAGAAAGCAGGAGACATAAAATGAGCCGCAACCCCTTAGTTCGCCCAGTACCGCCGACCTCCTGGTTCTTCCGCCATCCGCGCTACCTGCGCTACATGTCGCGCGAGATCACCTGTATCTTTATCGGCGCCTATTGCGTCCTCCTCGTAGTCGGCCTGCAGCGCCTCGCCGCGGGTCCCGTCGCCTGGGAAAGCTTCCTGCTGGGATTGAGAAGCGCGGATTCCATCGTGTTTCATATCCTGGCCCTGGCCGCAGCGGTTTATCACGCCGCCACATGGTTCAACGCCACGCACAAAGCCATGCCGGTGCAGATCGGCGAGGATTTCGTGCCTCCCAATGTGATTTCCGGCGCGCACTATGTTGTATGGGTAGTGCTGTCTGTTGCCGTCCTCTTTCTTGCGGGAGTGTTCTGAACATGGCCAAGTCACATAAACCTGTCGTCTGGTTCCCCTTCGCCGCGGGAGGCACCGTCATCGCCTTCTTCATTCCGGTGATCGTCCTGCTGACCTTCATGGCCGCACTGGGCCATGTGCCGGCCGGCCTGAGCTACGAAAAGATGCACGCCTTCGCCGGCAGCGGCCTCGGCAAGCTGATCATTTTCGGCGTCGTAGCCTTGTCGCTGTGGAGCTCGGCACATCGCCTGCGCTGCACCTTCTACGATTTCGGCGTGCGCGCCGATACGCTGGTCGCCACTATCTTGTATATTGCGGCAATAGCGGCCAGCCTCTTGTCTGCGGCGTACCTGCTGCAAATATAGTCGGCGCCAGACCGGGACGACCCGAATTCAACCGAGGAAATAACGACAATGGTTCCACCCCCTCTGGCCTCTCGCGAGGCGGTACGCGAAGAACGTTTCAGCGATGTCTGGAGCAAGGATCTCAACGACGTCTTCGCCGATGTCGCGCCTTACTACGACCGCGCCAACAACATCGCCGCCCTCGGGCAATTCGGCAACTTCCTGCGGCGCTTCATGCAACTGGTGGATTTGCAGCCGCAGCAGAAGGTACTCGATGTCTGCGCCGGCACCAACGCCATCGGCATCGCCCTGCTCAAGCGCGAGCCGACGCTGGACGTGCATGCCATGGACCGCAGCGTCGCCATGCAGACCGTGGGCCAGCAGCGCGCCGCGGCGCAGGGCTTCAAGATCAAGAGCACCATCGGCGATGTGCACAAGCTGCCCTTCCCCGATAATCATTTCGACGTCGTCACGCTGCAGTTCGCCTCGCGCCATCTGCGGGTACGCGAAGTGTTCACCGAAATCCTGCGCGTCCTAAAGCCCGGCGGTCACTTCCACCATTCCGACATGCTGCGCCCGCGCAACGTGATCGTTAAGAATCTGTATTACACCTACCTGCGAACCTGCCTCCACCTCACCGGCCTGATCGTCGGCAGCGGCCCGGCGGCAGTCAAGGCCAAGCAGTACTTCATCGATGCGCTGGAACTGTTCTACACCGCCGAAGAGCTTTCGATCATGCTGCGCGAACTGGGCTATGTCGAGGTAACCGTGGACAAGGTGTTTCACGGCATGCTCGGCTTCCACCGTGCGGTCAAGCCACAGCCCGCCTGACGGCGCAAGCAAGACGCAAGCGACGTGAAGCGGGGGGCGCGCTCACTCGCCAGACTCAACGGCCGGATTCTCCGTATCTTCAGCCAGCGCACCACCACTGCGCTGCGCGCCGCCCTGCCCCTGCGCCTGGCATTGCCGCATCTGGAACCGATCCTGGCGCTCAATGTCACCAAGGAAGCGAGCAAGGACACCCTGGTGATCCTCCGCGCCTGCGAACTGGCCGCGGAACTCCCCGCTGACTGGAGCCTGATCCAGCCGCAACTGCTGCAGGCAACCAAGGAAATCGACCGCATGTTTCTCGCCCGCGTCGGCAAGTTCCCGGTCGGCATCGTGATCCGCTACGAGGAGATCGCGCCGATCCGCGCCCGGCGCATGAAACTGCTGTACGACGCCGCGCAGAAAATTCTGACGCCGCGCGACAGCAAGCCGCGCTTGCGCGGCGCCATGCATACGACATTCACGCGTGACGAATTCGCGCAACTTCTGTACGAACTGTTCCGGCTGTATGCCGATGAAACCCGCTCCCTCAGCCGTTCGGTGCGCCTGCCGGGACTGCTGGTCCCCCTGCGCGAACGCATCGCCCAGGAACTGTTCAACGTCATGCTGCGGGTGGCGCGGCCACTCGCATCGGAAATTGCCGCAATGGCGTACCGCCCTCCGCCACCCGGGCCCAGGCACCATGCGAGCGAGTTCAGCGTCCGACCCGCTCCCCGTTGCGGCGAGGTATCAGGCGTGGGCGATCGGGTCACGGATATCGCGGCCGGGCCAATCGGCAATGCGCCGGAGTCCGGATGCCGGCTGGCCGAAGCACACCGTCACGAGACTGCAACAAAAGCGCCATAAATTCTGATTAGCATTGGTCGATCCCGACCGCAGATGGAAGGCCACGCCGGCAGCGCCGCCCGGTCATGGACAGATGCCGGGCAAACAGCAGGGCCACGAAACAATGAGTTCAACCGCCGGCGCAGTGAAAGCCTCCGCAGAAGAGCAGCACGACCTGGCCATCGTGCAAAGTCTGTTGGCCCGCCAGCGGCGGGTCGAGAATCTGGTTCATCGACAGGACATGCCGCGCCATGAACTGGTCGAGAACCTGGTGCGCAAGCAGCATTTGTCGGAACTCAAGACACGTCTCGACCAGATGCCGCCAAACCGCGTGGCGCTCATCCTCGAAGTGCTGCCGCAGGATGATGGCATTCTTGTCTGGGAGCTGGTCGCGCCCGACCGCGGGCAAGAGATTCTCGATGAACTGCCCGACGCCCTGCGCCAGGGGTTTTCTGTTGCGCAACACTGGCTGCGCAAGCCGATCAGGCTCAACGCGTTTGAACTTCAGAACGGGCACCTGCGGCAGATCCCGGTAGGGAGTCTGGAAGACCTCGCGGCAACCACGCCCATCTGGGTCGACCTGGTTGCCCCCTCGCGCGAAGAGCGCCGCTGGATAGAAAAAGTCTTCGGTCTGCGCCTGCCCGCCGGCGACGATCTCACCGACCTCGAAGAATCGGCCCGCTTCTATATCGAGGAAGACGGTGCAGTTCATCTGCACTCCAACTTTCTGCTCGACAAGGCCGATGAATCGCGCACGGTCACCGTCGCCTTCATCCTGCATAACAACATCCTGTTCTCGATGCGCGACGAGGAACTGCCGGTATTTCGCCAACAGCGCCTGCGCGCACGCATCCAGCCTGGCTACGTTACCGAAGGCAAGGATGTGCTCATCGATCTCTATGCGGCGGACGTCGAATACTCCGCCGCCGCGCTGGAGGACATCTACGCCGAACTGGAAAAGGTCAGCCGCACCGTGCTGACGCCGCAGGTCACCGACGACGAAGCCGCCGAAATCCTCTCCGACATCGCCAAGGAAGAAGACCTCAACGGCCGCATCCGCCGCAATGTACTCGACACCCGCCGCGCCCTGTCCTTCCTCATCCGCAGCCGGCTGATGTCTGCCGACCAGCACGACGACGCCCGCCAGATCCTGCGCGACATCGATTCGCTCGACGGCCACACCACATTCCTGTTCGGCAAGATCAACTTCCTGATGGACGCCACGGTCGGCTTCATCAACATCAACCAGAACAAGCGCGTGTCCAAGCTGACCACCATCAGCGTGGTCTTCATGCCGATCAACATCCTCGCCGGCATGGGCGGCATGAGCGAGTTCTCGATGATGACCAGGGACATCCCCTGGCCCGTCGCCTACGGTGCCTTCGCCCTCGGCATGGCCGCCGTGGGCTTGATGACCTTTGCGGTCCTGCGCTTCATCGAGAAGAGGAAACCGGGCAGAAGTCAGGGGTTGTGAACCGCTCGCAGCACGGTTTGCGTTTCGTCGTGGCGAACCCGGTTGGTGAACCACCAGACACCCGCCTTCTTGATGGTCCAGTCCGCCTCGGTGCCGGCGAGCAACAGCGAGGCAAGCCTTCCCAGCGCCGGCTGATGGCTGACCAGGATGATCACCCCGTGGTGATCCGGCCAGTCGGCGGCAGCGAGCAGATCCGGCGTGCTGGCGCCAACGCCCAATTGTGTCTTGACCTTGACCGGCAGACCGAGCGTCTGCGCGGTCTGCATGGCACGCCGGGCCGGACTCGACAGCACGGTGGTGTCCCGCAACGGTTGGCGGCGCAGCCATTCGGCCACCTGCTGCGCATGCCTGAGCCCTGCCGCGGTAAGGTCCCGGTCGGCATCGGCGATGGGGCCGTCGGCTTCCTTCGCTTCGGCATGACGCCACAGTATCAGATCCACATCGTCCTCCCGTCGGTGAGGCCGGCAGACTACGCCACGGATGTGACAATGGCATGACGGCACGAAGCGTCGACCGGCCGAACCGTTGCGCCGGAAACTCTCGTGGCGTTGAGCGAAAAGTTGCGCCTTCTTTTCTATTTGTTACGAGTGAGCCCGATCAGTTCCCAGCCATGACCGGCGATGGTAGGCTGTTGATTCCTTTCTCGCAGCCATACAACCATACAACCATGAGCAAATCCATTGGCATCATCACCGCCGGCGGCGACAGCCCCGGCCTCAATGCAGCCATCCGCGGCGTCGGCAAGGCGGCCCTCGGCTATTACGACATGCACATCGTCGGCTTTCGCGACGGCTTTCGCGGCCTGATGGAAAACCGCACCATGCCGCTCGACCGCAGCACACTCTCGGGGATTCTTACCATCGGCGGCACCATCCTCGGTACCAGCCGCGACAAGCCGCACAAGATGCCGGTCGGCGGCAAGATCCTGAACATGCTCGACGCCATCGCAGGCAATTACCATGACAACCATCTTGACTGCCTGGTCTGCCTCGGCGGCGGCGGCACGCTGAAGAACGCTCTGCGACTGAAAGAGCGGGGGCTTAACGTCATCACGCTGCCCAAGACGATCGACAACGATGTCGCCGGCACGGACAGTACTTTCGGCTTCGACACCGCTCTGGGCATAGCCACCGAGGCGATCGATCGCCTGCACAGCACCGCGCACAGCCATCATCGCATCGTGGTGGTCGAGATCATGGGGCATCGAGCCGGCTGGCTGGCGCTCGGCGCGGGGCTCGCCGGCGGCGCCGATGTCATCCTGATTCCGGAGATTCCATACAACGTTGAAAGCGTGGCCGCGGCGATCCGGGCGCGGGCACGGGGCGGCAGCCCGTTCTCCATCGTCGCGATAGCCGAAGGGGCCGTCTCGCTGCAGGATCTGGCCGAGATTGCCGCCGCCAAGTCACCCGCCAAGAAGTCGGCAAAAGCAAAGGACAGTCGCAAATACGACGACCAGGAGGCCGATGCCGCCGAACTGCTCTATGCCGACCGAACCCTGCGACTCGCCAAGCGCCTGGAAGCCCTCACCGGCCTTGAGGCACGCGTCACCATCCTCGGGCACGTGCAGCGCGGCGGCGCCCCTTCGGCAGGGGATCGGCTCTTGGCGACACGCCTGGGTACCGCTTGCACCGATCTGATTGCCAAGGGCACTTACGGTGTCATGGTGGCAGCAAGGGGCGACGGCTCGCGTCCGGTAAAGCTTGAGGACGTCGCCGGCAAAGTGAAGACCGTGCCGCTCAACCACTCCTGGATCGGCAGCGCGCGCCGGGTAGGGACGAACTTTGGCGACTGAGGTGCCGCAGCCAAAGAGTCACCAAGACGCCCCGTGATGATGCCGGCGACCGGTGGCAGGCATGGATTCCCCGACCGGGTCACGCTTGCCCTGGATCGGGGTTGCTCAAATGCTGATCGCGGACTCAATAGACAGTCGGCACGAACATGCTCGCGGGCACCGGATGTCGCAGGTAGTCCGGATTGTGCACGCGATCGGGCAGGGTAACCGACTCCCGCTCGATTTCCTCGTAAGAGACCTGACTGAGGAAGTGATGGATGCAGTTGAGGCGGGCCTTTTTCTTGTCCACTGCTTCGATGATCCGCCAGGGCGCCTCGGCAATGTGGGTGCGCTCAAGCATGGTTTCCTTGGCCTTGGTGTATTGCTCCCAAAGACGGCGCGATTCCATGTCCATCGGGCTCAGCTTCCACTGTTTTAGCGGATCGCGAATGCGCATCATGAAGCGCATGTGCTGCTCGTCGTCAGTGATGGAGAACCAATACTTGATGAGAATGATGCCGGAGCGGATAAGCATTTTTTCAAATTCGGGTACGGTGCGAAAGAACTCCTCGTATTCGTCGTCGCTGCAGAACTCCATTACCTTTTCCACTCCGGCGCGGTTGTACCAGCTGCGGTCGAACAGGACGATTTCGCCGCCGGCCGGCAGGTAGCTCACGTAACGCTGGAAATACCACTGACTGCGTTCCCGCTCGCTGGGTGCCGGCAATGCCGCCACACGGCAGACGCGAGGATTGAGGCGCTGGGTAATGCGCTTGATGACTCCGCCCTTGCCGGCCGCATCGCGGCCTTCAAACAGGACGACGACTTTGAGCTTCTTGTGCACGACCCAGTCCTGCAGTTTGACCAGTTCGCCCTGGAGCCGGAACAGCTCCTTGAAATAGAAGCGGCGGTCGAGATCCGTGCCTTCGCCCGACGTCGTGACGTCGGCCATGAGTTCATCCATGCGGTCGTCATCGATTTCCATTTCAAGTTCCTCGTCGAAACTGTCGAGCATGTCGGCCTGCAGTCGGCGCTCATACTCCAGGCGATTTTTGGTCTTGTCAGCGTTCATGGCGGATTCCGTTTGAAGTCGGGGGGATATATAACTTAAGGCATACGATTGAAACTGGAGTATCCTATGCTGCACTGCGCCAATAATGATCTTGACCCTTGCCCGCAAGCTTGGTCGCCGCGATTGAAGTGCGCCCGGCAGCGGCCTGGGATGAAAAATCGGATCATCGGAATCACGGCAAGCGTTCTGGATTACTGTAAAGGAAGAATTGTGATGAAGACTTCAGCTCACCTCGCAGAATGGATTGAAAAGGCCATGCTTCTGAGCAAGGATGATGCGGAACGCATCTTGGCGAGAATGCGAAAAAAGATTACGCGCAAAATGAAACAGGACGAAATTGATCCGCTCGTGGCCGTCGCATTGCAGCTTCAGTTGGAAGACGAGCAACTCAAGGAATGGCGCGGCAAGATCGCCGAATTGAGGGAGCGCGGATAGGCCGTCCCGTCCGTTGCGACAAGTTGCAGCCAGCAAACGCAGACCTGTCGAAACCGGCTAGAGCAAGAAGACAATTCGGTAGCAACCAAGTAAAGGTGGTCATGATGAGCGGACATTTTCCAGGCGTGGTCTGGTTCTCCGGCAGGATCGCGAACAAGCGTTGCGATGACACTGTGAAATTGGCTGTGTTCGAAATTGTGGTGGACATCATTTTGCTCTGCGGCATTGTCGCAACAGCCAACGCCCCCTTGATGTAGTGAGTTGAACCCGCCAAGTGCCGGCGGTGGCGGTAGCCGTTTCACCAACACCCGGCACCGCCGGCAGGCGATGCCTTCCGGCCGGACCTGCATCTTCAAACAGCAGGGTTTGCCAGGTGGTCGATCAGGCCATCTTCCGTGCCTTGGGTTTTGGTGTCCGTGCGGGCTTCTTCGCGGCAGCTGCGCTGGTTTCGGCAATGTCGACAAGCGGCCTGGCAGCCTTTCCCGATTGCTCAGAGACTGACTTGCCGGGAGCGCCGACGACGAGGGAACCGACGCTGGCGTTTTGGGCGGTCTTCGTCAAGCTGTCGACGACCTTCTGACCGACTTCCGCGAACCGGATTTTGATCAGCCTGGCAGCTTCCTCGTTGGCCTGTAACGTGAGTTCATAACCGCTGCGCGAGTAGTCGATCGATTTCTCGACTGCCGGCCCGAGCATCGCAGCGTGCAGAACGATGAATTCCGGGAAGTCTTTGGCACCGGCCAGGACCTTCATATTGGAAATGTAGACGCTGACCGAAAACTGACCCACTTAGAGAGGATGTGCTGATCGAAAATTGACCCAGGTGTTCCACTAGTCCTGCCTAATTTTTAGGCAGGAGATAAAAAGGTGATCACCATGGAAATGTTGGGCAAGATTCGAC
>JAPLQY010000114.1 GCA_026399475.1 Rhodocyclales bacterium
TATCCCCTTCCCCACCCCATAGTAGTTGTCGTAGATGTGGACTGATGCGGCGCAGGACGACGGCCAATCGGTCGAGGCGTGAAAGTCGGCGCTGGCGGCACGGTGAAGCGTTGATTGATATTGATGCGTGTGCCGTTACGCGATACAATGAACCATGATCAGGACGTTCCGGCATAAGGGGCTGCAAGCCTTTTTCGAGAAAGGGACCAAGGCCGGTATTCAAGCCGCCCATGCCCCGCGACTGGCCGCCATGCTGCGACGCCTGAACGAAACGACCAATGTCCAGGGGATGAACTTGCCAGGCTGGGGCTTGCATCCGCTGAAGGGCCGAGAACTCAAGGGACATTACTCGGTGACGGTGAACGGCAACTGGCGCATGACCTTCACCTTCGATGGAACTGACGCCGTGTTGGTGGATTATCAGGACTACCACTGAAAGGAATTTGACCATGAGCAGAATGCATAATCCGCCGCACCCCGGCCTGACCCTGCGTGACGACGTGCTGCCGGCGCTGGGGCTTTCCGTGACCGAGGCCGCGCAACAATTGGCCGTGGCCCGCGTGACGCTTTCCCGCGTGCTGAATGGCCGCGCCGCTATCTCGCCTGAAATGGCGCTGCGCATCGAAGCATGGCTGGGCAAGGAGCGCGGGGGCGAAGCCCGCTTGTGGCTGGCAGAACAAAGCGCCTACGATGTCTGGCAGGCCGAGCAACGATTCAAGGCCGCGCCGATGCACGTTATCCCGGCGCCGATGGCGGCCTGACAATTCAAGCAGCCGCAAAAGCAAAAAGGCCACTCCGAAGAGTGGCCTTTTTGCTTTTTGCTGTGGTGCCGGCAACCGGAATCGAACTGGTGACCTACCGCTTACAAGGCCAGCATTTACAGATATTAATAATTCTTTATATTCATGGCGTTACTGTTTAACAAGGCTTTACAGAGATAGGCTGATATTCCTATAATCGGTAGCACCGTGGTAGCACGGGCAACTGATCGAGGGAAATCATGGCCTACCAAAAAATCAACTTCAGCCGCTCCGCGTTGGTGGGGCTACCTGTTCCCCGATCTGGAAAGCGCGCCTACTACGGCGACACCAAAGAGCCGGGGCTACTGCTCTGTGTCACCAGCACTGGCACCAAGAGCTTTCAGGTCTATATCAAGCTGTCAGGACGACCTGCGCGCGTGACGCTTGGGCGCTTTTCACCTACCCTCCCCGACAGCATGGAGCTACCGCGCGATTGCGATCACCGCGACTTTATGGCGAACACGCCAGAGCTGAACACCAGAATGGCGCGATCCCTTGCCGCGCTGGTGAAGATCGACCTGAAAGCGGGAGTCAAGCCGGCGGACGCCAAAAAAGGCAAGCGCGACGAAATGACTATCGGCGGGCTTTTCGAGTGGTACGTCACCGCGCATCTAATCCCCAAGAAGAAGAAAAGCACGGCGAACATCCGCGCCGACTTCGAGCGCTATCTCGGCAAGATTCCGGACGGCGAGAGAAAGAAACACGGTGCGAACCGAGCCAAGCAGCCGGGCTCCGTCAATTGGACAAACCGCAAGATGTCGAGCATCACGCACCAGGACGTGCAAAAACTTCATGACGACCTTGGCCAGCATATCGGGCAACGCACGGCGAACATCGCCATCGCCCTGCTCCGCGCCATGTACAACCAGGCGATCAAGAAGAAGATGTACAAGAAGGAAAACCCGGCGTCTGAAATAGAAAAATTCCGCACGCCATCGCGCGAGCGGTTTATCCAGTCCGATGAACTGCCCCGCTTCTTTGCGGCCCTCGCGGAAGAACCAAGCGCCGACGTGCGTGACTTCGTCCTTACCGACCTGCTCAGCGGCGCACGAAAAAGCAACGTCCTCTCGATGCGGTGGGTCGACGTCAATCTTGATCGCGCTGAATGGCGCTTGCCCGACACGAAGAACGGCGAGCCGCTGACGGTCCCGCTGATGCCAGAAGCCGTGCAGGTTCTACGCAATCGGAAGCCGGACAAGCAGGCCGAGTTCGTGTTCCCTGGTCGTGGTAAATCCGGCCACCTGCAAGATCCTAAGAAAGGATGGGGGCGCATCTTCGACCGTGACGAACTCAACCAGCTTACCCAGCGCATTCGTGAGGCTGGGACAGTGTTCGAGTGGCCGGCTGCCAAGGTTAAACGGCCTCGGGACAAGACGCGAAAAATTGAAACGCTCAAGCAATCCCTTGCCAGAGCTCGATCGGTGGCACAAGCGCTGGAGATCGACACCACGGGGGTGCGGATCCTCGACCTGCACATTCACGACATGCGGCGTACCCTCGGTAGCTGGCAGGCGGCGACCGGCGCGAGCCTGGTCATTATCGGCAAGTCACTCGGCCACAAAGACCTCGCCTCGACTGCGATCTACTCCCGACTCAACCTGGACCCTGTGCGCAACTCGATGCAGACCGCCACACGCGCCATGCTGGTTGCGGGCGGGCTGCTGCCGTCGGCCGAGATCGTTCCGATCAACAAAAAAGCGGCGAACGCTTGACCCGCTAAAACAAATGTGTATCATACACACATGAAGAGCGCCGACCTGATACGCGAACTGAGCCGGACAGGATGGCAACTTGACCGGGTGCGGGGTTCGCATCATGTTTTCACGCACCCTGCGAAGCCCGGCATAGTCGTCGTCCCACACCCCAAGAAAGACCTTGGGACCGGCTTGGTAAAGGCCATCAGGCGGCAGGCTGGAATCGTTGAGAGGTGAATGCCATGCGCTATCCCGTTGCTATCGAACCTGGAACCAATACCGAAGCCTTCGGCGTCGCTGTCCCTGATCTGCCCGGCTGCTTTTCTGCTGGAGACACCATGGACGAAGCCATGACGAATGCAGAAGAAGCGATTACCGCTTGGATTGAGGCTGCACTTGATGCTGGGCAAGAGATTCCGCAGCCGAGCGACATCGATGCCATGCGCAAGGCCCACAAGGAATACAAGAGCTGGATATGGGCGCTGGTGAAGGTCGATCCGGCCGTTCTGGATGAGAACCTAGAGCGCGTGAATATTAGCCTGCCCCGGCGGGTATTGCATCGCCTCGATACGCAAGCCAAGGCGGCTGGAGAAACGCGATCTGGATTCATCGCTCGCATGGCGCTCGAGCACTGAAATGGGCACATAGGTTTCACCCGCCCCGGCCGGGATCGCCGGGAAAGCGGCGGGCAAGGAGCAGCAACTCCAAACCCGCCTGACCACGAAGCACCTTGATAGGAGATGCAAACATGGCTACGGCCGATTGTACGCGCTGCACAGCGGCACCCACGACCGATGCTCGGATCGCGGAACTTGATGACCCCGCTGATACCTTGGCACGCGTCGAGACAGCGATGCGCTTTCTTGCAACGGCAGCGCAGGCCGAGGAAGGCTACCTCGGAGCACGCGAGGGCCTGGGCGATCTGATCGATATCTGTCGTGTCACAGTTGACCACGCGCGCAGGCAGGTAGAAAGAGATCGGAGGGCGCAGCAATGAGCGCCACATATCGCAATCACTTGGACCTCACCCTGGCACGCCTAACACAAGCCCGCGCAGTGTTGGAGGTAGTCACGAATGACGGTGAAGCGGGGAAGCTCGATCGGCTCTCCTTCGGTGACGTGCTGAATTTGCTTTGGACCGTCGATACGCTCCTGGAGCAAGCGGGAACAGCCACCGAGCTGGCGTACAAATTCAAGGCAGAGCACCCGGCAGGACTACCTGCAGGGGCCGTTACCTGATACTCGAAGACCTACATGCTCCTGACACCCGAAGAACTCCAGAAGCTGACCAACCGGCAGCGGCAAAGTGCCCAGGCGAAAGAGCTGCGCGCCATGGGTATCGAATTTCGCACGCGGACAGATGGTAGCCTGGTAGTTCTTCGGGCGACGGTCGAGACCGCGCTGGGTGCTGGCGGCGCCAGCATGGCGAAACAGGAACGACAGCCCCAGCTCATTCTCGAACCTATCGAGCGCAAGCGGCGAGCGCGCCGCCCGAAATAGCGATGAAGCGAACGATCCGCATCAACGCCATCGGCCGACGCATTGGTGAGGATCACCACAACGCGAAGCTGACGAACCACGAAGTGGACCAGATCCACGAGCTGCTCGACGAGCGTGATCGATTCGTCAAGCGACTGGAGGCGGCCGGGCACGGGCGAGATCAGATCAGGCACGCGCCGAAATTCGTAGGGCTCGACATTCGCAGTATCGCCGCCAAGTTCGACGTGGCGCCCAGCACGGTGCAGGACATCCACACCGGCAGGCGTAGGGCACAACACCCTGCCAAGAGCAAGACGATCGACATGCCCGACTAAACATCGAGGATGTCGTGATCGAGAGGAGGCCCGCCATTGCGCGGGCTTCTTCGCTTTTGGGGCTGGTGCGCGTAAGTCTGAATACCGCAGATAACGTGCAGGAATACGCACAAAGCGGAGTAACGCGACATGAATAACACTTCCCCCCAATCACCAAGCCCACTCAATCAGGGACACCTGCTTGCCAACAACGAAGCAGCAGCCTACCTCGGAGTCGCGCCGCAGACCTTGACGATCTGGCGTTGCGTGAAGCGGTACGCCATCCCCTACATCAAGGTCGGCAGCCGCATCCGCTACCGTCGCGAGGATCTGGACGCCTGGCTTGCATCGCGCACCGTCGGCACTCAAGCAGGGGCAGCAGCATAAAAGTCGACACCGAAGTCCTCGCCGTCCTGAGCCGGGCGCAGGTTGAAGGCGGCGCGCTGACCCTGATCGGCCAGCTTGATCGCCGACTGTACGAGCGCACCAACAAGGTCCTGGAAGCGGCCGGCGGCAAGTGGAATCGCCAGGCCAAGGCGCACGTGTTCGATCGCGATGCCGCCGACGCCGTGGAGCAGATCATCCTGACCGGTGAGATAACCATCCCGCAGGATTTTGGATATTTTCCGACGCCCTCACCCATCGTTGCCCGGCTGATCGAGCTCGCCGACATCGTGCCCGGCATGCGGGTGCTCGAGCCCAGCGCCGGGCAAGGCCACATTGCCTGCGCCGTGGCCCACACTGCCACGGTGGATTGTGTCGAGCTGCTGCCGGCGAACGCGGCCGTGATCGAGGCCGACGGCTACGCCAACACCTTGCACGTCGGCGACTTCCTCACCTTGGATCCGAGCCCGATCTACGATCGCGTGGTGATGAACCCGCCCTTCGAGAAGCAGGCCGACATCAGGCACGTCATGCACGCGCTGCAATTCCTGAAGCCAGACGGCCGCCTAGTGTCGGTGATGGCGGCCGGCGTGCTGTTTCGCGACAACCGCTCGACTACGGACTTCCGCGCCCTGGTCGAGGCGCGGGGTGGCGACATCGAGGAGTGCCCGGAAGGCGCGTTCAAGGAGTCCGGCACGCTGGTGCGCACTGTGATCGTGACCATTCCGGGAGTGGCAGCGTGAGGCAGGCCCGGAAGTCGGCACTCACGGAACGGCGCTGCGCTCTGCAGGCGGTCTAGGGCGATCGGCCCCTATAAAAATGAAGTGTTCGCGTAGGTAGGGTAAGCGGGGTGACATTTACTGTATCTGAACGACAACCACGAAAGGAGCGGCGATGCGAGTCATAGGATTTAAGGAGCTTCGAAACAAGCTCGGAGGTGACTCAGCGCCCTGCCGTCGCACCATCGAGAGGATGATCAAGGACGGCGAGTTTATTGCTCCTGTTCTGCTCTCCAGCAAGCGGATCGGATTTATTGAAGCCGAGGTCGATGCATGGATCGCCAGCAGGAAGAAGCCCGGCGAGACTGCAGCATGAACATCAGCGAGATCATCGAAAAGGAGCAGGAGAAGGCGTCCCGCATGTTCGGCCTGCCCGCTGTGGCGGCAGCGCTTGAGTTTTCCGAGTCCAATCTGCTTAACGCCGTTCGCGCCGGGGACTTTGCGCCACCGGAGAGTGCCTTGGGTGGCGCGTGGCGCTGGTCACAGGCCGCGATCGAGTACGAGGTCAAGAAGCGTTACCTGGGGCACGAGCCCTGCGGTCTCGAAATCAACATGCGCATGATGATGGCCGTAGAGGCTGCCATTCAGTGCGCCGAGAAAGCCGAGGCAGCCAATGCGGCATCCTGAAAACGTGAAGCCCTCGCGGCCAGGCGAGGGCTCCAGATCAAACAAAAGCACAGCACACAAGTCGAACAGTAGCAGGGCCTTGCCGCCTATGCGAACCTGCGCGGGGGTCCGGGCATGAGTGGCTGGCTCGAAGCAAGGGGCGTTCGGCATCAACCGTCAGTGGCGGTCGCATTCGCTGAGAATCTCGAAGCTGGCGACGAAGACGAAACTGAGGCCGCTGACGGACTGAGCGCGCTGTCAATCCCCTACAGCGTTTTCCCCGACGTGAAGGCGGAAAGCATCACGCGGAAGGAGATGTGTTGGGGCGACATCGTTAGCGTGCTGATGGCGCCCAAGGAGCGCGCCAGCAAAGAGGATTGCCCGTTGCTCAAGCTCGCGACGTTCGGCGACAAACGAACAGGCAAGAACTGCCTGCGCAGCGATGGCAACATGCTGGCTGTCTTCGGTATCGAAGGCGACTATGACGGCGAAGAAGTCAGTGTGGACGAGGCTACTGCTCGGCTGGCGAAGCATGGCATCGAGGCCCTGATCTACACCAGCGCGAGTCATGGCGTCGTGGCGCCACCACGATCGAATGGTGGGCCTCGTTGGCGTGTTCTAGCGCCATTGTCCCAAGCGCACTCCCCGGATGAACGTCGACGCTTGGTGGCGATGCTGAACTACGCTCTTGACGGCATCTTGGCCAGCGAGAGTTTCACCCCAAGCCAGACCTACTACTTCGGTCGTGTTCGAGGCGTCGAGTATGAAGCCCGTCACGTTGCCGGGCAGGCGATCGATCAGCTCGATCTGGTCCTCGACGAGATCTACGCGACCAGCGGCCAAAAGGAGAAAGCGCCGAGCACTGGCGGCAGCGATGACCTGGATCGCATGGCGGCACTTGCTGACGTGACCGCCGAGACAATCACGGATCTGCGCTCCACCATTCCCTTCTTCAGTGCAGCGGACGCTGACGACTATCAGTTCTGGGTGCCCAAGTTCGGGCACGCACTGGCAAGCCTCAAGGAGACAGAATTCGCCGAGGAAGCCCGCGAGATTTGGCACGAGTTCAGCGCCAAGAGCCCGCACTATGACACCGATGAAACCGAGGCGAAGTGGGAAGGGATCAATCCAAGCGAGAGCACCTACCGTTCTATTTTCGGCTGGGCAGCCGAGCCAAACAGGGGGTGGAAAAATCCCCGAAGCAACACCACGCCCAAGACCGGCGACCAGTACGCGACCCGGATCGACCATACCGATACCGGCAATGCGAACCTGTTGGCGCAGCTCACCGACGGCAACCTGCGCTATGTACCCGACCGGCGCCTGTGGCTGTGGTGGGACGGCGGCAGGTGGGTCGCCGACGATCACGGCAGCCTGGCGCACCAAGCGGCGCTGCGGGTGGCCCGGCACTACCACAACAAGGCGGCCGAGCTGGCGCAGAAGGCCAGCGATCCTGTTCACGATGACGACGGCCGCAAGAAGCTGGAGAAGACCATCGAGGCGTTGCGGAAGTGGGAAAAGCACTGCCGGAACAAGCGCACCATCGACGCCATGCTGGCGACGGCGGCCAAGGATCAGCGCTTTCATGTCAGTGTTGCCCAACTGGACCGCGACCCGTGGCTCCTTGGCGTCGAGAACGGCGTGGTGGATCTGCGTACCGGCGCGATCCGCGCGACGGCCCGCGACGAGTTCGTGACCAAGCGCTCGCCCTTTCGCTTCGATCCGGCGGCGACGGCCCCACGCTGGTGCAAGTTCATCGAAGAGATTACCGGTGCGCCGGAGCCAGGCGGCAGTTTCACGCAGCGCCCCGCGCTGGCGGCCTACCTGCACCGGGGGTTGGGCTACTCGCTCACCGGCTCGGTGGCGGAACAGAAGATGTTCGTGTGCATCGGCGGCGGGTCTAATGGCAAGAACGTCCTCCTCGACATGTTCCAGTGGATCGCTGGCGACTACTGCAGGACGATTCAGCCCGATGCGCTGATGGCGACCAAACACAGTAACGACGCCGAGCGCCCCTCACCGGCGGCCGCCAGCCTGGCAGGGGCCCGCGCGGCGCATTGCAGCGAGAGCAAGGACGGCCAGAAGCTCGACGTGGCCCTGGTCAAGCGGCACACCGGTGGCGGCTACATGACGGCGCGCCTGATGCGGGAAAACACCTTCCGCTTCGAGATCACCCACAAGTTGTGGCTGATGACCAATCACCGGCCGGCGCTCGATCACCTGGACGATGCCATGAAGGGGCGGTTGCACCTGATCCCCTTCGATCGCAAGTGGAACCGGCCCGGCCACCCTGAACGCGACCCGAATCTACCCGAGGGCGACAAAGACCTGATGACGAAGCTCAGGGCCGAAGCCGAGGGCGTGCTGGCCTGGCTGGTTGCCGGCGCCGTGGCGTACTCACAGGAGGGCGTAGAGCCCCCCGGCGAGGTTTCCCGCATGACCCGCGACTACTTCATGGACCAGGACGCTCTCGGCCGCTGGCTGGAGCAATTCAAGCCCTGCGACACGAAGGACGGGGAGCTGGCCGGCGACTTGTTCGACGCATTCGTGACGTGGTGCAGCGACGAAGGCATCGACGAGTTCCACCCCTCCAATCAGACAAGCTTTTCGCTGGAGTTGCGTAGGCGGGGGCATGAGCGGCGCAAAGGGAAAGACGGAATGCGCTACGGATTGCGGACTGTTTCAGGGTCCAAATTGGTGACGGGTGACGGGTTATGAATAGTTTCTCTAGTTCCTCTCTAGGTGATGGTTTTTTGATGTCTACAGGGAGATATAGGCGCACCCATCACAACCCATCACCCGTCACCAACGGGGCCGTACGTCCAAAATCTAAAGTAGAGCGCAGTAGGTGCGCAAACTGTGCAAAAGTGCGCCCCGCTCATTTCGGTCGCAGTACGCGCGATCGTGCGCGGGCGACATGTGCCAAGCGCTACTCCACCACCGACCGGAATCTAGACAATCCTTACACCTCGCGATCGTGCGCGTGCGACATATGCGAGGGGTAGGCCGTGAGTGACGCGCTGAGCTTCGGCAAGCACGAGGGCAAGCCCCTCGCCGACGTGCCCCTTCAATACCTGCTCTACCTGACCGGCCGCGACTACCTTCGCGCCTCCCGGCCGGCGACAACCCGGATTGTTCTGCGCGAGCTGCTGCGCCGACTGCAGACCGATTTCGAGGTCACCCTGGCCGATGCCATCAAGACATTGAGCGCCGAGGAGTGGCGCAAGGTGAAGGCCACCAAGGCCCAGCGCAAAGGCGGGAAGCTCTCGGCGCTCGACGTAACCCGGCGCGAGGAAGCTAAAGCACGCCGGGAGCAGGCTTGGCAGACCCGCCAGGCAGCGATCGAGGCCGAGCGCAGGGCAATGGCCGAGCGGATCGCCGCCGGCACCGACGCGGCCTATTTCGTGATGCGTACCCGGCAGGGGCAGCACGGTGTCGGTGATCTGCTGTGAGGCGTGAAAGAACTCCGACGATGAATGGCTTCATATCGATGTACAACGCGGCCTGCCTGCTCACGGGCGACTCCGGCACCGAAGACGTGGAGAACTGGCTCATGCTGCTGATCGACCAGGCGGACGAGCTGCGAGCCGTCAAGGTCTGGACGGATCGTCGTAGCCCCTATCTCCCCGGCGGCTTGTCTTTTCAGCGACGGCCGGAGCAGTGGCGCATTTCCGTCGCGGCGTTCCGCGCCTGGTGCGTGAGCAACGGCTTCACGCTCGCGCCCGATCAGGACACGCCGTCGCTGCCGGCTGCGGATGCTGCTGCAGGCAAGGCCGGGGGGCGACGCGCCAGACAGATTGCCCGGATCGTTGACGAGATCAAGGTGCAGGGCTGGAATGCCTTGCAAGTTCCCTACGGTGGGAAGCAGAAAATCAAAGCCGCTTGCCTGAAAGAAACGGCCCTCTTCACTGAGGACGGATTTACGCGCGCCTGGCAGGAAGCCATCGGTCAAGGCGCTCTTCGCATGGAGCACCACGAGAACTACACGTCCCGGAAGTAGGCAGAGTGTGCACCCAAAAATGCACACGTGCACACTCTTGACTGCACACTAGGCCAGGCCCTTAGCATCGCGCATAGCTCAGCCGCATCATCCCGATGCGGCAACGTTTTCCACGTGGAGAACCGACGTATGCGACACAACCAGCCCCCGATCATCAAGTTCGTCATTCCCGCCCTGCCAGGGTTCTTCACCCTTTCCCCGTTGCTCGATGAACCAAACCGGCAAGTGGTCGAGGCGAGCAAAGAGCCGATCGTTGGCTGGGCGGTGGATGAACTCAACGTGGTGTATCCCATGTCCCCGATCGCCTTGGAACTGGATGCCGGGCCGACGCTGTGCCCTGACGGGACCGTCCTCGATGTCACCGGCCAATGGGAATCGCTCGACGCCTGGCTCGCTGAGCAGAAATCCAAGCGTGAAGTGCTGTACTGACATCGCCGCGCCGATGGTTCGCGTTCTTGGCAAGGCACACCGTACCTTTCCTCTTGTAGCGAACACAAAGGGAGCGGCGTGCCTGGATATCGTCTGGTCGGCATCAACGAGCTCGGCATTCGTGTTGGCGAAGACCATCACAACGCCAAACTGACGAATCAGGAGGTGGATCGGATGCGCGAACTACACGAGGCGGGAGCGACGATTACCGATCTGGCGCTGATGTTCGAGGTGGGCAAAGGCACGGTCTGCGACATCGTGAATTATCGTCGGCGTGCGCAGGTGCCGACCCGCTTCAGGCGGATCGATCTCGCGCAATGAGGGGATTACACGGTGAGCATTGAAGCGCTTCAATTGTTCTCGATGGGCTCGTCGCTCCTCGGCGGTCTGCTGGGGGCGAAGGGTAGCTACGACTCGGCCAGCGCCAGCAAGGAAGCCTATGCCATCCAGGCCGCCATTGCTCGAGCGAACGCGCAAACCTCTGAAGCGCAGGCGCAGCTCGCGCTGGAGAACGGTCAGTCCGCCGAACAGAACACGCGACTGCGCACCCGGCAAGTCATCGGCTCTCAGCGAGCCGCCATGGCCGCCAACGGCATCGACCTGGGCGAAGGCACGGCCACCGACATCCTGACGACCAGCACCTTCATGGGCGAGCGCGATGCGCTGACCGTGCGCACCAATGCGGCCCGCGAAGCATGGGGCTACCGCGTGCAGGGCACCAACGCGATCAACAACGCCAACGTGATGGACCAGGCCGGCAACGCCATCAACCCCGGCATGGCAGCCGCCGGTTCCTTGCTGACCACGGCAAGCTCGGTAGCGGGCACTTGGTACCAGCGGGGCAAAGGCAGTCCGATGTCATCCGAGATGTCTTACGGCTGGACCTGATGCAATGGGAGCGCAACGGAGCACCATCGAGCGTCTCCTCGACCACGTTGAAAAGACGCCTACGTGCTGGGTGTGGCACGGGAGCCTCATGAACAAGGGATATCCCCATGCAGGTGTGGATGGCATCACTGTCCGTGTCAGTCGCTTCTTCTATGCGCACTTCAAAGGTCCTATACCAGAGGGCCACTTTGTCCACATAAAGTGCAAGAACCGACAGTGCGTGAACCCTGCGCATCTTGAGGCCGTGACTCCTGACGAGTGCAATCTTCGGAGCAACTCGTGCTCGGCCGTGAACGCGAGAAAACACAATTGCATTCGCGGGCACCGCCTTCGTGGCGGGAATCTCTATGTCACTCCGGCCGGCCGCCGGCAGTGCCGAACCTGCCAAGCGATAAGACGAAGAAAGCACAAGGAGAAAAATATTGCCGCGCGTGCCTGAGTATTCGTCGCCACAAGTTCAGCCGCAGAACCTGCCGGGTGTCCAGCAATCCTCCAACGCCACGCCGGCTCTGCTCGGTGTTGGTGGCGAGCAAATGCAGCAATTCGGCAAGGCGCTGGCTGGTTTCGGCGGCGTTATGGGCAAGATTGCCAGTGCCGAACTCGAAGAAGTCGACCAGGCGCGACTGCAGGAGAGCTATACCAAGCTGTCGAAGGCCGCCAACGCCAGCCTTTACGGCGATGGCGGCGTGATGGGACTGTCCGGCAGTCAGGCAGTCGGCGCGGCGGACAAGTGGAGCGTTGATTACGACAAGATAGCAGGTGAGTTGTCCGCTGAGCTGCACCCGCGCCAGGCGCAGAAATTCCAGAAGATCGTGCAGGTAACCAAGCGCGCCTACCACGACAACGTGATGCGCCACGAATTCACGCAGAACAAGGTGTTTAAGGACGAGACCGCAAAGGCCGTCATTGACCAGGCCTTGGAAAACGCGGGCGTGAACTATGAGGATGGTGGCCTGATCGGACTCAATCTCGGCACGGCGCGCGAGACGCTGGTCAAGCGCCCGGAATACCTTGGTGCGTCGGCCGAAGTACGGCAGCGCATGGATGCCGCGCTTGAAGGATCGTTTCACGCTCGCGTCGTGACGGCCGCACTCGACGCCGGCAACACCGGCTACGCCAAGGAGTGGTTCGACGCGAACCGCGACCGCATCCCGCTGGATATGCGCGGCAAGGTGGAGAAGCAACTCAAGCCGGCTACCGACTTCGCCGAGGGCAAGGCGCTGGCGCTCGAAGCGCAGCAGAAGATCACTGCCGGCAGCTCGCTGGTCGAGGTTGAGTCGTGGATGGGCGAGAAGGCCAAGAGCAAGGAAGCGCACAACGTGGCGCAGTCCATGATGGCGCAGCACCAGGATGCCCAGCGCCGGCAGGATGCCAAGGTGCAGGGGGGATACCTGGAGCGCTTCGAGCTGGCGCCGTCGCACAAGACCTTTACCGCGATCATGGGCGACCGGGGCTTTCAATCCATGGAACCCGAGGCGCGCGGCAAGCTGGTCAAGTACATGCGCAGCGAGCTGGAGCAGGCCGGCGACAAGGCGCGCGCCCGGCAGAACGACAAGTTCCGTTCGCCCGAAGCCTTTGACAAGTTCATCACCACGCTGGAATCGCCAACCTTCGGCGGCATGTCGCGGCAGGAGGTATACAACCTGCGCCCAGAAATCGGCCCGGAGCTGACGCAGAAACTGCTGACCGAACACAAGTCTGCACAGGGCGGTGCGGCGCGCTTCCAGATCGACAAGGATCTGCTGAACGAAGCGGTGCCCAAGGAGCTGCTGCAAAAGCAGAACAAGGACAAGCTCAACGCCTATCACGGCATTGTCGAAACCGAGCTGATCAAGTGGAAACAGGAGAACCCCAGCAAGCTGCCGACACTGGACGAGCAGAAGAAGATCGCCCGATCGGCGAACGCCGAGTATGTCGGCGTCCGCTGGGGGCCGAACCAGTCCTTGCACGCCTACGACCTCAAGGAGGGACAGTCCAACGCCGTGCCCAAGAACTTCTATGCCAAGGGCGAGAAACGAGGGCTGTCCGAAGATCAGATCCTCAGTGAGTGGCAGCAGTTCCAGGCATCGAGGCGCAAATGAGCAACGACTACGACGCCTGGTTTGACCGCAAGGCGACGAGCGGCCCGGCCCTCGCTGCCCCTTCGACAAACGAATACGACGCCTGGTTCGACCGCGAGCAAGGCCGCAAGCCCGACATCAGCCGGGCGCAGGCGCTGGCGTGGAATGGATCGTTCGTCGACCCGACACGCGAGGCCGAAAAGCACAAACTGTCGCGGGAGCTGAAGACCTACCTGGGTGAGGAAACGCCGCCGGCCATCCTCGACCCGGACGAAGCGCGGCGCAAGGTACGCGCGGCCGAAATGGATCACGGCCTGCGCCAGTCCGACGGCCTGCGCCAATGGATCGAGGCCGACTCCGGCAACGCGGCACTGCTCGACGGCAAGCAGGCGCGGCAGTTGGGCTTTTTCGAGCGCAAGTGGCGGGCCGCTGCGGGCAGCCTGTCGCAGTTCGGGTCCGGCCTGGTCGGTATCGGCGAATCGCTCGACGCGGCGCAACGCCTGGCGCTGGAGGGTTTTGCCAACGCCGTACTGCCGGTGCCGCAGGCGGGCGGCAAGCCCACGGTCGAGTCCCTGGCAGGCCCGACCATGGGCGACGCCTGGCGCGATCTTGGACGGCCTTCCAAGAACTACTGGCGCGGCGTCGATGTCCCGGCCGATCAGCGCGACTTCGGCGACGACGTGGTGGGCGGGCTGGGCCAGTTCGCCGGGCAGGCGGCCATGCTGGCGGCGAACCCAGGGCTGGGCGTGCCGATGCTGTTCGGCCAGGGCGCGGACATCATGGCCGACAAGACGGCAGGCGACGGCGCAGCGCAACGGAATCGCGACCTTGCCATCTTGGGCGGCGGCGTGGTCACAGGCGCGACCGAATGGGCCGCCAACAAGTTCGTATTCAACCTGGAGAAAATCCCCGGCCTCAAGCTGCTCGACTTCAGGAATGCGCTCGCCGGGCGCGTGGCGCGCACCGTGCTGGCCGGCGCGGGCGAAGGCACGCAGGAAACCTCGGAGAGCCTGCTGCACGACACGCTGCGCCAGCAGCTCACCAACATCAACGCGCCGATCGATATGGCCGGCTCGCTCTACGAGGGTGGAGTCGGCGCCACGGTTGGCGCGATTGCACGCGGCATGATCGAATCGGCGCTGCATATCCGCGCGCGCGGCACGCGCAAGGCGCTGGAAACGCTCGACGCCGTGGCCAAGGATTCGAGCCTGCGCGAGACGGTGCCCGAGAAATACCGCGACTTCATGGCCAGGGCCACGGCCAACGGTCCGGTGGAGAACGTCTACATCCCGGCCGAGAAATTCACCACCTACTTCCAGGCGCAGGGCATCGATCCTGCGCAGGCAGCGCAGGCCATCGGCGCCACGAACTTTGCCGAGGCCGCCAGTGTCGGCTCGGATGTCGTCATTCCGCTGGCCGACTTCGCCACGCACGTCGCCGGCACGGATCACTTCGCTGGCTTGGCCGACGACGTGCGGCTGCACCAAGGCGACCTCACGGCGCGCGAGCTGGCCGTGGAAGAAGCCAACCGCGAGCAATCGGATGCGCGCATGAAGGCGCAGATCGAGACGCTGGTGGCAGAGGGCCAGAAGGCGCAGGGCCTGAATGCCGCGATCGACACCATCACCAACGATGTTGAGGGCCAGCTTGTCGGGGCCGGCGTCGAACTCGGCGCGGCGCGTACGCAAGCGCAACTGCTACGTGGCGTGGCGGTGCTGGCTGAGCGCGCCTTCCCTGGGCAGGATGTCGTGCAGTCCGCCGGCAAGCTGTGGGAAAAATACGGTTTGACGGTGCGGCGCGACATGCCGGCCGTGCTGACTCAGATCAAGAGTGCGAACCTCGAAATCGATCCGCTGCTCGACATGCTGCGCGGTACGGGTGGGCCGACCGATGCGACCACCTTCGGCCAGAGCCTGGTGTCGTTCCTGCGCGAGCGTGGGGGCCTGGCACAGATCGGCGAGCTGACCGATGCCGCCAGCTACCCGACGCCGGCCGGACAGAAGACGTTGATCACCGACACGGGCATGACGCTGGACGATGCGGCAATGTCCGCACAGGAAGCCGGCTACTTCCAGAACACGGACCACAATGCCCTGGTCGAGGCCATCCTCAACGAGTTGAACGGCAACCCGGCCTACTCGATGACTCAGACCGACGAGCGCGCCATGGGTGTGCAGCAGTCGCTGGCGATGCTGAACCAGGCCGTCAAGGATGCCGGCATCGACTTGAACGCAGTAACTGACAACGCCGAAGTGCGGCGCCGCCTGGAACAATCCGGGTCGGTGGCTGGCGCACACTTCAATCAGCCGAAAGTCGGCGCTGACGGTACGGCGATGCGGGAGCTTGCCACCCTGGCCAAGGCCGACGGCAACGAGAACCGCACGGTGGAAATTGGCACGGTGCCTCAGTGGGAAGTGCAGGCGGCAGCGGACGCCGGCATGAACATCGAGGGCTTCAGGCACACGGCGGATATGTTTGCCGTGCGGCATGCCTTCAAGAAGCATGGCGACGAGCAATCCGAAATGAGCCGGGGGCAGATCGCGCTGACCGATAGCGACCTGGCCGCCCTGCCTGGCGTGGTGATGTTCCCCGACTCGATCATCCTCGGCTTGAAGAACGACCGGAAGCAGGACCTGGTGTTTTCCGTCAAGGCGATGCCCGACGGCACACTGCTGGTCGTGGAAGAAGTAAGAACCGGGAAGAAGGCGCTGGCACTGACCAGCTTGAGGAAGGTACCCGGCGCGAAGAATGCCAAGGAATTGCTTCCTTCCGTCCTTCTCAACGTGCATGACGACGCCGGGGTTGTGCCAATCATAGTCGATGCTCCGCAGGGATACAACCAGGGCGACGGCACCCAGCGCGGCTATCTCCAGATCGGCTCTAACCGGCAAATGAAGATCGGCCTGACCGAAAGCGCGAACCTCTCCACCTTCCTCCATGAAACCGGACACTTCTACCTTGAGATGCTGGGCGACCTGGCCGAGATGGAAGGCGTCGATGCGCAAGTCAAAGCCGACTACGCGTCCCTGCTCATGTGGCTGGGTATCGAAAGCCGGGCGCAGATCGAGACGAAGCACCACGAGATGTTCGCCCGCGCCAACGAGGCATATCTGATGGAAGGCAACGCCCCAGCCCCCGAGTTGCAGGGCGCGTTTCAGCGGTTCAAAGCGTGGCTCACGGCGATCTACCGCAAGATCGAAACGCTGGACGTGAAGCTGTCGGGCGAAGTGCGCGAGGTGTTCGAGCGGATCTATGCTACCGATGCCGAGATCATCGCGGCGCAGGACCAGGTGAGCATTGCTCCCCTGTTTCTCGACGCCGCGACCGCGAAGATGAGCGAAGCCGAGTTCGCCGCCTACGCCGGGGAAGTCGCGCAGGTATCCGGCAAGGCGCGCGAGGAACTGCTGGCCAAGCTGATGCGCGAGTTCCAGCGCGGCAAGGCGCAGTGGTGGAAGGATGAGCGCGTCAAGCTGCACGCCGATGTCACGGCCGAAGTCGATGCGCAGCCGGTTTATCGCGCCTTCGCCGCGCTGACGGCAGGCGCACTGCCCGACGGCACGCCGATCAAACTCGCACGGGACGACCTGCACCGGCGCTATGGTGAGGACTTCACCAAGAACCTGCCGCGCAACCTGCAACGCGTCTATGCCGCCGAAAACGGCACGGACACCGACACGGCCGCCGAGATGCTGGGCTTCGCCAGCGGCGACGATCTGATCAAGGCACTGGCCGAGATGCGGCCGCGCAAAGCCCTGATCGAAGCGGAAACCGATGTCCGCATGCGCGAGCTGCACGGCGATCTGCTGACCGACGGCAGCATCGAGCAGGAGGCGCAGGCGGCGCTGCACAACGACCGGCGCGCCGACGTGCTGATGGTCGAGTTGCGGGCCCTGCGCCGTCGCCAGAAGGACGTGGCGCCCTTCGTGCAGGCCGAACGAGACAAAGCCAAGGCCGCGCGCTCGGCCACGATGCACGCACTCGATGGCGTGCCGCCCTTATCCGCGTTCCGGCGCGCAGCGGCCGGCAAGATCGAGCAGACGGCCGTGCGCGACCTCAACCCCTACCAGTACCTGCTGGCCGGGCGCAAGGCCGCCAGGCAGGCTGGCGAGGCCCTGGCGCGGCAAGATGCCGAGACGGCAGCCGTCGCCAAGCAGCGCGAAATCCTGAACCACTACCTCTACCTGGAAGCGACCAAGGCGCAGGCCGACGCCAAGCGGATCGCCGACTACGCCAAGGGTTTCGACAAGCCCTCGCGCCGGCAGGCGCTGGCCAAGGCCGGCAAGGACTACCTGGAGCAGATCGACGCCCTGCTGGAACGCTTCGAGTTCAAGGACGTCACGCTGCGCACGCAGGATCGCCGGCAGTCGCTGGCCGAATTCATCGCGGCCAAGGAAGCCGCCGGGGAAACCTTCGTCATTCCGCCCGAGATCGTCGAAGATGCCGGCGTGCGCAACTGGCGGCAGGCCAGCATGCTGGAGCTGCGCGGCCTCGATGATTCCCTGCGCAACCTGGCGCATCTGGCGAACTTCAAGAACAAGCTGCTGCGTAAGAAGGCCGCGCACGACTTCGGTCAGGTCAGGGCCGAGCTGCTGGCCGCACTCGATGGCAGCTACCAGGGCTCGACCGGCGAAGCCGGCAAGATCAACGACAAGAGCGACACGGCAGCGACCCGCGCGGCGGCGCTGTGGCGCAAGTTCGACGCCGCGCATATCAAAGTCGAGCAGCTTGTGGAATGGATGGACGGGGGCAAGAGCAACGGCCCCTGGGCGCGCTACTTCTTCGACCTGGCCGACGACGCGCAGGCGCGCGAGTACGACCTGCATGCCGCCGTGACCAAACGCCTGCAAGACCTGGCTGATGCGCAGACATCCGCCTGGCGCAGCTCGCTGCTCGACAAGACGGCGGCGCGCCTGCCCGGCATCGACGGCGCGCTGTCGCGTTACGACCTGATCTCGATCGCGCTCAACGTCGGCAATGAATCGAACTGGCAGCGCCTGCTGGAAGGCCGGGGCTGGACGGAACCGAAGGTCGCGGCGGCACTGGAGCACCTGGGCGCCGAGGACTGGCGCTACGTGCAAGGCGTGTGGGACACGCTCGAAACCCTGTGGCCGGAGATCTCCGCGCTGCAGGAGCGCGTGGCCGGCGTGGCGCCAGAGAAGATCCCGCGCCGCAAGGTGGTGACGCCCTACGGCGAGTTTGCCGGGGGCTACTTCCCGCTGGTGTATGACCCGAAGAAGTCGCAGGCCGGCGAAAAGCAGGCCGATGCCACGCAGTCGGTGCAGGACTTCATGGCGCGCGGCTACGGCCGGGCGGCGACCTCGAAGGGCCACACCAAGACGCGCCTGGAGAACTTCGCCGCGCCCCTGATGCTGGACTTCGAGCAGGTGCTGACCTCGCACCTGTCCAAGGTCATCAAGGACATCTCGCACCGTGAGGCCATCATCGGCCTGACCAAGATACTCAAGGCGCCGGACATCAAGGCGGCGATGATCGACAAGCTGGGCGAGGCCAGCTACACGCTGCTGACAACATGGGAACAGACCCTGATTTCGGATCGGGCCGACACCCTGCATCAGCCGTTGGAACTGCACAACGCCCTGTTCCGGGGGCTGCGCACCCATACCGCCATCGTCACGATGGGCTGGAAAATCTCGACGGCCATGAGCCAGTTCGCCGGCTTCGGCCCGTCGCTCGATCTGGTGAAGCCCAAGTACATGACGGCCGCACTGCGCGACTTCGTGCGGCATCCGGGCGACACGCTGGCGCTGGTGACCGAGAAGTCGGGCGAGATGCGCCACCGCGCCAACAACCTCGACCGCGACGTGAAGGACGCGCTGCTAAAGACGCGCGGCGAACACGGCATCTATGTCAGCGTGCAGCGCTCGGCCTTCTATCTCACGGCCATGGCCGACCGCACTGTATCGGTGCCGACCTGGCTCGGGGGCTACCGGCAGGCATTGGCCGAAGGCATGAGCGAAGAGGACGCGGTGCGTGCCGGGGACAGGTCGGTGCGCCTGTCCCAGGGCGCCGGTGGTGCGAAAGACTTGGCGGCCGTGCAGCGCAACTCCGAGCTGATGAAGCTCTTGACGATGTATTACACGCCGTTCTCGGTGCTCTACGCTCGGCTGCGGGACGTAGGCCACACATCGCGAAGCCCGCGCGATCTGCCGCGCCTGGTAGCGCGCTCCCTGGCGCTGGTGATCCTGCCGGCCGTGCTGGGCGAGCTGCTTGCCGGACGCGGCCCGGACGATGATGAGGACAAGGTGATGTGGGCGGCCAGGAAGGCGCTGCTCTACCCGTCCGCCAGCATGCCGGTGATCCGCGACCTGGTGAATTGGCAGGTCGAGCCCGCACTGGCCAAGGCCAGCGGGGGCAGCGTGCACTTCCAGCCTGGCTACAAGCTCTCGCCCGTGGTGCAGGCCGTCGAGAAGATAGGCAACCTGCCCGGCAAGGTCATCGACGGCTGGACCGGTGACAGGCCATGGGACGACGTGGCCTGGGACTCGCTGGAAGTGTCGGGTTACATCTTCGGTCTGCCCACGGCGCAGCCGCGCATCACCGGGGAATACCTCACCGACCTCTGGACGGGCAGCGCCTCACCTGACAACGCCGCGCAGGCGCTGCATGACGTGCTGTTCAGGCGGCCGATCGAGCGGCGGTAGCGGCAACCATCGGATTTCCGATGGTTGATCGAGTTCAAAGGGTTGCGATCAAGAACGGGCGACGCCTTCCACCCACTGCGTGTATCCCTTGATGCTGATGAAGATGCCGCCATCGGGTGAGCGCCGATATTCACGGCCCTCGATCCACTTGCCCTCCTCGATCTTCCGACGGATGGCCTTCTCGGTCAGTCCGGTAATCAGGGCGGCGAGTGGGATGGTGACGTAGGGGGCTGGCGCAACCATCGCTGGAATTTCGGCCATGCTTTCCTCTTCAGGGTTCTCGCCCTACTTCGCTCCGGGCTTTTTCTCCAGACCCGCCCAATTGGGCTCCCACGAAGGCTTCGGTGGTGCGGGTTGGCGGCTGTTCCCCTCGAAAACTGCGCGTGCGACGATGGGCTGTCCTGCTGCATTCACGTGAAACGGAATTCTCATCTTTCGTAGTTGCGCAACCTGCTTCGCCTTCTGGGCGTAGCCAGTGAGGGTACGAAGTTCGGCGGGTTCAAGGAAGATCACTCGACGTCCCGTTTGTGGCCTTCGCGTTCCGGTCGTCGATTGCCTTCCGCTTTTCTTCCGGGATCATTCCATAGACCTCGGCGATCTGCTTGGGTCGCGTGATCCGATCGTTCGCAATGTAGTTGACCAACCCGAACAACTTGGTGGCAGTCTCGCGATCGTCGCGAATATCTACCTGCCCGGGATGCACGGCCTCGTTTCCAATCACTCTCACAGCGTCGAGCGCTTGCTGAACTTCAACAGGGAGTCCCTTTGACACCAGAAAGGCAATTCGTTGGTTTATGTCCTTGCCTTCGGCACGCAGCTCAATGCAAATCTTCTCAATGGCCAAGCGCAGCAGCGCAGCGGCCCCACGTGGCGACAATTCCAGAATTCTTCGTGCCTCCTCGTAGTCTCGCTGCACGTCCTCTGATAGATCAGGATTTGGCGAAGGGCCGGTCATTACTGGAGGGTAGAGTAGGCGATCATGAAGCCAAATCGCTGGCTTTCCGCAGGTGTAGCAGTTACTGATGAATACGTTTTCAAGGGTGTTCGGGTTGTAGGCGGTCTCCCCGCTCTTGTCGATGAACGGTTCACCCAAAAGCAGGCGCCGGAAATGAGCTGCCACTGCAAGCATGCCCCCGCGTTCTTTGTCATCTTCACGCCGAGCGCTCGCCTTCGCCTCAAGTTTCTCAACCTGCGGTACCGTCCAAAGACTGGGAGTGGGGCTCTCGCTGCCAAAGCGGATGAGCAAAGTTCGGAACCAGTGCTGGGTAGCGTGTGCTCCACAGGTGGGGCACGCGAAAGAAGTCAGCGCGGCGGACGGCGCCGGTACTTGGGACTGTGACAAAGTGCGGACTCCTCGCAAGAAGGATTCGAATATGCCGGGGCCGCACTAGCCTTGACCACTCGGCCGCGTCCAATTCGCGGCGGGGTCAAGTCAGTGCGGCCCTTGGTCGGAGCGAGAGGATTCGAACCCCCGACTTCTGCGCCCCAAACGCAGCACTCTACCTGGCTGAGCTACGCTCCGACGACGTGGATTCTACACGGCCCACGATGTGAGTTTCGCACTTGCGCACGGTGCAGTTCCTGGTGCTACCGCCCGTCAATGAAGTGCTCCACGTCGCTGCGGCGGTAGCGAATCAGATTCCGGCCGAGCCGGACGATCGGCAGCTCCTTAGCAAAGCGCCCCGTCACTGCCCACACGGCCAGAGTGTTCGGACGTAGGCGTAGCAGGTAGGCCGTCTCCTTGCGGGTGAGCAAATCATGCGCGGGGCTACTCCATGAGGTCCGTGTAGAGCTACCCGTGGTGCTACTGATGGCTCGCTGGTGGTTCATTTCCATCTCCTGTTGATGTTGTCCCGGATGGGGTCCCCGAATCATCAACGGTGCTACCCGTGCGGGAAAAGAGGGGCACCAATTTCCGCACACAGAGTGCTACTGAGGGGCTACTGCTTTCGATTCCTGGTAGCGGCGGTAAAGCGTGCTCACTGCATTGCAGCCTTGGTAGCGCATTGTCCCGTCCGGATTTTTCAGTAACCGGCGGCAAGCCTCCATCGCCCCAAGCCCGCCGTCCGTCAGTTCCTCAACTTCACGTCGCAACAATGCGAGTCTTTCCGGAGTCCATCGCTTTGGCGCGCCGGGAGGCTCTTGGAAATTGGAGAACTCTGGTACGTGGAACAGCAAGAGACGGATAGCAAGGTGGAACCAAACATCTGGAGTGTCCCGTGGAATTTTGTAATGCTCAAGCAGGAGGCCAAGGCGCTTATTGAATTCAGCGTTGAACGTTGCAATGACTGTGTCGCCACGTTCATTGCCAGGTCTTGCATTGGGATGCCGCGAATCTTTCCGAAGTGACAGGAAGATGGGCTTGGCTAGGTCGCCTTTCAATTTTGAACCAGCAGATCGTCGTCGCGCCATGACAAATACGTTCAGTCATTTTCTCGGGTTGGTAGCACCGAGGTAGCCCCAAGGGAAAAGGGCTTGCAGTCAAATCACTGCAAGCCCTTGGTATTACTGGTGCCGGCAACCGGAATCGAACTGGTGACCTACCGCTTACAAGGCGGTTGCTCTACCAACTGAGCTATGCCGGCCAAAAATGGAATTATAACGGAGCCGATCCGCTATAAACTTCCTGTTCGCCCTATCCGACGTCGCCCGCCAGTTCGACTCCCCGCCAGCCCTTGAATCTGCTCGTGATCGCCGCATCCGAAGAGGCGGTCGCGCGTCTGCACCCGGTAGTTGCCGAGGCAGATAAAGCCTGTGAATTTCACCGCATCGACACCCCGGCCGGCCTGCGCGAGGCCTTGCCCGAGCAGCCGTGGGACGCGGTGCTCTACATTCCGGGCCTTGCCTCGCTTTCGGTAAAAGCCGCGGTGCAGCAGATCGATACGGCCGGCTTCGACCTGCCCCTGATTGTCGTCGCCGGCCCCGACGACGAACGCGGCATGCAGCCGGCAATGAAGGCCGGGGCGCGCGACGTGATCGATGCGGACCGCCTGGAGCGACTGATTCCCGCCGTCGAGCGCGAGGTGCGCGAAGCGCGCCATCGCGCCGACCACCGCGCGGCGCTGGAAATGCTCAACGAGAGCCAGGCGCGTTTCGACGCGCTGGCGTCGAACCTGCCGGGCATGCTGTTCCACCTGCGGCGCGATGTCGAAGGCGGCTTCCGCTTTCTGTTCGTCAGCGAAGGCTGCCAGAAGCTCTTCGGCTTCAAGCAGCAGCACCTGCTGACTTCGGCCAACAGGCTGTTCGATGCCTTCGACGTCGAAAAGGGCAAGAGTCTCGAAAACGCCTTGAGCAAGTCCGCCGCCAACGGCACGCTGCTCAACTGGGAAGGCCACACCCGCGGGCGCACCCGGCAGAAGTGGATCAACCTGCGTTCGACGCCCCATCGTTTCGATTCAGGGGTCGTCGAATGGCGCGGGATCGCCACCAACGTTACCGAGAGCAAGGAGAATGAATCCGAACTGCGCGCTTCCCGGCAGCAGCTTGCGGAGCTTTCCACTCACCTCGAAGCGGTCAAGGAAGAAGAGCGCGAACGGATCTCGCGCGACATCCACGATGAGCTCGGCTCCATTCTGGTTTTTCTGAAGATCGAAGCCGCCTACCTGGCCAGCAAGCTGCCGAAGGGCGCCGACCATTTGCGCGAGAAAGCCCACTCGATCGAACATCTGCTCGATCAGGCGATGAGCACGGCCAGCCGTGTCGCCCGCGAATTGCGTCCCGGCATCCTCAAGGAGTTCGGCCTGCCCGCCGCCATCGAATGCCAGGCGGAAGACTTCAGCCAGCGCTTCGGCATCCCCTGCCGGGTTCAATGCGACGAAGACGCCATCGAGCCGGAGCCCGATACTTCGCTGGCGCTGTTCCGCATCGCCCAGGAGGCGCTGACCAATATCGCGAAACATGCGCACGCATCGCTGGTTGTCATGCGTTTGCGGCGTGAAAGCGGTAACATCCTGCTCGAGATCAGGGACAACGGACGCGGCATTTCGGAGGTGGATATGCAGAAGCCGAAATCCTTTGGTCTGCGCGGGATCCGCGAGCGCGTATTGAGCCTTGCCGGTGAGTTTTCCATCGGGCCGGCAGAACACGGCGGCACTCACATCATCCTGCGCGTTCCGGAACGCGCGGGTGTGGAACCTCCGAGCGAAGAGGAATTGCAGCGCAACCTGTTCTAACCATGGCCGATAAAATTCACGTTCTCATTGCCGATGACCATGCCATAGTACGGCAGGGCCTGAAACAGATTCTTTCCGAAACCGAGGACTTGCTCGTCACCGGCGAGACCGACGATGGCGCCGAAGCCCTGCAGCTTGCCCGACAGCAGCCTTGGGACGTCTTTCTGCTCGACGTCTCGATGCCCAACCGGAATGGCATCGACACCCTGAAACAGCTGAAGAAGGAATTCCCGCGCCTGCCGGTGCTGATTCTCAGCATGCATCCGGAGGAACAATATGCGGTACGCGCCCTGAAGGCGGGCGCCTCGGGCTACCTCACTAAACAGAGCGCGCCCGAATTGCTGGTCACCGCGATTCGCCAGGTAGCCTCCGGCCAGAAATACCTGAGCCCGGCCGTCGCCCAGCAACTGGCGGAAGCGATATCCGACAATTCCGACAAATCACCGCATGAACGAATCACCGACCGCGAGTATCAGGTGCTGGTGCTTATTTCCACCGGCAACACGCTGACGCAGATCGCCGAAAAGCTCAACCTCGGCGTTGCCACCGTCAGCACCTACCGCGCCCGCCTGCTTGAAAAAATGGGCCTCAAGAGCACGGCGGAGCTGATTCGCTACGGCCTCGAACACGGACTGGCGGAGTAAGGCCCCCGCACGGTCTTGCCGCCGAGCAGTCCCTGTCGCCCCTCAGGACGCGATGTAACGTTCCATCTGCTCGATGATGAAGTCTTGCTCGGAGATCTTCGCCTTGACCAGATCGCCGATCGAGACGATGCCGAGAATATTCTGTTGCTCATCGAGCACCGGCAGGTGGCGGAAAAAGCGCTCGGTCATCAGCGCAAGGCCCTGCGAGACCTCCACATCCGACGTGATGAACCGCACCTTCTCGGTCATCACTGCCCGCACCTTGGTTTCCCGCGGGTTGACGTCGAGTGCCGACACCTTGTGCAGGCAGTCGCGTTCCGTGAAGATGCCGACCAGCTTGCTGCCATCAACGACCAGGACCGCTCCGATGTCGCGTTCGCGCATCAATTCCATTGCGCTTTTCACCGTATCGTCTGGCCTGACGGTGGCGATCGGCTTCGTTTTCTCGGCCAGGATTTGCTTGATTGTCTTCATGGTGCCCCTCCTCACTGAGTAATGGTCTATCAAGTCGGTATCACAGGACAGGCATTTCAGCCGCGCGAGCCCAAGTATCCTTGACCTCCGCACCCCAGTCAATGTCGCTTTTCATTTTCCGGGGAAGGTTTGGTTGCCAAGAATCGGTTGCGCCCATAACATAGCCACATGGAAACCAATGACGCGACCGATGCTCCCGAGGTCTTGCAGGCCCGCTTGGTGGAATTGCGCACCGAGCATCGCGATCTCGACGACGCTATCAGCCGCCTGACGCTGACGCCGCCGGAAGACCAGTTGCTCCTGCGGCGCCTGAAGAAACGCAAGCTGCTGATCAAGGACCGCATCTCGGTGCTGGAACGCATGCTCGATCCCGATCCCGACGAATACGCATGAGCGCCGCCGCAGGGCCGTCCCAAGGCGGCGCAGCCAAAAACATGGAGCCGCGCAAGCGGCGAACCACAATCGCCCCCTTCCTTGCGAAGGGGGCTGGGGGGATGGCAGTCCAATGACCTACAACTTCGATACCCTCGCCCTGCACGCAGGCCAGGTGCCGGACGATAAATACGGCGCGCGGGCGACGCCGATCTATCTCACCACCTCGTTTGTTTTCAAGGATTCCGACCAGGCCGCCGCGCTGTTCAACATGGAGCGCGCCGGCCACGTCTATTCGCGCATCTCCAATCCGACCAACGCGGTGCTCGAAGAGCGCATCGCGGCGCTCGAAGGCGGCGTCGGAGCGATTGCGGTGGCCTCGGGCCAGGCGGCGCTGCATCTGGCGATCGCCACGCTGATGGGCGCTGGCTCGCACATCGTTGCCAGCCGCTCGCTCTACGGCGGGTCGCACAACCTGCTCGACTACACCCTGCCGCGCTTCGGCATCACCGCCACCTTCGTCGATCCGCGCGACCTCGATGCCTGGCGTGCCGCGATCCGCCCCGAAACGCGCCTGCTGTTCGGCGAGACGCTGGGCAATCCGGGGCTCGACGTGCTGGACATCCCGCAAGTGGCCGCCATCGCCCATGAGCATGGCCTGCCCCTGATGGTGGATAGCACCTTCACCACGCCCTGGCTGATGCGCCCCTTCGATCACGGCGCCGACCTGATTTTTCATTCCGCCACCAAGTTCCTCGGCGGCCACGGCGTCGCCATCGGCGGCCTGCTGGTCGATGGCGGCACTTTCGACTGGGAGGCGTCCGGCGGGAAATTCCCGACGCTGACCGAGCCCTATGAAGGATTCCACGGCATGGATTTCAGCGAGGAATCCACCGTCGCCGCCTTCCTGCTGCGGGCGCGCCGCGAGGGCCTGCGCGACTTCGGCGCCTGCATGAGCCCGATGACCGCCTTCCAGCTGCTGCAAGGCATCGAGACCCTGCCGCTGCGTATGGAACGGCACATCGCCAACACGCGCCTGGCGGTCGCACATCTGGTGAAGAACGAAACCGTGGCGGGCGTGGGCTATCCCGAACTGGAGAACCATCCCGACCATGCGTTGGCGCAAAGACTGCTGCCGCGCGGGGCCGGGTCGGTTTTCAGCTTCACCCTGAAAGGCGGCGCAGTTGAGGCAAGAGCAGCGGGCCGCAAGTTCATCGAAGCCCTGCGCGTCTTCTCGCACCTGGCCAACGTCGGCGATGCCAAATCGCTGGTGATCCATCCGGCATCCACCACCCATTTCCGCATGTCCGATGCCGCGCTGATTGCCGCGGGCATCCACCCCGGCACCATCCGGCTGTCGATCGGCCTCGAAGATGCCGGCGACCTGATCGAAGACCTCAATCGCGGCCTCGCTGCCGCAGCAAAGGCGTAGCCGCGTGCAGATCGAAATCAACGGCCAATCGGCTTACGCCTACACCGGCGGCAGGCCCTTCGATGCCAGCCTGCCCTGCGTCGTGTTCATCCACGGTGCGCAGAACGACCACAGCGTCTGGGGCCTGCAGAGCCGCTGGTTTGCCCACCACGGCTTTGCCGTGCTGGCCGTCGATCTTCCCGGCCACGGCCGCAGCGCGGGCAGCCCGCTGCCGTCGGTCGAAGATCTGGCCGACTGGATTGAACTGCTGCTGGAAAGAGTCGGCGCTGGTGACACGGCGAAAAGCGTCTCGCTGGTCGGTCACAGCATGGGCTCGCTGACGGCGCTCGAATGCGCCTCGCGCCATCCGGCACGCATCGCACGCATCGCACTGATCGGCACCGCCGTACCGATGCCGGTATCCGATGCGCTGCTCGGTGCGGCGAAGGACAAGGAAGCCAAGGCCATCGCCATGATCAACAGCTGGTCGCATTCGCCGCACGGCACCATCGGCGGCAATACCGTGCCGGGCATGTGGCTGCTGGGCGCGTCGCGCCGCCTCATGGAACGGCAGAAACCCGGCATCCTGCACAACGATCTGGCCGCCTGCAACGCCTACAGCCACGGCATGGAAGCCGCCGCCGCACTGGCCTGTCCGGCATTGGTCGTCAGCGGCAGCAAGGACATGATGACCCACCCGAAGGCCGCCGCCAAACTGGCCGCCACGATCAAGGACGTCAGGAGTGTGAGCCTCGAAGGGGCCGGCCATGCGTTGATGGCCGAACAGCCCGATGCGGTGCTGGACGCCCTGCGCGGCTTCATCCTCTGACCCCGATGGAGACACCTCAGGAACAGCACCACCGGCCATTTCCGGTCATCCGCAGCGGCCTGCCGCTGTCTGCGCCATTCGACTGGCTGCGGCGCGGTGCAGGCGATCTCAAGGCCGGCGGCTTCGCGAGCCTGTTCTATGGCATCTGCTTTTCCGCCGGCGGCTTTCTGCTCTTCCTTGCCTTCCGCCATGCCGTGCAACTGGTCACTGCCGTCACGGCCGGGTTCATGCTGGTCGGGCCGTTTCTCGCCCTCGGCCTTTACGAACTCTCACGCCGCCGCGAAACCGGCGAAGCGCTGAGCCTGCCGGCCACGCTGACGGTGTGGAAGCGGAACTTCGGCTGCTTCGGCATCTACTCGCTGATCCTGATCGTCATCTATCTGGTCTGGGCACGCGCCTCACTGGTGATTTTCGCCCTCTTCTATCAGGGCGGCATGCCGACCCTGGGCAGCTTCATGACGCAGTTGCTGAAGTTCGACAACATCGAATTTCTGCTGGCCTATCTCGTGGTGGGTGGCTTCTTTGCCATGCTGGTGTTTGCCGTTTCGGTGGTTTCCATCCCGATGTTGCTGGAGCGCAACGAGGATACCGTCACCGCCATGCTGGCAAGTGTTCTGGCGCTGGTGCGCAACCTGCCGATGATGCTGATCTGGGGTGCGCTGATTGCCCTCCTGACCGCTCTGGGCATTGCCCTGGCCTTCGTCGGCCTCATCATCACCATGCCGCTGGTGGGACACGCCACCTGGCATGCCTACCGCGCACTGATCGAAGCTCCTGCACGATGAGCCACAGGAAGAACATCGCACTGCTGGCCGCGGCGCAGGCCCTGCTGTTGACCAACGGCATCACGCTGGTGGCCATCAACGGCCTGCTCGGCCTGCAACTCGCGACGGACAAGCGGCTGGCCACCTTGCCGATCACGACTTATGTGATCGGCGGTGCGCTGGCGACCCTGCCGGCCGCCTTCTTCATGAAGCGTTACGGTCGTCGCGCCGGCTTCATGCTCGGCTCGGGCATCGGCATGCTCGGCGCGCTGATTGCCGCCTTCGCGGTGAGCACTGGCAGCTTCTGGCTGCTTTGCTTCGGCACCGTATTTGCCGGAATCTATAACGCCTTCGGCCAGCAATACCGATACGCCGCCGCCGATGCCGTACCGCTCGACTGGAAGAGCAAGGCGATATCGTTCACGCTGGCCGGCGGCATACTCGGCGGCGTGATCGGACCGGAAGTCGGCAAGCTGACCCGCACGCTGCTGGAACCGACCTATCTCGCCAGTTATGGCGCACTGATCGGCTTTGCCGCGCTGTCCATGCTGATTGCCAGCCGACTGGAGATCCCGCCGCTCTCGGTCAGCGAACAAAAGACCGTCGGCCGCCCCCTGCACCAGATAGCGCGTCAGCCAGCCTTCGTGGTCGCCGTGCTGGCCGCTGCCTGCGGCTACGGAGTGATGAACCTGCTGATGACGGCGACGCCGCTGGCCATGGACATCTGCGGCCTGCCCTTTGCGGACACCGCCTTCATCCTGCAATGGCACGTCATTGCGATGTTCGCGCCATCATTTTTCACCGGTGGGCTGATCAAGCGCTTCGGCGTACTGAACATCCTTTTCGTCGGTGCCGGACTGATGTTCGTTTGCATCGGAATCGCACTTGCCGGGATTACGCTGATGCATTTCTGGTGGGCGCTGGTGCTGCTGGGTGTGGGCTGGAACTTCCTGTTCATCGGCGGTACCACATTGTTGACGGAGACTTATCGTCCTGAGGAAAGGGCCAAGGTGCAGGGCTCCAACGACTTCATCGTGCTCGGCGTGCAGGGCCTGACTTCGCTCTCCTCGGGCGTCCTGATCAGCAGCGAAGGCTGGGCAAGTCTCAATACCTACGCCTTGCCCATCGTGGCCATGACGGCGCTGGCGAGTGCGCTGCTGTGGCTGCACCGCAGATCCGCCCGCGGACCGGCAGGCGCATGAATCCGATCCTGGTCGTCGTCACCGCCGTCCTGGCAGCCTGCCTGTACCTGGTCGGGCTCGCTCTCGACCTGTTCTGGCTCAAGCTGCTGACCAAGCCATGGCTGGTGGTCGCGCTGGCCGCGGCGGTGTGGAACCACGCCGGCAGCGGTGCCGGACGCCGCATCGCCTGGGGCCTGCTGGCAGGCGCCGTGGGCGATGTCTGCCTGGCGCTGCCCAATGCCTTCCTGCCCGGGATGATCGCGTTCGCCGTCGGCCACGGCCTCTACGTCGCCGCCTTCCTGCAATGGAGCCGCGCTCCCGCCCCGGCGTTGCTGGCGCCGGTGAGCATTTTTGCCGCAACGGGGCTGTGGCTGATGCTGCCGGGCGCCGGCGCACTGACGCTGCCGCTGGCGGTCTATGTGCTCGTCATCGGCGCGATGATCTGGCGCGCCGCCGCCTGCGCACTCGAACCGCAGGACGACACCCTGATTCGCTGGGGCCCGCTGGCAGGCGCGATCCTGTTCGGCTTTTCCGACATGCTGATCGGCATTCACCGCTTCGCCCAGCCGCTGTCCGGCGCGGCCTTCCCCATCATCCTCAGCTACTGGGCCGGACAGACGCTGTTCGCCGCGACCGCGATCAGGCGCAAGTAATGGCGAAGCGGCCTGGACCGTTCAACGATGACTCGAGAACGATTTCGGCCAAGTCGGTGCCAGGGTGGCGATTCTTTTCGGGGTGTTGCTCAATGCGAACGCCGCAAGTCTGCTTCAACCCGCACGAAGCGCTCGGTGAACTCGGCCAGCTCGCGGTAGAACGCAGTCTCTGCCCCTGACTTGACGGCATCGGCAAAGGTGCCGACCCAGGCGCCAAGATGTTCGACAACGAAGCGACGATGCAGCGCGTCGGCCGCAGATAGTTCGGCCGGCTCGCCGCCGAGGCCTGCCTGATTCCGGGCAAAGATCAGCAGGTATAGAAACTCCAGTTCCACCGCGACATGGTCGGGCAATTCGTGAATGTCCTCGCTGACTTCGAAACCGCCCTGGTCGTAAAAATCGAGCACCGCCATCGTCGCCTCATGCCTCATGGACTGGTCGTCGGTCAGCCAGAATGAGGCATAGGGCATGGCCCTGGGTTGCGAGGGCCCGATGAACAGCGCGGTGTAGTCGACCAGCAGCGTCTGCATGTCCTGCGCCACGAATTCTGCGCCCAGCTTGCGGGCAGACTCGGCGAGATCAGGATCGATGGCGGCGGCCGCCGCCAACATGGAATCAAACAAGTGCTCTTCGCTGAAATCCGTGCTGGGTTCGTAATAGCAGGCGGCAAGAAAGCGGCACAAATCCTCGCGCGCGCCGGAGCTACCAGTGACATATTCGGTCATTGCGTTTCCTGAAAGAGGCCGGTCAAAACCGACCCCTGATTCTATTTCACGCACGAGGACTGTACTTTCCTACGTAGTGCACGTTGGGCTTGGTCTTCTTGTCTTCCTGCAGACGGAAAGATTTTTCCTTCTTCAGTATCTGCGAGATCTTGCTGTTCGGATCCTGCTGATCGCCAAAGATGCGGGCCTGGGATGGGCAAACTTCAACGCAGGCCGGCTGCAGGCCGTTCGTCACACGGTGGTAGCAGAAGGTGCACTTCTCGATCACGTCGTCCGAGCGGATAGCCTTCAGCTCGCCGCCCTGCCAGTCGTTCATCGCCGGAAGCCTGGCGCCGGCCCTGGCCGACACCTCGGCACCCGATGACGTGCAGCCCGGAATCGCCGAGGTCTTGTCCGCCCAGAACGGCTGCGGTTCATCTTCCGCGGCGTTGAGACTGATCACGCTGTAGGTCTCGCCGGTGAGGCTCTTTGCGTCGAGTTTCTCGTGACTGTATGGACAACCGTGCTTTGTCTGGCAGTCGCCGCAACCAACGCACAGTTCGGGATTGTGCATGGTGATGCCTTCGGGCGTCTTGAACAGAGCCTTGTAGGGCTTGCCCTTGCCGGCCTTCTCCGGATTTCCCGGACAGATCTTGATACAGGGAGGCTCGTCGCAGTGGTTGCACAGCACCGGTATCACCATGTGAAGGGTATTGGGAAACGTACCCTCGCTGTGCATGAGGAAGTCGGCCCAGTTGTGACTCTGGCCTTTTTCGACGTTGCGGTTGCGCGTGTTGTTTTCTGTCTTGCAGGCAAAGGCGCAAGCTCCACAGCCCACGCAGCGTGCCAGATCGATAACCATTCCTAGTTTCATCATGTTCTCCTTATCGACGGCGCTCAGGCCTTGGTGATCCGCACGCCGGTGAAGCCACCGTTGCGCGCCGTGGCACCACTCAAGCGGTCGTAGTCATCGACCAGAATCTCGTTGTTGTTGCCGCCTAGCGGGACTGCCTTGGCATAGTCCTTGGTGGCGACTCGCCCGTAGGCCCAGTGGCCCTGGCCGTAGCACTTGGCCACGGTGCCGGGACGCACACCCTCCCACAGCTTGAGATCGACCGTGATGGAACCCGCCGGTGACGTGATGGTGACCTTGTCGCCGGTTTTCAGGCCCAGCTTGGCGCCGTCTGCCGGATTCATCTTGAGCACGTCGCCCCAGGACACATCGCCGGGATCGACCTTCTTGAACTCCTGGTACCAGGGCAGGTTCTGCGAGCGACCTTCGCGGTTCAGGCGCGACTTGTAGTCGATGAAGGTGAAGGGATATTCCTCCATGCTGCCGTGGCGCTTGGGCACTTCATAGTGCGGCACGAAAGCGAGGTCACCACGCGCGGTGTAGCCGCTGACAGTGAGGATGTCGTCGGTGGTGGTGGCGTGCTTGGTGGCGTGCGCGGTCAGCATCTTCTTCAGCGTTGCGCTATAGAACTCGAACTTCTTGGTCTCGGTCTTGAACTTGCCGCCCCAGCCCTTCTTGAGTTGGTACTTCGGGCCGCTGAACATTCCCCTGGCCTTGAATTCGGCCCATCCGTTGATCGGCGCGTCGCCCTTGAGCGGTTCTTTGGCCATCCAGATCGGTGCGCTGGTGACTTTCGCCGCGAACTCGCTGAACTCGAGCTCGTTGGTCGCCGACTTGCCGGTCTCGGGATCTTTGATCGTGTCGTAGTAATCGGCCAGGTTGGGGAAACCCTTGGCCTTCAGCTTCTGGCCCAGCAGCCACATCACTTCGGTCTCTTCCTGCTTGCCCTCGAAAACGCGCTTGATCGGGTTCTGCTGGATCGAGGCGTAACCGTAGCCGTTCGACATGTTGGTGACGATAGACCAGCCTTCGGAGGAGTTGTGGGTCGAGGGCAGCACGATGTCCGCGAACTGGCTCATTTCCGACGGGTTGGTGACCATGTGGACGAAGAAGGGAATCTTGGCCATCACCTGGTTCCACCGGTCGGCACCGGTGGCCGAGTGGTTGAAGTTGCTCCACGAGGAGATCACCATCTTGATCGCATCCGGATTCTTCATCAGGAAGTTGGGCACATCGTTGATCGGTGCGACCTGCAGGCCCGGCATGTCCTTGTGGCCGCGGGAGCTGGTCACATGGTTCTTGTAGCCCTTCTTGGCCACTTCATCGATGAACTTTTCGGTGCTGGGGAACTTGGCCAGCGGGGGACCGCTGGCACCTTCCCAGACACCGCCTTCGGCATCGATCGAACCCAGCAGGCCGTTCAGCGCATGCACTGCCATCGCGGCGTAGGTGCCGCGCGGCCACATCGCAACGCCGGGACCCATCCAGACGGCGGTCTTCGGCGCGGCCTTGCCCATGGTGCGGGCGACGCGGAGGATCTGCGCGGCGGGGATGCCGGATTCCTTCTCGCCGAAAGCCGGAGTGCGGTCTTTCAGTTCCAGGTTCCACCACTTGACCAGCCCCGAGGTCTCCTTCTCGACGAAGGCATCTTCGGCGACCGTTGCACCGGCCACGAAGAGGTTCTTGCCGTCCTTGAAGTCGCCGACGAATTCGCGGTTCCACAGGCCCTCGGTTAGCAGCACATGGGCGATGGCGCCGGCCAGCGCGCCGTCGGTGCCGGGCAGGGGCGGCAGCCACTCATGGGCCTTGGCCGCGGCGTTGGAGAGGCGCGGATCGACCGCGATCACGGTGCCGCGGGCAACGATCTCATGGAAGCGGTGGATGGTGTTCGGCACCTGACGATTGGAGGCCAGCGGGTCGGCACCCCACACCACCAGGCAATTGGTCTTTTCGAGGTCGTAGTCGCGATAGCCGAAGAACCCCTGGGTCAGGCCCGGGCCCATCTTCTCGGCTTCGGCGCACAGCGCGCTGTGCGAGAAGTAGTTGCCGGTGCCGAAGATCTTGGGCAGGGTTCCGTAGAGCAGTTCGGTGGAGGTCGGCGAATAGCGGCCGCGCATGTAGAGCAGCTTTTCGGGCTCGCCGGCCGTGCGCAGTTCGAGCATCTTGTCGGCGACGATGTTCATCGCTTCGTCCCAGGAGATCGGCACGAACTTCGGATCGACGCCGCGGCCCTTCATCGGGTTGGTGCGCTTCATCGGCACCTTGACGCGGTCCGGGTCGTAGGTCATCTGCGGGATCAGATGGCCGCGCGGGCAGCAATAGCCGTGGTTGCTCTTCGATATCTGGTTGCCGCGCACGCGCGTCATGCGACCACCTGACACGTACAACTGGATGGCGCACCATTGCGTGCAGCCCTGGCAGGTACTGGCGACCCATTCGCCCTTCGCGGGAGTGCTGGGCCGGGCTTTGCGCGGAACCAGCGCATTCTTGAACGGCATGGGCTTGGCCTTGGCCTGCTCGGCCGCCAATGCGCTGCCGCCGAACGTCCATGCCGCGGACGCGGCTGACGCCTTGATAAATTCACGTCTCGTCAATCTCATGACTGTCTCCTGTTTCCGTTCGTAACTTGTTTGCGCTGCATCGCTTCGCCTCGCCGAACGGTTACCTTCCGGTAACCTGAAGCCGCGACCATCGCTCCTGCTCCGCCAGCTGGCCGGGCGCCACTCGCTGCCGAGCAAAGTCGGCGCTGGCGACACGGCGTCCTGTGCGGCAAGGCTTTTTGCGCGGTAAGCGCGCGGAGACTTGCGTTGCGGGCGAGGGATGGAGAGCTCATGATGTTTGCCTGAAGTTCTTTCTTGCCAGTCTCGTCGCGAGAAACATGCCATCGCAACAAAACTGCTTGGTTTCAGGCGCTTGCAGAAAACAATCGCACGCGTCATAGAAACGACTGGAGAAAGCAGGTTAAGATTGTTACCACACCGTAACCGACAGAGGCACCATGGCTCGGATGACGCCAAGTTCGTTACCAAACCGTAACCGACGCCAATGGCTGATTGGTAGCGGATGCTTCGCCGCCGCCGGCCTGGTTGGCCTCTCGCGCAAGTCGCAAGCGGCCGGCAGCAAGATCCGCGTCGGCATGACGCCGGCCTTTCTGCACGACCAGCACAGCCTGCTCGGCGAATGGCGCGAGTTCATGGCCGAGTCGCTGCAACGACCCGTGGAGTTCATCCAGCGCGACAGCTACCGCGAAACCATGGATCTGCTGCGACTGGAAAAGCTGGAATTCGCATGGATCTGCGACTATCCCTTCCTCCATCTCAAGGACGCCGTGCGCCTGATGGCGGTGCCGCTCTACCAGGGCCGTCCCTTCTATCGTTCCTACCTGATCGTACAAAAGGACGATGCCAGGGTCGCCTCCTTCGCCGACCTTGCAGGCGCGGTTTTTGCGTACGCCGATCCGTATTCGAACACCGGCTACCTGGCGCCACGCTATGAGATCCGCCAGCTCGGGCATGATCCCGGCAGTTTCTTTCGCAAGACATTTTTCACCTGGTCGCACCGCAAGGTGGTCGAGGCCGTCGCCAGCGGGCTGGCGCGCGGCGGCGCGGTGGACAGCTACATCTGGGACACGCTGGCCCATGTCGAGCCGGCGCTGGCCAAACGCACCCGCGTGGTCTGGCGCTCTCCCGAGTATGGCTTTCCGCCCTTCGTCAGCCATCGCTCGGTTTCCGGCGTCGACTTTCAGCAGATGCAGAGTCACCTGCTCGGCACCGCCTCCACGGAAAAAGGACGCGGGCTGCTCGCCCGCCTGTACATCGATGGCTTCACCGTCGGTAGTCCGACCCTGTATGACGGTGTGGCGCGGATGATGCGCGCCTTCGGTGAAGCCTGATCGCTCCGATGCGCTGGCTGTTCAACCTTTCCTTTCGCCACAAGATTCCCTTGTGGACGTCCTTTCTGATCAGCTTCTCGATTTTCGTCGTCGGCGCCGCATTGATGACGCGCGCCTACGACGACATGAAACGCGCCGTGGTGATCAGCGCCGACAATCTGGCGCATACACTGGCCAACACGGTGGCGCCGACGCTGCTGCACGACGACGTGTGGCGCGCCTTCGAAATCGTGCGCTCGCCGATTCGCGCCGAATCCTCACTGACCCCGGTCCAGGTCGACGCGGTGGTGGTTCTCGGGCGCGACAACAAGGTCTTCGTCTCCAGCCATCCCGATACCCTGCCGATGCTCAGCGAAGCCTCGACGCTTGGCGCCGACTGGGTGCAATTGGCTGCGCGGCTCAGCGCCCCGACCGGAAACAAATGGCCGCTGGTGCTGGAACCGGAAGACTCAAACTACCTTTACGTCGCCCTGCCGGTCACCGACAAGGACGCGCATCTCGGGCACCTGGTCCTGCGCTACGCGAAGTCGGTATTTCATCCGTGGTTCATCGACACCATCTGGCAGGGGCTGGGCATCGGCCTGTTGGTGCTCGCGGTACTGATCCCCATCAACTGGTACTGGGGCAGCCGCATGGCAACGCCGCTGGTCGACCTGGCAAAGCGCATGGGCATGATGCTGGAGAAGACCCCCGAACCGCTGCCGCCGGACCTCTACCCCTATGACGACGAACTCGGCCAGTTGTTTCAGGCCTACGATCGCATGGTGCTGGCGCTGCGCGACAAGGCCACGCTGGAAAATGAAATGGTCAAGTCGGAACGTCTCGCTGCGATCGGCCAGCTCACCGCCGGCATTGCCCACGAAATCAACAACCCGCTGGCGGGGTTGATCACGGTGGTCGACACGCTCAAGCTGCGCCGCGATCTCGATCCGCGCGCGCTGCGCAGCCTTGATCTGATTGATCGCGGCCTGACTCAGATTCGGGATACCGTCGCTGCCCTGCTGGTACAAACAAAAGTGCAGGCGAGGCCGCTGAACCAGCACGACCTGGAGGATATTCACACCCTGATCCAGCCGCAGGTCAGCAAGCGCCGCATCCAGCTCGATTGGTCGGCAGCCATGCCGGCGGAGTTGCCGGCGCCGGCCAGCCTGGTGCGCCAGATCCTGATCAACCTGTTGCTTAACGCCGTGCAGGCGGCAGCCGAAGGCGGCCACGTGAGCCTGTGGCTGGGCCGGAAGGACGGTTCGGAGTCTTGCCTGTCGATTGTGGTGCGCAATGACGGGACCCTGCTCCGCGACGAACAGCTCGCTCACCTGTTCGAGCCATTCGCGTCGACTCGCGCCGGCGGCCACGGCCTCGGCCTCTGGGTGACCTACCAGATCGTGACTCAGCTTGACGGTCGCATTGCCGCCAGAAATATCGACGGCCAGGTCGAGTTCGTGGTCAACCTGCCCCTTGGAGAAAGCTCATGCAGCACCGCATCGGCCTGATTGAAGACGATCCGATTATCGGCGAGGCGCTTTCCGAGCGCCTCGACTTCGAGGGTTTCGCCTGCGACTGGTATCGCGATGGCAAGTCCGCGCGGCGGGGTCTCGGTCAGCGCCGCTACAGCGTCGTGGTGAGCGACATCAATCTGCCCGACATCAGCGGTGAACAACTGTTTAGCGAGCTGCTCGCGAACGGACAAGCCATTGCCCCGTTCATTTTCATCACCGGCTACGGCGCCATCGATCAGGCGGTGCGCCTGCTCAAGCTGGGAGCCCACGACTACGTCACCAAACCATTCAATGTCGGCGAACTGATCGGCAAGATCCGCGGTTTGTGCGAGAACCAGCAACCCGCCGCCAACACCGTCGCGCGATTGGGTATTTCGACCAGCATGCGCCATATCGAGGGCCTGCTGCCACGACTGGCGGCGAGCCGCAGTGCCGTGCTGATCTCAGGCGAGTCGGGATCCGGAAAGGAAGAAGTCGCCCGCGCGCTGCACCGTGCCAGCGACCCCAACGGCAAGACACCCTTTATCGCAGTAAATTGCGGAGCGATCCCGGAGAACCTGATCGAGTCGGAACTGTTCGGCCACGAGAAGGGCGCCTTCACCGGCGCCGATCGGGAGCGGCGCGGCGTCTTCGAACAAGCGGACGGAGGTTCCCTGTTTCTTGACGAGATCGGAGAAATGCCGCCTTCGATGCAGGTCAAACTGCTGCGTGCGATTCAGGACCAGATTGTGGTTCGCGTCGGCGGTGCCACACCGCACAAGGTCGACATTCGCCTGATCTGCGCCACACATCACGACCTGAAGGCCATGGTCGAGCAAGGCCGTTTTCGCGAGGACCTCTACTACCGCATCCACGTCATCCATTTGCACGTGCCGCCGCTGCGCGAAAGGCAGGAAGACATCCTCTGGCTTGCGGCACGATTTCTCGACGAACGAGCAAGCAAAGGCGCAGCGCGTCGCACGCTGACCGCAGAGGCCGAACGCGCCCTGACCCGTTATCCGTGGCCCGGCAACGTGCGGGAGTTGCAGCACTGCCTTGAGCGCGCCAGTGTTCTCTCGCTAACGCCATTGCTGAATGTCGAGAGTCTGTTCGGCGCCGGAGGGTCGCCTGCGGTAGAAGGCGATGCGTTGCGACAACCGCTCAGCGACCACTTGCAGGAATGCGAACGCGCCTATATCCGCCGCGCGCTGACCGAGTGCGGCGGCCGCATCGCCGATACGGCAGCACTGCTCGGCATCAGCCGCAAGAACCTCTGGGAAAAAATGCGCAAGCTGGAAATGGCCGAGGACTAGAGGCCTCTCAGAAGCTTGTTGGCGGGTTACGTCATTGAGCCGAATGGCTGGAGAAGAGTTCAAACCGGAGATTCATTGGATTACTTCCGGCGTTCGATGAATGGCCGTAATCGGCCGGGTCCTGCCGACTACAACCTGGCGAGGTGCCATCCGCGAACGGCCATTGACCGCCTCGCACGCCATGTCGCCAGCGCCGACCCTTGTCGCCTCTCACCTGTGGCGCCCACCGGGCGCAAGCCGGTCCGCCCGTGGACAGCAGCCGGGGACGATAGAATGACTGCCTTTTCGCCACCGGCTGCGGCGACACGGCTATGCGACTGACCGAACTCAAACTCCCGCTCGACCACAGCGACAGCGACCTGCACGACGCGATCCTCAAGCGGCTTGGCATTGCGGTGGATGAACTCGTCGGCTATTCGATCTTCCGCCGCAGCCATGACGCCCGCAAACCCTCTGCCATCGTCTTCATCTACACGCTGGATGTCGAGGTAAAGAACGAAAAGGACCTGCTGGCGCGGCTGCAGGGCGACCGGCATGTCGGCCCGACGCCGGACACGGCCTATCACTTCGTGGCCAAGGCGCCGCAGACACCAGCGACGCCACGGCCGATCGTGATCGGCACCGGCCCCTGCGGCCTGTTCGCCGGGCTGATCCTGGCGCAGATGGGCTTTCGCCCGGTCATCCTCGAGCGCGGCAAGACCGTGCGCGAGCGCACCCAGGACACCTGGGGCCTTTGGCGCAAAGGTCAGCTCAATCCGGAATCCAACGTCCAGTTCGGCGAAGGCGGTGCCGGCACGTTTTCCGACGGCAAGCTCTACAGCCAGATCAAGGACCCGCAGTATCGAGGGCGCAAGGTCCTGACGGAATTCGTCAAGGCCGGTGCGCCGCCCGAAATCCTCTACGTCAGCAAGCCCCACATCGGCACTTTCAAGCTGGTGACGATGGTCGAGAACATGCGCGCCGAGATCGAGGCACTGGGCGGCGAAATCCGCTTCCAGAGCCGCGTCGAGGAGATCGACATCGAGCACGGACAGGTGTGCGGGCTGCGGCTGGCCGACGGCGAAACCCTCGCTGCCACGCACATCGTGCTGGCGGTCGGCCACAGCGCACGCGACACTTTTGCGATGCTCCATCAGCGCGGCGTGCATATCGAAGCCAAGGCGTTTTCCATCGGCGTGCGCATCGAGCATCCGCAGTCATTGATCGACCGCGCGCGCTTCGGCAAGAACGCCGGCAACTCGCTGCTCGGCGCAGCGGATTACAAGCTGGTGCACCACTGCAAGAACGGCCGCTCGGCCTACAGCTTCTGCATGTGCCCGGGCGGCACCGTGGTGGCGGCCACCTCGGAGCCAGGCCGGGTGGTCACCAACGGCATGAGCCAGTATTCGCGCAACGAGCGCAACGCCAACAGCGCGCTCGTGGTCGGCGTCACGCCTGCCGATTATCCCGGCAGTGATACTGACCCCCTGGCCGGCATCGCCTTTCAGCGCCACTGGGAAAGCCTCGCCTTCGAGGCAGGCGGCGGCAACTACAACGCGCCGGCACAACGGGTCGGCGACTTCCTCGCCGGCCGGCCTTCGACCGATCTCGGTTCGGTGCTGCCGTCCTATACGCCCGGCGTGCATCCGACGGACCTCGCGCGCTGCCTGCCGGATTTTGTGGTCGCCGCGCTGCGCGAGTCGCTGCCGGCCTTCGGCCGCGAGATCGCCGGCTTCGCGATGGATGATGCGCTGCTGACCGGGGTCGAGACGCGCACCTCGTCGCCGATCCGCATCACGCGCGACGAAGAGTTCCAGAGTCTCAACACGCGCGGTCTGTTCCCCGCCGGCGAGGGCGCCGGCTATGCGGGAGGCATTCTTTCGGCGGCGGTCGATGGCATCAAAGTCGCCGAAGCCGTGGCCTTGAGCATGACACGCAAGACCTCACCTGATTAGCCACAATGTTCAGTCGGCCTCATTCTCCCTCCCCTTCAAGGGGAGGGCCGGGGAGGGGATGGGGGTGTGAGAGACATGAGCGACCGCCCGTATCCCCATCCCCCTCCATCTCCCCCTTGAAGAGGGAGGGCAAGCTCGGCTGACGCTTCGGTCGGACAGCTGAACTTCATGGCGAATCAGGAGACCTCATAGCCACTCCAGTTCCCAGCGCACGCAGGGATCGAGCGCGGCCACCGCGCGGGCGGCAAAGGCATGCAGGGCCTCGTGGTCGCCGGCATCGCGCCCGATGAGCCAGCCGGGCAGCGGACCTTGCGGGTGGAAGTTCCATTCGGTGGGCGCGACGATGAAGTAGTCGGCAATCAGCTCGCCGTCGAGCACGATCTCGTGCATCAGCAGGCCGCGTGCGGTTTCGACCAGCGCGCGGCCGCTCGCCGCGGCCTTCAAGGGCACCGCACTCGCCGTACCGCCAGCGCCGACTCTTTCGCTGCCGTTTGCCCAGTCGCGCAATTCAGCGAGGCGTGCCAGCCAGCGGGCGGCGAATGCCGGGGTGGTCGCGCCTGCGCTGCCCTGCCGTCTGGCGACGGCGCCGGTCTCGGCCGCTGCGCCCTGCCAGTGCGGCGTTCGGCAGAAATCCGCGTCGAGCCGTGGCCAGCAGTCCAGCGAGGCCCGTGCGTCCAGCGACGGTAGCAGATGCTGTGCAAGATCGCTTGCATCCTCCGTGGCTGCCAAGCGTTGACGGAGCACTTCGATGCGCGAATCGTTCAGCAGCGCCGCCAGTTCGTTGCGCTGTCCGCCGCTTACCCAGCCGACTGCGGCCACAAACTCCTCGCGCATCGCGGCCTCGCCGAGCTGCACAGGAAGATCGAGCAGCCAGCGCCAGAGATGTTTGCGCAGTGCTTCGCGCTGAATCGCGGGATCGAGCTGCGCCGGGTATTCCATGCCGCGCGCGGCCGCCAGGGCCAGCGCCGCGGCACGCCCCTGGGCCTGGCCGCACAAGGCGAACAGCAGGGGCACCAGGCGCACCGCATCGTCCGCCGGCCGGCCGCGCAGATACTGCGCCACGGCAGGACGCTCGCTGGCGACACGGACCTCGCTGACGCGGCCATTGTCGCTGCGGAGCGACAACCTGACGCAACCGGCGTCGATGCCCGTTGTCATTTCTGCACCAGCGGCAGCCGCAGGCTGAACAAGGCCCCACCCTTGGGATGATTGCTCGCCGCGAGCTTGCCGCCGTGGCGTTCGACGATGCCGTAGCTGATCGCCAGCCCCAATCCGGTTCCCTGCCCCACGGGCTTGGTGGTAAAGAAGGGGTCGAACAGTTTGTCGAGGTTCTCGGCAGGAATTCCGGGGCCGCTGTCGCGGAACTCGATGACCGCTTCGCCCTGCTCGATGCGTCCGGATATCTCCAGCCGCCGCTCGCGTGCATGCTCGGTGGCGTCCGCTGCGTTCTGCACCAGATTCATGACCACCTGCTGCAACTGGCCGGCGGAACCCGGCACCACGATCGACTCGGGCAAGCTCAGGCTCACCGCGAACTGATCGGCCGTAGCCTTGCACACCCACTGCACGGCGCGCTCGATCACTTCGACCAGATCGAAGGGCTGCCGCTCGTCGCGATCGGTTGCCGAGAAGCGCTTGAGGGCGTCGACGATGTCGCGGGTACGCTCGGCGCCTTCCACCGTGCCATCGATCAGCGAAGGCAGGTCGTCGAGCAGGCGATCGATGCGCAACTCGCGGCGCAAGGCCTCGCGTTCTTCGCGCGGCAGGTCGCCGTGAATCGCCACAAGGTAGCGCGTGAGCCGGTCGGCATAGCGTTTCATCGCCACCGTGTTGCCATAGACGAAGCTGATCGGATTGTTCAGTTCGTGCGCCACACCGGCCACCAGACGGCCCAGCGAGGCCATCTTCTCGGAATGGATCAGCTGCTGCTGGGTGGTCTTGAGATCCTCGTGGGCGCGGCGCAGCGCCTGGTAGGCGCGCCGCAACTCGCCTACCGGGCGGCCGGTGATGACGAGGCCCAGCATCTTGCCGACGCCGTTGTAGCGCGGCGTGCAATTGAGCGACACCGGGATCGCGCTGCCGTTGACGGCCTTGAGCTGCATCTCGATGTCTTCCACGGCATGACTGCTCTGGTCGGAGAGCAGGCGCCCGGCCTGCTCGCGCGACTCCTCGTCGGCGAAAAGATCGAATATGGTCCGCCCGTACAGTGAAGCCGCATCGACGCCGAGCAGCGAGGCCAGCGCCTCATTGACGCTCTCGATGACGCCGGCCCGGCTGCAGACGATCAGAAGATCCGACATCGAGGTCAGCACCGAAGAAATGAACTGCTGCGTATCTTCCAGCGTCGCGTTCTTCTCCTCCAGCGCGACTTCATATTGCAGCAGGTCGTTATAGACCTCGTCCATCTTGCGGATCACGTCGAGCCAGATGCCGTCCTCGGCCGAAGCTCCTGCCGCAGCCGCCAGCATTTCCACGGTCAGCACGGAACGCGGCTCCCCGGATCCGGCGCCCGACAGTGTGTCGGACCCGTCGGGCAGCGCAGTGGAACGGGATTCTTCGCTCATCGACGAAATGTACCCTACCCTGCCCGCACAAGGCTAGAGATGTTGCGCTGAACCGCGATCGATCCTCCTGGCATTGCGGCCGACGCTCCAAGGGGCGAGAATACCCCGGTCCGACAACCACAACCCCCTCCATGCCCGCGTACCGCATCCAACAGGCCTCGTGGCTCCTCGCCGCCCTGACGCTGATTCTGCTACTCAAACTGCATCTGCTGCCGGCACTGCTGGCGGGCCTGCTGGTGTACGAACTGGTGCACCTGACCGCCCCGCTACTGGAAAGAAGGCTATCCGGCCTGCGGGCGAAACAGACCGCCGTGGCCTTCCTTGCCGCGATTGTGGTGGGCGCCACGGTGCTTGGCACGGTGCTGGCCATCGCCTTCGTCAGGAGCGATTCGGGCAGCCTCGCCGCACTGGCGCAGAAGATGGCGGAAGTCCTCGAAAACTCCCGCCACTCGATGCCGGACTGGCTGGTCGGCGCCCTGCCCGACAGCGTCGAAGGCACCAAGACCGCCGGCGTGCAGTGGCTGCGTGAACACGCGAGCCAGATGCAGACGATCGGCAGGGAAGCCCTGGTCGTGATGGCGCATGTCCTGATCGGCCTCGTCATCGGCGCCCTGCTCGCCCTGCGTGAAGTCGGTGGCCAGCGGATAACGCAGCCGCTGGCTGCGGCACTCACCGAGCGAGCGCGCCGTCTGGCCGATGCGTTTCGTCGCATCGTCTTTGCCCAAGTGCGCATTTCGGCAATCAATACCGTGCTGACCGCGCTTTATCTCGTCGTACTGCTGCCCCTGTTGGGTGTCCATCTGCCGCTGACAAAAACCATGATCGCCCTGACATTCGTCGTCGGCCTGCTGCCGGTGGTAGGCAATCTGGTCTCGAATACGGTAATCGTCATTGTCAGCCTCGCCCATTCGCCGCAAGTCGCCATGGGCTCGCTGGTCTTTCTGGTCGTGGTGCACAAATTTGAATACTTTCTCAACGTGCGCATCGTCGGCGCGCGCATCTCGGCACAGTCCTGGGAATTGCTGCTGGCCATGCTGGTCATGGAAGCCGCTTTCGGCCTGCCGGGAGTCGTCGCCGCACCGATTTACTACGCCTACCTCAAGCAGGAACTGATCGACGCCGGGCTGGTTTAAGCGAGCGGACGATAGACCTTCTGAAACCGCGCGTCCCCCACGACCCCGAAGTCGCCCGGCGCGTATTGCAGCACCCAGTCCTGCGCATGGCCTTGCAGCAGGTCGCCGCCGGAGGACCGGGCAAGCGTGAAAGCGTCGGCCATCTGCTTCGCCAACACGGGCACGGGCCTGGATCGATAGCGTCCGTCCCCGCCAGGCTTGACGGGCGCCACGGGCGCGTACTTGGCGTCGAAGCGGCTGCGGGAAACGCTCCACCGGTCGCCAGTCGAGCCGGTGACCAGGGCATCGCCTGCCTGAAAGCGATTGGGCCCTTCGCGGCTGATCAGTTCGCCATCGTTTCCGGCAAAAGCGACCTCCACGACTTCATCCTTGACGAAGAGTGCGGCCGAGCCGTCCCTGGTCAGGTCGATATTCTTGAGTTCGAGCATGGCAGGACTGATGAAAGATTGGCGTCGAAGTGTCTCACAATCGCAGCAGGCAATGAAAGCTGCGGCCTGCGCAACGGAAAAAAAGCGGTCCAGGGCCCGAGCGCAATTTGGGTTAGGCTGCTCGCATGGATTTGCTCGATCTTCTCGGCTTACTGTTGCTGGCCGCCACCGGCTGGCTGTGGCTCGACAGCCTCAAGGCGCGCGAGACGGCCGTCGCGGCGGCCAAGGCCGCCTGCAACGCGGAGCATCTGCTGCTGCTCGACGACACCGTTGCCATCCAGCGGATCAGCCTGGGTCGGGACGGCGAAGGTGTCATGCGCATCCGTCGCATCTATGATTTCGAGTACAGCGATACCGGCAACGATCGCAGTGCCGGAAGCATTGCGATGCTCGGCAACCGGGTGCTCGTGATCAACCTGAACCTGCCGGACACGCCGGAGGGTAACGTGCTTCGAGGGCCCTGGCACTGAGTTCCGGCGCAATGACGCAGTTTCGATCCTATTGGAGGGTTTCCATGCCGTAGCCAATAGTCGGCGCTGGCGGGACGGTGCTGCGTATAATTCGCGGCCAACCCGCAACTCGCATTCCATGAAGTCCCTGCTGTCGCTGCCTGCACTGCCCAAACCGGGCCAACGCCTCGATCTGCCGCCACTGGCTGCCTCCGCCGATGCCTTGGCCCTGGCGCAGCTTGCCCACCCCGGCCGGCTGCTGGCGGTGGTGACCGCCAGCCCGCTCGAAGCCCAGCGCCTCGCCGAGGAAATCGCCTGGTTCGCGCCGGATCTGCGCGTGCATCTGCTGCCGGACTGGGAAACCCTGCCCTACGACAACTTCTCGCCGCACCAGGACCTGATTTCGGAGCGGCTGGCGACGCTGTACGCGGTGTCGCGCGGCGAATGCGAGGTGCTGATCGCGGCGGCCTCGACCGCGATCACGCGCCTGGCGCCGCCCGCCTTTCTCGCCGGCCACACCTTTTTCATGAAAAAGGGCGAGCGGCTGAACCTCGACAAGCTGCGCACCCAGCTCACGGTCGCCGGCTACCAGCATGTGACCCAGGTCGTCGCCGCCGGCGAATACAGCGTGCGCGGCGGACTGATCGACCTGTTCCCGATGGGCACGCAACTGCCCTACCGCATCGAGCTGTTCGACGACGAGGTCGAAACCATCCGCAGCTTTGATGTCGATAGCCAGCGCAGCCTGTATCCCGTGCCGGAAATCCGGCTGCTGCCGGCGCGCGAGTTTCCCGCCGGGGACGCCGGTCGCACCACCTTCCGCCAGCGCTTCCGCGAAGCCTTCGAGGGCGATGCCTCGCGCATCAGCCTCTACAAGGATGTCTCGAACGGCATCCTGCCGGCGGGTATCGAGTACTACCTGCCGCTGTTTTTCGAATCCACGGCGACGCTGTTCGACTACCTGCCGCAGGATGCCACGCTGCTGCTGCATGGTGATGTCGCCGGTGCGATCGCCGAGTTCTGGACCGACCTGCAAGGCCGCTACAGGATGCTCGGCGGCGATCGCTCGCGCCCGGTGTTGCCGCCCGGCGAACTGTTCCTGCGCGACGAGGAATTCTTCGTCGCCGCCAAGCCGCTGCCGCAGCTGAGTCTAAGAGTCGGCGCTGGCAACACGGCAAATGCGGCGGCGACCTTGCCTGTGCTGGCCGTCGACCGCAAGGCCGACGATCCGCTGGCTGCCTTGCGCGGCTTTCTGGGCCTCCATGCCGGCCGCGTGCTGCTGCTGGCCGAATCGCCCGGGCGGCGGCAGACGCTGAACGACTATCTGGTCGAATACAGTTTGTCCGCAGTCCAATGCGAAAATTTCGCGGCCTTCCTCGCCAGCGAAGAAGCCTTCATGCTCGGCGTCGCCCCGCTCTCCGGCGGCTTCCTGCTCGACGGCTTTGCCGTCGTCACCGAAAATGAGCTTTACGCCGCCACCGCCCGTCCGCGCGGACGACGTTCCGACGCCCGCCGCGCCAACCTCGAAGGCTGGCTGCGCGATCTGTCCGAGCTGAAGGTGGGCGACCCGGTGGTGCATGAGAGCCACGGCATCGGCCGCTATCTGGGCCTGCTGCATATGGATTTCGGCGAGGGCGACACGGAATTCCTCCACCTCGAATATGCCGACGGCGCCAAGCTTTACGTGCCTGTCGCACAACTGCAGGTGATCTCGCGCTACAGCGGCGCCGACCCCGAATCGATCCAGCTGCACACGCTCGGCTCGGGCCAGTGGGAAAAGGCCAAGAAGAAGGCCGCGGAACAGGTGCATGACACCGCCGCCGAACTCCTGCACCTCTACGCCCAGCGCGCCCTGCGCGAAGGCCACAAGTTCAGCTTCAAGCAACACGATCTGGAAGCCTTTGCCGACGGCTTCGGCTTCGAGGAGACGCCCGACCAGCAGACGGCCATCAATGCCGTGATCGACGACATGAAGTCGGGCAAACCGATGGACCGCCTGGTTTGTGGCGATGTCGGCTTCGGCAAGACCGAAGTCGCCATGCGCGCCGCCTTCGTCGCGGTGGCCGACGGCAAGCAGGTCGCCATCCTGTGCCCGACCACGCTGCTGGCCGAGCAGCACTATCAGAACTTCAGCGATCGCTTTGCCAGTTGGCCAATCAAGATTGCGGAAATCTCTCGCTTCAAGTCCGCCAGGGAACAGGATGAAGCTGTCGAACTGCTGGGCAAGGGCAAGATCGACATCCTGATCGGCACCCATCGCCTGCTGCAAAAGGATGTGAAGTTCGAGCGCCTCGGCCTCATCATCATCGACGAGGAACACCGCTTCGGCGTGCGCCAGAAGGAGACCTTGAAGGCGCTGCGCGCTTCGGTCGATGTGCTGACGCTGACGGCAACGCCGATCCCGCGCACGCTAGGCCTGTCGCTCGAAGGCCTGCGCGATTTTTCGGTGATCGCGACGCCGCCGCAGAAGCGCCTGGCGATCAAGACTTTCGTCACCAAGTGGTCCAACGGCCAGGTGCGCGAGGCCTGCTTGCGCGAGTTCAAGCGCGGCGGCCAAGTGTACTTCCTGCACAACGAAGTCGACACCATCGAGAACATGAAGGAGCGCCTGCAAACACTGCTGCCCGAGGCGCGCATGGTGATCGGCCACGGCCAGTTGCCGGAGCGCGAACTGGAACGCGTGATGCGCGAATTCACCCAGCAGAAGCACAACCTGCTGCTGTGCTCGACCATCATCGAGACCGGCATCGATAACCCGCATGCCAACACCATCGTCATCAACCGCGCCGACAAGTTCGGCCTGGCGCAACTGCACCAGCTGCGCGGCCGCGTCGGCCGTTCGCACCACCAGGCCTATGCCTACCTGCTGACCCACGAAGACGCCAAGCCGACGGCGCAGGCCAAGCGCCGCCTCGAAGCCATCCAGGCCATGGAGGAGCTCGGCTCCGGCTTCTTCCTCGCCATGCACGACCTTGAAATCCGCGGCGCGGGCGAAGTGCTCGGCGAATCGCAGAGCGGCGAGATCCACGAAATCGGCTTCGCCCTCTACACCAACATGCTCAACGCCGCGGTGCGCGCGCTGAAGGCCGGCGAAAAGGTGCCCGACCTGACGCAGCCGCTGTCGATCACCTCGGAAATCAACCTGCGCGTGCCGGCCCTGCTGACCAATGACTACTGCCCCGACGTCCATGAACGCCTGACGCTCTACAAGCGCCTGGCCAATTGCGACAGCGACGACGATCTGCGCGCCATGCAGGAAGAACTGATCGACCGCTACGGCGAGATGCCGGCGCAGACGCTGGCCCTGATGGAAACCCACCGCCTGCGCCTGGCCGGCCGCGCACTGGGCCTGGCCAAGCTGGATGCAGGCCCGGCCGCGATACAATTGCAATTTGTGCCCAACCCTCCCATAGACCCCGCGAAAATCATCCGTCTGCTCCAGAGCGACCGCAGCTTCAAGCTGGCGGGACAGGACAGGCTGCTCTGGCAGAAGCCCAGCGCGAACTTCAAGGAACGGGTCGCCGCCGTGCGCGAACTGTTTCTGAAACTGAAACCTTGACCGGCCGCTGTTGGTCATATAAGATGACTAACTAAAATCTCTTGAAGGAGCCTGCCATGCAGCAGTTCAACATTGCCGAAGCCAAGGCCCATCTGTCGGAACTGGTTCAAAAAGCCATGATGGGCGAGGAGATCGTCATCGCCCGCGACAACAAGCCACTGGCGATGCTGGTGCCCATCAAGCGCCCCCGGAAAAAGCGCACGCCGGGATCGGGCAAGGGGCAAATCCTGTTCATGGCCGAAAACTTCGACGCAATCCCGCAAGGCTTCGAGGATTACATCGGGTGATCGCACTGCTCGACACAAATGCCTTCCTGCGCTGGGTAGAGGGCGACGACAAGCTTTCTGCCAAGGCGAAATCCTGCATTGCCAACCCGGACAACGAGATTCTTGTCAGCGTGGTCGTCGCCTGGGAACTGGCGATCAAGTCCGGCCAAGGCGGCATCAAGCTGGCGCAGCCGGTGGGGCGTTATGTGGCGAGCCATATCGAGGCGAATGGCTTTCGTCTGCTCGGCATTGAACTCGACGACGTCGCCGCCATCGAAACGCTGCCCCTGCATCACCGCGACCCTTTCGACCGCCTGCTGGTAGCACAGGCAAAGAACCGCAAGCTGCCCGTGGTCAGTTCCGACCGGGCGTTTTCCGACTACGGCATCAAACGCATCTGGTAACCACCATGCAACAAACTGAAAACCTCAATATCGAAGCCTTCGAACCGATGCCGACGCCGGAGGAGATCCATGCCCGCGTGCCCTTGTCGGAAGCCGCCGCAGAGTCGGTGCTGGCGGGACGGCGCACCCTGGAACGCATTCTCGACGGCACCGATCCGCGCATTTTCGTGGTGGTCGGGCCCTGCTCGATCCACGACCCCGTCGCCGGACTCGATTACGCGCGGCGCCTGAAGAAGCTGGCGGACGAAGTGGCCGGCACCATGGTGCTGGTGATGCGCGTGTATTTCGAGAAGCCGCGCACCGCGACGGGCTGGAAGGGCTACATCAACGATCCGCGCATGGACGATTCTTTCCACATCGAGGAAGGCATGCAGAAGGCGCGCGAATTCCTTCTGGCCGTAAATGAGATCGGGCTGCCGGCGGGTACCGAAGCGCTGGACCCGATCGCCCCGCAATACCTGGGCGATCTGATCGCCTGGGCGGCGATCGGTGCGCGCACATCCGAATCGCAAACCCATCGCGAAATGTCATCCGGCCTCTCTGCCCCGGTGGGCTTCAAGAATGGTACCGACGGCTCGCTGGACGCCGCGGTCAACGCGATCATTTCCGCGTCCAGCCCGCACAGCTTCCTCGGCATCAACATGCAGGGCCGCTCCAGCGTGGTACGCACCGCCGGCAACCGCTATGGCCACCTGGTGCTGCGCGGCGGCGGCGGGCGACCGAACTACGACACGGTCAGCGTCGCGCTGGCCGAAACCGCCCTGGCAAAGGCCGGCCTGCCGCACAACATCGTGGTCGATTGCTCCCATGCCAACAGCTACAAGAAGCCGGAACTGCAACCGCTCGTCATGCAGGACTGCGTGAACCAGATTCGCGCGCAGCGCAGTTCGGGCCATCGTTCGATCGTCGGCCTCATGATCGAAAGCTTCATCGAGGCGGGCAATCAGCTGATCCCCGAGGACCTGTCGCAGCTGAAGTACGGCTGCTCGGTCACCGATGCCTGTGTCGACTGGCCGACCACCGAAAAAATGATTTGCGACGCCGATGCCGCGCTGCGCGGCACGCTCGCCAATTCCAATCCCGCCTGAGAGTCCCCATGAGTCTGATTCAAGCTTTCCGTGGGCTGCGACCCGCCGCCGGCCAGGCCGGCGCCATTGCCGCGCCGCCCTATGACGTGCTGTCCAGCGACGAAGCCCGCCTGCGCGCGGCGGATAAGCCATGGTCTTTCCTGCACATCTCCAAACCGGAAATCGATCTGCCGCGCGAAGTCGATCCCTACGCCCCGGCGGTGTATGCGAAGGCATCGGAAAATCTGGCGAAGATGCTCGCCGCCGGAGTGTTGCTCAGAGACGACGCGCCCTGCTACTACGCCTATCGCCTGACCATGCCCGGCAAGCGTGGCGACCACGTGCAGACCGGTCTGGTGGCCGCCGCGAACGTTGCCGATTACGACAGCAACCGCATCCGCAAGCACGAATTCACGCGGCCCGACAAGGAAGACGACCGCGTGCGGCAGATCGAGGCGCTCAACGCGCAGACCGGCCCGGTGCTGCTAGCCTATCCCGCGTCAGCCACGGCGGATGCCCTGATCGATGCCATCGCCCAGGGCACTCCGGCCGCCGACGTCACCGCCGACGATGGCATCCGCCACCAGATCTGGGTATTGCAGGATGCCGCGAAGATCGCCGCGATCACCCAAACCTTCGATGCCATGACTGCGCTGTACATCGCCGACGGCCATCACCGCTCGGCCGCCGCCTCGCGCGTCGCCGCGGCTCGCCATCAGCAGGGGCGGCAGTCGTCGGCCGACTCCTTCCTGTCGGTGATCTTCCCGCATCATCAAATGAAGATCCTCGACTACAACCGCGTGGTCAAGGATTTGCACGGCCTTGACGAGTCGGCGTTGGTGACACGCCTCGCCGCCGCCTTCACGGTCGAGGACAGCACGCAACGCGTGCGTCCGGCCCGTCCCGGCGAGTTCGGCATGTATCTGGCCGGGCGCTGGCGCAAGCTCGCCATCAAGCCCGAACTGATTCCCGACGATCCGGTGGAGAGCCTCGACGTCTCGCTGCTGTCGAATCACCTGCTGGGCCCGCTGCTGGGCATCGCCGACCTGCGCCGCGACAAGCGCATCGATTTCGTCGGCGGCATCCGCGGTCTGGGCGAACTGGAAAAGCGCGTCGATTCGGGCGAGATGGCGGTGGCATTCGCGCTGCATCCGACGCGCATGGATCAACTCATGGCCGTGGCCGACAGCAACAACGTGATGCCGCCGAAGTCGACCTGGTTCGAACCCAAGCTGGCCGATGGCCTCGTCTCCCACGTGCTCGACTAAGTCGCTGCCTGACGCAGGCATCCCACCCGGGGATACCGTCCTCGGCGGGAACGCCTCGGACATAACAAAAAGGGCAACCCGCGGGTTGCCCTTTTTACTGAAGCGCGCTTGCTTACTTCTTCTTGGCGGCGGGCTTCTTGGCGGCAGGCTTCTTGGCAGCAGCCGGCTTCTTCGCTGCGGCGGGCTTCTTGGCCAGCGGCTTCTTGCCGGCAACAGCGGCCTTCAGGCCAGCACCTGCGGAAAACTTTGGTACCGCCTTGGCGGCAATCTTCAGCACGGCTCCCGTCTTCGGATTCTTGCCGGTGCGTGCGGCGCGGTTAACGGACTTGAACGTGCCAAATCCAATCAGGGCAACCGGATTGCCTTTGGAAATTACTGCGGTGATAACTTCGGTCAGTGCATCGATGGCCTTGTTGACAGCTGCCTTGGAAAGCTCGGCACGCTCGGCCACTGCTTCAATCAGTTCGCTCTTGTTCATCGAATTCCCCTTCGGTTTGAAAAAACGCATTGTTCCACTAAATCTGCTTCAGTTGCAAGCCCTGCGCGAGAAACTTGTCGCGAAAACCCGGGCAAGTGCCGGCAGCGATCCTCACAAACCCCTCACCGCGTAGACCGCGGGCAGGTTGCGCCAGGCACCTTTGACATCCATGCCGAAACCGAAGACGTAGCGATTCGGCAGGTGCACCCCGACAAAATCGGCGGCGATCGGCTTGCTGCGGCCGAGATTCTTGTCGGCGAAGACGGCACTCAGCACTTCGCTCGCGCCCTGCTCCCGCAGGCGTTGGGCGATCGCGGCCAGCGTCACGCCTTCGTCGAGAATGTCGTCCACCACCAGCACGACGCGGCCCGCGACGTCGGACCGCGGCTCGACGATCCACGCCAGTTGTCCGCCCGTGGTGACGTCGCCGTAGCGCGTGACATGCAGATAGTCGAAATCCAGCGGGAAGTTCAACTGCGGCAGGAGCTGGCCGGTGAATACCACCGCGCCGCCCATCACCGCCAGCACCAGAGGGTTGGCATCGGCGAGGCGCGCCGTGATCTCGGCGGCGACGCGCCGTACCGCCAGCGCCGACTCTTCGGCCGAGCAGACCAGATCGGCCTCTTGAAAAACCTTCATGGCCTCCTGCGGATTCACTTCATCGCCTTGAGCAGGGCGGCAAAGTCCTTGCCGACTTCCGGGTGGCGCAGACCGAAAGCGACGGTCGCCGCGAGGTAGCCCAGCTTGGAGCCGCAGTCGTAGCGCGTGCCCTTGTAGCGATAGGCCAGCACCTGCTCGTCGGCCAGCAGCGCGGCAATGCCGTCGGTGAGCTGGATCTCCCCGCCGGTGCCCTTGCCGATGTGCGCCAGGTGATGAAAGATGCGCGGCGTCAATATGTAGCGACCGACCACGGCCAGCGTCGAAGGCGCCTCTTCCGGCTTGGGCTTTTCGACGATGCGCAGGATCTGCTCCAGCGATTCGGTCATCGGCTTGCTGTCGACGATGCCGTAGCTCTTGGTATCGGCGCGCGGCACTTGCTGCACACCGATCACCGAGCTGCAGTAGGCGTCATACACATCCGCCATCTGCTTCATGACCGGCGGCTCACCGTCGAGCAGGTCGTCGGCCAGGATCACAGCGAAGGGCTCGTCGCCCACAGCCGGCTGGGCGCAGAGCACCGCATGGCCCAGGCCCAGCGCCTCGGGCTGGCGGATGTAGATGCAGTTGATGTTCTTCGGGATCATGTTGCGCACGAATTCCAGCAGTTCGGTCTTGCCGCGGTGCTCGAGTTCGCTTTCCAGTTCGTAGGCCTTGTCGAAGTGATCCTCGATGGCACGCTTGGAACGGCCGGTGACGAAGATCATGTCGGTGATGCCCGCGGCGACGGCCTCCTCCACCGCGTACTGGATCAGCGGCTTGTCCACGATGGGCATCATTTCCTTGGGGCTGGCCTTGGTCGCCGGCAGGAAGCGGGTGCCGAGGCCGGCGACGGGAAATACGGCTTTGGTGACTTTTTTCATTTCTTGTTCCTTGGCTTGGAATCCATATCGGCTGTGAAGCCAATGCCTCGACGGGTGGGAACCGGGGGCGCCATTAGTTGCCGGATCGCGTCAATCAGGCCGGCAATGGCTTGATCATGGCTGGATACCTTGCGTTCCAGTTGATCGAGTTTGGCCGCGAGCTCCTTGTGGGTGGAAAGCATCTCACGGATTTGCACGAAGGCGCGCACCACCAACAAACTGACTTCGACGGCACGGGATGACTTAAGCACATTGCCCAGCATCAGGGCACCGTGCTCAGTAAAGGCGTAGGGCAGCGACGGAGAAAATTTGAGTTTGGCGAGGTGATCACAATTTGTGACTACCTCGGCCTTCTCCGCGGCATTCAGTTGGAACATGAAATCCAAAGGAAAGCGTTCGGCATTACGCTTTACTGCCTGATTCAGGACTCTGGTTTCGACGCCGTACAAGTCGGCCAGATCGGCATCCAGCATCACCCGTTGACCGCGCAACAACAGAATCCGGTTTGCCACCACTTGTGGAACGATGGTGCTCATGACGAAATCAACTCCCTGAATTGCGTCTCGTCCAGAATGGTAACGCCCAAGGCCTGCGCCTTGTCGAGCTTGGAACCGGCTTCCGCGCCGGCCACTACGTAATCGGTTTTCTTCGATACCGAGCCGGCGACCTTGCCGCCCAGCGCTTCGATCATGTCCTTTGCCTCGTCGCGCGTCAGCGCCGGCAGCGTGCCGGTGAGGACGAAGGTCTTGCCGGCGATCGGCGAGTTTGCCACCGCCGACGGCGCGCCGTCAGGCCAGTTCACCCCGGCCGCGCGCAGCTGCTCGATCACCTCGACGTTGTGCGGCTCGGCAAAAAAACGCGCAATCGACGCCGCGACGATGGGGCCGACATCGGGCACCTGTTGCAGGCGATCGACATCGGCAGCCATGACGGCGTCGAGATTGCCGAAGTGGCGGGCCAGATCCTTCGCCGTCGCCTCGCCGACATTGCGGATGCCGAGCGCGAAGATGAAACGCGCCAGTGTCGTCGTCTTGCTCTTTTCGATGGCGGCAAGGATATTCGATGCGGATTTTTCGGCCATGCGCTCCAGATTGGCCATCGCCAGCAAGCCCAGCTTGTAGAGATCGGCCGGCGTTTTGACGATGGCATTATCGACAAGCTGCTCGACCAGCTTGTCGCCGAGACCCTCGATATCCATCGCGCGCCGGCCGGCAAAATGCAGCAGCGCCCCCTTGCGCTGCGCCGGGCAGAACAGGCCGCCGGTGCAGCGGGCGATCGCCTCGTCCTCGGGCCGCTCCACCGCCGAGCGGCAAACCGGGCAGGTCTTCGGCAACGCAAACGGCGGATGCAGCGGCTCGCCGCCGCCCGCAAGGGATACCGTCTCCGGCGCCGCCGGAGACATAAACAGGTCCTTCATCGGCCGCCGCTCCATGACCACCGACACCACCTCGGGGATCACGTCGCCGGCACGCCGCACGATCACCGTATCGCCGACCCTTACATCCTTGCGCCGCGCCTCGCCTTCATTGTGCAGCGTGGCATTGGTCACCGTCACGCCGCCGACGAAGACCGGCGCCAGCCGCGCCACCGGAGTGATAGCCCCGGTGCGGCCGACCTGCAGCTCGATGGCCTCGACCGTGGTCAGCGCCTCCTCGGCCGGATACTTGTGCGCCACGGCCCAGCGCGGCTCGCGGGTGACGAAGCCGAGGCGCTGCTGCAGCGCCAGGGAATTCACCTTGTACACCACGCCGTCGATGTCGAACGGCAGCACGTCGCGCTTCTCGCGGATCCGCGCATAAAACGTGATCAGACCGTCGGCGCCCTGCGCCACGGCACGATGCTCGCAAACAGGCACGCCGCACTCCGCCAGCGCGTCCAGCACCGCGCTGTGGCTTGCCGGCAGCGCCCAGCCGCGAACCTCGCCCAGACCATAGGCGTAGAAGGACAGCGGCCGCTCGGCCGCCATGGCCGGATCGAGCTGGCGGATGCTGCCCGCCGCCCCGTTGCGCGGATTGACCAGCGTCGCCCGCCCCAGCGCCCTCTGCTTCTCGTTGTAGCGCTCGAAATCCGGCCGGCTCATGAAGACCTCGCCGCGCACTTCCAGCACCGGCGGCGCGCAGTCATGCAAGCGCAGGGGAATGCGATGCACGGTGCGAATGTTCTGCGTCACATCCTCGCCGGTCTCCCCGTCGCCACGCGTGGCGGCCCGTACCAGCACACCGTGTTCATAGCGCAGGTTGATGGCAAGGCCGTCGAACTTGAGTTCGGCGGCATATTCGACGGCAGCATCGGCGTCCCCCAGGCCCAGCTCGCGCCGCACCCTGGCGTCGAAAGCGCGCGCACCCGAGGGCTCGGTGTCGGTTTCGGTGCGGATCGACAGCATCGGCACGGCATGGCGCACCGGGGAAAATTCGGGCAGCGGCTTGCCGCCAACGCGCTGCGTCGGCGAATCAGGGCTGATCAGCTGTGGATGTTCGGTCTCCAGCGCCTGCAGTTCGCGGAACAGCTGGTCGTACTCGGCGTCGGGGATGGTCGGCGCATCGAGCACATAGTAGGCGTGGTTGTGTCTTTCAAGTTCGCGGCGCAATGCCGCCACGCGTGCTGCAGCGCCCATCGTTAGGTCAGAGCTTACGAAAACAAACGCAGCGCCCGGGTGCTGCCCGGGGCGATGCCGCCGTCGCGCATGCGCTGCTGCAGTTCGACCGTCTTGGCGCGAATCGCATCGATCATGGCGTCGGACAGCGGTGCGCGCTGGGCATCGACCAGCAGTCCGCCCAGGGCGGCCGCGAGTTGCCGCGCGATCGCCAGCATGCGGTCGAAGGCCGCGACGCCGTCCGTCACGCGCGGCACATCCAGGCTCAGGGTCAGGCCATGGGTCGCCAGCGATTTGATCGTCTCGGTCTCGAAGCGCTCGGCGCCGAGATTGGCCACGGTGAACAGTTCGCCGCCGGCCTCGTCGCGGGCACGGAACACGCCATCGCCTTCGAGAACCAGCCCTGCCGCCTCGGCCACGCCGCGCAGCTTGGTGCCGGCGAAGACGCCTCCGGCAGCTTCCACGACATGCAGCACGAACTGGATGTCCACCGCGGCGCAGAATTCATCGAGCTTGGCGGCACGCATCACGGTTTCGCCGCGCGACGGTAGTTCCACCGTCGCCGCGGTCTGCTGCGCGACATGCTGCACGCCGTCGAAGAAGCGCGCCAGTTCGCCGTCAGACACCGGCCCGCGCCGATCGACCAGTTGCAGCGCGGCAGCCCATTCGCGGTAACGCCCGGTATCGTGGGCATCGAGCTGCCGCCACGCGCCGTCGGTATCGTCCCTGGCCAGCCAGTGGATTGGCTTGCTCAGTTCCGCCGCCCATGCCTTCTGCATGGCCTGGACGGCAGGCGCCGGCAGCGGCTCGGCAGCGGTAAGGCGCAGCACGCAATCCGCCACGGCATCGGCGCAGTCGGCGGGCAGCGGCGATACTGATTCCTCTGGCGTCGACGGCAGGTCGGCGACAGGCTCGGCAGCTCCGGCTGCGCCCGGCGCCTCCGGCAAGGCATCGGCGGCATCACCGAAGTACGGCTCCTGCCATTCTCCGGGTTCTCCCTGGCCAGCCGCCGTCGGTGCAGCGACCGTGGCTGCTTCCTCCCCGGTCAGCAGCGCATCGCCCTGCCCGCCCTTGAATATCCTGTCGGCGGTCTTGCGGTGCTGGCGGTCCTGCCAGACGTTGTACCCCCAGACCAGGGCCACCCCGGCCGCGCCGGCACCGATCAAGGCGATTTGCAGTTCGCTGATCACCATGTTCAAGCCACCTTCTGATCGTCGGCGAGGCGCAACGCCTCTTCGATGTCGACTTCCACCACGCGCGACACGCCCTGTTCCTGCATGGTCACTCCGATCAGCTGCTGGGCCATTTCCATGGCGATCTTGTTGTGCGAAATGAAGACGAACTGGGTTTGCACCGACATGCGTTTGACCATGTCGCAAAAACGCACCGTATTCGAATCGTCCAGTGGTGCATCGACTTCGTCGAGCATGCAGAATGGCGCCGGATTCAACTGGAACAGCGCGAACACGAGGGCAATTGCGGTCAGCGCTTTTTCACCGCCGGAGAGCAAATGGATCGTGGTGTTCTTCTTGCCCGGCGGCTGCGCCATGATCTGGATGCCGGCATCGAGAATCTCGTCGCCGGTCAAGATCAGCCGCGCTTCGCCGCCGCCGAACAGTTGCGGAAACAGCGTGCCGAAATGCGTGTTGACCGAGTTGTAGGTCTCCTGCAACTGCTCGCGCGTTTCGCGGTCGATGCGGCGGATGGCGTCTTCCAGCGTGCCGATCGCCTCGGCCAGGTCGATCGATTGCGCATCGAGATAGCCCTTGCGCTCGGAGGCCGTGGCCAGCTCTTCCAGCGCCGCGAGATTGACCGGACCGAGCGTCTCGATTTCGGCCGTGAGCCGCGCAATGTCGCCTTGCAGGACATTGTCCTTGAGCCGATCGGCGCCGCCGGCGGCCAGTTCCTCGGCGAAGGGCGCTTCATCTTCCTCGCTGACGACATGTACTTCGGCCAGCCGTTCGCGGAATTGATCTTCGTTGATCTGGGCGGCCTGTGCCTTGAGCCTGAGGTCGTTGATCTTGTCGCGCAAGGGAACGATGCCCTGCTCCAGCTTCATGCGCTGCTCGTCGAGGCTGCGCAGCTCGCCGGCGGCCGTTTCGAGCACATTGCGCCGTTCCGCCAGCGCCGACTCCTTGCCCTGCTTCGCGTCCAGCGCGGTGTGCAACTGTTCCTGCAACACCGTATCGCTGATGCCGGCCACTTCGGTGCGCGCGGCGCGGGTCTCGCCCTCGACGCGTTGCAACTGGCTGGTCGCCGTCGCCGCGGCGCGGGCGTTGTCCTCGAGCTTCGACAGGCACTCGCGCTCGGAGAAGCCTGCCTCCTGGGCTTCGCGCCCGAGCTGGATTTCGAGCGCCCTGGCTTCGCGCAGGGCCGCATCCTTCAGACGATGGATTTCGAGCGCCTGTTCGAGGCGTTCGCGCACTTCGCCGAGGCGCTCGCGCTGCAATTCGCCTTCGGTCTCGGCGCGCTCGCGACGAGCCTGTTCGGTTTCGTCCTGGCGCTGCAGCTCGGCCAGATCGCGATCGATCTGCGCCGAGCGTTCCTCGAAGCGGGCCTGCGCCTGGGTGAGCTTCAGTGCCTCGACCTGCGCCGCATGAAATGCCTGCTGCGCCTCCTGCATCGTGCGCCGCCCGGCGCTGAGCTGGGCCTGGCTGTCCGCCAGGTGCTGCTCGGCCACGCGCTGCACTTCGCGCGCCGCGTCTTCCGCCGCGGCGCGCGCCGTCAGCAGGCCGGCGAGCTCGTCGATCTCGCGCTGGCGTTCGATGACGCCGTGGGTTTTCGCATCCGGCACATACAACGTGAGGTCGGCGGGGGTCAGCAGATGACCGGCACGGGAGACGCGCTGTCCGCTGGCCAGCGGCAATTCGGTCGCCAGATCGTCGGCAACGGAGACGCCGGCAAGCCATTCATCGAGCACGCCCGACCAGCGCGGATCGTCGCAGCGCAGGCGGTCAGCGCCGAGAAGCGCTCGCGCAGTACGGCTTCGACCGCGGTTTCCCAGCCGGCCTCGACCTGGATCGCCTGCCACAGAGGCTTGGCATCGGCCAGATGGCGCGCCTTGAGCCAGTCGCCGATCTCGCCGCTTTGCGCCACGCGCGCCTGCAAATGCGCCAGCGCATCATGGCGGGCGCGGGTTTCGGTCAGGCTGCGATGCGCAGCCTGCAGGGCTTCGCGCGCCGTGCGCAGCTGCGCCTCGGCCGCAGGTATGGCGCCTTGCAGCGCCGCCAAACGTTCCTGCGCCAGTGCCAGCGCTTCTTCGGCACGCCGCTCGTTTTCCTGCGATGCGGCGAGCAATGCCGGATCGGGTGCGCCGAGCGCCTGCCGGTCCTGCTCCAATCGGCTGCGGCGCTGCGCCAGGTTTTCCAGTGCGCGCTGGGCGTGCCCCTTGTCGGCCTCGGCCAGGCGCAATGCCTGCTCCGCCTCGCTCAAGCTCCGGCGCGCCTCGGTGACGTCGCTGCCGGCGGCCTGCACGGCATCCTCGGCATCGGGCAGCCGCGCGGCGGCTTCCTCATGGCGGGCGGTGGCGGTGGCGGACCGGGTGCGCGAATTTTCCAGCAGCAGGTTCCAGCGCGCTTCGTCCTCCGCCAACTGGCTTTGCTGCGCCTGCCAGTGGGCTTGCTCGGCGTCCAACTGGGCCAGGCGCGCTTCCAGCCGCGAGCGCGAATCGCGCAAATGGCCGATTTCGGATTCGAGGCGACTGACTTCGGTGTTGGCCGCGAACATCTCGGCCTGCGCCGCATGCAAGGCGTCCGAGGCCGAATAATGGCTTTCGCGCGCATGTTCGACGCGCGCCTCGATCTCACGCAGCTGCGCAGTTTCGCCCTCGACGCGATTGACGGCTTCCTCCACCTGGCGCGCCAGGCGCTGGCTGTCGTGCTTGGCGTCGTTGCGCTTCTTCAGCCAGAGCAGGGTCTGCTTGTGCGACATCTGCTGCTGCAGGTCGCGATACTGCTGCGCCACCGCAGCCTGTCCCTGCAGGTGGTTGACCTGAACTTCCAGCTCGTTGCGGATGTCATCGACGCGGGCAATGTTCTCGCGTGCATCTTCGAGGCGGTGTTCGGTTTCCTTGCGGCGTTCCTTGTACTTCGTGACGCCGGCCGCTTCCTCGAGGAAGAAGCGCAACTCCTCGGGCTTGGCTTCGACGATGCGCGAGATCATGCCCTGGCCGATGATGGCGTAGGCGCGCGGCCCGAGGCCGGTGCCGAGGAACAGATCGATCACGTCGCGGCGGCGCACGTGCAGATTGTTGATGTAGTAGCTCGAATTGCCTTCGCGATCGAGCAGGCGCTTGACCGTGATTTCGGTGTATTGGCTCCACTGCCCGGCGGCGCGGCCCTCGGCGTTGTCGAAAAACAGCTCGACGCTGGCGCGGCTGACTTCCTTGCGGTTGCCCGAGCCCTTGAAGATCACGTCCTGAATCGACTCGCCACGCAGCTCGGAGGCCTTGGATTCGCCCAGCACCCAGCGCACGGCGTCGATGATGTTCGACTTGCCGCAGCCGTTGGGGCCGACCACGCCCGCCAGCTGGCCGGGAAATAGCACAGTAGTGGGCTCAACAAACGACTTGAAGCCCGAAAGTTTCAGCTTGTTTAGACGCACAAGGATTGAACCGGAAAGATGATGGCAAAGGTACAGTCTGAAGCCGCGCCATTATAATCTGTCCCGACACTCTTACCGCAGGCAAACAGCATGCCGAAGCCAGCCATTCCGACCCGCGCCAAGGCGCTGGAGACCTTCCCCAACCCCGCGCCGCACCGGGATTACCAGATCCACATGGAAATCCCCGAATTCACCTGCCTCTGTCCCAAGACCGGGCAGCCGGATTTCGCCGTGCTGACGCTCGATTACATCGCCGACAAGGTCTGCGTCGAGCTGAAAAGTCTCAAGCTCTACATCTGGAGCTTCCGCGACGAGGGGCATTTCCACGAAGATGTCACCAACCGCATCCTCGACGACCTGGCCAGGGCCACGCGGCCGCGCTTCATGCGCCTGACCGCGCGCTTCTACGTGCGCGGCGGCATTTTCACCAACGTGGTGGCGGAACACCGCAAGAAGGGCTGGACGCCGGCGGCAAAGATCGAACTCGCGGAGTTTGTGCCGCAGTCGAACACGCGTCGCTGAGGCAGGGGCTCCCGCTGCGCCTAGTCTGCGGAACTCAGCGGGCCGGCAATCCCGCCGGGCTGCCTGAAGACTCGGCGCCGGCATGGCGCCGCATCATCTCTCTGGCCATGGCCGCAAACTGTTCTTCGGTCTCGTGCCGGACAAAGGATGCGCCGAACATGCGGGCCAGTACCGAGTCCGGTACGCTCGTGGCGCGATACCTGATCTGCACACCCTGATCCTGAGGAATGATGGTCGCCTCGCTCTCCATTGCCTTCAAGGTGCCGGAAAGGTTTTTTGCCAGGATGCGTTTCATCGGTTCCAGGCGGATCTCCCGCTCCGAAACGAAGGAAAACGACAGCAGGCCGTAACGTGCAACGCCCTCCTGGCGGACGATCCAGGTGTTGCCGTTGCGCGACGTTATCCTGCTCGAGGTCAGATTGCCGAGAATCGACGTCATATGGTCGAAATCGGTCAATACATCCCACGCGCGTCCCGCCGGAACCGGAACCTCCAGCACTGCATCAATCAGGAAGGCCTCTCCGCTTTGCGCGACGTTGACCACGACCTGGGACTCTGCAGCAGCGGCCATCCCGCGGGACAGCGCGAGCAGACAGAACAGGACCCCCCACTGCAAACGCAACGGCATTCGCCGATCCTCGACCATTTCATTCATGACATTCAGCTTGCCCGCGACTGTTCCACACCCACGTTACCATGCTCCCTCGGCCAATTCTGCCGCTTCAATTTTCCGGCGTTTGCCGGATCAGATCCCGCAGCGTAGCCAGCGCACCCGGATAGTCGAAGTTCGCTACTTGTCGTTCCAGCGGCAGCGCCGCCGAGCCGAGTGCTGCCTGCAGCAACGGCCGATTGGCCTCGAACAGATCGCCCGCCGCGGTATCGTCGCAGGCCAGCAGGGGTTCCAACTGCCTGAGCACCATACGCGCCCGGCCAAGGTCGGCGGCCATCTGTTCCCCGTCCCCATCAGTCGCCCCGCCGGGCAATCGCGCTAGCGCTTCGTCCAGCGCAAGCTGCTCGGCCTGCAAGACATCCAGCAGCGCCGGCAGGGTCGCGATCGGCGCCGCGTCGCGCAAGGCCCGCTCGATGGCCGCCGCCGCTGCCTGCAGACGGGTGACGCCCAGGCTCCCGGCCGCGCCCTTGAGCGCGTGTGCCCGCTGCAGGGCGGCATCGAACTGGCCTGTCGCGAGCTCGCCGCGCAGGTGCTGTGCGTCTTCGCCATGGCTGGCGGCGAGTTGTAGCAACAGGGCCACATAGGCGTCCGTGTTGCCGCGCAGGGCGGCCAGCCCCCGCTCGGTGTCCAGCCCACCGAAATCGGCCAGCGGCTGCGGCAGGCGTTGCCCACCATCCGGTGCGGCGGCGGGCGCGGCCGGCGCCAAGCCCGTGGCGTCGACCGACGGTACATCCACTTTATCGGCCATCGTGGCCGACAGCCACAAGAGCAAGGTCCGGTAGAGCACGCCGGGCTCGACCGGCTTGGTGATGAAGTCGTTCATGCCCGCCTCTTCACAGGCCCGGCGATCTTCACCGAAGGCGTTAGCCGTCATCGCCAAGATCGGTTTTGTCTTCCAGCCCGGCAGAGCACGGATGGCGCGGGTGGCTTCGAGACCGTCCATGTTGGGCATCTGCATATCCATCAGGATCAGGTCGTAGCCCATGGTGAGCACCTTTTCGACCGCTTCGCGGCCATCGGCCGCCGTGTCCACCGTTAGGCCCGCACCATGCAGCAGTTCCAGCGCCACTTCGCGGTTGATGGGGTTGTCCTCGGCCAGCAGCAGCCGCGTGCCGTTGTAGTAACGCCGCAATTGCGATTCGGCGTTCTCTGCGTCCGTAGTCCGCGCGGCGGGCATGATGCCGCTGCCGCGTTGCAGGCGAGCCGTAAACCAGAAGCAGCTGCCCACCCCCGGCGTGCTGTCAGCGCCGACTTCTCCGCCCATCAGTTGCGCCAGTCGCCGCGTGATGGCGAGGCCAAGCCCGGTGCCGCCGTACTTGCGCGTAATAGAGGCATCGGCCTGCTCGAAGGGCTGGAACAGCCGGGTCATCTGCTCGGGCGCGATGCCAACGCCGCTGTCCGCAACCTCGAAGCGCACCAGCAATTCACCATCGCTGCCTTCCAGAAGCTTCGCACTCAGAGCGATGGAACCCTTCTCGGTGAACTTGACGGCATTGCCGGCGTAGTTGAGCAGCGCCTGGCGCAGCCGTGTCGCGTCGCCCTTCAGCCACGGGGGAACGGAATCGTGGTCGACTTCGACCTGAAGTCCCTTGTCCCGCGCCGACTGGCCGACGATCGAAACGACATTGTCGAGGACCGCGGAGAGGTGGAAGTCGCTGTTCTCCAAGTGCAGCCGGCCGGCCTCGATCTTGGACAGGTCGAGGATGTCGTTGATGATCGCCAGCAGGTGCTGCCCGGCGCCGTCGATCTTGTCCAGGCGCACGGCCTGTTGCGGCGTCGCTCCGGCGCGCCGCAGCAAATGGGTAAGGCCGATGATGGCGTTCAGCGGCGTGCGGATCTCGTGGCTCATGTTGGCCAGGAAGCTGCTCTTGGCCAGGTTGGCGGCCTCCGCCTGCTGTCGTGCCGCAATAAGTTCCGCCGTGCGCTGCTCCACTAACTCTTCCAGATGATGCCGATGAGCATCCAGTTCCATGCCGAGGCGCTTCTTCTCGGTAATGTCTTCCTTCACCGCCACGTAGTGGCTGACTGACCCGTCGGGCTGGCGCAGCGGCGTGATGATGGCGAACTCGATGTATTCGCTGCCGTTCTTGCGCTTGTTGTGGAACTCGCCCTTCCACGGCCGGCCCTGGCTCAGTGACTCCCACATGGCGCCGTGGGTCTCCTTGGGCGTCTTGCCCGAGTGCAGCATGCGCGGGTTCTGGCCGATAACCTCTTCGCGACTGTAGCCTGTCGCCCCGACAAAGGCCTCGTTCACATACTCGATCTCGGCATCGACGTTGGTGATGACAATGCTTTCCGGGCTCTGTTCCACGGCCTGGGCGAGTTTGCGCAACCGTTCGTCGGTGGTCCTGCGCTCGGTGATGTCCATCCTCACACCGCGCATGCGGGTGGCCATGCCGCTATCGTCGCGTTCCACGGCTTTGCCGAGAACAGCAATCCATCGCCAGGATCCGTCGGCGCGGCGCATCCGCGCCTCGTACTGGTAGGCAACATCGCCACCGCGTTGAACGTCGTCGATTTTCTTGGCGACGTTCTGCCGGTCGTCGGGATGGACTCTATCAAGCCAGACCGCGCGGTCGGATGGTCCCGCTTCGGGTTCGTATCCCAGCATGGTGAAATACGTCGGCGATGCGTACCAGAGATCGCGCTTGACGTCCCAGTCCCAGATACCAATCTGTGTGGCTTCCAGCGCCACGCTCAAGCGCTCCTCGCTCTCGCGCAGTGCAGTGTCCGCCCTGCGCTGGCGCACGATGCGCCATATCTCATTGGCGAGCAGCCGAACCGTCTCCATGTCGAGGTCCGTGTAGGGACTGGACTTGTTGCCCACTGACGCGATCATGCGCACCAGCCCGCCTTCTATCACCGGCACGCTGATCAGGCGCCGCAGATGGGGGAAGCCCGCGGGCAGACCAGGCTTGTCGGCTGTCGCGGCATGGTCGTTGAATACCACCGGTACCCTCTGGCGCAGCGCGTCGGCCCACACGCCCGCCTGGCTGATCGGGCAGTTGCCGTCAAAATCGTCCCGGCACGCCAGCTCCGGCGAAGTACAGGTGCAGGCCACGAGTTGGAGCGCCTTCTGGTCCTCGCTGACGAAATGGATGAAGGCGATACCGCTGTCGCTGAGTTGCTCGACCAGTTCCTGCCCGTACCGCATGAAGGCGCGTTCGTCCATCGCCTCTGCTGCGCCGGGCAGAGCCAGCAGGATCTCGGCACGACGGGACGTGAGGAACAGGCTGGCCTCATTCTTCCTGCGCTCGGTGATGTCGATAAAGGTGCAAATCGAACCGCGTACCTCACCGCTGCTCAGAACGGGATTCGACCAGTACTCGACAGCGACTGCGGTGCCGTCCTTGCGCCAGAACACCTCGTCGGCAACATGCATGGCCTGCCCGTTGAGATAGGCTTGGTACATTTTGCATTCGCCCGACGGGTATGCGCTGCCATCGGGACGGGAGTGATGAATGAGTTCGTGAATATGCTTGCCCAGCACTTCGTCAGCGTTCGCGTAACCCAGCATTTCCAGAAACGCCCGATTGACGAAGCTGCAGTTGCCCCTGGTGTCCACCCCGTAGGCACCTTCCGCCATCGAATCAAGCAGCAGGCGCAAACTCTGGCGAGAATCCTGCAGGTCCGCCACGGCCGCCTCGGCTCGGCTCCGGGCGGCGACGGCGTCTTCCATCAGGTTCATCGCTGCCAGCCGGGCCTGTCGCTGGGCTTCGAGAGCGGTGGCCTGACCCTCGCGCAATGCCGCTTCGGCCGCCAGGCGGGCTCCATGATCCCTGGCCTCGTCGACTGCGCGCCGGACGGCCGTGGGCAGGCGGACCAGATGGTCCTTGAGAATGAAGTCCTTCAGGCCCACCCGCAGCAGCTCTACCGCCGTTTCCTCGCCGACGCTGCCGGACACCATGACCACCGGCAGAGTCGGCCAGCGCGCCTGGATGCGTTGCAGCGTCGCGCGAAAATCCATGCCCGGCACGCTGTAGTCGGACAGCACCAGGTCCCATTCGGTCTGCAACGCGGCCTCCAGCTCGGCATCGCTGGCGATGTGCCGGCATTCGGCAGCAAGGCCTTGCTGACTCAGGTGTCTCTCCACCAGCAGGAAGTCGGCGGAGATGTCTTCGATGACAAGGATTTTCAGCGGGCTGTCCATTGCTGACTCATCGTTTCGGCGGCGGTTCGTTGGTGGCCAGCCAGTAGACGCCCAGTCGCGCCACGGTCTCGGCGAACTCGGCGAAGGCGAGCGGCTTTCTGACGAAGCTGTTGGCGCCCCTCTCGTAGCTTTTCAGGCGATCCTTGTCCTCGTCGGACGAGGTCAGGATCACCACGGGCAGCAAGCGGGTACGCGGGTCGGCGCGCAGGCGCGCCAGCACTTCCAGCCCCGACAGGCGCGGCAGGCCGATGTCGAGCAGCACTGCGGTCGGCAGTTCTGTCCCGGCGCGGGCGACGAACTCGCCTTCGCCGAACAGGTAGTCGACCGCTTGCTGGCCGTCACGCACGACATCCACTTCGTTGGCGAGGTTGATCTTCTTGAGCGCGCGCAGGATCAGCATTTCGTCCTGCGGGTTGTCTTCGACAAGCAGAATTGACCTGACTTTCATGATGTCTCCTCCGAAGTCCCGGTGGGCAGCGTGAAGCAGAAGGTTGCGCCGGCACCGGGCGCCGCCACGGCCCTGATCTCGCCACCGTGACGGTGAATAATGCGTTGCACGGTAGCCAAGCCGATGCCGATCCCCGGAAACTCGTCCTGACGATGCAGACGGTGGAAGGGCTGGAACAACTGATCAGCATGGGCCATGTCGAAACCGGCTCCGTTGTCGGCAACGCAGATACCGGGCTGGCCATCGACTTCGCCCAAGAACACGCGGATCGCCGGCGCCTCGGTCTTGCCGGTGTATTTCCAAGCGTTGCCCAGCAGGTTGCGCAGCACCATTTCAATCATGCGCGCATCGCCCGTGGCGTGCAGACCGGCTTCCACCTGCCCGCCGACCTGTCGCCCCGGTTCGCCGCGCGCCAGCTCTTCGAGCAGCCGTGTCGCCAGCGCCGAAAAATCGATGACATCCCGCCGCAGCTCGCCGCGCGTGCTGCGCGAAAGTACGAGGATGCCGTCGATCATCTCGCCCATCTTGAGGCTGGCGAAGCCAATCTGGTCGAGATAGACCTTCGCCTCGCCTTGCAACTGGTTGCCGTAATCTTCAATCAGCGCCTGCGAAAAGCCGCTCATGGCCCTTAGCGGCGCGCGCAGGTCGTGCGAGACGGCGTAGGCGAAGCTTTCCAGTTCGGTGTTGGCGGCGCTCAGCTCGGCAGTGCGCTCGATCACGCGCCGCTCCAGGTCGGCATTGAGGCGGCGCAGTTCCTCCAGCGTGCGCCTGCGCTCGGTGACCAGTCCGCCCACCCGCGCCAGAAGCTCCTCCACCGCGAAAGGCTTGTTGACATACTGCTGGACACCCGACTTGAGCAGGCGTACGCGCAACTCGTCGTCAGCCCTCGCGGTGAGCATGACGATGGGTACGCCTTCCATGCCGGGCTGGCGGCGCAGCGCCATCACCATTTCGTCGCCGTTCATCACCGGCATCATCACGTCGGCGAGTATCAGGTCGGGATGCAGCGCGAGTGCCTGTTCCATGCCGTCGCGGCCATCAAAGGCGCAGGCTACGCGGTAGCTCGGGCGCAGGGCGGTGGCAATGAATTCGTTCATGTCTGCATTGTCCTCGACCACCAGCACCAGCGGCGCATTGGCACCTGCCGCTTGCGCCGCGTCGGGGGTCGCGATCGCCGGGCGCAGCTCCAGTTCCTCGATGGCCTGGCGCTCGATCACCTCATCGAATGGCAGCGAAGCGCCAAGCGTCGTACCGACTGGCGCCGCCAGCGGCAGGCGTACCAAAACCAGCGCACCGCCATCCGGGGCCCCGCTCAGGCTCACCGTGCCGCCGTGCAGTTCGACGAAGTCCTTGACGATGGACAGGCCCAGACCGGTTCCGCCGTGGCGCCGCCGCGCGTCGGCCTCGCCCTGGCAGAAGCGCTCGAACACCGCCTCGCGCAATGCTGCGGGCACGCCGGGGCCGTTGTCCAGCACTTCGATCAGCGCGTGGCCGTCGTCTTGCGACAGGCGCAAGGCGATGGCGCCACCATCGGGCGTGAACTTGAAGGCGTTGGAGAGAAGGTTGAGCAGCACGCGTTGCAGCTTTTCGCTGTCCGCCTCGGCCGCCAGCGTCTCCGGGACGGTCACGCGGTAGTCGATACGGCGTTCCGTGGCCAGCGATTCGAAGTGGCTGGCCATCGCCCGCGCGAGGCGGGCGAGATCGAGCCGCGACCACGTCAGCGTCATGCGGCCGGCCTCGATCCTGGCGGCGTCGAGCAGATCGGTGACATGGCGATAAAGCAGGCGCGCATTGCGCAGCATGATCTCGGTCTCGCGGCGCTCCGTCTCCGAAGAGTCGGCGCTGGCGGAACGGCGCAGGCGCTGCTCCAGCGGCGCGAGAATGAGCGTAAGCGGCGTGCGCAGCTCATGACTGACATTGGCGAAAAACTGGCTCTTCAGCTTGTCCAGTTCCAGTGTCTGCTGGTAGAGCTGGGTGATCTTCTCCTTGGCCGCTTCGGCATCTGCCAGCGCCGCGTCGGTACCTTGCATCGCCTGCTTGAGGCGTTCGAAGACGAAGGCGAAGAAGCCGCCCATGATAACGAACACCACGATGGAAAATGCGGAGGCGGGATTGTCCAGCCCGAAGGAGAAAGCCGGCGGTATGAAGATATACCAGACCAGCAGCGCGCTGATGACCGTCGCCGCGAGGCCGCCGACCAGACCGCCGATCCATGCGCTGAAAAACGCTGCGGGGAAAAACAGGTACCAGACGTAAGGCTTGAGTGTGTCCCACAGCATCCATTGCACGGCGCAGGCCATGAAGGGCAACGCGACGGACAGGCCCAGGCGCGCGTTCATGGCGCCTTGCCTGCCTTCGGCGCCGCCGCAGGGTCATCGAGAAACGACAGGGCATAGGGCGGCTCCTGTCCGAGCTGCCGCGACAAGGCATTCACCTGCTGCTTGAGCCCGATCATCTCCAGCTCACGTCCGACCGCGACGCGATTGAAGCGCTCCAGTTCCTCGATGTTCTGGTGCAAAACCATTTCGGCCTGCTGACGCTCGGTGATATCACGGGAGATGCCGAACATGCCGATGACGTTGCCGGCAGCGTCGTGCATCGGCCCCTTGGTGGTCAGGTGGGTCCGCAGCCCTTCCGGCGTGACAAGAGTCTCCTCGAAGCTGATGACGCGATTTTCCGCCATGACCCGTCGATTGTCGGCGATAAGCTGTCTGGCCAACTCGGGCGGGAATACTGCCATTTCGTCGCAGCCGAGAACTTCCTCGGGACGCTTGCCCGTGACGCGCGCCGCCGCTCCGTTGAACACGAGAAACCGGTCATCGACATCCTTGGCAAAAATCGCATCGGTGGAACTCTCGGCGATGGCATTGAGCAGTTGCAACGCGCGCGCCTTTCCCGTCTGCGCTTCAATCTCGCGCAGCGACACGGCCAGGGCCTGGTCCAGCCGGCGCCGTATGAACCCAAAGAGCAGCAGGGATGTCACGGCGACAAACAGCCAACCCTTCATGGTGCTGGCCAGGACAAGCTGAGCCGGATCGCTGAATAGCCAGCCGATCGCCTTGTCGGAGAGCAGTATCCAGAGGCCGGCGAACGAGGCATAGACAAGCACCAGCCGCATCGCGACGGCTCCAGTTGCCTGTATTCCGTTGGATGCCGTTGACGACTTGGCTGGCAGAGGGTCCATGGCAGGGCTTTCGTCAGGTTACCGACTGTCGCGCCTCAACCGCCGTCTCGATAGCGCTCGGCGATGGCGACGAAATCGTCGAAGCCGGCGAGAAAGGCATCGGCCACGTCGGGATCGAAGTGCTTGCCGCGCCCCGCAGCGATGATCTCGCGGGCCTCGGCATAGGGCATCGCAGGCTTGTAGACACGCACCGAGATCACGGCGTCAAAAACGTCGGCCAAGGCCATCAGCCGCGCGGAAACGGGAATGGCGCCCCCTGCCAGGGCGTCCGGATAACCGCTGCCATCCCATTTCTCGTGGTGCCAGCGGGCAATCTCCTTGGCCACTGAAAGAAACTCCAGGGGCATTTCAATGTCACGCTCGGCCTGCTCGATGGCATCGCTGCCCTGCTTGGCGTGAGTCTGCATGATGACCCATTCATCGGCCGTGAGCTTGCCGGGTTTGAGCAGGATGTGATCGGGAATGCCAACCTTGCCGATGTCGTGCAAGGGCGCCGACCGGGCCAGCAGATCGATGTAACGCTCGCTCATCGTGGCGGCGAATCGCGGATGCTGTCGCAGCCCGATGGCGAGCTGCTGCACATAGCCCTGGGTGCGCAAAATGTGGCTGCCGGTTTCCGGGTCACGCGTCTCGGCCAGATGGGCCAAGGCCCGGATGCTGACCCGCTGGGTAAGATCGTTCTCGGTCATGCGCCGGACAACCTCGGCTTCGAGGGTGGCGTTCTGATCCTTCAGCCAGTCGCGCGCCTGCTTTGCTTCGAGCTGAGTGCGCACCCGGGCCTGCACCACGGCGGGCTTGATCGGCTTGGCGATGTAATCGGCGGCACCGAGTTGCAGGCCGCGCTCCTCGTCTTCCGTCTCAGCCAGCGCAGTGAGGAAGACCACCGGAATGTCGCGCGTGGCAGAGTTCTCTCGCAGGCGCGACAGTACGGCATAGCCATCCATCATGGGCATCATCACGTCGAGCAGCACCAGATCCGGCCGAGGTTCGCTCGCCGCCGCCCGCAAGGCACTTTCTCCCGAGTTGGCCGCGCGCACCATGTATTGAGGCCGCAGCAGACTGGTCAGGAGAAACAGATTCGTCGGCTCGTCGTCGACGATGAGAATCGTTGCAGCGGCCATGGCTACATATTCCCTACAAGCAACAGAGCCAATAATACATCAGGATGACATATTTATACCATCGCCATCATCCAGAACCTTGTTTCAAGCAGCGTCTTGCTACTCCAGAATAATCCCCGTACGCCCTGAGGCGCGTGTCGGCTTTCGCTATCCGCTTGACCGGGGGCGCGACCATGCTCAACCGCCGCAGGCGCGCCATTGCATAATAGCCGGTTGCGCTCCATTTGCAAGAGTCGGCGCCGGCGACACGGCGACTGTCAGCGCGCCGTTGCCAGATGCAGCGCCAGTCCGATGAAGATTGCCGCGGCACAGCGGTCGAGCCAGACGGCAAGCCTGGGCTGACGCTGCAGGCGCGCTCCGATGCTGCCGGCGAACCAGCCGAGGCTGCCGAAAATCACCACGGTCTGCGCCGCAAACAAGGCGCCCAGCAGCAGCATTTGCGGCCACACCGCGCCGCGCGTCTGATCGACGAACTGCGGCAGGAAGGCGATGAAGAACAAAGCCACTTTTGGATTGATGACATTGGCGATGAAACCGCGGCGCAGGTGCACGCCTATCGGTTCCACGGCACCCTTGTCGATCTGCACCAGCGCCATCTTTCCGGCATGGCGCCATGCCATGAGGCCGATATAGACCAGATAGGCGGCACCGGCCATTTTCAGCGTGGTGAAGGTGGCCTCCGAGGCCAGCACCACGGCGCCGATGCCCAGCGTCGCCCACAGGGTATGCGTGAAGCAACCGAGCGCACAGCCAAGGCCGAAGCCTATTCCGGCGGGGCGGCCGCGGCTGATGCCGACCGACAGCACCATCAGGTTGTCCGGCCCCGGCGCGATGGTGACCAGCGCGGAAGCGGCAAGGAAGGCCAGCAGAACTTCTGTAGAGATCATGTGGGAGCCCATTTCACCGATTGGCGCAGGTGTCCAGCACGCAGCAGCAGCCAGACGCAGAGGGCGAGCAGTATCGCAGATTCGCCGAGCAAGGTGGCGGGAGCGCCGGCCAGTGCGGCAATGCTGCCGGCGATCAGGCCGCCGACGGCATCGAGCCCGAACCGGATGCTGGAAAAGAATGAAACCACCCTGCCGCGCAGGCGATCGGGGGCGATGGTCTGCATCACCGTGTTGATGCCGACGTTGGCGCCCGAAATGCCGAAGCCCAGCACCGCCAGTGCCGGCAAGGCGATCGCCAACTGCGCCGTGAGCGGAAACACGACCAGCGCGAACGCCGACAGCACCACGCAGGAAATCGCCACATTCAGGCTGCCGCGCACCGACGTGCGCGTCGCCAGCATCAGTGTCGCGACGAAGGCGCCGCACCCGGCTGCGCCCCACAGCAGGCCCAGGGTGCGTGCATCGCCATGGAACACCTCCTTGGCGAACACCGGCAGCAGCACGGCATAGGCCGAGGCGGTGAAATTGAGCAGCGCCAGCACGACCAGCAGCGTGCGGATCGGCCAGGTGTCGAAGGCATAGCGCACGCCCTCCTTGAAGACATGGCCGACGCTGCCGCTGGACTTGGCGTTTGCCGCCACACGCATGGCGGCCACGCCCCACAGCAGCGCCAGATAGGAAAAGGCATTGAGCACAAAGCAGGCCGCCTCGGACATGAAGCCCAGCATCAGCCCCGCAACCGGCGGGCCGACGAAGCGGCCGAGATTGAACAGCATGGCGTTCAACGCCAGCGCATTCGGCAGGTCGTCGCGGCCGCCGACCATGGCCGGAATCAGCGACTGGCGCAGCGGCGTGTCGAAGGCGTTGAGCACGCCTAGCGACAGCGACATCAGGATGATCAGCGTCGGCCCGATCAGTTCGTACCAGGTCAGCGCCGCCAGCACGCTCGCCTGAATGAAGAGCAGGACCTGCACCTGCATCAGCAGCCGGCGCCGGTCGTGGCGGTCTATCCACGCGCCGGCCAGCGGCCCCACGACAAGGATCGGCGCCAGCGCGGCGAAGGACGCGAGCCCCAGCAGCGCCGCCGAGCCGGTCAGCCGATACACCAGCCAGGCCAGCGCGACCTGCTGTATCCACGACCCGAGGATGGAAACGCCCTGACCGAAAAAGTACATCCGGAACGGGCGATGACCCAGCGCCCGCATCGAGGCGGGTAGCTTCACAGCGTGGCCACTAGGGAGTCACAAGCCGGCCATGGCGAGATACTTGATCTCCAGATATTCCTCGATGCCGTGCTTCGAGCCCTCGCGCCCCAGCCCCGACTGCTTGACGCCGCCGAAGGGTGCGACCTCGTTCGAAATCATTCCCGAGTTGATGCCGACCATGCCGTAATCCAGTGCTTCGCCCACACGCCAGGCGCGTGCGATGTCGCGGCTGTAAAAGTATGCAGCCAGCCCGAACTCGGTATCGTTGGCCATGCGCACCGCTTCGGCTTCATCCTTGAAACTGAAAATCGGCGCCACCGGGCCGAAGATTTCCTCGCGCGCCAGGCGCATCGCCGGCGTTGCGCCGGACAGCACGGTCGGCTCGAAGAAGGTGCCGCCGCGCGCGTGGCGCTTGCCGCCACAGAGTATGCGAGCCCCCTTCGCCACGGCATCCGCGAGCAGTTCCTCGACCTTGGCCAGCCCTGCGCCGTCGATCAGCGGCCCTTGCGTCACGCCCTCCTCCAGTCCGTTGCCGACCCTGAGTCCAGCGACAGCAGCGGCCAGCTTCTGCGCGAAGGCCTCCTGCACGCCCTCCTGCACCAGGAAGCGATTGGCGCAGACGCAGGTCTGCCCGGCATTGCGATATTTGGAAAGCATCGCGCCGGCCACCGCGGCATCGAGGTCGGCGTCGTCGAAGACGATGAAAGGCGCATTGCCGCCGAGTTCCAGCGACATCTTCTTGATGGTCGGCGCGCACTGGGCCATCAGCAGCCGGCCGACCTCGGTCGAGCCGGTGAAGGACAGCTTCAGCACTTTCGGATTCGAGGTGAGTTCGCCGCCGATGGCCACCGGTTCACCGGTCACGATGTTGAGCACGCCGGGCGGAATGCCGGCCTGCTGCCCCAGCCAGGCCAGGGCCAGGGCGGAAAGCGGCGTCTGCTCGGCCGGCTTGACCACCATGGTGCAGCCGGCCGCCAGCGCCGGAGCGACCTTGCGCGTGATCATCGCCGCCGGAAAATTCCACGGCGTGATCGCGGCACAGACGCCGACCGGCTGCTTCAGCACAATCAGGCGGCGGTCGGCCAACGGCGAGGGAATCACCTCGCCATACACGCGCCGCGCCTCCTCGGCGAACCACTCGATGAAGGAGGCCGCATAGGCGATCTCGCCGCGCGCTTCCGCCAGCGGCTTGCCCTGCTCCAGCGTCATCAGCTGCGCCAGGTCTTCCTGGTTCGCCATCATCAGTTCGAACCAGCGGCGCAGAATTTTCGCCCGCTCGGCCGCCGTCTTCGCCCGCCACGGATGGAAGGCCGCCTGCGCCGCATCGATCGCACGGCGCGTTTCGGCGGCACCGAAACTCGGCACCGAGCCGACCAGATCGCCGTTGGCCGGGTTGCGGACTTCGAGGCTGGCGCCGGTGGCCGCCAGCCATTCGCCATTGATCAGGCAGGTATTGCGCAGGAGTTCGGGGTTCTTCATGGGGTGCTTTCAATATCAAAACGAAGTTTCAGTGGAGGCTAACGCCAGCCGTCTTGGCGTTATGCAGGAGCTAAAACAATTTGTTTCAGTGAAGGCTAACGCCGGCATTATTGGCGTTAAGCGCAGCGGCCGTAACTAAAATTCAAGTTTAGCCGCATAGCGCCGGAAAGCGGGTATCGGTTTCACGGACGGCAATCACCGTACCGCCAGCGCCGACCAATCAGGAGCCAGTGCCGGATTCAGGCTTGCCGTCGCGGAAGGATGACGCCAACTTGACCGCCGCGTTGCGCAGCAGCGTGGTATCGCCGCCGACGGCGATGAAGCTCGCGCCTAGGCTGCGGTAGTGGCGGGCCAGTTCCGGCTCGGTGACGAATACGCCGGCGGCCTTGCCGGAAGCCACGATGCGGGTGAGCGCAGCGTCGATCGCCGAGCGGACCTCGGGATGCCCCGCATCACCGAGATGACCCAGCGACGCCGCGAGATCGGCCGGGCCGATGAAAACGCCATCGACCCCTGCCACAGCCAGTATGGCGTCGAGATTTTCCAGTCCCTGCCGCGTTTCGACCTGGACCACGAGGCAGACCTCGTCGTTGGCATGCAGCACATAGTCCTTGACGCCGGTCCAGCGCGCGGCGCGCGACAGCGAGGCGGCCACACCGCGGATGCCTTCGGGCGGATAGCGCACGGCACGCACCAGTTCCTGCGCCTGCGCGGCGTCGTCGACCAGCGGCACCAGCAGCGTCTGCGCGCCGGCGTCGAGATACTGCTTGATCAGCGCAGCGTCGTGGCTCATCGGCCGCACCAGCATTTGCACCGGATAGGGCGCCGCCGCCTGCAGTTGCATCATCACGCCGGCGGGATTGTTCGGTGTGTGCTCGGCGTCGATCACGAGCCAGTCGAAACCGGTGCCGGCAAGGATTTCCATGCTGACGGGATTGGCCAGGCCGACGAAGAGGCCGACCTGCCACTGCCCCTCGCGCAGCCGCTGCTTGAAGACATTTTTCGGCATGTCCATGATGGCTTTACTCGAGGTCGAGGCCCTGGTCCCAGTAGGGTTCGGGACCGAGGCGCGCGGCAAGAAAATCGACAAAGGCACGCACGCGCTGTGGGACGAAACGGTTGCCGGGAAACACGGCGCACATGTCCAGTACCGGGGGCGGAAAGCCCTTCAGGATCTGCACCAATTGGCCCTGGCGGATGGCCTCGGCGGCGATGAAGGTGGGCTGATAGGCAATGCCCATGCCCTGGATGGCGGCTTCCTGCAGGACACTGCCGTTGTTGGCGGTGAGCGGCCCGCTGATCTCGACCGCATGCGGCGCCCCGTCGACCATGAAGGCCCAGCTCGAGCGCGAGGTCAGCGAATAGGCGAGACAGGCCCGCTGCGTCAGCTCGTCCGGGTGCCTGGGCTCACGGTGCCGCCGCAGGTAGTCAGGGGACGCCACGACCACCGAGCGGCAGCTCGTCAGGCGCCGCGCCACGGTGGTTTCGGGCAGACGATCGGTGATGCGCAACGCGAAATCCATTCCTTCTTCGATCAGATTCACGCGCCGGTCGTTGAAGTCGAGGTCGATGTGGATGTCGGGATGGGCGCGGGAGAATTCCAGGATCAGCGGCGTCAGGTGCAGCAGGCCGAAGGTCAGCGGTACGCTGGTGCGTATCGTGCCTTGCAGGGTTTGCCGCTCGCCGGCCAGATCGCCCTCGGCCTCGTCGATGCGGTCGAGGATGTCGCGACACTGCTCCAGATAGGTCGCTCCGGCCGAGGTGAGCGACAGCCGCCGCGTGCTGCGGGCAATCAGCTTGACCCCGAGATGCGCTTCCAGCGCCGCAATCTGGCGCGTAACGGCCGAACGCGCCACATTCATCTGGTCTGCCACGGCGGTAAAGCTGCCGGCCTCGGCCACCCGTACGAATGTCTGCATTGCGGTCAATCGATCCATGGACGCCCGGCTCCGTCAGTTTTTTCGCGTTTCGGACATTGTAGGGGGAACGCTGTCATACAATCCCACTCGAAGCTACTTTCAACGGAGATTTTCATGAAGCGACTCATCACCCTGCTGTTTGCCACCCTCGTAGCCTCGTTTGCCATGTCCGGCCTGAGCCTTGCGGCAGAACCGCAAGCCGGGCGCGACTTCACGCCGATCAATCCGCCGCTGCCGAGCACCAAGGGAAAGATCGAGGTCATCGAATTCTTTTCCTACGGCTGTCCGCATTGCAGCGATTTTCATCCCATAGTCAGCCCGTGGGCGGCCAAGTTGCCGAAGGACGTGAGCTTTCGCCGCGTCCCGGTCAGCTTCAATCGCCCGGAATGGGCGCGTCTTGCCCGGATCTACTACGCGCTGGAAGCCACCGGCGATCTGGCAAAGCTCGATGCCGCCGTATTCATCGCCATCCATGAGCAGCGCGTGATGTTCCGCACCGACGAAGCCGCCGTTAGCTGGGCCGTCAGCAAGGGCGCCGACGGCAAGAAGTTCGGCGACGCACTGGCCTCCTTTTCGATGCAGAGCAAGGTGCAGCGCGGCGATCAGGAAGCCACCGCCGCCCGCATTCAAGGCGTCCCGGCACTGGTGGTGGATGGCAAATACCTGGTCAACAACGAGGCGGCGAGCAACTTCCAGGAACTGCTGAAGCTCACCGACGCCGTCATCGCCAAGGCGCGTCAGGAACACAAATAGTCCATGCCCTTCCTGCGACTGCTATTCACGCCGCGCGGGCTGTTCGCCGGCACGGGCCTTGCCGCGCTCGGACTGGTTGTCGGGGGCGTGTTCCTGGCGCAAACCATGAATCTCGCCGCCTGCCCGCTGTGCATCCTGCAGCGCATGCTCTACCTGCTGCTGACGTTCGAGTCCATTGCGGCGTGGCTGCTGGCCCCGGCAACGCTGCCACGGCGTGCAGCGGCGCTCGTCATGGCGGCTACTGCACTGACCGGAGTCTGGATTGCGGCCTATCAGACCTGGCTGCAGCGCTTCGCCAAGGGAGTGAGTTGCACGGCCGATCAGCCGTGGTGGGAGGGCTTCGTGAATTGGGCCGGCAGCCAGTGGCCGCTGCTGTTCGAAGCCAGCGGCTTGTGCTCCGAGGCCGGCTGGAGATTTCTCGGCCTGTCGATCGCCGAGTGGTCGCTGATTGCCTTCACGTCGATGACGATAGCGATGCTGACTGCGCTGCTGCGCACTACGGATAGCCGGGCTGGCTGAAGGACGAATTCCAGGCCCTTGATCCCTGGAAGTGTTGCGATGCGCCTGCTTTCTTGCAGGGTCAGGGAGCTTCAGGGCGATTCATCAGATCGACAGCCTCGGCGGCAGTCAGGTACTTCCAGGGCAGCGGGATCAGCCCGGGCACCTTTGCCATGTATCTGCGGTAGGTCTCTCCATACATGGCAACCAGCTTGCCTTCCTCCAGCTTCGAGCCGACGACGAAGTAGGCGGTGATCATTAGCGCCGAAACGAGCAACGGCCCGTTCATGTCACGGGTCCAGATCAGGACCAGGCCGATGCAATACCATGGATGCCGGACAAAGCGATGCAGGGTTGAAACAGTGAAGCTCTCCGGCTGATCGTTGCCGTGCCCGCTGAGTTGACGCAGCCCGAGGAACTCGCCCATGTCATAACTGCGGCCCGGGACAAGAAGGCACAGGATTGCCGCCAGCGCAGCACCGTTGCTCAGCCAGGCCATGGCGCCCCGCCATTGCCAAAGCCAGTCGCTCTCGACGCCATAGATCAGCCAGAGCACCGGGATCAGCGTAAGCGTGGAAACGACATTGAAGACGATCCGGTAGCCGCGCATGAATTGCGGCCAGCGGCCTGCGACCCAAGCCTTCACGCTCAGCGCCGCCAGCGCGGAATGCAGCGCGAAATAGCCGAGCCAGGCCAGGGCGATGGCAGCCAGTCTCATGACAATGACAGAGCAGGCATGATTTTCCCCACGGTTGTCGACGCGGCCTGGTGTTCTCCGTCCCGCCGGCGCCAGCGCGCTGCGTCGGAACTTTTAGGGCTTCTGTCCAATCATTCGGCGATACAGCGCCAGCGACTCGCCGACAATCCCGCGCCTGAACGCCAGCACGCAGATCACGAAAATCGCGCCCATGATCACCGTGACCAGCGAACCCACCTTGTCGGCGAGTTCATCTTCCAGGGCGACGATCACGGTTGCTCCCACCACCGGGCCGAACACCGTGCCCATGCCTCCCAGCAGGGTCATCAGCACCACCTCGCCCGAGGTGTGCCAGTGGGCGTCGGTCAGCGTGGCGAACTTGAACACCAGCGTCTTGGTCGCACCGGCCAGCCCGGCCAGCCCGGCCGAGAGCACGAAGGCCAGCAGCTTGTATTTCGCCACGTCGTAGCCCAGCGAAATCGCCCGCGGTTCGTTCTCACGGATGGCCTTGAGGATCTGGCCGAAGGGCGAATGGATGGTGCGCTGGATCAGCCAGAAGGAGCCGGCGAAGATCGCCACCACCAGGTAATAGAGATTGATGTCCTCGGCCAGATCGAGGCCGAACAGGGTGCCGCGCGGTACGCCCTGCAAACCATCCTCCCCGCCAGTGAAGGGTGCCTGGAGGAAGAGGAAGTACACCATCTGCGCCAGTGCCAGCGTCACCATCGCGAAGTAGATGCCCTGGCGGCGAATGGCCAGACTGCCGATGATCCAGCCCAGCAGGGTTGCTGCGCCGGTACCCGCCAGCAATCCAACCAGTGTCGGCAGTTCCCAAACCTTCAAGGCATGCCCGGTGACATAGGCCGCCGTGCCGAGAAATACCGCGTGACCGAAAGACAGCAGGCCCGTATAGCCGAGCAACAGATTGAAGGCACAGGCGAACAGCGCGAAACACAGTACCTTCATCACCAGTATCGGATAGATGAACATCGGCGCCAGCATCAGCAGGACGAGGCCGACAAGGTAGGCAATGGTGACGCGCCGGCTCATTTCTCTCTCCCGAACAGGCCCGCCGGGCGAAACATGAGAACCACCGCCATGATCATGAATACCACTGTCGCACTGGCCTCGGGCCAGAACACCTTGGTCATGCCCTCGATGATGCCGAGCCCGAGACCGGTGACCACCGAGCCTAGAATCGACCCCATGCCGCCGATCACCACGACGGCAAACACCACGATGATCAGGTTGGATCCCATCAGCGGACTGATCTGGGAAGCCGGTGCGGCAAGCACCCCGGCAAATCCCGCCAGGCCGACACCAAAGCCGTAGGTCAGCATGACCATCAGCGGTACATTGATGCCGAACGCCTGCGTCAGTTTCGGGTTTTCGGTGGCGGCGCGCAGATAGGCACCCAGCCGCGTCTTCTCGATCATGAACCAGGTGAACAGGCAGACTGAAAGCGAGGCCACGATGATCCACGCGCGGTATTTCGGCAGGAACATGAAACCGAGATTGAAGGCACCGGAGAGTTCTTCGGGAATCGAATACGGCTGGCCCGCGACGCCGTAAAGATCGCGGAACAGGCCTTCAATCATCAAAGCCAGGCCGAAGGTCAACAGCAGGCCATAGAGATGGTCGAGTTTGTAAAGCCATTGCAGCATCAGCCGCTCGATGGCGATGCCGATCAGGCCGACGCCGATCGGGGCCAGCACCAGCATCCACCAGTAGCCGATGCCCAAATACTCCATGCCCATCCAGGCCAGCATGGCGCCCGCCATGTAGAGGGCGCCATGGGCGAAGTTGATGATGTTCAGCATGCCGAAGATAACGGCGAGACCGAGGCTCAGAACGGCGTAGAAAGACCCGTTGACCAGGCCCAGCATGAGCTGGCCCATCAGGGCCTGGATTGGCACACCGAAAATCTCCGTCATGCGAACATCACTCCAGCGCTACTGTCTGTCGCCTACTTCTTGATGGCAGCGCAGCGTGACAAGGCCATCGGCTGGAAGGCCTCGTCGGCGGGAATCACCTTCTTCACGTTGTAGTAGTCCCACGGCTCCTTCGATTCGCCGGGCTTCTTGACCTCGACCAGATACATGTCATGGACCATGCGACCGTCCGCGCGGATCTTGCCACCCTTGGCGAAAGCATCGTTGATCGGAGTCTCATGCATCTTCTTCATCACCGTCGCCGTGTCGTCCGTCCCTGTCGCCTGCACGGCTTTCAGATAGGTAGTGATTGCCGAATAGGTGCCGGCGTGCAGCATCGATGGCATCTTCTTGTGCTTGCTAAAGAAGCGCCGACTCCAGTCACGGGTTTCGTTGTTGAGGTTCCAGTAGAAACCTTCGGTGAACATCATGCCCTGCGTCGCTTGCAGGCCAACGGCATGAATGTCAATGATTGTTGTAAGCAATCCGACGACGGATTGGTTCTTGGTCAAGCCAAATTCGTTGGCGGCCTTGATCGAGTTGATCGTGTCGCCACCCGCATTGGCCAAGGCAACTACCTTCGCCTTGGAGGCCTGCGCCTGGAGCAGGAAAGACGAGAAATCCGAGGCATTCAGCGGATGGCGAACCCCGCCCAAAACCTTGCCCCCGTTTGCCTGTATGACGGCGGTAGCATCTTTTTCCAGCGAATGGCCAAAGGCGTAGTCGGCGGTCAGGAAGAACCACGAGTCCTTGCCCTGCTTGATCATGACGGACACGGGACCATTCGCCAACGCATACGTGTCATAGACGTAGTGCACTACATTGCTCGGTGCGCAATCCTCGTTGGTGAGGCGCGTCGACGCCGCCCCGGCGTTGATCATGATCTTGTTCTTTTCGGTCGTAACCTTGGCCACGGCAATGGCTACACCTGAATTCAATACGTCGGTGACCATGTCCACGCCTTGCGTGTCGTACCACTCGCGGACCTTGTTGGAGCCTACATCGGCCTTGTTCTGGTGATCGGCGGAGACCAGCTCGATCTTGAATTTCGGCTTGAATTGCGCCTTGAAATCCTCGATGGCCATTTCGGCCGCCAGCACCGAACCCTTGCCGCCCAGATCGGCATACACCCCGGACATGTCGGTCAGCACGCCGATCTTGACTACATCGCCGGAAATCTTGCCTGCGGCTTGAGCCAGTACGGATCCGGCCGCCGGCAAGAGCAGCGCGGAAAGGGTCAGGGCCAACAATTTGCGTTTCATCATGGTGTCTCCTCTTTTATAAAAATGGACGGGACCACAAGCATCAGACCCCGAGGTACTCCTGCAGCAAGTGCTGCTTTTCGCTGATTTCATTCTGCGCAATCTCTTCCATCACCTGCCCGTGCTCGACAATGAACATGCGGTCGGCCAGCGGTGCGGCGAAACGGAAGTTCTGCTCCACCAGGATGATCGTGTAGTCGCGCTCCTTGAGCATCCTGATGACCTCGCCGAGCTTTTGCACGATCACCGGGGCCAGACCCTCCGAGACTTCGTCGAGCAGCAGCAGTTTGGCTCCGGTGCGCAGGATACGCGCCATGGCCAGCATCTGCTGCTCGCCACCGGACAACCGCGTGCCCTGGCTGTAACGACGTTCCTTCAGGTTGGGGAACATCTCATAGAGTTCATCGAGGCTCAGGCCGCCGCTGCCGACCTGAGGCGGCAGCAGCAGGTTCTCCTCGCAACTGAGGCTGGCATAGATGCCGCGTTCCTCAGGGCAGTAGCCGACGCCAAGCTGGGCAATCCGGTGCGACGGCATATTGATGACTTCGCGGCCATTGACCATGATCGAACCGGTGCGCCTGCCGGTCAGGCCGAGAATGGCTCGCAGCGTCGTAGTGCGCCCCGCTCCGTTACGTCCCAGCAGCGAGATGCACTCGCCGCGCCGCACCGTGAAATCCATGCCGTGCAGCACATGCGATTCGCCGTAAAAGGCATGGAGATTGGATACGCGGAGGAACTCGGTCGCGCTCATTTCAGTGTCCCGCCGGCGAAGCCAGCTCCTCCGCCTCGGTGCCCATGTAAGCCTCGATCACCAGAGGGTTGGCGGCGACCTCGGCATAGGGCCCTTCGGCCAGCACGGAGCCGCGAGCCAGCACGGTGAGGGTGTCTGAAATTCCGGCGACCACCTTCATGTTGTGTTCCACCATGAGGATGGTGCGGTTGGCCGAAACCTGCTTGATCAGTTCCATCACCCGGTGCACGTCTTCATGGCCCATGCCCTGGGTGGGTTCATCAAGCAGCATGAGTTCGGGGTCGAGCGCCAGTGTGGTCGCGATTTCCAGTGCCCGCTTGCGTCCGTAGGGCATCTCCACGGTCACCATGTCGGCATAGCCAGCCAGGTCGACCGAGGTCAGCAATTCCATGGCGCGATCGTTGAGCTGATTCAGGCCGCGGTCGGACTTCCAGAAATGGAAGCTGGTCCCCAATTTGCGTTGCAGCGCGATGCGCACGTTTTCCAGCACGGTGAGATGGGGAAATACTGCGGAAATCTGAAAGGAACGGACAATGCCGCGGCGGGCAATTTTCTGCGGCACTTCGCGGGTGATGTCGATGCCATTAAAGCGGATCTGCCCACGCGTCGGCTCGAGAAATTTGGTCAGCAGATTGAAGCATGTCGTCTTGCCTGCCCCGTTCGGACCGATCAGTGCATGGATATGACCGCGCCTGACCTTGAGGTCCACGCCATTGACCGCCACGAAGCCACGGAATTCCTTGACGAGACCGGTGGTCTCAAGAATGCAATCTTCGGCCATCAAGCTCTTTTCATATTGGCAGGGCGCCGACGATCAGCACCTCTGTCTCTGTTGCGACTGATTATGCTGTGGGCTTCCGGTTTGCGCAAGCGAGGACGGAATCCACGACGCCGGAAAGGCCTCTTGCACAAACAGTTGCATAGTTAACTTCCCGCTATTAGGCTGCGACCATGGTACCCGACGACCGTACTGAGAAAAGCCGGCCGCAGCCTGCTGTGACGGGGCGGATGCGAGGGCGTGCAAGTCGCACGGCGCCGCTGCTGATCGCCTGCATCGTGCTGGCGATCGGGCTGTCGGTCAGCTACGCGCTATCGCGCCATGCCGAAGGCAACTTCGCCCGTGAGACGCGGACGCGCTTCGATGCCGGTTCGAGCCTGGCGCTGGCCGGCATCCAGAATCGCATCGACGATTTCCAGGCCGTGCTGCTCGGCATGCAGGGTCTGTTCATTGCATCCGAGCGCGTCGATCGTCGCGAATTCCAGCGTTATTACCATAATCTCCACGGGCAACTGCGGCTGCCCGGTATCAGGGCGCTGCACTTCACCCGCCGGGTGTCCGACTCGGAAAAGGCGGCATTCGTTGCCGCCGTGCGTCACGACAGAAGCGTGGTCGAGCAGGGATTTCCGGATTTTGCGATCCATCCGGAGAGTTCCCGCGCCGAGCACTTCGTCATCGAATACATCGAGCCCTTCGACACCAACCGGCGGGCCTTCGGCCTCGATGCCGCCAGCCAGCCGGTTAACCTGAAATCGTTTCTTGCAGCGCGCGATACAGGCGGGATCAGCTTTACGGCGCCATTTCAACTGATCCAGGCCTCTCCGGGCGAGATAGGCATGGTGCTGCGGGCGCCGGTGTATCGCTACGGCGTGCAACTGGAATCGATCGTCCAGCGTCGCAGTGCCTTTGTGGGTCTGATAGGAATCTCGCTCAACGCCAGCGAAATATTCAACGATATCTTCGCCGAGCCTTTTCTCGCCGGACATTGCGTCGTCGTCAATGATGTCGATTCCGGCGGATCAGGTGCGAATCCTGCGCCCAGGCTGCAATTGATCGCGAAGAACTGCGTTGACGAGCCCGGGGTCGGAGACCCAGGGATCGGGCTGACTTCGACCACCATCATCCCGGCCGGCGGCCGCCTCTGGGAAGTTCGCGTCAGCGCTAGGGACGACTGGCTTGCTCGTCAGCAGGGAAGCCAAACCCCGACGCTGATCCTTGTCGCCGGAAGCGCCATCAGCCTGCTGCTCGCCGCGCTCTACCTGGCCCTGGCACGCTCGCGGATCAAGGCCCAACAACTTGCGGCACGAATGACTCGCGATCTGCGACACAGCGAACGACGCTTTCGCGCGATGGCCGAGATGTCCACGGACTGGTTCTGGGAGCAGGACAGCGAGGGACGCTTCGTCAGCATCGTTGGCGCCGGCCCCGCTGGCGGCAACAAGATGCCGCTGCCGCTCGAAGAGATAAAGGGCAAGACGCGCTGGGAACTGTTTCCGTCAGCCTTGACGCCGGAACAGTGGGAATCGCATCGCCGGCAGATCCTGGCACGCGAGCCTTTCGAGCTGGAATACCCGATGCGCGACACCGAAGGGAAGGAGCGCTGGCTCAAGACCTTCGGTACGCCGCGCTACGACGATGACGGCGTGTTTCTCGGCTACCACGGCACCTCGCATGATGTCACGGTGCGCAAGCAGGCCGAGTTCGAGATGGGCCGCAAGACGACGGTACTGCAGGCTACCCTCGACAACATGGCGCAGGGAATCAGCGTGGTCGACGCCAATCTGGTGATGATCGCGCTCAACCGGAAATTCTGCGAAATCCTGGATTTCCCGCCGGAGATGGGGCACGAAGGCGCGACCTTCGAGAGCTTCATCCGCTACAACGCCGAACGTGGCGAATACGGCCCGTGCGATATCGAGGCCAAGGTCAACGAGATGATGGAGCGTGCCAGGCACGCTCAAGCGCACCGCTTCAAGCGCACGAGGCCGAACGGACGCATTGTCGAGGTGGTCGGCAATCCCCTGCCCGACGGCGGCTTTGTCACAACCTACACCGACATCACCGAGCAGGAACTGGCGGCGCAGGCAATCCGCGACAGCGAAGCGCGCTTGAGGCGCGCCGAACTCGCCGCCAAGTCAGGCAACTGGGAGCTTCATCTCGATTCGCAACTGATGATCGCGTCCGAAGGCGCCGCCAAGTTGTATGGCATCGACCGCAGCGAGCTTGCCTATGCGGACGTCAAGGCGATTCCACTGCCGGAGTATCGCCGCGTGCTCAATGCGACGCTGAAGGATCTGATCGAAAACAATCGGCCGTATGACGTGGAATTCAAGATCAAGACCGTGGATACCGGGGAAACCCGGGATATCCATTCCATGGCCCAATTCGACAGGGACAGCCGGACTGTTTTTGGCGTGATCCAGGACATCACCGAGCGCAAGCAGGCCGAGGAGACCCTGCTCCATTCCGAGGAGCGCTTTTCCAAGGCATTTCATTCCAGTCCGCTGATGGTCTCCATCGCCCGCGCCGGCGACGGCCGCTTCATCGACGCCAACCGCAACTACGAACGCGACTTCGGCTGGAAGCGCGAGGAACTGATCGGGCGCACCGCGCTCGAGGCCGGCCTCTGGCCCGACGAGGAAACCCGCCGGCCGTGGGCCGCCAAACTGATAAGCGACGGACGGGTGGTCAACTGGGAAACCCTCTGGCGGCACAGGAATGGCGAACTGCGCTGGGTCAGCATTTCGGCGGAAACCGTCGACATGAATGGCGAACAGTGCGTTCTCGCCTTCGTCATGGACATTACCGAGCGCAAGCAGGCCGCGGAAAAGCTGCAACTGGCCGCGAGCGTGTTCACCCACGCCCGCGAAGGCATCACCATCACGGACGCCAACGGCGCCATCGTCGAGGTCAACGACACCTTTACCGAGATCACCGGCTACAGTCGCGAAGAGGCGCTGGGCAAGAACCCACGCATCCTCAAGTCCGGACGACAAGAGCCGGAGTTCTATGCCGCCCTGTGGCACGCCCTGACCACCAGCGGGCACTGGAGCGGCGAGATCTGGAACCGCCGCCGCAATGGCGAGATTTATGCCCAGATGCTCACCATCAGCGCCGTGCGCGACGTCGCCGGAACCACGCGGAACTATGTCGCCCTGTTCACCGACATCACGGCCACCAAGGAACACCAGCAGAAACTCGAGCATATCGCCCATTACGATGCGCTGACAGGCCTGCCCAACCGCGTACTCCTGGCCGACCGCCTGCATCTGGCCATGGCCCAGAGCCAGCGGCGCCAGCAGTCGCTGGCCGTGGTCTATCTCGACCTCGATGGCTTCAAGCCGGTCAATGACCAGCACGGTCATGAAGTCGGCGACGAATTGCTGATTGTCGTTTCGCAGCGCCTGAAAGCCGTTCTGCGCGAAGGCGATACCCTCGGCCGTCTGGGTGGCGACGAATTCGTCGCCGTGCTGGTCGATCTGGAGCAGCCGCAGGATTGCGAGCCGGTACTGGCGCGCCTGTTGCTGGCCGCGGCGGCGCCGGCGACGATCGGCGCCCTGGTCCTGCATGTTTCCGCCAGTATCGGCGTCACGCTGTACCCGCAGGACGAGTCCGATGCCGACCAGTTGCTGCGCCATGCCGACCAGGCGATGTACCAGGCCAAGCAGACCGGAAAGAATCGCTATCACCTGTTCGACCTGGTCCAGGACGCCGCCGTCAGGAGCCAGCGCGAGAGCGTCGAGCACATCCGCCATGCCCTCGATCAGCAGCAATTCGTGCTGCATTACCAGCCCAAGGTGAACATGAGGAGCGGCGTGGTGATCGGCGCAGAGGCCCTGATCCGCTGGCAACACCCCGAGCGCGGCCTGTTGCCGCCGGCCGACTTCCTGCCGATCACCGAGAACCACCCGATCGGCATCGAGCTTGGCGAGTGGGTCATCGGCATGGCGCTGGCACAGATGTCGCGCTGGCGTGACGCCGGACTGGATATTCCGCTGAGCGTGAATGTCGGCGCGCGCCAGTTGCAGCAGGGCGATTTCGTTTCGCGCCTTGGCGAACTGCTGGCCGTGCATCCCGATCTTCCGCCTGGCAGCCTGGAACTGGAAGTGCTGGAAACCAATGCGCTGGATGACGTGGTGCAGGTTTCAGCCATCATGCACGCCTGCCGCGCCATTGGCGTGCGCTTTGCCCTCGACGACTTCGGTACCGGCTATTCTTCGCTGACCTACCTCAAGCGCCTGCCCGCGGATCTGCTCAAGATAGACCAAAGTTTCGTGCGCACCATGCGCGACGATCCGGACGACCTGGCCATCGTCGAAGGCGTCATCGGGCTGGCCACGGCCTTTCGCCGCCAGATCATCGCCGAGGGCGTGGAAACGGTGGCACACGGTGAACTGCTGCTGATCCTGGGCTGCGAACTGGCACAGGGCTACGGTATTGCCCGGCCCATGCCGGCGGCCGACTTGCCCGGCTGGATGTCGACCTGGCGCCCGGATGCGGCCTGGACTGCCAAGTCCGGTGGTACAGTGAATCGCGGCGATCTGGCGGTAGTGTTCGCCGAGGTGGAGCACCGGCACTGGGTACGCAACATGGAGTTGTTTCTTGCCGGCGAGCGCGATTCGCCCTTGTCCCTGGATCCGCATCAATGCCGTTTCGGCCGCTGGCTCGATACGGACAGCCAGGCGCGTTATGGGCACCACCCGGCGTTTTCGCCGATGATCGCGGCGCACGAGCGAGTGCATGCGCTGGGACGCGAACTGGTGGATATGCACTCGCAGGGACGACGCGCCGATGCGCAGGCACGACTGGAAGAACTGCACCACGAGCGCGACGAGTTGATTGCAATGCTGCGGAGTCTGGCGCGCGATGGGGACGCAAGATGACACCCGGCAAGCCTTGGGGGCGCCGGCGCCGAGTCGCCGCACGTTGCGCTAAACTGGAATTTTAACAACGGGAGACTTGCCATGATCCGACATTCCGCCATCGCCATCCTGAGCGCCAGCGCGCTTGCCTTTGCGGTCCCGCTCCACGCCGAAGGCCCGGGCGGCGACATGAAGGCCAGGCAGCAGGAACGGGAAGGGAAGCAGGAGCAAATGAAAAAGGAAATGCGCGCGATGGAGGATAGGCAGCGTCTGGAGCAACGCGACCTCGAAGACCGTCATCAGAAGGAACGCAAGACGCTGCACGAGAAACACGGGCAGGAACGTGATGCGCTGCGGCAAAAGATGGCGCCCAAATAGGATTTACGAGGCATGGGCATGATGCCGACGCGCCCGCTGGCCATCGTCTTCGCCATTCTGGCGCTGCTCGCGGGGCGCGCGGCTTGGGCCCAACCAGTCATTCCGGGATCGACGGCGTTTTGTCTGTATGAGGTCCCCACGGACGAAACCGGCAAGCGCCGCTGGATCAATCTGGGCATCGTGCAGTACGTCGAGGCGACCCGCACCGAACTGAAGATCGCCTACGGCGCCGGATCCTTTGGTGCCGGGCACGAAGCGAAGATTCCCGTCGCCAACATGGAGGAAGCCCTGACCCTGATGGAGAAGATGCGCCGGGTGGCCGCCGCCTGCCGCTGAACCACTGCCGGCGCAGCCTCTCAGGTTTCCTGGGCCGCCTCGCGCCCGCGCCGCTCGTCGATGCCGAGCAGCAGAAACAGGCCGGCGACAAAATAGAGCCCCGTAACTCCCAGAGCCAGCCGGTGATTGCCGCCGGACAGCCAAGTCGTCATGCCATAAGTCATGGGGCCGGCGATGGCGGCCAGCTTCATGGCCAAACCCCAGAGGCCGAAGAATTCCGCACGACGCTGGCGCGGTGCGAACAGGCCCACCAGTGCGCGTGCCGCCGACTGGCTGGAACCCAGGCAAAGCCCGGCGATATTCGCCGCCACCCAGAACTGCTCGCGGCTGTCCGAACTCAGGGCGATGGCGGTCATCAGCAGCCACCCCGCCAGCGTCAGGGCGATGGTACGCACGTGGCCCAACCGGTCCTGCAGATAGCCGAAAGCGAAGGCGCCGATAGCGGCTGTGCCGTTGACCACAAAGAACAGCTTGATGTTGTCTTCCGCCGTGAATCCGATCGCCTCCTGCGCGTAGATCGCCGCCAGCGCAATGGCCGCGAACACCCCGGACTGATAGAACAGCAGGCAGACCATGAAGCGCGCCATGTCCGGAAAGCGGCTCGCCTCGCGGGCCGCGCGCACCAGAACCTGCGCCAGCGCCGTGAGCTCGGCGCGGGCTTCCGCGACCGGCCTTGCCTGGACCCGCTCGCGCAGCAGCAGGAAAGTCGGCAGTGACGCCACGGCGAAAAAAGCGGCGGTGATCAGCATGGTGACGGGAACGAAGCTTTCCGCCCCTTCGCCGCGGCCCTTGGCGGCCACGATATAAGCCAGGCACAGACCGAGGCAGGCCATGCCGCCCAGATAGCCCCAGCTCCAGCCCCAGCCCGACACCTTGCCCAGATCCTCCTCGCCCGCCAGTTCCGGCAGAAAGGCCGCGATGATGTTTTCACTGCTGCCGAAAAAGAAGCTCGCAATTATCACCAGGGCCATCGCCAGCACCACGTCGCCGGGGCCAACCCAGAACAGGGCGGCCGTGCCCGCCACGCAGCCCACCGTGGTAACGGCCAGCAGCTTCTTCTTGGCGCCGTGGCGGTCGGCATAGGCCCCGACGCTCGCGGCCGTCAGCATGATCGCAAGGCTGGCGATGGCCTGCGTCGTGGTCCAGGCCAGCGTCGCCCAGGACGCGCCACGGGCCACCACGGCAACGAAATAGGCATTGAAGATGGCCGTCACCACCGTGGTGGTGTACGCCGAGTTGGCGAAGTCGTACATGGCCCAGGCCCAGACTTCGCGCACCTTGACGCCCTCGGCAAGAATTTGCCGGCTCAAGGCGCGTGCCCTTCAAGATCGGCCTCGCCGCAGCGCTGGAGGATCTCCTGCCGCGTCGCGTCGCGCAGCCGCAAGGCCGCCTGCCAGCCTTCGCCGGCCGCGGCGATGGGCGCGCAGACGGTGACGCGAACCGCGCTGCGCCTGGGCAGCCACGATTCGTCGCGCAGGATTTCGCGGGTGCCGGCCAGCGCCACCGGCGTCACCGCCAATCCATTCTGCACGGCGATCTGGAAAGCCCCGAGGCGGAAAGGCCGCAGCCCCGGCTGATGGGTGAAGGTGCCTTCGGCGAAGAAGAACAGGGGCCGCGTCGCGTCGCCCTGCGCCAGACGACGCACATCATCGACCCCCTGCCGCGCATCGAAACGCTCGACGAAGACAGCGCCGAGATGGCGCAGCAGCGGACCCGCGATCGGGTGCGCGGCCAGCTCCTGCTTGGCCACGAAGGTGACGGGCATCGGCAAAGCCGCCGCCAGCACGATGCTATCGACATAACTGGCGTGATTGGCGACGAAAACCCCCGCCTGCGGGCGCACATGTTCGAGGCCGTCGACCTGCAGGCGGATGCCGCACAGGCGCACGCAGGTCCGCGCTATCGCACCGACGAAGCGCCAGCGCAAGGCAAGGCTCGGCAGCAGCAGGATGCCCGCCACGGCTGGCAGCACCAGCAATGCATAGACATACCATGCGTAACAGCCGTAGAGGATTTCGCCGCCACGGCGCAAAGCGGCAACGCAAGCCTGCCAAACACCGGCCAGGCTCAGCCGCGCGACTTGCAGCCAGAGCGCGCGGCCGCCGGTGCCGAATCCGTCGCCGCAATAGATGTCCCGCGTCGCCGCGCGCCGGATTTTGCCGCTGGACGTCTTCAGCACGGCGTGGGGCGGTGCCAGCACCACGTCGTCAGGCGGCGTGCCGAGCAGATCCACGGTCAGGCCGTTGATGCGCCGGATCAGCTCCTGCCGCGCCGCGGCGCCGGTCTCGCGACTTTCGGCCACCACCACCAGCTTCTCGGTGCCCTGCCCCGCCGCCGCCACGCCGAACACGGCGACGCAGCCGCGACGTACGCCGGGAATCGCGCCGACCGCTTCTTCCAGCTCGTAGGGATAGAGATTGCGCCCGCCGCGAATGATGGTGTCCTTGATCCGCCCGGTGATGACAATGTCACCGTCGGCGAGATAGGCGAGATCGCCCGAATCGAGCCAGCCGTCGCGGATCAGCTTTTCGCTGGCCTCGGCGTTGCGGTAGTAGCCGCGCGTCGCCGACGGGCCGCGGAACTCGAGACGGCCGACGCGACGCGGCGGCAGTTCAACTCCGGCGTCATCGACGATGCGTACCTCATGACCCGGCAGCGGCCGGCCGCAGGCCACCATCGCCAGCGCATGGACATCGTCAGCCGCGGCCGGCACCGCTTCGCCTGCGGCCAGCGGCTCGCGCTGCACGCGGTCGATCAGCGGCCCGCGCCCGGGCGGCGACACGGCGAGCCCGACCGAACATTCGGCCAGGCCATAGACCGGCGCCAGCGCTTCGCCACGCAAACCGTATGGCCGGAATGCGGCCGCAAAGCGGGCCAGCGTTTCGGCGGCCACGGGTTCGGCGCCGTTGGCCGCATAGCGCCAGGAACTCAGGTCGAGGCCTTGCAGCCCGACCGGATCGAGATGCCGCAGGCAAAGCTCGAACGCGAAATTGGGCGCCGCAGTGACGGTGCCGCGGTGCTGATGGATGGCCCACAGCCAGCGTTCCGGGCGCGCCAGAAAATCCAGCGGCGACATCAGCACCAGCGGACAGGCATGGTAGAGGCTGCCCAGCCAGGCGCCGATCAGGCCCATGTCGTGATACAGCGGCAGCCAACTGACCACCACATCCGCCGGTGTCAGCTGCACCGCCTCGCCCCAGGCACGAATGTTGGCCAGCAGGTTGCCGTGATCGAGCGTCACCCCCTTGGGATTGCCGGTGGAGCCGGAGGTGTATTGCAGCAGCGCGACGTCGTTGGCACGGCCATGATGATCGGCGGCAGGCGCCGCCGACTTTCCCGATTCGCGCAATTCATCGCACGTCGTCACCTCGCGCAGACTCGGCACCAGCCCGGAAAGAATCCGCGCCACCAACCGCGCCGCATCGAAGGTGATCAGCGCCGCGGCTTCGCAGTTCCGCAGGATGCCGGCCTGGCGGCGCAGGTGATCCTCGATCTGTCCCGGCCGCGTCGGCGGATAGATCGGCACCGGCACGGCACCGGCCAGCAGGATGCCGTAGAAGCTATGGAAGAATTCCAGCCCAGTCGGCAGCATCAGGGCCACGCACTGGCCGGGAACAATTCCTATCTGGCGCAGCCCGGCAGCGACCTGCCGCGCCGTCGCCAGCAGCGTCCCATAATCGAGCGTGTCGGTTTCCGTCGCACTGCGCTGGAACAGCACGTGCGGCCTCTGCGGATGCCGGCGGGCATGCCACTGCAATACCTCGACCAGCGTCGTGGCGCTGTCCGGGCTGCCCGCCTCGACAGGCTCCAGCGCCTGCCAGGGCGTCGCGGCGCCGGCGCCTTCCGCTGCCGGCGCACCGGTCGCCAGGGCCGCGAGCAGGTCGCGCGGAGTTTCGGCCGAGCCCAGCACCTCGTCGCTCAAGCGGACGCCGAAGCCCTGCTCGATACGCGCCAGCAGTTCCACGCGAGCCAGACTGTCCAGCCCGAGGTCCTTGTCCAGCGCACTGTCCAGCCCGGCCTGCGAGCGCCCGCCGGGGCGCACTTCGGCAACCAGCCGGTCTACGATGGACAGCAGTTGTGCCGCTTGATCGAGTTCTGAGTTCGGCGCCATGACCTCACACGCTCATGCAGCGCCGTACCGCCAGCGCCGACTCTTCAGCAGCCTTTCCACTCCGGCTTGCGCTTCTGCATGAAGGCATCGATGCCTTCGGCCGCATCGGCCGCCATCATGTTGCAGGCCATGGTTTCCGTCGCCAATTGATAGGCGCCGTCGAGGCCCATTTCGAGCTGCTTGTAGAACATCTGCTTGCCCATGCCGACGGCGACCGCCGACTTGGCGCAAATCGAATCGGTGAGCTTCTTCACTTCTGCGTCGAGCTGCTCGAGCGGCACCACGCGATTGATCAGGCCGCGTCGCTGCGCCTCGGCGGCGTCGATGAAATCGCCGGTGAGCAGCATTTCCATCGCCTGCTTGCGGCCCATGGCGCGTCCCAGGGCGACCGAGGGCGTCGAGCAGAAGAGGCCGACATTGATGCCGGACACCGCGAACCTCGCCCCCTCCGCCGCCACCGCCAGATCGCACATGGCGACCAGTTGGCAGCCGGCGGCCGTGGCGATGCCGTGGATGCGCGCAATCACCGGCTGCGGCATTTCGACGATGGTCATCATCAACTTGCCGCACTGCTTGAACAGCTTCTGCATGTAGGCCTTGCTGTGATTGGCGCGCATCTGCTTCAGGTCGTGCCCGGCGCAAAAGGCCTTTCCGGCGCCCGCAATCACCACGACCCGCACCGACTGATCCGCCGCAATGACATTCAGCGCCGCCTGCAATTCGCTCAGCATTTCTTCCGAAAGCGAGTTGAACTGCGTCGGACGGTTGAGCGTCAGGGTCGTGACGCCATCCCTGTCGTCGCGCAACAGGATAGGCAATGTGGATTCGGGTGCATTCATGGTGCTGTCTCCTTGCGGTGTTCGATGGGCTCATTGTGCCGCAGAGCGGCCCTGAAGTATCAATTTGCGATCGCCCCTGCCCCAAAGCGGCAAATCGCGCAGAGCCACCCATGGCGCGACCAGGTCGCGATACTGCGGCGCCAGAAAGAGTCCGGACTGCCCGCTGGAATGCATCACGCTGGAGTTCGCGGCGTCGCCGAGATCGTAGATCGCGCGCAGGCTGGCGGCGTGCTCGTTGAGATAGGGTTCCTTGCCCTTCAAATGATAACGGGCGACGTTGACCGTGTAGTTGTCGCCGCCGGTAGGGGCCCGCAGCTCGAACATGGGGGCAATCTCCTTGACGTTGGAGAACGGCCGGTGCTCGGAACGCGCCTGATGCACCGCGCCCCACTGCCAGCGCGCGATGTCCGCGCCCAGGCGCTGCTGCAGTTCGTCGAGCGCACGATCCAGCGAACGGCTGATCAGCTGGTCGCAGGTTTCGACCGCCGGCGTGGTCTTGTCGTCGCACCACCAGGCATCGTTTCTTTCGAGGACGCCTTCGAGCGCGGCGCGGAAATCACTGCGGCCCACCTGACGCAGATAGCTTTCATCGCCGCCCATCTCATCGGCGAATACCGCTCGCGCCATTTCCCTTGCCCAGGCAGCGAAGATCAGTGGCGCCGCATCGCCGGCGCGCATTTCGCCATCGAAAGCCGCCAGCCGCTGCATCGCCGCAGCGCCCAGCGCATGGGTCGGCTTGGCCTTTCGCAGATGGGGCAGCAGACGTTGCGCGGCGAGCGAAAGTACGTCGCCCTGGATCCGCCGCAGGCTTTCCTGGTCGTGCTTCGGCCGCGCCTCGAGCAGGGCTTGGATGCGCTGCTGGCGATAGGGCAATGCCCGGCGCTGGTGATACGGTGATTGGCGGTGGCGATCCAGCCGCGTGGCGGATCGATCTCGCGCGGCGTCCGCTGCGGATCGATAAAGCCGCTCCAGTCGTAGCGCGCCTCCCAGCCCGGTGCCGGCGCGACTCCACGCAGGTCGTTGTCGGCACGGCGCAGCGGCACACGACCGGCGGCGATGAAGCCGATGTGGCCATCAACATCGGCCGCTACCATGTTCTGCATCGGCGCCACATGCTTTTCCGCCGCAGCGATGAATTCCGCCACCGATGCGGCGCGATTGACCGCGAGCCCGGCATCGATGCCGCCGGCGTCGGCGTCCAGTGCCGTCCAGCGCAGGGCCAGCGCGTAGGCGGGCCCTGCTCCACCGCCCGTCAAGCCGGCGACAACGGCAGTCCCTGCATCCGAAATCACCGGTCCGTGGCGGGTGGCGCGCACCGTCAGCTTGACGTCGGCCTGGCCCTTGACGCGGATGGTTTCGTCGAAGGATTGAAATGCTGCCCAACCGTCCGGCGTGCGGTAGCGCGAAGCGTCGTCCGCCTTGATCTGCTCCAGATAGACGTCCTGCACATCCGGGTTGGTGTTGGTGGCGCCCCAGGCGATGCGTTCGTTCTGCCCCAGCACCACGAAAGGAAAGCCGGGCATGGTCGCCCCCGCCACCTTGAAGCCCGGTGCTTCGAGGCGCGCGACATACCAGAGCGCCGGCGCCGTCAGCTTGAGATGCGGATCGTTGGCCAGCAGCGGCTTGCCCGATACGGTATGAGAGCCGGCGACCACCCAGTTGTTGGAGCCGACGCCTTCGATGCCGGACTCGGGCGCATCGAGCAGCGCCTGCTTGCCCAAGTCCGGGCTGAGTTTCAATTCACGATACAGCGCGGCGTAGTCTCGCGTCGCCAGCGGCTTCTCGCCCGGATAAGGCGGCAGCAACTGGTTGATGCGCGCGACGGGCAGGGTCATGGCCAGGCGCATGCGCAGCAGCTCGTTGGTCCAGTTGGCGCCGAGGTCCCAGGCCATCATGATGCCCCAGGCCAGCGTGTCTTCCGGCGTCCACGGTTCGGGCTGCAGGCCAAGGATCAGGAACTCGGGCGGCCGCGCGCGCAAATGGCTTTCGATGAAGGCGTTGATGCCCGCTGTATAGGCCAGCACCGCAGCACGCGCGTCGCCCTGCGTCTGCACCCATTGCGCCGCGGCGGCGCGGCGCACGCCGAGCGCACGGAGGAACTTGTCATTATCCAGAGCGCCGGGGCCGAACGCTTCCGACAGTCGCCCGGCGCCGATGCGGCGGTGGTTGTCGAGCTGCCACAGGCGGTCCTGCGCATGAACGAAGCCGAGACCGAACAGAACTGCATCGCGGCTCGCGCCGCGCACCGTCGGAATCCCCGCCGCGTCGCGTTCGATGCTGACTTCGCCGGCCAGCCCGGCAACCTCCAACCTGCCCTCCGTCACCGGGGCCACGCGCAACCACCAGAACACCGCGGCAGCAACCGCGGCGCGCAGCAATGTCAGCAGCGCCGCGGCGATGCGTGGCATCCAGACCATGGGTGTCCGCCTCTACTCGAAGGAGAGAGTCGACTTGGCCTTCTGGCGCAGCACGAATTTCTGGATCTTGCCCGTCGAGGTTTTCGGCAGGGCTTCGAAAATGAAATGCTTGGGCACCTTGAAGCGCGCCATGCGCTGGCGGCAGAACTCGGTCAGTTCCTCGGCAGTCACCTCGGCGCCTTCGCGCAACTCGATGAAGGCACAGGGCACTTCGCCCCATTTCGCATCGGGCGTCGCGACCACGGCTGCGCCCATCACCGCCGGATGGCGATACAGCGTGTCCTCGACCTCGATCGAGGAGATGTTCTCGCCGCCGGAAATGATCACGTCCTTGCTGCGATCCTTGATCTTGATGTAGCCGTCGGGCTGCATCACGGCCAGATCGCCGGTGTGGTACCAGCCGCCCTGAAACGCCTCGGCCGTCGCCTGCGGATTCTTCAGGTAGCCCTTCATCACGATGTTGCCGCGGAACATGATCTCGCCCATGGTCTGGTCGTCCCAGGGCACCGGCTGCATGGTTTCCGGGTCCATCACCGTGACGCCTTCCTGGCAGTGGTAACGCACGCCTTGGCGGCCGTTGAGGCGCACCTGCTCGTCCAGCGGCAGTTCCAGCCAGTCCTCGTGCTTGGCGCAGACGGCCGCGGGACCATAGGTTTCGGTCAGGCCATAGACGTGGGTGATGTTGAAGCCGATCTGGCCCATGCCTTCGATCACGGCCGCCGGTGGGGGTGCGGCGGCCACCAGCGCCGACACCTTGTGGTTGATGCCCTCGCGCCATGCCGCGGGCGCGCTGATCAGCATCGAATGCACGATGGGCGCACCGCAGTAATGGCTGACCTTGTGTTCGCGGATGGCATCGAGAATCAGCTTGGGATCGACGCGGCGCAAGCAGACATTGGTGCCGGAATTGGCCGCCACGGTCCACGGAAAGCACCAGCCGTTGCAGTGGAACATCGGCAGCGTCCACAGATACACCGATTGCGGCGGCATGCCCCAGGAGACGATGTTGGACAGCGCGTTGAGATAGGCGCCGCGGTGGTGATAGACCACGCCCTTGGGGTTGCCGGTGGTGCCCGAGGTGTAGTTCAGCGAAATCGCCTCCCATTCGTCCGCCGGCGTCTTCCAGGCGTAATCGGGATTGCCGCCGGCGAGGAAGCTCTCGTAGTCGATGCTGCCGACGCGCTCGCCGGGGCCGGTGTACTCGGGATCATCGACATCGATGACGAGTATCTTGCGCCCAAGTTCCGCCAGGGCCTTCTTCACCATCGGCGAATACTCGCGGTCGGTGATCAGCACCCTGGCCTCGCCGTGGTTGAGCATGAAGGCAATCGACTCGGCATCGAGACGCGTGTTCATCGTGTTGAGCACGGCGCCGCACATCGGCACGCCGAAGTGGCATTCGAACATCTCCGGCGTGTTGTTGAGCATCGCCGCCACCGTATCGCCAACGCCGACTCCTTGGGCCGCCAGCGCGGACGCCAGGCGACGGCTGCGCTCGTAGGCCTGGCCCCAGGTATAGCGGCGCTGGCCGTGTATCGTCGCCACACGCCCGGGATAGATGTAAGCCGAACGTTCGATGAAGGTGAGCGGCGTCAGCGGTACGTAGTTGGCCGGATTCTTGTCCAGTCCGGTAGCGTAAGGATTGCTCATGAAACGTCCCTCCAAAAGTGCTTATTAAGTGCGGCAACGCTCAACAATAGCAGGCTTCTCGCGGACAACTTCGTCGAACCAGCCACCGATATCGGCGGCCAGCACCTGCACCGCGTCGCGCGCGGCTGCCACCCCTCCTCGCGCATCGGCGGTCGGCGCCGGCTTGTGGATCAGGAAGGCCTTTCTGGAAAGTATTTCGGCGCCCCGCATGGGAGTCAACAGCGCGCGCACTTCGAGGATTGTCTGGCTCTTTTGCGGCTCGTCGAAGCGCTGTTCCAGTTCCTCCAGAGTGACTTGCAGACGGCAGCCGCTGCCGTTGAAATCGGCCTGGCCGAAGACGATGCGGCGCTTCAGGAAGGCTTCGAGCAACTCCGCCGGAGGCGCGGCCCAGCGACTTTCCGTAAAGCTCTGGCGGCGCAGGGGCTCGGCATAAGCGAGACGAAAATGCATGGCTGGTCCGGAGAGCCACGAAGCGGCCTGCACATCGACCGCCGCAATCGGGACGCGCGATACGGGCCCCGCCTCCGTCACTTTGGCGGGCAGATTTCCGAAATCGTAGCGGGCGGCCTCGGTGGTCCGCACATTGCTGCCGCACGCGGCCAACAGCAGGCCCGCAAGAATTGCGATTGGCCACTTGCTCATCGTTCCCCTCCCTGTTTGATCGGTGCAGAAAAACCGGCCTCGCCGGGGCCGGGTGCGGCTGTCCCGCGGCCGAAAATCAACATCTGCGGGTTGCTTTCAAGCCCGTCGAGCACGCGTGAAAGCTGACGCGAATTGGTCGCCAACTCGCGCATCAGGGCATTGGCGCGCGGCAGCATGCCCGTCGTCAGTTCATCGCCGGCACTGCTCGTCAGTTGATCGAAGCGGCGCGACAGGACGCTCATCGACTTCACCAGTTCGCGCATTTCGGCGGTCAGCGGCGCGCTCTCACCCGCCGTCTTTTCGACATGCGCCAGGATCTGCCGCAAGTTGCGCATGTTGCTCTCGGAAAGCGCCTCGCGCACCGAGGCCAGAATGACCGGCATCTCGCGCAGGCCGTCGGATGCCGCAGCCACATTCTCCAGCGTGCGCGAGAGATTCTGCACGTTCTTCTCGTCCAGCACCTTGCCCAGGCGCAGGGAGGCGGTGCTTATCTGATCGACGATGACGCCCGCCTTTTCGCCAAGCGTGTCGAACAGCGTCGGCCGCAGCGCAATGCGCGCCGGCTCGCCGTCTTTGCCCACCAGCGGCTCGTTCGATGTCCCGTCGTCTTCGATCTGCACGTAGGCCAGACCGGTAACGCCCTGGTAGCCGAGTTGCGCAGTGCTGCCCCGGGTCAGCTTGAAGCGGTTGTCGACGTTGATGCGCACCAGGATGATTCGCGGATCTGCTTCGTCCGGCTCGATGGCGGCCACCTTGCCGGCACGAATGCCGCGATAGCGCACCTGCGCCTGGGCATTGAGCCCGGTCACGTTGCGCCGCGTTTCCAGGATGTAGGTCGTCGTCGACTCATCGCTCTGCCCCAGCCACCAGATGGCTACGGTTGCGGCAATGGCGAACAGGATCGTGAAGATGCCGGCGGCCAGTGCGTGGGACTTGTTTTCCATGGGTTGGCGCTCTCAATGTTGCGCGGCCACGAGCCCTGAATTCTGCAGGGCCCGCACGCTGCGCTCGGAAAGGAAGAAGTTGCGGATGAAGGGATGGTCGATTTGAATGATTTCGTCCGTTGTGCCATAGGCGAGGATGTGCTGCTCGGCCAGTACGGCGACGCGCGTGGACAGTGCCGCCAGCGTATCGAGGTCGTGCGTGACCAGCATTACGGTGAGGCCGAGTTCCTGGCCCAGCATGCGAATCAGTCGCACGAAGCTGTCGGAACGGTCCGGATCGAGCCCGGCGGTCGGCTCGTCGAGCAGCAGCAGCTCCGGCTCGAGCGCAAGCGCACGCGCCAGTGCGACACGCTTGATCATGCCGCCGGAAAGCTCGGCCGGCATCAGCTTGGCATGACGCGGCAGCAGTTCGACCATGGACAGTTTGAGCATCACCAGATCGTGAATGGCCCCCTCGTCGTAACGCTTCAGTTCGCGCAGGGGGAAAGCAATGTTGTCGAACACGTTGAATGCCGAAAAAAGCGCCCCCTGCTGGAACAACACACCAAAGCGCTGCCGCAACGCGCGTTCGCGTGCCATGCCGCCGCCGAACAAGGACTCGCCGAAGATTTCGATGCTGCCGCCGGTCGGCAGAAGCAGCCCGACGACCATGCGCAGCAGCGTTGTCTTGCCGCTGCCCGAACCGCCCACCAGCGAAACCAGTTCGCCGCGCTGAATGTCGAGGTCGAGCCCCTTGTGTATCCACACCTCGCCGAAGCGGGTGGAGAGATCGCGGATGCGGATGACCGGGGTCGTCATATCGGCGGAACTCATGACGGCAAACCAATGCTGCGCGTGGCGATGGCAAACAAAGCGTCAAGGATGATGACCACCGTGATCGCCGAGACCACCGACGCCGTCGTATTGCTCGACAGGCTCTCGGTGTTGGGCCGCACCCTGAGGCCGAAATGGCAGGCCACCAGGGCAATGAAGGCGCCAAAAACCGCGCCCTTCACCAGCCCGATCCACAAGTTCGCCGCCGGCACGACGCGCGGCAAGGTCTGAAAGAAGAACCCGTAGGAAATGTCGAGCTGCACTTGCGCCGAAACCATGCCGCCGATCAGCGCGATCGCCGTGCTCCACAAGACCAGCAGCGGCAAGGCAATGGTCAGTGCCACCACCTTGGGGAAGACCAGCCGCAGCCCGCGCGGCACGCCCATCGTCGCCAGCGCGTCGATCTCCTCGGTAACGCGCATCACGCCCAGTTGCGCCGTCATCGCAGAACCGGATCGCCCCGCGACCAGGATCGCGACCAGCACCGGCCCGAGTTCCCGCACGATGCCGAGGCCGATGATATTCACGATGAAGATGTCCGCCCCGAACTGTTTGAGTTGCAGGGCCGACAGGTAGGAAAGCACGACACCGATGAGAAAGCCGACCAGGGCGGTGACCGGCATTGCGCGCACCCCGCTCTTGTAAAGATTGGCCGAAATTTCGCGGCTTGGCAAGTCGGCCGGATTGCGCAGGACATGCGCGAGATTGAGTCCGAATTGCCCGACGAGGGCGACAAAATCCACCAAGTGGCGGCCGACGCCGATCGCAGCGGTGCCGATCACCATCACGCCATGCAGAGGTGAGATCGGTACCAGAGCCGCGCGCGGCTCGCGATCGGCCGCATCGATGCGTTCGAAGACGCGCCAGTGTTCCGGCTTGATCGACAGTTGGGCCGGCATGGCCCGGCCCCAGGCGCGCCAAAGCAATATGGCGCCGGCACTGTCGATCGCTTCCAGGTTCAGGCAGTCCCAAGTGCTGGCCGGATCAGCGACGCGACTCAGTTCATCCTCAAGGCCCGCAACGAGCTGCGAGGTGGTCGCCAGCGTCCACCGCCCGGAAAGCCTGACGACGCGTCCGCCTTCGCGAACGATCACTTCAATGCGCGCGACGGACATCAGGCAGGTGCTTGCGCTGGCAGCAGGAGAGGATTTTGATTATAGCCACGTCATGCACCGCGACATCAGGCATCGCGATGAATCCGCAGTTCGCTGCCGATGCCGGACCACTGCTGCGCCTCGTCCTCCAGCGCCGCTGCCGTCAGAGGCAGGGCATCGAGGCCGTCAGCGCCCAGCCTCATCTGGAAGCCGTTGCGGGCGAGTGCCGCGGAACGCGGCGGCAGGGGCTGGTCGTCGCGCGATCGATGCAGCAGGACGGCGATTCGCAGACAGAAAATCAGCGTCCATTCCGGAGCCTCTCCGCGCAAGGGCTGGGCACGCTCCAGTTTGCCGCGATGCGCCAGCACCAGCCGCGACAGGCGTGCCTGATCGCGCCGGGAAAATCCCGGCATGTCGGCGTTGGCAAGGATGTAGGCGCTGTGTTTGTGATAACTCGAGTGCGCCACGGAAATTCCGACCTCATGCAGGCGCGCGGCCCAGACCAGGAATTGCGCATCCGGGTGCCCCGCCACCTGGGTCTCGGGGACCATCTGATTGAGCAGCCCGAGAGCCGTATGGGCAACGCGCGCCGCCTGCCTCCGGTCCACTTCATAGCGTTGCATGAAGCGATTCACCGTCGCTTCGCGCAGGTCGTCATGGTGATAGCGGCCCAACTGGTCGTAAAGCACGCCGAGACGCAAGGCACCTTCCGAAAAAATCATGCGCTCGAGGCCGAATTCCTTGAACACCGCAGACATGATCGCCAGGCCCCCGGGCAGTACGGGAATCCGGTCAGCGCGCAGACCCTGCAATTTCATGCGCGAGGCCTCGCCCGCATGCAGGAGTTCGTTGCGCAGCTTCTCCAGCCCCTCGCGGGTAACACCGTGATCAGAAAATCCGTTCAGCTCCAGCAAATCGACAATCGCCTTCGCCGTACCGGACGAGCCGATGGCCTCGTCCCATCCCGTTTCGCGATAGGCGTGGACGATCGTCTGCAACTCGCGCCGCGCCGCAAGCTCCGCCTCCTTGAACGAACGCTTGTCGACGCGCCCTTCCGGAAAGAAACGCAGGCTGTAGCTGACGCAGCCCATGTAGAGCGACTCGAGGTGGATCGGATCGATGTTCTGGCCGATGATGAATTCGGTGGAACCGCCGCCGATATCGACGACCAATTGGCGTGTTTGCGGATTGGCCAGAGTGTGGGCCACTCCGAGATAGATCAGCCGTGCTTCTTCGCGCCCGGCAATCACTTCAATAGGAAAGCCCAGCGCGGCCTCGGCCTTCTCGAGGAACTGCGAGGCGTTCTTCGCCACGCGCAAGGTGTTGGTCGCCACCGCGCGCACCGCTCCCTGGTCGAAATCACGAAGGCGTTCGCCGAAACGAGACAAGGCTTCCGTGCCCCGCTGCTGGGCCGCAGCATCGAGCCGCTTGTCAGGAGTCAAGCCGGCAGCCAGTCTTACCGACTCCTTGAGTCCGTCCAGAGGGTAGATCTGGTTGGCTACAATCCGCCCCACCTGAAGGCGAAAGCTGTTGGAGCCGAGGTCCACCGCGGCGATCAGTTCGTAAGCCATCGCTGGATTCTACCTCCTGCTCCGGCTTTGATTCGTGTCATGATGCGGCAACAAAATCGACACATAATTATCCGTTTCGAATCATCCGAAAGCCCTCATGCAGACCCCGCGTCGATTTCCCACCGAGCAATTCCTCAATCGCGAACTGTCCCTGCTCGCCTTCAACCGCCGCGTTCTTGCCCAAGCCGCCGACAGCCGCGTGCCTCTGCTGGAACGGCTGCGCTTTCTGTGCATCGTCTCCTCCAATCTCGACGAGTTCTTCGAAATCCGCGTTGCCGGCCTCAAGGAACAGCTCAAGCTGGGCAGCCATGCCGCCGGCGCCGACGGGATGCCGCCGCTGGAGGTCTTCCGCCGTGTCACGGACCAGGCACATGAGCTGATCGCCGAACAATACGCGCTGCTCAATGGCGAGATACTCCCGGAGCTGGAAAAGCAGGGCATCGCCTTCTTTCGCCGCAGCCTGTGGAACGAAAAGCAGCGCGCCTGGATACGCGAGTTCTTCCTCAGGGAAGTCATGCCGGTGCTGACCCCGATCGGACTCGATCCATCCCATCCCTTCCCGCGCGTGCTGAACAAGAGCCTCAACTTTGCCGTGGAACTGGAAGGAACGGATGCCTTCGGCCGAAGTTCCGGTGCCGCCATCGTTCAGGCACCGCGCGCGCTGCCGCGAGTAATCCGGCTGCCCAAGGAACTTTGCGGAGTCGACTACGGCTTCGTCTTTCTGTCATCGGTGCTCCACCAACACGTGGACGAACTGTTCGCCGGAATGAACGTTCTCGGCTGCTACCAGTTCCGCGTCACGCGCAACTCGGATCTGTTCGTCGATGATGAGGAAGTGAAGAACCTGCGCATCGCCCTGCAGGGCGAACTGCCGCAGCGCCACTTTGGCGATGCCGTGCGTCTGGAAGTGGCCGACAACTGCTCGGAGATCATGACCGACTTCCTGCTGCAGCAGTTCGGCCTGGAGCGGGACGACCTCTATCGCGTGCCGGGCATCGTCAACCTGGTGCGCCTGATGTCGGTACCCGATCAGGTGGATCGTCCCGATCTGACGTATGCGCCCTTCCAGCCCGGCCTGCCCAAGGTGCTGACCAAGCGCTACGACATCTTCGCCAGCATCCGCAAGCACGACATCATGATGCATCACCCGTTCCAGTCCTTCACCCCGGTGGTCCAGCTGTTGCAGCAGGCGGCGGACGACCCGCAGGTGGTGGCGATCAAGATGACCGTGTATCGCACCGGCGCCGAATCGGTGCTGATGGAGCACCTGCTGCGTGCCGCCGAAAAGGGCAAGGAAGTCACGGTGGTGGTGGAACTGATGGCGCGCTTCGACGAGGAAGCCAACCTGTCCATCGCTTCGCGCCTGGAAGAAGTCGGCGCACACGTGGTGTATGGCGTGGTCGGCTACAAGACTCACGCCAAAATGCTGATGGTATTGCGGCGCGAGGACACCGGCTATCGCCGCTACATCCACCTCGGCACCGGCAACTATCATCCGCGCACCACGCGCTTCTACACGGACTTCGGCCTGCTGACCTCCAATCCGGAAATCGGCGACGACGTCAATGAGGTATTCAAGCAGCTGACCGGCCTCGGCAAGGCGACCGCACTGAAGCACTTGTGGCAGGCGCCGTTTTCCCTCCATCCGAAGATGATGGCGGCGATTCGCGGCGAGATCGAGGCCGCCCGTGCCGGAAAGCCGGCGCGCATCATCGCCAAGATGAACTCGCTGCTCGAACCGGAGATCATCACAGCCTTGTACGAGGCCAGCGAAGCCGGCGTCACCATCGACCTGATCGTCCGCGGCGTCTGTTCGCTGCGCCCCGGCGTGAAGGGCCTCTCGGAAAACATCCGGGTGCGGTCGGTGATCGGACGCTTCCTCGAACATCACCGCATTTTCTATTTCCATGCCAGCGGCAAGCAGAACATCTACCTTTCGAGCGCCGACTGGATGGAGCGCAACTTCTTCCGCCGCATCGAAATCAGCTTCCCGGTACTGGAACCGAAGCTCAAGCGGCGGGTGCTCAAGGAAGGGCTCAAGCCCTACCTCGCCGACAATTGTCAGGCCTGGGAAATGAACGGTAGCGGCGAATACCGTATCAAGCCGACGCGACGCACGCGCATTTGCGCCCAGGAACTCCTGCTCGCCGACATGGCGGTCGGCGCGATCAACGTAGCGTAAAGCCCGTCAGGACATTCGCCATGCTCTCGGCCATGTCCGCGCCGAACTGCTTGGCGAATTTCTCGGCGAAGTTCTGCTTGACGCTGAAATCGCGCACGTCGCTCGCCTTGAAAACATCGCGCGCGACGCTGTCTACCGTGCCGTAACCGTCGGCCAGACCCAGTTCGATGCTCTTCGCGCCGCTCCACATCAGGCCGGAAAACATCTCGGGCGTTTCCTTGAGTCGCTTGCCGCGGCCCTTGCGCACGACATCGATGAATTGCTGGTGAACTTCGTTCAGCATCTGCTTGGCATGATCCTTGTGCTGCTCGTTCTGCGGCGAAAAAGGATCGAGAAAGCCCTTGCTCTCGCCCGCGGTCAACAGCCGGCGCTCGACGCCCAGCTTCTCCATGGTGCCGGTAAAACCGAAGCCATCCATCAGCACGCCGATGGAGCCGACGATGCTGGCCTTGTCCACGAAAATCTTGTCCGCCGCCACCGCAACATAGTAGCCGCCCGAGGCGCAGACATCTTCCACGACTACGTGAATCGGAATCGCCGGATGCGCAGCACGCAGGCGGTGGATTTCGTCGTTGATGATCCCTGACTGCACCGGGCTGCCGCCCGGGCTGTTGATGCGCAGGATCACCCCCGCCGTATGCTTGTCCTCGAAAGCCGCCTGCAGGCCGCTGATCACATGCTCGGCGTTGGCATCGCCTTTCGCCTTGATGACGCCGTTGAGATTCACCAGCGCGGTGAATTTCGCGCCGTCGGCAAGCTTGTCCGCTTGCCCCCAGTCCACCACCAGGGCGAGAATCACCGCCAGATAGCCGAACCCGAGCACTTTGAAAAAGATGCCCCAGCGGCGACCCCGCCGCTGCTCGGCAACGGCTTCAAGCGCAAGCTTTTCCAGTACCTTGCGTTCCCACTGCATATCTTCGCTATCCGACACTTTCCCTGCCTTCCTCAATCACAAAAACCTGCCCGCCATCTTCGATTACAGTCACAGGATAGAGCCCCTTGCCGTTGCAGCGCCCGCCGAGACAGCCCCCTGAATCCGGCGCATAGAGCGCACCATGCGTAGCGCAAATTAAGTATAAGCCTGAATGATCGAAGAACTGGCCCGGTTGCCAGTCCAATTCGACCGGCAGATGGGCGCATCGGTTCAAATACGCATGAATCCGCCCGTGAAACCGCACGGCAAAGGCCGGCTCGCTGAGGCCGTGGCGATCCAGCGTGAAGCGCACGCCGCACCCGCCCTCGACCAGTTCCTCGCTGGCGCAGATCAGGCGCTGGTTCAAGCCTGTTGCCGCAGCCACGCCGCCAGTTGCGCTACATTGGCCGCACAATAGAGAGGGCTTTCCGCTTCCAGGCTCGCGCGCGGATGCGCGCCGTAGGCCACGCCAAGCGCCGCGACGCCGGCGTTCCTGGCCATCAGCAGGTCGTGCGTGGTGTCGCCGATCATCAGGGTTGCCTCCGGCTCCACACCGAACTCCGCCATCAGCTCCTCGAGCATCTGCGGATGGGGCTTGGAATGGCACTCGTCGGCGCAGCGCGAGGCATGGAAGCGCGAACCCAGCCCGCTGACCTCGAAGGCCCGATCCAGCCCCTTGCGCGTCTTCCCGGTCGCTACCGCCAGATAGTGACCGGCCGCCGCCAGTTCGTCGATCAGCGCCTCGGCGCCTTCGAACAGCAGCAGGTCATTGTCGCGCGACATGTAGTGATGGCGATAGCGCAGCGCGACGTCCTGGTAGCGTTCGGCGGGCAAGTCCGGCAAGGCGTGACGCAGGGCATCGATCAGGCCGAGGCCGATGATGTGATGCGCCCGCTCGTCGGATGGCGGCTCGATGCCGAGATCGCGTGCCGCCGCCTGGATGCTGGCGACGATGGCGCCTGTCGAATCCATCAGCGTACCGTCCCAGTCGAAGACGATCAGATCAAAACGCTTGCCCATAATCCCTTTTTTCGTTTCTTTCGAGCTTGTCGGTAAAGCTGCGCAATTCATCCGGCAGCGGCGATTCGAGGGCCACAGGCGCCCCGGTCAGCGGATGCGGCAGCGCAAGCTTCGCCGCATGCAGGAACATGCGGCCGAGCCCGGTCTTCTGCAAGGTCTTGTTCAGGGGGAAATCGCCATATTTATCGTCGCCGGCGATCGGAAAGCCCAGATGCGCGAGGTGCACGCGAATCTGGTGAGTCCGCCCCGTCTTCAGTTCCACCTCGACCAGGCTGAAGTTTTCCCAGCGCGCCACCAGCCGCACGATCGAATGCGAGGCCTTGCCCTCGGGATTGACGCTGACCCGTCGTTCGCCTTCCGCCGTCAGGTACTTGTGCAAGGGCAGGCGGACATGCTGCAATTCGTTGCGCCAGCGACCCTTGACCAGCGCCAGATAACGCTTGGCGATGGCGCCATCGCGGAACATATCGTGCAACTTGGTCAGCGCCACGCGCTTCTTGGCCACCACCAGGAGGCCCGAGGTATCCCGATCCAGCCGATGCGCGAGTTCGAGAAGCTTGGCCTGCGGCCGCGCCCGGCGCAGCTGCTCGATGACCCCGAAGGACACCCCGCTGCCGCCGTGAACTGCCACGCCCGCGGGCTTGTCGATCACGATGAGCGCCTCATCTTCGAACGCGATATTGAAATCCCTTGCCGGAACAGCAGCTTGCGACGGCCGTTCGGCAGTTCGCATGGGTGGCACCCGAACCCGGTCGCCGATCTGGAGCCGATACTCGGCCGGCACCCGCCCCTTGTTCACCCGCACCTCGCCGCTGCGAACGATGCGATAGATGTGGCTCTTCGGCACGCCCTTGGCGACGCGCAGCAGGAAGTTGTCGAGGCGCTGTCCTTCGGACTCCTCGCCGACCTCAAGCCATGTAACCGAATCTTTGCTTAAGTCCTTCATTTGCAATATACTGATTGCTTGGTTAGCCGTCCCGTGACGGTGTGCCCGGCGGCCCGAAGTGGCGTCGGTGGCACGGATCCCGGGGTGTTGTAGCCGCCGTTGTAATGTCGCTTGTCAGCGATCGAATGCACGGAGGCAACAAGGACGCGAAAGCAGCAGAAGACAACCGCCGGAATTAACAAACCGACCGGTAGCGCGACCAGCCGACCACAGGGTGTTTCGCTCGCCCGAAAGAGCGATACTACTTGATTGCGCGCACTACACGCACAGAATTGGGCACAGATTGCCGGACGCTGATCCTCGATCAACGACCGCCTTACCGAAGACAAGTCACCAACCCCGTTGGCCACGTTAAACCACAGGCACCATGAACCCGCCGAATGAACCGCAAACCCGAGGCACACCGCCCGCGTCCTGACGCCCGCAGTGTGCGACTTGTCGTGCCCGCCTGCCAGTGAATGCGCGCGGGAGCACACATGAAACGCATGCTTTTCAATGCGACGCAAGCTGAGGAACTCCGCGTCGCGATCGTTGATGGTCAGAAACTGATTGACCTCGACATCGAATCAGCCAACAAGGAACAACGCAAGAGCAACATCTACAAGGCAGTCATCACGCGCATCGAGCCCAGCCTCGAAGCCGCCTTCGTGGACTATGGCGCCGAGCGTCACGGCTTCCTTCCGTTCAAGGAAATTTCCCGCACCTATTTCAAGCCCGGCGTCGACGCCGGCAAGGCGCGCATCCAGGATGTCCTCAGCAACGGCCAGGAACTCATCGTTCAGGTCGAGAAGGACGAGCGCGGCAACAAGGGCGCGGCGCTGACCACCTACGTCTCGCTGGCCGGCCGCTACCTGGTGCTGATGCCCAACAATCCGCGTGGCGGCGGCGTTTCGCGCCGCGTCGAGGGCGAGGACCGCCAGGAACTGCGCGAGATCATGGATCAGTTGATCGTTCCCAACGGCACCAGCCTGATCGCCCGCACCGCAGGCATCGGCCGCTCGCTGGAAGAACTGCAGTGGGACCTGAACTACCTCCTGCAACTATGGACCGCCATCGACGGCGCCGCCAAGGCACAGAACGGCGCCTTCCTGATCTATCAGGAATCCAGCCTCGTCATTCGCGCCATCCGCGACTACTTCCATTCCGAGATCGGCGAAATCCTGATCGATACCGACGACATCTTCGAACAGGCGCAGCAGTTCATGGCGCATGTGATGCCGGGAACCGTCAATCGCGTCAAGCGTTATCACGACGACGTTCCGCTGTTCTCGCGTTTCCAGATCGAACACCAGATCGAATCGGCCTACTCGCGGCAGGTCACGCTGCCTTCCGGCGGCGCCA
>JAPLQY010000057.1 GCA_026399475.1 Rhodocyclales bacterium
AGGGCCAGCGACTGGTCGAGGGTCTCGATCAGGTCCATTTCAACGGCATCGATCTGCATCTGCCCGGCTTCGATCTTGGAGAAGTCGAGGATTTCATTGACGACCGCGACCAGGCGGTCGCCGGAGGCGAGAATCTTTTCGAAGGCGTTGCGGGCCTTTTCGCTGTCCTGGTGGTTGCGCAGTCCGATGTGGGCAAAGCCCAGCACGCCATTCATCGGGGTGCGGATCTCGTGGCTCATGTTGGCCAGAAACTCGCTGCGCAGCCGGGCCAGGTTCTCGGCAGCGATCAGCGCCTGTTCTCTCGCCAGCGCCGCCGCGTGCTGGACGCTCATGTCGACAATGCTGACGACGGCGCCGATGATCTCGCCCTTCTCGACAATGGGGTGGGAGGCGAGCGCCACCGGAATGGCGTGGCCGTCGGCATGCCAGTAGGTCTCGTTATCGACGCGCGATTCCCGTCCGGCTTTCCACGCCTGGCGAGCGAGGCACTCCTCTGCCGGATAGGGGCTGCCATCCGGTCGACTGTGGTGGAACAGCGCATGCGCCTCACGGCCGACGACCTGTTCGGCGGTATAGCCGAACATCCGGCAGGCGGCAGGGTTGATGAAGTTGATCCGGCTTTCGGCATCAACTCCGTACAGTCCGTCGGCCGTCGATTCGAGGATGCGGCCGGCCCTTGTCTCGGTGGCCAGCAATTCCGCCGTGCGCTGCTGTACCATTTCTTCAAGATGCAGGCGGTGTCGCTCGAGTTCCGCTTCCGCCTGCTTGCGCGCAGTGATGTCAACCAGCATGCCAACAACATTGATGACAGCGTCGTTGCCGTCCTTGATCGCCGATACCGACAAGTCTGCCCAGAACACGGAACCGTCTTTTCTTACATATCGTTTTTCAAACCGGTATTTGTCTACCTTGCCTTCAATCAATTCCTGGAACCGTATCCTGGCCCCTTCCAGATCATCAGGATGCGTGACGTCTTCATACGTCAGGCCTTGAATTTCTTCCCGGCCATAGCCAAGAATCTCGTCCCACCGCTCGTTCGACAACAGATACCTGCCGTTCCTGTCGGTAATGGAAATCCCCGCATTGGCAACATCAAAAACAGCGCGCAGCTTTTCCTGGCTCTCGTGCAGAATTTCCTCCGCACACCTTCGCTCGGTGATGTTTCGCGCGGAGCCGACAGTACCGATCACCTCACCTTTCTCGTTGACGAAGGGTGCCTTATGCACATCGAGATAGACCAGACTGCCCTTGATGTTGCCGTATTCCTCGAATACCGAAGGTCCGCCCCGTTCCAGGGTGATCGCATCGCTGTCCTGGCAGAGTTCACCGAATGTGTGCCACGCCGGGTCATCGGGTCGGCTGCTCCGTTCGCGCAGCGCATAGAACATGTCGGTCTTGCCCAGTGGTTCGTCGGTATCCCTGGCATTCAGCAATTGTTCGCAAAACGCCTTGTTCGCGAACAGGTAGCGCTTGTCCAGGTCCTTGGCCCAGATCATGTCAGGCACGTTGTCGGCCATCAGGCGCAGCAAGGTGGCCAGATTGCGCGAGCGCTCTTCGCTGTTTCGCACGGCCTCGTCAATTTGCTTGCGGGCCGAGATGTTCATCGAAGTCCCGACGGCGAATTCCGGCTGTCCATCCATGCTGCGCTGAATGACGCTCCCTTTTGTGTGAATCCATTGATAATTTCCGTTCTTGCTCTTTAGCCGATATTCGAAATCGAATATCGCGTTGCCCGGTTGCATTGCCAGTTGGAAGCGCTGCATGAACTGGCTGAGATCGCCGGGATGTACGCGTTCAATCCATGCCTGCAAGCTGTCCAGTAGTTCATCAGGTTCCAGGCCCAGCATGGGCAACATGGCCTGGTCGAACATCAGTCGATCATGCAGGAAATCGACCTCCCAAAGGACCACCTGAGTGACTTCAACAGCCATGTCCAGCCGACGCTCGATGCGCTTGCGCTCGGTGATGTCGCGGGACAGCATGATGAATCGATTGCTGGATGAATCAGTGCCTGCCTTGACCGCTGTGGACAGTTCGAACCAGCTATCTCCCCGGAGAAGGCTGAGCCGGATGACCTTACCGTGGGAATACCCTTTTGTCCCGGCTTCGTCCAGCGCTGCCATCACCGTATTGGCCGCTTCCGGCGGAAGAATTTCGCTGACCGTATGGCCGAGCAGAACCTCCTCGTGCGCGGCAAGAAGTTCCGGATTTCGAGCCCAGACGCGAATGTATTCGCCGCTGCCACTCATTTCGAAAAGCAGGTCAGGGATGGCTTGCAGAGTCGCGTCCAGATCCGCATTCAATTGCTGCATTGCTCTTTCCGCAGCAATGCGTTCGCTGATGTCGCGCCAGATACAGGCCAGAAAGTCACGACCCTGTAACCGGATCACTCGCACGTTGGTGTGGACATCGAGAATACGGCCGTCCTTGCAGCAATGCCGTGCTTCAAAACTGCCGTGGCCGGACTGCAGTATCCCGGCCACCACCTCACGCAGGGCGGCTTCGGTCAGGTCGGCCTGGATCATGCTCAATGGCTGTTGAACCAGTTCCTCGCGCCGGTATCCGAGCATGCGACAGGCGGCTTCATTGACTTCAACAAAGCGCAAGGTCTCCGCGTCGACCAGGTCGATACCGTCCCCCGCCTGACTGACAATGGCGCGGTAGAGTTCCTCGCGCTCGGCCAGGGCCTCCTGGGTATGGGCCTGGTCGGTGATGTCCTTGAAACACCAGATACGCCCCTGCTCTCTGCCGAGGGACAAGGCACGGGTGTAGCGTGCAAACACCCGGCCATCCTTGAACTGCAGCGTATCGTTCGCCTCTTCATCGCTGCCGTAGAGGCGTCGTACCTGGCCCATGAAGCCATCGGGATCTGCCAGTTGATCGAGTACATGGGCCAGCAGCGGCTCATCCTGGCCAGCGGCTGCCAGTTCCGGAGGCACACGCCAGAGTTCGAGGAAACGCTTGTTGGCGGACAGCACCTTGCCATCCCTGGCGACCATCAGAATGCCTTCGTCGGAGGAGTCCAGAGCCACTTTCAGGCGGGCCTCTGCGCTATCCACGCTGTGGGCCAGCGCCTCCTGCTGGCTGCGGGAAAGTTCCCGAAGGGCATAGCTCAACAGAAACAATGTCGACGGCGCCACCAAGCCTGCCGCAACCAGACCCGTCAGCATATAGTCAGCCGTTATCTCCCCCTTCAGCAACAGGTCCATCAGGGAGGTAATCAACTCTGTCGAGAGTACGGCTCCCAATGAAAAGAGCACCCACAAGCGCCATCCATTGAGGCGCAACAACAGCCGAATCAGCGCAGGTTGCATTTCAGTTTTTTTCTCTCGACACCAACCCGCCTCAAGTGCCCACTCGCCCTTGACACCCAATACGGCACGCGCCTCAGTTGCCTAGCGTCGAAGCCGCCCCCCTCTTATAGCCCTGCTGTTGTTTCCCTTGCTGCTCTTTGGTTCAAGCTAACCCATCCCACTAAAGATATATTGATCAGAATCAAGAATATCATTTGATCGGCCAATCGCACCGGATCACGCATCACCGCCGCGCTGCCTTCGCGGCCATCCAAAGCGGATCAATCGAGTTCCACCAGGCCCTCTGGCGTGCGAATGTAGGCGACCAGTTGCGGTGCTTCATCGGCGGCGCATGCGTGAAGGTCGAGGCGTGATGCCAGACCGAGGCTAGTCAGCGCAGTTCTGATGCGTACCGGCTGCGGATGAAAGCCCTCCAGCTTCATCAGGCGGCAGCCGGCATCCGGCAGGTTTGCCGCTGGATGAATCGGCACCTCCCATTGAATCAGGGTAGGCACCAGTCCGTTCCCCGGCAGGTGCCCGTCAGGCGGCACCGTGATGCGCCAGCGATAATCGCCGCGCTCCATGGGCAGAATGTCGCCCAGCGCTTCAGTGCTCGCGGCGGCGTCACGCAGGATGTCGTCGCTGCGCGCCACCCAATGCACCAGTCGAGGAAGCCCTGCCGGCAGTGCTTCCCGCCGGTCCAGTTCAAACCACCGCGGTCGACCAGGGGCCTGCGCCTGCGGGTCGATTGCGATCAGTTCAAGGTAAAAGTCGTCACCAAGATGCAGCAGGCGATTATGCGTGCCCATGCGGCTGTGCCGGCCGCCGGCGGCGAGCGCCACACCGAGTCGCTGCTCCAGCCACGCTGTGCCGAGATCAAGATCGCGGGTGGCAAGAACGAGGTGATCCGGTTCGATCACATTAGGTCTTTGGCTTCAGATGTACATGGCCGTGCGCCCGGCGCACGGGCGTGTAGCCATGATGATGTTCGCGGCCCGGATCGAGCTCGACATCGATCAGGTTGAGCTGACCGTGACGCACGCCGCGCTCGGCGATCAGCGCATCCGAAAAGCTGCGCACCGCGGCCGTCGGTCCGCGCAGGATGACGCTTTCAAGACAATTTTCGTGATCGAGATGGGCGTGCAGGGTCGCCACCGTGAGGTCGTGCTGGCCATGCTGCAAGGCGGTGAGCCGCTCGGCCAGATCGCGCTCGTGGTGGTTGTAGACGTAGGACAGACTGGCGACGCAATGAGTCGCCTCGCCGCGCGTCAGCCGCGCCTGCTCGAGATGCGCACGGAGCAGGTCACGCACTGCCTCGGACCGGTTCTGATAGCCGCGTTCGGCGATCAGCCGGTCGAATTCGGCGGCCAGGTCGGCATCAAGAGAAATCGTTATGCGTTCCACCTCAGATATCAGCCTTCAGTTCCAGCACTTTTTCGACCACGCCGCCGCGTTTGAGGTGCTCCAGGCGATGCTCGCGCCCGGTATTGACCACGCGATGCAGATAGTCGAGATTGCGATCGATCGATTCCTGATAGTAGTTCCGCTCCACACCCGTCTGCCGACCGAAATGCTGCGCCAGATGCACCGACATGCCGTGCAGATCCTGGTCGAGCCGACTCTTGGTCATGCGATAAAACGCCGTGGTCTTTTCCAGCAGATCGTGGATGTCGGCAAAGCCCCCCATCTGCGCTTCCTCGAACTCGTAATATAGGAACAGCACGCGTTCGAGGTACTCGCGATTGGCCATCTGGCCGATCAGGTCGGCGGTGGCCGTGGCATAGGCCGCACGCTGCTGCTGCAGGTTGTCGAAAGTGACCCAGTCGGGATGCTTGCGGTGGTCCGTCAGCAGGATCACCTTGGTGGTAGCTTCCAGCACATCGGCAGGCAGGGCCTGCAGATGCCGGCGGGTGAACTCGACGCCGCGCAGCACGTGACTGCTGGTGAACTGGGCGCCGGTCCCACTGGCTTCCGCGTCGCTCATCAGGTAGCCGACATCGTGCATCAGGGCGCCGATCAGTGCAGCATCGATGTGATCGGCATCGAGTCCCTGGCCGGCCAGGTGCAGGCCGTGCAGCATGCGGGCGGAACACAGCACGACCTCGTTGGTGTGGGTGCGGTTGTGATACAGCGTCTTGAGCTTCTGATACCCCGGCAGATCGCCATCGAAGGCTCGATCCAGCAGGCTGAACGTGTCGGCAATCCGGATCAAGTCGTGGCCCGGCGCAAAGGCGCGGACAATCTCGCCCACCTGCGCTTCCACCTCTCCGGTGTCACGAGTATTTCCCAGCGCGGCAAATGGGCTGTCGTAAGTCATGGCTGGCGTTGAGCAGGGCCGGTGCGCCTAAAACCAAATGCTAGCAGAGTGCTGGCAGAGCCGCTTGTGAAAAGGCCGCCAGCAAAGCAAAAGGGGTTGTTTCTACGCCCATTTTGCGATGGCATGCGTCAAAACTCGACAAAGGTTGACCCAGATTAAATTGCCGCAATACAAGGACGATATGCTGCAATGCACTAGTCCATCCAGAAGCTTCCCTCCGAGGTCTATTTCATGTCCGATACCGATCTGATCGACGTCGTTCTCGACCGCCATCACCGCGACGGCTCGCGGCTGATGCAGATTTTGCGCGAGATCCAGGAGCAGCTGGGCTGGCTTTCCCCCGCGACGCTGACCCATATCGCCGATGCGGTCGGCTGGCCGCGCGCCAAGGTGGGCGGGACAGCCGCCTTCTACAGCTTTTTCCATACCCGGCAACGCGGCAAGTATTGCGTACTCTGGTCCGACAACATCACCGACCGCATGCTGGGCAATGCCGACCTGATGGACGCGATGTGCAAGAAACTGTGGCTGGAACCCGGGCGCGTTTCCGAAGACGGCCTGGTCAGCGTGAACACCACGTCCTGCACCGGCATGTGCGATCAGGGCCCGGCGCTGCTGGTGAACTATCGAGCCGTTACACGCATGACACCGGCTCGCGTCGGTGAAATGGTCGGCCTTATTCGCAACGAAACGCCGGTGGCCGAATGGCCTGCCGAATGGTTTGCGGTCGACGACAATATCCGGCGCAAGGACATGCTTCTCGATCACGGCCTGGTCCCCGGCCAGGCCTTGTCCGCCGCGCTGGAACGCGGCGCAGAACAGATGCTGGCCGAGATCAAGGACGCCCGCCTGCGCGGCCGCGGCGGTGCCGGCTTCGGCACGGGCCTCAAGTGGGAAGCCTGCCGCGCGGCCGAAGGTCATGGAGCAGGCGCTGCCCACTATGTCGTCTGCAATGCCGACGAAGGCGAACCGGGAACTTTCAAGGATCGCGTGCTGCTGACCTCATACTCCAGCCTCGTGTTCGAGGGCATGAGCATCGCCGGACTGGTGGTCGGCGCGAAAAAAGGCCTGATCTACCTGCGCGGCGAGTACCGCTATCTGCTGGAACCGCTGGAAGCAGCGCTGGCGGCTCGGCGCGAGGCCGGCCTGCTGGGCAAAAACATCCTCGGCACGCCCTTCGAATTCGACATCGAAATCCATCTCGGTGCCGGCGCCTACATCTGCGGCGAAGAGTCGGCACTGATCGAATCGCTCGAGGGCAAACCCGGACGGCCGCGCATCCGGCCGCCCTTCCCGGTTACGCGCGGCTACCTTGACCAGCCGACGACGGTCAACAACGTCGAGACGCTCGCCGCCTCCTGCCTGATCGCCACCCACGGCGGCGCCTGGTATGCGCAGCACGGCACCGAGAAATCGACCGGCAGCAAGATCCTGTCGGTCAGCGGCGACTGCGAGCGCCCGGGCATTTACGAATATCCCTACGGCGTCACCGTGCGGCAGGTGCTGGAAGACTGCGGCGCCTCGGACTATCAGGCCGTGCAGATCTCCGGCCCGTCGGGCATGTGCCTGGCTGAAGCGGAGTTCGACCGCAAGATCGCCTTCGAGGACATTCCGACCGCAGGCGCCTTCATGATCTTCGACGAAACCCGCGACATGTTCGAGGTGGCGCGCAATTTCGCCCACTTTTTCGCCCACGAATCCTGCGGCTTCTGCACCCCCTGCCGGGTCGGCACGACGCTGGTCAGGAATTTGATGGACAAGATCGCAAACAAGCACGGCTCGCCTTACGACATCAACGAACTGTTCAAGCTGCATCGCCTGATGCAGGGCGCCAGCCACTGCGGGCTGGGCAATACCGCCTGCAACCCGGTGTTCGACACGCTCAACAAGTTCCGTCCGGCCTACGAGCACCGGCTCATGTCGCTCGACTACGAGCCGGCCTTCGATCTCGACGCAGCGCTGTCGCAGGCGCGCCAGATGACCGGCCGCGATGACGCCGCTGCGCACTTTCCTGATGAGGCGGAAGCATGAAAACGACCAATACTTTCCTGCTCGATGGCGAAGATATTCCCTTTACCCCCGGGCAAACCATCATGCAGGCGGCGACCGCCAGCGGCACCTATATTCCGCATTTGTGCTGGCACCCGGATTTTCCTGCGCACGGCTCATGCAAGCTGTGCACGGTGAAGGTCAATGGCCGCTTCGGTTCGTCGTGCACCATGGAAGCCCAGCCCGGCCTGAATGTCGAGAACCGCACCGCCGAGCTCGACGACAAGCGCCGGACGCTGCTGCAGATGCTCTTCGTCGAAGGCAACCACTTCTGCCCCTCCTGCGAGAAAAGCGGGGATTGCGTCTTGCAGGCGACAGCCTACGAACTGAAAATGATGTCGCCGCACTTCGACATGTTCTATCCCGATCGTCCGGTCGATGCCTCGCATCCTGACGTGCTGCTCGATTTCAACCGCTGCATCATGTGCAGCCTGTGCGTCACGGCGTCGCGCGACGTCGACGGCAAGGACGTCTTCTACATGGGCGGACGCGGCATCCTGGGCCGCCGGGTGCATATCAGTAGCGAGAGCGGGAAACTCGCCGATACCGATTTCGCTGTCACCGACCGCGCGGCGGGCATCTGTCCGGTTGGCGTCATCCTGCCCAAGCGGCGGGGCTTCGCCGTGCCCATTGGCCAGCGCAAGTACGATCTGGCGCCCATCAGCGAACAGGTCACGGAGAAGGCATCATGAACGCGCCCATGAACGCGGCCCCGTCCCCAGTCAGGAAACTGCGGGTCGCCACCACCAGCCTCGCCGGCTGTTTCGGCTGTCACATGTCATTCCTCGATATCGACGAGCGAATTTTGAAGCTGCTTGATCTGATCGAATTCGACCGGTCACCGCTGACCGACATCAAGCATTGCGGCCCCTGCGATCTGGGCATCATCGAAGGCGGGCTGTGCAACGCCGAGAACGTGCACGTGCTGCGCGAGTTCCGCAAGAACTGCAAGATCATCCTGGCCCTGGGCGCCTGCGCGATCAACGGCGGCCTGCCCGCGCAACGCAACCACCTCGACCTGCGCGACGTCCTTGAAGAGGTCTATCAGACCGAGCCAGGGCTGTCCCACGGCGGCATACCCAACGACCCGGAACTGCCCCTGCCGCTCAACAACGTGCACCCGATCCATGAAGTGGTGAAGGTGGACTACTTCCTTCCGGGTTGCCCGCCTCCGGCCGATGCGATCTGGAAACTGCTGACTGACCTGCTGGCCGGCCGCACGCCCAACCTGGGGCACGGCCTGCTGCACTATGACTGAGCATCAATTGACAACGATGATTCCATTCTCGGCCTTGGAGCTTGCCTTCCATGTTTGAACTCGAAACCGCCATCTCCCCCGAAAAACTCCGTCGCGTCGCCATCGATCCGGTGTCGCGGGTCGAGGGCCACGGCAAGGTCACGATCCTGCTCGACGATGACAACAAGGTGCATCAGGTGCGCCTGCATATCGTCGAATTCCGCGGCTTCGAAAAGTTCATCCAGGGCCGCCCCTACTGGGAAGTGCCGGTGATGGTGCAGCGCCTGTGCGGCATTTGCCCGGTCTCCCACCACCTGGCGGCATCGAAGGCCATGGACATGATGCTGGGCGTGAAGCAACTGACGCCGACGGCAGAGAAGATTCGCCGCCTGATGCACTACGGCCAGATCCTGCAATCGCACGCCCTGCACTTCTTCCATCTCTCGTCGCCCGATCTGCTGTTCGGCTTCGGTTCCGACGTGGCCGCACGCAACATTGTCGGGGTCATTGCCGCGCATCCGGAAATCGCCAAAAAGGGCGTGCTGCTCAGAAAATACGGCCAGGAAGTAATCCGCATGACCGCCGGCAAGCGGGTGCATGGCACCGGCTCGATCCCGGGTGGCGTAAACAAGTCCCTGTCGGTCGAAGAACGCGCCGAATTGCTCAAGGACGCCTACCAGATGGTGGCCTGGAGCCGCGACGCCGTCGGCATGATCCGCCAGTTGTTCGAACAGAACCTCGCCGAATACAACGAATTCGGCCGCTTCCGCTCCAGTGGCATGTGCCTGGTGTCAGCTTCCGGAGCGATGGACCTTTACCACGGCGGCCTGCGCGCGCGCGACATGGACGGCAATACCCTGTTCGACCATTTCGACTACGGGCGCTACTGGGAAGTCATCGCCGAAGACGTGAAGCCCTGGTCCTACATGAAATTTCCCTTCTTCAAATCGATGGGACCGGAGGAAGGATCCTATCGGGTCGGACCGCTCACCCGTGTCACCCACTGCGACAGCATCCCGACCCCGCTGGCCGACAAGGAACGCCAGGAATTCGTCGCCTTCGACGGCGGCAGTGTCACCGGAGCGACGCTGGGCTACCACTGGGCGCGCATGATCGAAATGCTCCACGCGGCCGAAAGCATCAAGGACCTGCTGCACGACGATGACATCACCGGCCACGACCTGATGGCGACCGGCGAGCGCCAGGAGCGAGGCGTCGGCGTCATCGAAGCGCCGCGCGGCACGCTGATCCACCATTACCGCGTGGACGAAGACGACCAGGTGATCCGCGCCAACCTGATCGTCTCGACCACGCACAACAACCAGGCCATGAACACGGCCGTGCGCGAAGTCGCAAAGAAATATCTGAGCGGCCGCGAGATCACCGAAGGACTGCTCAACCACATCGAGATCGCCATCCGCGCCTTCGACCCCTGCCTCTCCTGCGCCACTCATGCGCTGGGCCAGATGCCGCTCGAAGTGGCCTTAGTCGGCGCTGACGGCACGGTGATCGACGAGGTCACACGCGACCATCGCGGCCTGACGCGCGCGCCGTGAGCGCCGCCAGCCGGGCCGCCCCAAGGGCGGCGCAGCCAACCCCATGGAGCGAGCACCGCTCGCGAACCACCGTCACCCCTTTCCCTGGCGCGAAAGCGGGGTTTCGCGGAGCACTGCTTCGCGCCGCTGAAGCCGGCTGGCTATGCAGAGCCAGCCGTGGGGCAGGTAATGGGGGGAAGGTAGTCCATTGACCGCACCCACGCTGATCTTCGGCTGGGGCAACCCGAGCCGCGGTGACGATGCGCTGGGGCCGCTACTGGTCGACCGCATTGCCGCACTCGGGTTGCCCGGCATCGAGTGCCTGACCGACTTCCAGCTTCAGGTCGAGCACGCGCTCGATCTTGAGAACCGCAGCCGCATTCTCTTCATCGACGCCAGCCTGGACGCCTCGGCGCCCTTCGCCGTCACGGTGCTCGAAGCGGCGCGCGACACGAGCTTCACCACCCACGCGATGACACCGGAGGCGGTGATGCATGTGTATGTCGGACTGCACGACGAGGCTCCGCCACCGTGTACCCTGCTGGCGATCCGCGGCGAACGCTTCGAACTCGGCGAGGAGATTTCACCGGCAGCGGCCAGCCATCTCGATGCCGCGCTGGCCTGGATCCGGCACTGGCTGGAGGTTTCGTGAGCGCAGCGCGAAGCATTCTGCTCTGCCTCGCCATGTCGTCTCTGGCCGCGCTCACGGCAACGGCGGAGGCTCAGCCGCCAGCCTCGATCGAGACCATCGTCCAGTTCCACACCATCTGCAGCAACTGCCACGAAGGCGAGTGCAGCGGCCGCCTGAGCTTCGATTCCGGCGCGGCGGCGGCGCGCTCGCACATCGAGCGCTACCTGGGCACGACGAACGATGTTCGCGTCGCCGCACTGTTCGCCATGCTGCGCCAAGTCAAGGAGACCTGCGGCCATTACCCCGCAGTGCCCATCCGGCAGGCCACCGGGACCTGGGAAGCCGCGGAACTGGCGCCGTGGCACAATGCCCTGGCCGGTGCCTACTTCGTTCCGCTCGGCCCGCTGGCCATGGGCCGGCGGCAATTGCGGCTAGAGTTCGACGGCGCAGCCGAAGGCAGCGCACGCATCGACGACGACCACATGGAGACCGCTGCCGACGAACGGCTCTGCGGCGACACGGCGAAGACCGTCGAGTTCGATGCCACCGCCAACGCCCGCTATTTCCTGCACCTCAAGGCGGGTGAGGCTGTCCTGCGCCGCATCAGCTTCCGCTGAGCCGACTGAGCGGCACCCGACGTCCCGGCTTTTTCGACCACTTCACCACCCTGCGCATCATCCTGCCCGGCGCCATGATCGGCATCACTCCGGGCGACCCCGGTTTATGACGGACTGATGGGGTAGCGGTTCCGCCGGCGCATCGAATCCGCCCAGGGGAACCGGATGCTTCGAGCGGGCCTTATTTCACGGACATCAGGTAGGCAATGAGATTGCCTTTTTCGTAAGCGGTGCAATCCCTTTCATGGAGATCCATGCAATGCGCCGTAAAGTTGGCCTCGACCTTCTGGACATCCACAAAGCGTTCGGGATTTACAGAAGGCGCCAGCGGTTTAATGGGCGCCTTGGTCTTGATGTGTTTGCCTTCTTTCCTCGGATCCTCGGTATGACAACCCGAGCAGGTAAAGTCACCCGATTGCCAGGTCCGCCGAATCAGGAAAAACTTCTGTCCGGCCTCCGCCGTGAAAGGCTTGTCCGAGACGGTCCCTCGTCCTTTCTCCTCTTTGACCTCCACCTTTGCCTTTGCGGCGTAGGCCACAAGGAGCTTTTTCATAACCTCGGACTGCTTCGCAGAGATATTGCCTTCTGCATGAACCGGGAAGGCGATCAAGCCAGCCAGCGCCAGCAAAACGTATGCTTTTTTCATATTAGCTCCTGCGTCAATGGATTGCGCTATTTTGCAACTGTTTCATTTGACACCATGAACACGCTTCGCTAATTGATTCCAATCAACAAAGTCGAACTTGCAGCAAGGCAGCGATTAGCGTCCGTCAAGGCCGGAAAGCCGCATCGAAAGCTCGGCCGCCGTCCCACCGGCGTCCGACCTGCCCTGCCTTCCACGAGGCGACGAACTCCTCCGTATGTCGAGCGACAGCTGCCGCCGGCCCCACGCCTTCGATATGCGCCACTTCAAGCTCGCCATACCATGGGCGAAGCTGGCGGCGGGAGCGAGCAGGGTTATGACGATCTGATGGGGTAGCGGCTCGCGCCAGTCCGGCGAATCCACGCCGCTCAGTTCCCGCTCAGTTCCCATATCCCGCCGTAAGGGCGGCAATCATGTAGCCGTGGTCATGGGCGCCGGCGCTCTCTCGCGCGCTGTGCATGGCCCACATGGGCGAGCCGACGTCCACGCTGGCGATGCCCAGCCGCGCAGCAACGATCGGGCCAATGGTGCTGCCGCAGCCCAGGTCGCCGCGATGGGCGTACTGCTGGCAGGGAACCCCGGCCTGCTCGCACAGGCCCATGAAGCGGGCCGCCGTCTCCGCCTGCGTAGCGTAGCGGTGGCTGGCGTTGGTCTTGATCACCGGCCCGCCGTTCATCATCACCTTGTGGTCGGGTTCGTAGGCGGCCGGGAAATTCGGCTGCCAGGCGTGGGCCATGTCGGCGCTGATGAAGAAGCTCCGCGCCATGGCGCAGCGCCGATCTTCGCCGGCCAGCCCGACCTGCAGGCCGATGCGGGCCAGCACATCGGTGACAAAGCTGCCGCCCGCCCCGGCGGCGCTCTCGCTGCCGACCTCCTCGTGGTCGAACAGGGCCGCGACGCAGGTCGTCGTCGGCTGCTCCGTCGCCATCAGCGCGGCGATCGCCGCATGGCACGACGCCAGGTTGTCCAGCTGGCTGTCGGCGATGAACTCCTCGTCCGCTCCCCACAGGCAGCCCTTCTGTACGTCATAGACCGCCAGTTCCCAGCTCAGCAGGTCTGCCGCATCGCCCTGCGCGGCATCGGCCAGCAGCTTGCGCAGGCGGGCTTCCGCGTCTTCTTCTTCGCCCAGCTGGCCGAGGATCAGCGGCAGCTCGGTCTGCTTGTTGAGCTTCAGGCCCTGCTCATTCACCTCGCGGTTCATGTGGATCGCCAGGTTGGGCAGCCGCACCAGCGGCTGCTCGAAGCGCAACAGCCGCGTCTGCGGTCCCGCCGCCGTGCGCATCACGACGCGCCCGGCGAGGCTCAGGTCGCGGTCGGTGAAGGTGGCCAGTATCGGCCCGCCATATACCTCCACCCCGAGGCGCATCAGGCCGTCCCCGGCGATGGCCGGCCGCGGCTTGAGCCGCAGCCCCGGCGAATCGGTATGGGCGCCGACGATGCGAAAGCCGGTTTCCGCCAGCGGCCGGCTGCCCAGCACGAAGGCGATCAGCGACGCACCGCCGCGCACCGCGTAATAGCGCCCACCCGCCGCAAGCTGCCAGCGCTCGCCCTCCTCCAGCCGCGTGAAGCCCCGCGCCAGCAGGCGTTCCTCGGCACTCGCCACCGCGTGCCACGGGCTGGGGCTGGCGTCGATGAAGGCAATCAGTTCAAGGGCGGTCTTGCGGGCTTGGGCGGTCAGGGGCATGGCGGGCGCGGGACTGAATGAAAAGCTGAAGCATACAAGAGGAGTCGGCGCTGGCAACGCCCCGACGGAAGTCCCCTGGTGGGACGCTGTGACCCAAGCCATCCAAGGGCATCTATGCGCGCCAGCGCACGGAATGAGCCCGCCCGGAGGGACACCATGGCGCAGATACCCACCAAGGAGTCCACCATGAAACGACCTTCCCTGTTCGCCGTCACCGCCATCGCCATCGCATTCACGCCTGCCGCCTGGGCCGATACCATCACCACGATCACGCCGCACGCAGACAGGGTCGTACTGGAAAATGGCCAGGCCAACGTAAGGTTCCGTATCTCTGGCCAGGGCAACGAAGCCACCGATTGCGGCATGTGGATCGAATACGGCGACAACGGCTCGCCCGACACCCGCGTCATCGGCAGGAGCGAAGGCTATCTCCCGCGCGAATTCGATCACGTCTTCTCCGCGCCGGGCCAGTTCACCGTAACCGCCAAGGGGCAGCGCGTGAAGACGACCTTTGGCTGCAGCGGTTCCGCTTCGACCGTCATCACCGTGGTCGAGGGACGCCAGACCCGCCAGCGCGCCGCCGCGCCGCAGCAGCAACAGTACTGCCCGAGCGGCTGGATGCTGCGCGAGGGCTCGTACAACCGCGACTCCGGCGCCTTTACCTGCACTCCCGCCTATCCCGCGCAGCAGATGGACTGCGGGCCCGGCCTGCGCTACTTCGAGAGCGATAACCTGATCGGCTGCCGCTCGATCGGACGCGGACGCGACTGATCCCGACCAGCGGTGCCGGCGGGCTTGGGCCTGCCGGCGCCGTGGTCGATGCCGGCAAGCTTGGCATTGACGGGTACTATCCGCCTTCGCCCACCCAAGAGAAGCCATCCCCGAATGCGAAAAGAAGTCAAAGAGAAGCCCAAGTACGCCATCGTCGCGGCCGTGCAACTGCCGAACGTGAGCGACCTCGAGTTCGAGTCCTCGCTCGCCGAGTTGCGCGATCTCGCCAAGACACTGGGCTACCAGATCACCGCCACCTTCACCCAGAAGCGTTCCAGCTTCGACTCGACGGCCTACCTGGGCAAAGGCAAGCGGGAAGAAATGCGCCTTTTCGTCGACAGCGAACCGGCGCCCGGCACCTTCGAGCAACCTTTGCACGCCGCCGCCGACCCTGACGCCGGCAAGATCGACGCCGTCTTCGTCGACCACGAAATCTCGCCCTCGCAGGCGCGCGACCTCGAAAAGGAGGTCGGCTGCGAGGTGATGGACCGCACCATGGTCATCCTCGAAATCTTCCACCGCCACGCCACTTCCCGCGCCGCGCGCGCGCAAGTGGAGATCGCCCGGCTGGGCTACATGGCGCCGCGCCTGCGCGAGGCGGCCAAGCTCGCCGGGCCGCAAGGGCGGCAGCGCAGCGGCACCGGCGGCCGCGGCGCCGGCGAGTCGCACACCGAACTGGATAAACGCAAGATTCGCGACCACATCGCCGAACTGCAGAAAGAGATCGACGCAATGGACGTCGAGCGCAAGACCCAGCGCTCGCGACGACAGGGGCGCCAGGGGCTCGCCACTGTGGCGCTGGTCGGCTATACCAACGCAGGCAAATCCACCCTGATGCGCGCGCTGACAGGCAGCGAAGTGCTGGTCGAAGACAAGCTCTTCGCCACGCTCGACACCACCGTCCGCGCGCTGCAGCCGGAGAGCAGGCCGCGCGTGCTGGTCAGCGACACGGTCGGCTTCATCAAGAACCTGCCGCACGGGCTCGTCGCCTCGTTCAAGTCGACGCTCGAAGAGGCGCTCGATGCCTCGCTGCTGCTCCACGTGATCGACGCCAGCGATCCCGGGTTCGAACGGCAGCTGGCGGTCACCGACAAGGTGCTGGCCGAGATCGGCGCGCAGGACGTGCCGCGCATCCGCGTCTTCAACAAGATAGATCACGTTGGCGACGCAGCAGCGCAAACCGACCGCGAAGCGGCGCTACGCAACGCTTACCCCGATTGCATCGTGATGAGCGCGCGCCGCGCCGGCGACATAGCCTTACTGCGCGAAGCGATCGTCGGGTTTTTCCGCGGAGGACTGGTCGAGGCCGAGCTGTTTCTGCCCTGGTCGGCACAGCAACAGCGCGGCCAGATCTTCGCCAACTGCGAAGTGCTGGAAGAACGCGCCGACGAGGAAGGCGCGTTCCTGCGCGTTCGTGGTGAGCGCGAGGCAGTCAACAAACTGAGCGAGCAATTCAGGCAGGCGTGACAGCAGCAAATCAAGCCGACGCGGCCGGCAGATCCGCCGGAAGTATCACCCGTGCTTCGAGTCCGCCATCCGCCAGGTTGCGCAGGATCAGCTCCGCCCCCAGGGCATTGGCGAGTTGTCTGGCGATGGCGAGACCCAGGCCGGTACCGCCGGTTTCGCGGTTGCGGGAAGATTCCAGCCGGTAAAAGGGCTCGAAGACTTTGTCCAGTTCCGCCTCGGGAATGCCCGGTCCGCGATCGCGCACCACGACGGCGGGCACGCCGTCCGCACCATCCAGCACAAGCTCGGCGCTACCGCCGAACTTGAGCGCGTTATCCACCAGATTGCCCAGCAGCCGGCGCAGGGTGTGGGGCCTCGTGCGCACGGGATAGCCGTTCAGGCCAGCGAGACTGACGGGCTGGCCGGCGTCGGTGTAATCGGCAACAAGGCTTGCCACGAGGGCATCGAGGTCGGTGAGGATCGCCGCTTCCTTCGGCGCGGCGGTGCTCCCGGCATACGCCAGCCCCTCCTCCACCAGCGCCTGCATCGCGGAAAGATCGGCCAGCATCTTGTCGCGCAGTGTCTCGTCGTCCATCAGTTCCGCGCGCAAGCGCAGGCGCGTGAGCGGCGTTTGCAGATCGTGGCTGACAGCGGCGAGGATGCGCGTGCGTTCGGCAAAAAGGCCGCGCAGGCGTGTCTGCATCCAGTTGAAAGCGACCGCCGCGCGACGCACTTCCACCGGGCCTTCTTCGGCCAATGGCGGCCGGTCCAGGTCCTCGCCCAGGGCCTCCGCGGCCTGTGCCAGGCGCGACAACGGCCGGGTGGCGATGCGCACCGCCAGCAAGGTGACGAGGATGACACCGATCACGAGGGCTGCCATTGCCGCCAGGGTGCGCGCCGGCGGCGTGGTCGGCACCGGCGCCATGGCTTCGACCAGGAAGGGGCTGCCGTCAGCCAGGCGAGTGCCGAGATAAAGCGCGGGATGGCGATGGTCGCCGGCCAATGCCGCGCGCATTTCCATGGGCCGGCCGGCCAGCCCTTCCCGCAGCCGGAGCCAGGCCGGATGGGCGAAATCTTCCCCTAGCGGCTTGCCTTCCGGCAGGGGGGCCAGCACAAATCGGTAGTGCGAGCGTTCCAGGCGTTTCAGCGAGGCCTGCCGCTCGGTCGGCGGCAGGCTGTCCATGAGGGCGACGACGGTGACCACATCGAGCGCCATGTGCTCGAACATCGTGTTGCGGGCGGCACGGCCGCGCTCGCCGAGGTAGATCCACGAACTTACGGCGAGGACCACCGCGAGGCCAAGCAGCCAGATCAGCGTCAGGCGTCCAAAGAGGCTGCGTGGATGGCGACAGCGGGGCGCGGAGGCAACGCAGCCGGTATCACGCCGGCGATGCCGGCTCACGTCCCGTCTCCGGCGGGAAGCTCGGTGACGGCGGCGGCGAGGACATAGCCTTCGCCGCGCTGGGTCTTGATGATCCGCGGCTCGCGGGCGTCTTCGCGCAGACGCTGGCGCAGCCGGCTGACCAGAAGGTCGATCGAGCGATCGAAGGGCTCCGCCTCACGACCCTGGGTGAGTTCCAGCAACTGGTCGCGATTCAGCACCCGCTGCGGATGGGCGAGGAAGACGGTCAATAGGCGATATTCCGCGCCGGACAGCGAGACGGCAACACCGTCCGCATCGAGCAGATGGCGGGCAGCGGTATCCAGGCGCCAGCCGGCGAACTCGAGTTGTCGCGCCCGCGGTGCCGCACTCTCGCCCAGGTTGTGCGGCAGGGCACGGCTGCGGCGCAGGATGGCACCGATGCGGGCGAGAAGTTCGCGCGGCACGAAAGGCTTGGTCAGATAGTCGTCGGCGCCCATCTCCAGGCCAAGGATGCGATCCATGTCCTCGCGGCGGGCGGTGAGCATCAGCACCGGCAGGTTGGCGAAAGCCGGCGTCGCGCGCAGGTTGCGGCACAGCGTGAGACCGTCTTCGCCGGGCAGCATCAGGTCGAGCACCACCAGATCGAAACGTCCCTTCTCCAGGGCAGCCCGCATTTGCCGGCCGTCGGCGACCACGGTGCAGCGCAAGCCCTGCTTCTCGAGGTACTCGGCGAGCAGATTGCGAATCTCGCGGTCATCATCGACGACAAGGATATGGTCGGGCGCGTCGGCTAGGGATGGCATGGGGTCGTGGTATGACTGCAGAACATTTTGGTTGACGGCTGTCTTATACCCCTGGCGGCGAACTGATTTGTATCGCAGTGTATCCGCAGCCGGGCCGGATACGCGAGCTTGCCAAAAGGCGCAGCGGCCGACACACGCCGCATACAAACCATCGCTTTAATGCAGCCATCCGACGCGGTCGGAACGGCGAGCCCCGGTCGGGGCGTGCTGACCACATCGAGCAAGGAGAAACACAATGAACCGAAAACTGAAAATTGCCCTGGCGGGCTTGGGACTGGTGGCGGCGACAGGCATTGGCGCCGGCCTGGTGATGGCGCAGGGCGGCGGCGCTTGCGAGCACGGGCCGCACATGATGCGCGGTGCCTGGAGCGGCGATTTCAAGGCGATGGCCGACGGCCGCCTGGAGCGACTGCATGCCGACCTGAAGCTGCGTACTGAGCAGGAGGCGGCCTGGAGCGATTTCCACGGCACCATAAGCAGCCAGGCGGTGCGCATGGGTGAAAAGCTCAAGACCTGGCGGGATGCCGCTGCCACTTCCGCCAGCGTCACGACCATCGACCGACTCGAACGCGCACAGAAGGGGTTCGATGACGGACGCATGGCCCTTGATCAACTCACGGCGGCGACGAAACGCTTCTACGCCGCCCTGGACAAGGAGCAACAGGCCCGCTTCGATGAACTGACCAAGCGCATGTCCCCCGGCAACCGGGGCTGGACCGGCGGTCCCGGGCGCGGCGCCTGAGACGGGACAAGGAGAACATCATGAGATTCCGTTTCTTTCCCGTCGCTCTGATCGTCCTCGGTGTCACGCTGCTGCTGGGTAACCTCGGCATCGTCCCCAGGGAGGAGATCCGCCATTTCTTCCACACCTGGTGGCCTTTGCTGCTGGTAGGTTTCGGCAGCGCCATGCTGCTCTTGCCCCGCGGCGCCTGCAGGCACAGGCATTGCGAGCCGCGGCGCGACGAGCCACCGGCCAAGGCCGGCCCGGCCTAGTAGTGCAACACGACACGTGTGAAATTCGTCATTCCGGCCTTCGCCGGAATGACGAAACAAAATTGATCAGTGCTTTTCCGGATACCCTATGAATCCTTCGACCCTCCATGCCGATGCACTGCTCGACGGCGCAGGCAAGGCGCGCCCACCCAGTCGCGATCACTCCCCGGCTATCCGGATGCCACCCCTGCGCTTCATCCTGATCGCAACCAGCCTGATCGGCCTGCTGCACGCCTATATCGGCCTGCGGCTGCTGCCGGCACTCGACCTTGGCGGCGCGGGGACAGCCATCGGCATCTTCCTGCTGGCCCTATGCACCCTGCTCATTCCCTTTGGCCTGCTGGCGCGGGCGTTGCAGGGGCGAATGAACGAAGGGCTCGCCAGCGCGCTGACCTGGGCGGGCCTGATCGCCGGCGGCTTTGCCTCCTCGCTGCTGGTGCTGACCGTTGTCCGCGATCTCCTGCTGTTGCCCGCCATGGCCGTACTGCACTCGGAGACATTTCTGGCCGCCGTCCACTACTCGGCCTGGGGCGTTCCCCTGATCGCCCTGTGCTTTACCGCCATCGGTCTGTTCAATGCCAGAAGGCGTCCCCAGGTCGTCCTGGTCGACGTTCGGCTGCGCGATCTGCCGGCCGGACTGCACGGCTTCACCATCACGCAAATCAGCGACATTCACGTCGGGCCGACCATCAGGCGCGGCTTTCTCGAACGCATCGTCGATCAGGTCAACGCTCTGGAGAGCGATCTCATCGCCATCACCGGCGATCTCGTCGACGGCAGCGTGCCCGAGCTTGCCCTGCATGTCGAACCGCTGGCACGCCTGCAGGCCCGGCACGGCAGCTTTTTCGTCACCGGCAACCACGAGTACTACTCGGGCGCCGCGGCATGGGTAAGCGAACTGAGACGCCTCGGATTGTTCGTCCTGCAGAACGAACACGTGGTACTGCGCCACCAGGGGCAGCCCTTCGTGCTCGCCGGGGTCACTGACTACAGCGCCCACCATTTCGACGAGCAGGAGAGGAGCGACCCGCAGGCCGCCCTTGCCGGCGCACCGCACGACGCCGCGCTGAAGATCCTGCTCGCACACCAACCGCGATCCGCCGTTGCGGCGGAAGCCGCCGGCTTTCATCTGCAGTTGTCGGGCCACACCCATGGCGGACAGTTCCTGCCCTGGAACTTCTTTGTCCGCCTCCAGCAACCGTTCACCGCGGGTCTGCATCGCCTGAAAGGCCTCTGGGTCTACACCAGTCGCGGCACCGGCTACTGGGGCCCTCCCAAGCGCCTGGGCGCCCCCGCCGAGATCACCCGTCTGCGGCTGATGCCGAGCAATGCATGAGTTGCTGGAAAAGTCTTCACCTGCCGCGCTCCCGCGTGCCCCAGGCGCATGTCCGAAAACGGCTACTGCGCACCCGAAGCCTGGGTAACATGCAGGCATGGCCTCTCCCCAAACCCCGCTCGACCCCGCCGCCTGCTACCAGGCCGTGCTGTCGCGCGATGCGCGTTTCGACGGTCACTTCTTCACGGCGGTCAAGACCACGGGCATTTACTGTCGCCCGGTGTGCAAGGTGCGCGCGCCGCTGGCGAAGAACTGCCTGTTCTTTGCCAGCGCCGCGCGCGCCGAAGGCGCCGGCTTTCGCCCCTGCCTGCGCTGCCGCCCCGAGCTGGCCCCGGCGGCCCCGGCGGCCCTGCCGCACTGGTCGACGCAGGACGCCAGCCAGATACTGGCCATGCAAGCCATGCAGCTGCTCGACAGCGCAGAAGCCCTGGCCGACGCACCGCTGCGCATTGCCGACCTCGCCGCACGCCTGGGCGTCAGCGAGCGCCACATGCGCCGCATCCTGGCCCAGCACCTGGGCGTGACGCCCTCGCAATACCGCCAGACGCGCCGCCTGCTGCTGGCCAAGCAGTTGCTGTGCGACACCGCCCTGCCGATTGCCCGCATTGCCCTGCTCAGCGGCTTTGCCAGCCAGCGCCGCTTCAACACCGCGTTCGTCGGCCATTACCGCCTGACGCCATCGGCATGCCGGCGCGAAGGCCAGATAGCCAGCGACGTGCGCTTGAAGCTGGCCTACCGCCCGCCCTATGCCGAAGCGGCCATGATGAAATTCCTGGCTCAGCGCGCCGTGCCGGGCCTGGAACTCTGCACGATATGCGACGACAGTGCGGGCGAGGACAGTACGGGCGAGGACAGCGCCGGCGAGTTCGTGCGCGTCGTGCGCATGTCGGCAGGCAAGCGCAGCCACCTCGGCTGGGTGCGCCTGCAGTTCGAGGCCGCGGCGCATCGGGTTCATGTGCAGCTCTCCGACAGCCTGCTGCCCGTCTTGCCGGCCGTCCTGCAACAAGTGCGCTGGGCGCTGGACCTCGACGCCGACCCGCTGGCCATCGAACCCACCCTCGCCCGCGACTTTGCGCATTGCGCCGGCTGGCGCGTGCCGGGCGCCTGGGACGGCTTCGAACTGGCGGTGCGCGCGGTGTTGGGCCAACAAATCACGGTGGCGGCGGCGCGCACGCTCACCCGACGCCTGGTGCAGACCCTGGGCGAGCCGCTGGCCACGCCGTGGCCGCAACTCACGCATGCGTTTCCGACACCCGCCTCCTTGCTGCAAGCCTCGCCCGACGACCTGGGGCAACTGGGCATCGTGCGGCAACGCCAAAAGGCCATTCAGGCATTGGCCCACGCCGTGCTGCATGGCGGCCTGGACCTGAAACCCGGCCCGCAGGTGCAAGCCACGGTGCTGGCCCTGATGGCCCTGCCCGGCATCGGCGAATGGACCGCGCAATACATTGCCATGCGCGCCTTGCGCTGGCCCGATGCGTTTCCGGCGGGCGACATCGTGGTGCAGCAGCGCCTCGGCGTGCGCGACGGCCGGCAACCCGCGCGCGCGGCCACCGCGCTGGCAACGGCCTGGCAACCCTGGCGCAGCTACGCCGTCATTCGACTCTGGCACGGAGGATCCCCATGAAACTCGTCTGCAAGACCATCGCCACCCCTTTGGGCCCCATGCTGCTGGCTGCCGGCGATGCCGGCCTGGCCGGTGCGTGGTTCGAAGGCCAGAGCCACCACCCGGACGCATCCGCGTGGCAGGCAGTGAAGTCCCAAAGCTGGCTTGATCAGGCGGCCGAGGAGCTGCAGGCGTATTTCGGCGGCCAATGTCGGCAGTTCAAGACGCCGCGCGCGGCCGCCTGGGGCACGCCGTTTCAGCGCAGCGTGTGGGAGGCCCTGGTTGCGATTCCGTGGGGCGCCACCACCAGCTATGGCGCGCTGGCCGCGCAACTGCACAAGCCGCTGGCGGTGCGCGCCGTCGGCGCGGCGGTGGGGAGCAACCCGTGGAGCATCGTGGTGCCCTGCCACCGCGTGCTGGGCGCCAACGGCAGTCTGACCGGTTATGCAGGTGGCCTGGCGCGCAAGCAGGACCTGCTGACGCGGGAAGGGGTCTGGCAGGGGACTTTGGTGTAAGCAGGCATCGCGAGCCACCGTGCCGTCGGCGCCGACTTTTGGCGCCTGCGAGTCAGTCCTCGTCCTCGCCCCAATAGCCCGCTTCGCGTTGATGGCGAATCGCGAGAATCAGTACGGCGTTCTGCGCTTCCTCGAAGCTGTAGAGGGCCACGTACCCGGTTCGCCCGCGAGATATCACCAGTTCGCGCAAAGGGAACTCGACCGGGCGACCGATCAGCGGGTGACGAACCAGCAATTCAACGGCTTCTGCAATCAAGCCCACTGTCTCTGCCGCCGCAGCCGGATCGATCCCGATCAGGAACTCGGTCAGCCTTTCGAGATCGGCCAGCGCCCGTCCGGAATAGCTCAGCCTTGCCAAGATTTGGCCTTCGGCTTAGCCGGCTTTTTGCCCGCAATACGAGCCATCAACCAGGCATGAACCTCGCCGGCATCGTAGCCCTTGCCGGTCTTCAGCATCTGCTCCCGCGCTGCAAGAGCTTCAGCCACGAATCCGGCCCGCTGTTCCGCCGCCGTGGCCGCCTGCTCTATCGCATGGACCATGAACGCATGCGGCGACACCCCGATCTTCTCGGCCGCAGCTACGGCCCGTTGCTTGAGTTCGTCGGGAAGCTTGAGTGATGTGGTGGACATGTTTGGTCACCTTTGTTTGCGAGTGACACCATGGTAACACCTGCGGGCCGCGAGTTGCGCGGCAATAGAAAGTCGTCGCTGGCGACACGGTGACTCAATCAGTCAAATCCAGCTTGGCCCGATCAATTCTCAGTGCGCGTCGGGTTCGTGCATCCACGCCGGGATGTCGCGCTTGCCATGCAGTACGCGCCAGACGTCGACGTGATCGGTATGCTCGATGTAGAAGACCAAGTGTGGAAAACGGCTTAGCGGCCAAAAACGCAGGCCGGGCAGATTCAACCCGTGCGCGTAGCGGGGTGATCCGCTGGCCGGATGACGGCCGATGTGTGTGTAGGCCCGCTCCAGCGCATCAATGAAGCTCAGCGCGGCTTGATCCGCACCCTCGCTCAGGTAGTAAGCGATGGCCTCATCGACATCTCGATTGGCCAGCTCACGCGGGATTACCGGCTTTGACTTCACCCGCGAGCGCGTTGGCGGACACGTCCGCGCAGCGTCGCGAAATAAGCAGCATCGGCAGGCGCCGCCACCGCCGATTCCGCACCGGCCAGGAGGATATTTCGCAGGTGCAGCCGATCCTGATCGCGGCGGATCAGTTCCCGCACATATTCGCTGCTGGTGCCATAGCCGCGCTGGTCAACTTGTTCGTCGACAAAGGACTTGAGCGAATCAGGCAAGGAGATGTTCATCGTGCTCATGGGGCAAGATTAGAATATTTGGCAAAATTTGGCAAGCGCTGGCATTCCCGGATCTGCGCCGAGACGAGCTATGAGCTCTCTGACCTCGACGCGCTGCCGGCCGACTTCGAACGCGACGTGACGAAAGGAGGGACGAGCAATGAAAGCCATCATCGACGTTGGCAGCAAAGGGGCCGTATTCAAGGCCGCGCGGGAACAACTCGCACAGAAGGAAAGAAGCCGGGCTCCGGACTACCGCCCTTCCTTCGAGTCGGCACGGATGCTGTTTGCCGAGTTGACTCCCGTCCGCCTGGATCTCCTCAACACGCTGCGTGACATGGGCCCGGCGAGCGTGTAGGTTCTCTTCCGCTTGCTGCGGCTCGGCGTGCGCCGACAGTCACCGGGAGCAGAGCGGAGCGGTCCGGCCCGCGAAAATCACGCAGCGGCGTGTTGCCCTGGCTCAACCGAAAGCTTCATGCCTACGGCCTTTAACACCGCCAAAAGAGTTTTCAGTGTTGGGTTGCCCTTGGCCGACAAGGTGCGATACAGCGATTCCCTGCTGATGCCGGCTTCGGCCGCCACCGCCCCCAGTCCGCCGTAAGCCTCCGCCACGGTTCGCAGCGCAAGAAGACCCGCGGCGCGGTTGTCCGGATCATCCAGCGATTCCATTGCCGCCTTGAGATATTCCACCGCCAGTGCGCGGTCTGCGCGAAGCTCGGCTACCTCGCAGTCGTGATGAGAAACCGCTGCGGCCACTTTCTTGCTCATGCTTGCCTCCGTTTCCAATCGGCCCAGTAATCCTTGGCCGTCTTGATATCCGTCGCCTGTGTCTTCTTCGATCCGCCAGCCAGCAGAATGACGATCGACTGACCGTGGCGCCCAAAATAGACCCGATACCCCGCACCGAAATGCTCCCGCAGTTCCAAAACACCACCGCCCACCGACTCGCAATCGCCAAAATTCCCGGCTTCAAGGCGCTTCAGGTGAATCCGAACCTTGGCTTGCGCTTGCTTGTCGCGCAGTGATAGCAGCCACTCAGTGACCGGCTCATGGCCACTGGCGGTTTGGTATCGGAAAACTTCAATCATGGGAGAAGTGTAGCTTACAAGCTACACACGTGCAAGCACCGCGCACTCCCGAGAAACCCAGCAGAGGGGATTGCGAAACCACCGTACCACCAGCGCCGACTCTTGACCTGTTCAACGCGTAGCTACAGCAACCCGGCAAACTCCCCGCCCATCCGCCGCTTCATGATCCTGGCGTAGAGCCCCGGCGCGAGCCGGCTGAGCCACCACGCTTTGCGCGCCGTGGCATCGGGTAGCAGCAGCTTGCGCCCTGCTGCCACTGCTTCGAAGACCTGCTCCGCGATTTCCTCGGGCGAGGACTCGCCACCGATGGTGATGCGCGGACTGCTCACCGGTGCGCCGCTGCCGTCGGTGGCCGCCGCGCCGATGCCGGTGCGGATGAAGGACGGACAAACGAGGGTGACGCCGACGCCGGCACCTTCGACTTCGCTGCGCAGGCTGTCGAAAAAGCCATGCAGCGCATGCTTGCTGGCGGCATAGCCGGTGCGGCCGGTCAGCGGCGAAAAGCCGGCGACGCTGGAGATGGCGACGATGAAGCCCTGCCGCGCCACGATCTGCGCCAGCGCGGCCTGGGTGAGGTTGGCCGCACCGAAGAAATTGACCTCCATGACGCGTCGGATGACATCGGGGTCAGTGCCGGCGAGCAGGCTGCGATGGCTGATGCCGGCGTTGTTGATGAGGCCGTCGAGCGCACCGAAATGCGCCAGCGTCGTCGCCACCGCCGACTGGCAGGCGGCGGGATTGGTGATGTCGCCGGGCACGGCCAGCACCTCGGCGCCCTTGGCGCGCAGCGTTACCGCCAGGGTGACAAGTTTTTTGCCATCGAGATCCAGCGCGGCGATGCGCGCGCCCGCGGCGGCATAGCGCTGGCACAGCGCGGCGCCGAGCCCGCCGGCAGCGCCGGTGATGAGGACCACGCGGCCCTTGAATTCGCGGCGAGTCACGCGGCCTTGTTCGTGCGTGAGGCCCGCCAAAGTTCGAAGACTTCGGCCGAGGTCAGCTTCGGCACGTAGCCGAACTCTTCCTTCAGCCGCCGGTTGTCGAGCACCGGACGATAGCGCAGGAAGTCGATCTGCTCGGGCCCGTACTGGGTCAGGCCGAGCTTCTTCAGCAGCCACAGCGCGCCTTGCAGCAGCCAGGGCGGGAACACCACGCAGCGCTTGCCGAGGCGCGCGGCGATCTCAAAGATGGTCAGCTTGCCGTCGCCGGCGACGTTGAAAATGCCGGTCACCGGCGAGTCGACGCCTTGCACGATGGCGCCGACCACGTCCTGGTCGTGGATGAAGACGAAGGGGCTGTCGGAGCCGCGGATCGCGATCAGGCGCGGCTTCTCGAACAGGTCGGTGATCTGGTTATGCACCGAGGCGCCCAGTATCGTGCCGATGCGGAAGATCACCTGTTCCAGTTGCGGCTGCCGCGCGCGGTAGTCGGCCAGCATTTCCTCGACCAGGCGCTTGTGCCAGGAGTAGGCGAAGCTCTCATTGCCGCGCACCGGGTCGCTCTCGGTCAGCCATTCCGGGTTGTCGGGATGGTAGCCGTAGGCCGCGCCGCTGGACGACACGATGACGCGCTTCACATTGTGGCGGACGCAGGCTTCGAGCAGCTTACGGGTGCCGTCGACGTCGACGCTGTATTCGAATTCGCGATTGCTTTTCTTGCCCGGTGTGACGATGGAGGCCAGATGCACCACGATCTGCGGCCGGTGGCGGGCGACGATGGCATCGACTTCCGGCGCGCGGATGTCGGCAACTTCATAGGCGACGCCGGGCAGCCGCTGCATCGGTTCGCGCACGTCGAGCGCGATGGTGGTGAGGTCGGCGCGGCGCGCCAGCTCGGCCACCACCTGGCTGCCGAGGTAGCCGGAACTGCCGGTGACGAGGACGCTGACTGCGCTCATGTCGCGGCCTGCGCGCAAGGCGACGGGCCGCCCCTGGCCTTGCGCAGCGTAAAGCATGGAGTCGCGCAGCGGCGAACCACAGTCACCCCTTTCCCTGGGGCGGAGGCGGGAATTCGCGGAGCACTGCTCCGCGCCGCCGAAGCCGGCCGGCTGTGCAAAGCCGGCCGTGGGAGCGGGCTGGGAACGTACTCATCGCGGTTCCCTCTTGCTCCAGAAAGTCGCGATAGAAAGACCGGCGACGATGTGCCAGATGCCCCACCAGGCCGTGATGACCGCCATGCCGCCGAGGCCATCGAAGAAGTTGAATATCAGGATCAGGCCGAGGCCGGAATTCTGGATGCCGCACTCGATGGCCACGGCGCGTCGGTCGCGCTCCGGCAGCCCGGCGCCATAGGCCAGGCCGTAGCCGGTGGCCAGCGCCGAGGCGTTATGCACGAACACCACGCCCACCACCATGCCGACATAGAGCACGAAGTACTGCCAGTTGGCCGCCAGCGCGGCGAGTACGAAGAGCAGGAAGAAGGCCAGCGAA